>JBMLSG010000111.1:0-4202 GCA_049240625.1 Lacibacter sp. | reverse complement strand
CTCTACGTTGATCTACAATAATGGAGGTCCCGGATTTGACCGGAACTTTGAATGGACAGCCGGCTCGGGAAGTACCATAGGTGTAACACCCGGTTATCCGAATGATATCATTGTTCAAAACAATACCTTGTTGAGTATTGGCAGTACCGAAGGGTATGTTACCTCCGGCATTGCCGATCGCGCCATATATGGTACGTTGCGTATTGAGCCCGGTTCTACCGTTACCATGAATGCTATGCCCAATAAACTGATTGTGGGCGATAGTATGCACATTAAAGGAACCCTTACATTATCTACGGTATCAGGAGGGGACGCTCATGTATTTGGTCACTGGATACGTGAAGCTTCCACCACCTTTACTCCCAATGAACGCTGGGTACGCTTTATGGGTGGCACCACTCAAAAAATCAGTACCGTTGCATTGGGTGGCGAAGTGTTCTATAAGTTGGGTATCAATAAAAATGGCGCGAGCGATCAGGTGAATCTCGATCAGGATGTAACGGTAAATGACACCTGTGCTATTGAAACAGGCCGTTTGAATATTAATACCGATGTAATTACCTTCAACTTCCTGGTTTCTAAAGGCACCAACGGTTCGTTAATATCAGAAGAAACCGGAACGGCCATATACAATCAAAACGTTACCAAAGGCGCATCACAAAATGTAATCAATGCGAACTACGGTCATTTGACACTTCAGAATACCAGTGCCAAAACATTTGATAACAATCCGGCTATTGCAGGCGACTTTACGGTGATCAACAGTGGACGAATTACGACGCCTGCGGATATGCGTTTCAATGGAAGTAATGGTCCCGTACAGTTGATCTCCGGTTTGGTTGAACCGACACACGGTAATTTCAGAAGCATTGATTTCTCAGGAATTGATAACAAACGCTTCGTAAGTGAAGCCGCATTCATGGGGCATATGACCTTCTCAACAGCCGGTGGCGAAGTGCGCACAATTGATTTGGACGGTGACGATGGCGGAGGTGGAGCCACTCATAACTTCACCATCATCTCCAATGCCGACAGTACCGCCCGTGTGGGTAACACCAACGGCTGGACGGTGAATGGGGAAGCAGTAGTAGAGCGGTATATACCTGCCGGACGAACATGGCGTTTAATGTCAATTCCTGTTACTAATAATACTATTCGACAAGCCTGGACCCGTCATAAAGATGGAACAATACCTTCACCCTGGTGTGATGGCTCTGGAATGACAGATCCTGTATCTGGAGGCAATAGCGGAACGTTAATAACCGGAAATAGTTTGCAATGTTCTGTTGCATTAACATACGGATACGATATGATTATAATAGGGGCAAGTTCCTCCGTCCGATATTACAATCCGTCTCAGGCTAATCCATGGGATGGATTGAATGGAACTCCGGATGTTCAAGATAACAGACATGGCGGCTATTTACTTTTTGTTCGCGGAGATCGAACTGTTAAAAACATCGGTAGTGGAATTACAACATTAAGACCTAAAGGGCCGATTAAGCAAAAAAATCAGTCTTTTAGTATTTCAGATAATTTCCAAGTACTTCCGAATCCATATCCGGGTCAAGTCAATTTGTTGACCTTGTGGAAGCAGGATAACAATTACGATAAGATTAGTTCAAATTTCTGGATTTGGGATCCTTTATTAAACAGCAATCAAGGAGGATACCGTGTTTTGAGTAGAGAAAGTGCAGGTACAGATAATTATGTTGTAACTCCACATGATGGTATTGCTCCCGGAATGGACAATACATTTGTGAATACACAATCAGCACAGGCTGTTTTGGTACGGAAAAGAAATACAGGAGGAACAGTTGTAACAAAAGAAAGTTACAAAACGAACCCTAACCAAGCGGACAATCCTTCATTCTTATTCCGTGTTTCTCCAGCACATATTGGAAAATTAAACATCAGTATGTACAAAAAAGAAGCCAATGGAATAGGTGAGTTTGTAGATGGAACTCTGTTCAGAATCAGTAGTTCATATGGCATTGAATCAATAATTGATTATGATGCACCAAAGCTTGAAAACTTTGGCGAAAACCTAGCACTAGTACAAAATGGAATGAACCGATTAAGTGTAGAAAGCAGATCAAAAGTCCAGCCAAATGATACAATACATATTTCATTCTGGAAAGCGACCAATAGAGAGTATGTTTTAAAATTCAAACCGGAAGATTTGCAACTTGGATCGCTTCAAGCATATTTATTGGATACTTATAGTGGTACTGAAACTCCTATTGAAGTTGTTGGAAATGAAACACTTTATTCGTTCAGAGTTACTGATGAGCCTGGAAGTAAAAGTTTAAATCGCTTTAAAGTAGTATTCCAACCCGGCAAAACTGTAGACTTGAAATTTTTATCATTCAATGCTATTGCCACGGGAGCTGTTAATCAGTTAAATTGGAAAGTAAATTCAAATGAGCAAATTAAATATTTTGTCATTGAAAGATCGTCTGATGGTAATTCATTTGAGACCATTGGTCAAATTAACTCAAACCTTGAATCATTGGACTACCAGAAGATTGATCAAAATCCGATACATGGATGGAATCATTACCGGATTCAATTAGTTGATGAGAAAGGTGGAGCGAAATTCAGCAATGTAGTTTCTGTGAATCGGAACGAAGGTGCCGGTTTCGTTATGTTGTATCCCACAACAATTACAAACAAGGTTATCACACTGGAATTGAAAAATAAAGATGCCGGAAACTATAATTTGATTATAGTAAATACTTTAGGGCAGAGTATTTTAAATAAAACAATTCAACATTCAGGAGGTAATCAAGTTCAGAATATTGACTTGAATTATGCTGCCATAACATCCGGTGTCTACTTCGTTCAACTCAGTAAAGGGAAAACAAGAATTAAAACAGTAAAAATAATTGTACAGTAAGATTTAAATTCATGAAAAAAGATCAATTTCCGGGACTTAAAGCAATAAAGCAATGTTTTTTCGTTCTGGTTGTATGCTGTTTTATGCAGATTTCCGCTGTCGCTCAGCCAATTGACGATCCTCCATTGGATGATCCCGGTGGAGGTGGTGGTGGTGATCCGGATTTAGTGCCCATTGACAGTGGTTTGTTTTTTCTATTAGCTGCCGGAGTTGCTTACGGCGCTAAAAAGGGAATCGAATTCAAATCCAAACAAGAATAAAGAACGACAGAACGCAACAGCAGTTCAGGATGAATTGTTGTTGCGTTCTCTTTATTGGCTCCTATGCTTACCGGTTCGAAGGGAAACGATTTCAATCGATTTTCCTAATTTTACCGGATGCCGGGGATTTTCAATATTTCGCTTGATTTTGAACTGCACTGGGGCCGATTTGATAAAATGACACTCGATGCACAGGATTCAAGAACGTATTTTTTGAATACAAGAGCCTTGTTTCCTCCGTTGATCGAGTTGTTTACGCGTTATCAAATTCATGTAACATGGGCTACCGTTGGCATGTTGTACAACAGGAATGCAGCTGAATGGGAGCAACACAAACCGGCGCTTTTGCCAACGTACAACCGACGGGTTGTTTCATCTTATGCCTGGAGCGTGGATCACGGATTCATGGAACCGGAAGATCCGTTTCATTTTGCGCCCCAACTCATTGGGTTGTTCGAAAACAATTCCTTATTTGAAACCGCAACCCATACTTACAGTCATTATTATTGTCAAGAGCCCGGACAAACACCAGAACAGTTTCGCGCCGATTTGTCAATGGCAATTACGGTAGCTTCGAAAAGGGGACATACGTTGCGCTCTCTTGTGTTTCCCCGTAACCAGTTCAATGCGTCCTATCTTACTGTTTGCGCTGAACTTGGAATTGAAACGGTGCGTTCCAATCCTTCGGTTTGGTACTGGGATGCCAACACACCGGAAACAATCTTAAAAAAAGTCTTCAGAACAGGCGACGCTTATTCGTCTTTATTTGGTAATAAAGTTGTACCACTGGATCAAATTGATTTGAAACAACATCCCTTGCAATTGCCCGCAAGTCGGTTGTACCGTGCCTGGACTTCGAAATCCTCGTTAATCAATCAATTAAAAATGCGACGTATTTTAAAGGAAATGACCTTTGCGGCAAGGACAGAGGGTTACTATCATTTGTGGTGGCATCCGCATAATTTTGGCTTTCATCCAAAAGAGTGTCTGCAGGAACTGGAAATGATTTTAAGGCATTATCAAAAATTGCAACAACAATACGG
>JBMLSG010000110.1:0-21563 GCA_049240625.1 Lacibacter sp. | reverse complement strand
CGTCATTCAGAGTGTAAGCGAAGAATCTCCTGATTAGTAATCGTATTTATCAAACGAATGAAAATCTATTAATGCAATGCAAAACGCCCCTCCAATCAAGTTGGAGGGGCGTTTGTGCCCGGAACAGGAATCGAACCTGCACATCCTTGCGAATACCAGATTTTGAGTCTGACGCGTCTACCAGTTCCGCCATCCGGGCTAATTAATTCGGTCGGCGACCAAACGGGGTGCAATATTACAGAAAGTTTTGTTTTCAACCATCAATTTCTCCAAAGAGAATGGAAGGTTCCTTCAACATAAGTAACTTGCGCACGCTTAAACTTGTCATATGATTCAAATTGGTATCATCCGGGAAGGGAAAATTCCTGCCGATAGCCGTGTTGCGTTAACTCCCGACCAGTGTAAATGGGTACACGAAAATTTAAAAGACATTCGTATAAAGGTACAATCCTCAGCGGATCGTTGTTATTCGGACAAAGATTACAGAAATGCAGGTATTGAAGTCGTAGACGATCTTTCGGACTGTTCCATTTTATTGGGCATTAAAGAAGTTCCCGTAGATCAGTTGATTCCAAACAAAACTTATTTTTTCTTTTCGCATACAAAAAAAATGCAGGCGCACAATCAGCCGCTGATCCGTGCAATGGTTGCGAAAAAAATTACCATGATCGACTATGAATGTCTCACGCACAAAGACGGTCAACGCATCATTGGCTTTGGTTTTTTTGCGGGTGTAGTCGGTGCGCACAACGGCATGATGGCTTATGGTAAACGAACCGGCTTGTTTCAATTAGGACGGGTTGTGGAGTGCCGCGATTACAGACAGTTGATTCATACTTATTTTGGCCTGAAATTACCGAACCTGAAAATAGCCATTACCGGTTCGGGACGAGTAGCACACGGATTGCTGGAAGTTATGAACCTGATGGGCATTACAGAGGTGGAACCTTTCGATTTTCTGCACAAACAATACGATTACCCTGTGTATGTACAATTGAAAGGCAGAGATCTTTATGAACGAAAAGATGACGGTACGTACAACCGGGAAGACTTTCACGGAAACCCATCCGAATACAAATGCAATTTCAGTCCGTTTACCAAAGTAACCGACATCTTGCTGAATGGCGTCTACTGGGATCACAACGTCCCTCCCTTGTTCACGATCGATGAGTTTCAAAGTCCGCAGTTTAAAATTCAAACGATTGCAGATATTACCAATGATGAAAAAGGATCTGTACCCGTGAATGCCGGCGATTCTTCCATAAAGGATCCTGTATATGGCATCAGTAAGACAACCCTTGATAAAACGGAACCCTACATTCCCGATACCGTGGACATCATGGCTGTGCCCAACTTGCCTAACGAGTTGCCACGGGATGCTTCCAGATACTTTGGCGAACAACTCATCAAATACATTTTGGAAGACCTTACCAATCCGGATGCAGAGATCATCAACCGGGCAACGATTTTAAGAAACGGGGTCTTGACGCCGGCTTTCTCCTATATGAAAGCGTACGCCGGAGTCTAACCCTCTATGCTATAAATACAAATAATAATCGCGAAGCAGATCCGAGAATTGTTTAGTATAGGAACCTAGATGATTGCGAATACTGATTTCTTCACCAATGGGATGTTTTTGAATCTTGGAAAAGATCAGAAAGGAACGAAAAACGGAATGCGAGACCGTTTGTTTGACATCACAACGATGCTCAACCCACAAGCCTTGTTGTTGCGCAAGGGCGATGACCAATTCAACACGATGCGCGGGCAACAATACGGCAAAGCGTCCCTCCGGTGATAAATGTCGGTCAACGACCCGTAACAAATCCTCTACTTTCAAACCGGCATCATGCATCGCCACATTTCTGCTTTCAAACTCAGAACGCAGGTCTTTTTCATAAAAAGGAGGATTACTAATAATAAAATCATAGCAGCAGGAAAAATCAAACACTTTTACATCTCCTTTGTACAAACGCAAACGGTCGCTCCAGGGTGATAGTCGGATGTTTGATTGTGCCTGCAAAAAAGAAGGCTCCTGAATTTCAATGCCGTCAATCAAGGATTCGGTTTTTTGTGCCAACATCAGCATGAGCAAACCGGTACCGGCTCCTATATCCAAAATACGGTCGGGTAATAAATGGATCTCCGAAATCCTGTTTGCACACCAGGCTCCGAACAGACAACTATCGGTACTAACTTTCAACGCAGCATGCTCCTGATGGACGATGAATTGCTTGAATTGAAAAAAAGTATTGGGCATACGGGTCAATTGAAACGAATCAGGAATCCCAGGAACTCCTTGCACCGGGCACGGCATCAAGTGAAACAAAATCCTGTTTCAAATATTTGTGATACGCTGTGAGCGCGATCATTGCGGCGTTATCGGTACAGTAGGCGAAATCAGGAATATATGTTTTCCAATGATGACGCTCCCCCATCTCCAGAAATGCTTTTCGTAATCCGCTGTTGGCACTAACTCCACCCGCAAGACAAACTTGTTTTACGCCTGTAAGTTGTGCCGCTTTTTTTAATTTATGAAGCAGGATGGAAACGATTCGGTTTTGAATGGAAGCACAGATATCGGGCAGGTTATCGGTAATGAACTGTTGCCGTTCTGCTTCACTGGCAAGAAATTGTTCTTTGTAAACAAGACTCTTCCCCGCATTTTTCAGAAAATACAAAAAAGAAGTTTTCACACCGCTGAAACTGAAATTCAGATTCGGTATTTGTGGTTCCGGAAATTGAAACCGCTCCGGATTTCCCTGTGAGGCATAACGGTCAATTAAAGGTCCGCCGGGATAAGGAAGTCCCAATAATTTTGCTGCTTTATCAAAAGCTTCTCCCGCGGCATCATCAATCGTTTCGCCCAATACCTGCATATCAAGAGGGCTTTTGCACAATACAATTTGCGTATGTCCTCCGCTTACGGTCAAACACAAAAAAGGGAATTCGGGCGCAGGATCACCAATAAGATTGGCCAGTACGTGTGCCTGCATATGGTGTACGCCTATCAATGGCACACCAAGCGCCAAGGCCATGGATTTGGCAAACTGTGCCCCCACCAGCAAGCTTCCAATCAAACCCGGAGCCTGCGTAAATCCCACTGCGTTTAAGTCATGCAAATCCACGCCGGCCTTTTTGATGGCCGCATCTACCACCGGTACAATATGTTCCATATGGGCTCTTCCGGCAAGTTCGGGCACTACACCGCCATATTGCTCATGTACACTTTGCGTGGCAATTTCATTCGACAAAATGATTCCGTCCCGACAAACAGCAGCCGAGGTTTCATCGCAGGAAGATTCAATGGCTAAAATGGTTACAGACAACTACAGAAACTTTAATGTTGGCAACAAAGATACCCGAAATCGATTGAATGAACTTTCATCAATCCCATTGGCGAATTCACCAATCTGAAAGATCGTAGACTGAACAGAAACGAACAGGAATCACTTCCTTCGAATGGCAACCACGGGATCCATTTTTGCTGCAATGAACGCAGGTATGATACCCGCGAGAATTCCGGTGATAATACAAACCATTACAGCACCCAGAAACAACCCCCAGGAGATAAACACTTCAAAGTGAAACACGTTGGTTAGAACCAGCGTGAGAAAGAATACAAGGATCAAACCAATCAAGCCCCCCAGCACACACAGTAAAGCGCTTTCGATGAGAAATTCGGAGAGTATTGTCCGGCGTTTGGCACCCACCGCTTTTTTCAGTCCAATGATATTGGTTCGCTCCCTGACTGTGACAAACATGATATTGGCGACACCAAAAATTCCAACAATAAAAGAAAGGATGGTGATTGCAATGCCTCCAATGGTCATTCCGCTGAAAATGGCATTGATTTGTGTACTTCCGCTATTGACATCGTTTAACGCAAAATTATCTTCCTGGCGCGGACTCAATCTGCGAATACCACGCATCACGCCACGCAACTCATTTTTCAACTCTTCAATGGGAATGCCATCTTTGCCTTTCACAATCAAAAATCCGTCGCTGCGCACTTCACTTCCTATCCTGGAAGCAAATTTGTACGGCACCATGATAACATTATCAAAATCCCAGCCTCCGATTAAACTTTGTCCCTGCTTTTTGACGATCCCTATTACTGTTACTTTACGCCCTTTAATGCTCACTTTTTTTCCGATGGCATATTGCGGTTTATCAAATAACTTCTCTGCAACATTGAAGCCCATGATCATAATGGAATGACCCGACTCAAATTCGGAAACACTGAAATAACGTCCATATTCGATGGAGACTGATTGAATTTGAGTGAATTCTTCGGTAATGCCATACCAGTTGACCCGACTTAGTGATACATCTTCGTATTCGATTTCGGAGGAATTGAAATAAGTGAATGCTACATGAGAAGCCAATGAAACCTTTTCTTTAATAGGCATCATTTCTTTGTAGCGTGGATTGGGCCGACTCATGTATTTCCACCAGGGGTAATCACTCCCTCCGCCCCAGGGCCACTTTTGAACATAGATGGTATTGTTGCCGAAAGATTTGAATTCATTACGCACGTTCTGTTCCAGACTGTTGACCGTGGCCATGACACTGATGATGCAAAATATACCAAACGTAATACCCAGTAAACTCAGGAACGTACGCAATTTGTTCTTACGCAGTTCGATCAAAGCAAACTGGAGACTGTTCCAGAATATCTCAAAGGTTTTACGCATTGCTCAAAATTAGTTGATCTGAATTTTGTAAAAAACAAAATTATTCGGGCAGAAATCTACCTGCTGCTTACCTTTGCGCTCCATTAAAAACAACGATTCCAGATACAGCATTCATTCAGAAACAGAGTGATAGCTCCGGAAAAGCAATTAACGTCCTGTTCAATCTGTTGTAAAACGGAACCGGTTGAATGCCGCGTCCGGGACAAAGAAAACGCTCATCAAACAAGATGTTGCAGATGTATCTCGAATCGAAATGCCGTTCATTTCAAAACGCTTCAATCGACAGTAATGAAATATGCGAATGAAATCAAACGACGCCGTTCGTTTGCCATTATATCACACCCGGATGCCGGGAAAACCACTTTGACCGAAAAGCTCTTGCTTTTTGGAGGTGCCATCCAAATTGCCGGTGCGGTCAAAAGCAACAAGATCAAGAAACATGCAACGAGCGATTTCATGGAAATTGAGCGCCAAAGAGGAATTTCGGTAGCCACTTCCGTTATGACTTTTGAATACAATGGCATCCTGATCAACCTGCTGGATACACCCGGTCACAAAGACTTTGCCGAAGACACCTACCGTACATTGACTGCCGTTGACAGTGTTATTCTCGTCATCGACAGTGTGAATGGTGTGGAAGAGCAAACACGCCGTTTGATGGAAGTGTGCCGCATGCGTGATACGCCCGTGATCGTTTTCATCAACAAAATGGACCGCGACGGCAAAAACAGATTCGAGCTGCTGGAAGAGGTTGAAAAAGAACTCAACATCCATCTCCATCCCATGACCTGGCCCATCAACAGCGGAAAAGACTTTAAAGGGGTTTATGACTTGCACAATAAAAGTCTGGTCTTGTTTACGCCCAATACCAAAGCCAGTGATGAAGATGTGGTGCAGATCAAAGACCTGAATGAACCTTTACTCGATACCAAAATCGGAGAATCAGATGCAGCAACACTAAGAGAAGATGTTGAACTCGTAGATGGTGTTCACGGCGAACTGAATGCAGATGATTATCTCAAGGGAAAAGTTGCGCCGGTCTTTTTTGGAAGTGCCGTTAATAATTTCGGGGTCAAAGAAATGCTGGATACATTTATACGCATTGCTCCCTTGCCTCAAAGCAGAGAAACCTCTGCACGAAAACTGGATGTGAACGAAGATCGCTTCAGTGGTTTTATATTTAAAATTCATGCCAACCTGGACCCCAAACATCGTGATCGTATTGCCTTCCTGCGTGTTTGTTCCGGAAAATTTGAACGGAATAAATATTATCATCATGTACGACTGGATAAAGATGTGCGGTTCAGTAATCCATACTCCTTTATGGCCCGTCAAAAAGATGTCATTGAAGAAGCTTATCCCGGAGATGTTGTGGGCTTGTTTGATACGGGTAATTTTAAAATTGGCGACACACTTACAGAAGGGGAAAATTTCTTCTTCACCGGCATTCCCGTTTTTTCACCGGAGTTGTTTAAAGAAGTGGTCAACAAAGACCCAATGAAAACAAAACAACTGGAAAAAGGATTAATGCAATTAACCGACGAAGGTGTTGCGCAGCTCTTTACACAATTTGGAGGCAACAAAAAAATCATTGGCTGTGTTGGCGAACTTCAATTTGAAGTAATTCAATACCGTTTACTGCAGGAATATGGGGCTTCTGCCGAATTTAAAGCACTGCCCTATTTCAAAGCATGCTGGATCACCAGTAAAGACGCGAAAAAACTGGAAGATTTTACCCGGTTTAAAACCAATAACATCGCTGCCGATAAAGATGGCCATATCGTTTACCTGGCACAAAGTGAGTGGTTTCTGAATACCGAACGACAAAACAATCCGGATATCGAATTTCATTTTACAAGTGAAATCCACAAGTAAAAAGTACTTGTGTCAACAAAAAGAAAAAGCTGTTACACTTTTCCGACCTGCTCCATCATTTTCTCAACGAGTTTGTAGGTGGCGGGGCAATATTCCACGTTTTGTTTGTAAACGTGTACCCAATCGGTAAAGACCTTTTTATGGTGGTGCGGGAATCCACTGCAGTCTTCCGGCCGGATTTCATAGATCGAGCATTTGTTGTCTTTGAGATTCAGAAACTGACAGGGCTGACGTGTATTCATCCAGTCGCCGGTACTCCGCTCTTTATACAACCATTTTTCCTTAAATGCTTCGGGCGTTACTTTGAAATGGGCCGCAATACGTTTGATATCCTTATTCGTAAAAGTAGGCGTCATGGTTTTGCAGCAATTGGCACAGGCCAGGCAATCGGTCTCCGCCCACACTTCTTTGTCGAGCTCCTGTACTTTTTTATTGAGTCCACGGGGCTTAACCGTTTCAAGTCGTGTTAGAAAATAACGAAATCTGCGTCGATTCTTTTTCATCAATCGCTTAAAACCGGAAAGATTCATGGATTTCATTGCTGCTGCAGAATTTGATTTTGAGCAGCGAATATAATTCTTCTTAACTTTCAAACATCAAACCGTTGGTTGTGCATGTGGGAAGCGTATAAAAAAGGATTCAAAGTTTATCTGCAACTGGAAAAGTCATTGAGCGACCATTCCATAGAAGCCTACTTACATGATGTTGAACTCATCACACAACATTTGCTGGCAACAGGCAACATGAAAACACCGGCCGAGCTGGAATTGAAAGAATTGCAGCAATTCATCCGCTACATCGGAGAACTGGGCATGACAGCAAGCAGTCAGGCCCGCATCATTTCAGGATTGAGACAATTTTACAAATATTGTTTACTGGAAAAAATTACCCATCAGGACCCTACTGCGCTGCTGGAGGCACCCAAACTCAAACGCAGTCTGCCCGATGTGTTAAGCTACCAGGAAATAGAACAAATCATCAATCAGATTGATCTCAGCAAGCCGGACGGTGGTCGCAACAAAGCCATTCTTGAAACCATGTACAGTTGCGGATTGCGTGTGAGTGAAGTGATTGGATTGAAACTTTCGCATTTGTATCTCGATGCCGGATTCATACGTGTTATTGGGAAGGGCGACAAAGAACGATTGGTTCCCATCGGTACAAGCGCGATCAAATACATTCAATTGTATCGGAGCAGCATCCGGGTACATGTACCGGTCAAACCCGGAAAAGAAGATTTCCTCTTTCTGAATAAATTCGGAAATCCTTTATCCCGCATCATGATTTTTCTGATTATTAAAGATCTGACTCAAAAGGCCGGGATCAAGAAAAAGATTTCACCCCATACATTTCGGCATTCGTTTGCAACCCATCTGGTAGAAGGAGGGGCCGATTTAAGAGCGGTGCAGGAAATGTTGGGACATGAAAGTATCACAACAACCGAAATCTACACGCATTTAGACCGTGAATTTCTTCGCAAAACACTGGAACAGTTCCACCCCGGCTTTTCGAAATAAACCAACTCGCAAACAGGAGCTCTTGAATTATTTTATAGCAACCAATAGAGTCTTTCCTAACTTTGCAAAAAAAATGTCATATGAAGCAACTCCTTTTGATCTTTCTTGCCTTTTTAACCCTTACAACTACAAAGGCCCAATCCTTAAAAATACCCCAACCCTCTCCTGCTCAAACCATCAAACAGGATTTTGGATTGGGAAGCATTGAAATTTCTTACAGTCGTCCGAGTGCAAAAGGACGCACTGTATATGGTGATCTGGTACCTTACGGCGACATTTGGCGCACGGGAGCCAATAGTGCCACAACCATCAGCTTCAGCGATGAAGTTAACATCAATGGCGTAAAAATTCCTGCCGGCAAATATGGTTTGCTCACGATACCCGGTCAAAAAGAATGGACCCTTATCATCAGCAAACAAACCAATGTTACATCACCTGCCGATTACAAACAAGATCAGGATCTCGTTCGTGTCGTTGTTCAGCCTGCTGTATCGGCAACACCAACCGAAACATTCACAATCCAAATCGCCAACATCAAAAACACATCCTGTGATGTACAATTGATATGGGAAAAAACAATAGTTGCTTTACCGGTCACAACAGAAATTGACACCAAAGTGATGAAGCAAATTGAGAATACACTGGTTAAAGACAACCGTCCGTATTTCAGCGGTGCCTTCTATTATTCCGAAAATAACAAAGACCTGAATCAGGCAATTTCATGGTACGATAAAGCCATTGAACAGAACCCCAAAGGATACTGGATTTATTATCAAAAAGCACGTACGCTGTTAAAAATGGGTCGCAAACAGGAAGCGTTGATCATGTCACAAAAATCAATGGAACTAGCCAGAGAAGAAAAAGACGATACGTATGTACGCCACAACGAGAAACTTCAAAAAGAGTTAAAATAAATTACAATCCCCGGGAAACCGGGGATTTTTTTTAGGGATGAATCAGATTATATCGTGTATTGGGCAAAGCCACCGAAACGTTGGTGTTATTATTAACACGTTTTAAAAAATAATAACTCTGATCGCAACAAGCGGTAACATTTAACCGGTAGCCAAAATAAAATGAATCCGTAACCACATCTTTGATCTTTAGATAAAACGGCTCATACGTTGTGGATGCTACAAAATAGACCGTAATCGACTCATCGGAAGCAATGTAATTAAATTTCCGTCGGACGGGATCGAGCCCGCCGTCAGTAAGTCTTTTACCGTAAATCTCAATTTCTGATGTATCGTATTGCTTGAAAGGTCCCGTCATCAGATCTTTACCGGCACTGTTTTGAATACGAAACAAAAAACCGGGAATTGCCAGATTGGGACAATTTTCATCCCGACAGTTTTTGCCGCAACCTGTTATAAGAACAGTTGCTGTAATGAGTATCAAAAAGCTAACATATTTCTGCATCATGTTACAAATTTAATTGCTTCGCATTTCATTATAACGATTGAATACGGATTGCAACAAACCCGAAAACAAAATCACAGCCACTGCGCCAATCACATTCAGCCATAAAAACGAAATCAGATCCTGATAATAAACAACTACAACAATAGCCTCTGCTAAAATGGCGGCATAAAAAACGGCGGTTCCTTTCACTTTTTTGAAATAAAAGGCAACCAGAAAAATCCCTAAAATGGTCCCGTAAAACCAACTGCCCAAAATATTGACCGCTTCAATCAAGCTATTTCCAAGACTGTATGCAAATTGCGCAACGACGATACATACAATACCCCAAATAAGTGTATAGATGCGCCCCCATCGGAATTCCTGAATTGGAGTCATGGAAGTCTTACTGAATTTCCGGTGAAAATCCATCAAGGTGCAGGAAGCAAGTGCATTGAGTGCGGCAGCGATACTACCCCAGGCTGCCAAAAAAAGAATAGCAATGATCAGTCCTACCAAACCGGAGGGCAAGGTATCACTCACAAAATGCAAAAAGACATAATTGGTATCATTGGTATCGGCACCGGGATTGGCATTTGAAATGATTGCTTTTGCTTGCGTACGCAGTTGTTGTCCCTTTGCTTCCATCGTTTTCAACAACAAAGTAAGACTATCACTCTTGTTTGCTTTTTGCTTTTTCAAATGGGAAGACAACTCAAGAACAAGTCCTTTTTTCTGTTCCTGCAATTGATCGTACTCGTTCACGATTTTTTGGTAGGCAGGTGCATACTCCGATTGTAAAACAAGCTTTTCCTGCGCCTTATTAAAAAAAACAGGGGCTTTATAAAATGCATAAAACGCAAACACCAAACATCCAATGAGCAGGATCGAAAACTGTAAAGGGATCTTTAACAGGCCGTTCATCAGCAAGCCCATTCTGCTTTCACGTGTATCCTTCGCCGTAAGATAACGTCCTACCTGACTCTGATCCGTTCCAAAATAACTCAGCGCCAGAAAAAAACCACCAATCAAACCGCTCCAGATGTTATACCGGTCTTTCCAATCAAATCCGTTATCGGTCGTTCCGGTTGTGATGACATTCATTTTACCGCTCTTTCCGGCAATATGCAATGCCTCGGTGAAACCAATGCCTTCGGGCAAAGAATGAACGGCATAATAGGCCGCTATAAACATGGCTGCATAAATGATCAGAAACTGTAATTGCTGTGTATACGCAACGGCTTTCGCACCGCCACTGACCGTGTAAACAATCAGCAAGCCGCCCATAAACAGATTGGTGACCGTCAAATCCCAACCCAACATACTATGCAATACCAGGGAGGGTGCAAAAATGCTGATACCTGTACTGAATCCCCTCGACAATAAAAATAAAAAAGAAGTGAGTGTACGTGTTTTAACATCAAACCTTGATTCTAAAAACTCGTAAGCCGTAAACACTTTTAAGCGATGAAAAAGGGGAACAAAAGAAATGCATAACACAATCATCGCCAAGGGTAAACCGAAATAATATTGCACGAAGCGCATACCGTCGGTATAGGCTTGTCCCGGCGCTGTAAGAAAGGTAATGGCACTTGCTTGTGTACCCATGATACTGAGCATCACCAGCCACCAGGGCATTTGTCGGTTACCAAGAAAATACCCTTCCGGATTTTTACCGGTCCTGCTTCGGTAAATACCGTAAACAATCACTACAGCAAGTGTAGCAATCAGAACCAGCCAATCTAAAGGAAGAAATCTCATTGATAATACCGGGTGAGCAGTTGAAAAAGAATGATGCACAAGAACAACATTGCTGCAACAAGTAGATACCACAAATTCCAGGAATCGTTGGAAGACTTTTTTGAATTCATGTTACAGCATTAAAACATCCAAATCAATTCCGTTCGTCTTGACGCGGCTTCATGAAATAGGCAATCAGGTAACTGATTCCAATTCCCAGCAATAAACCATATGCAATTCGTTTACTGATGAACCCGATCAGTAATCCCAAGCCCAATCCGGTTAAAAGTGTGCGTTCTGTAGATGCGCGTTCCTGTTTCATATTCGATTACAAATTAACACAAAAAACGATTAGTGTTTGGGATGCGCCAATAAATTCGCCATGATTCGATAGGCGCCCGGAACACCGGCAGGCAATTGACGAAACAGCGACAACGCACAATAAATGACACGTCCCTTTCCCCATGAAGCCATGAGCAATGACCCATTCCGTTCCTTTTCTCCCGGATCATGCATTTCCAGCAAGGGTGTGTATGCAGGATCAAAGGAATCGGCTTCATACACCGTTCGCTCCTGAACCCATCCGTTGAAATCATCTGCTGTTATGATATTAGGATAATGCCAGATCGGATTCTGCGGATCGATCAACTTAACATTGGATTGCTCGTTGGTAACACGATTGCGGGAAATCGTAAACGGAAACGGAGCGATACGTGCTTTGAGCGGTCCAATTTGATTGCTCGTATTGTATTGCACCAACAACACACCGCCATTCTTTACATATTGCATCAAAGGTTCAAAAGCCCCTTTCAACCAATCGTGTATATTATAAGCTCTTATTCCGGTAACAATCGCATCAAAGGTTCGCAGTTTTTCAAATGTAATCTGATGTTCATCCAGCAGCGTTACTTCATATCCTATTTGACGTAAACAAGTCGGAATCTGATCTCCGGCTCCCGGCAGGTACCCGATTTTTGTACCCGCTGTCTTTACAGGAACATACACCGTTTTTACCTGCGCTTCAGGAAAATAGGTTATGGCAGGTATATGATCATAGGCAATGCGACGCACATTTAAAGGAGCGATTGTTTCAGACAATGAATGAAGCGTTGGTGTTACGGAAATGGTTTGCGTTAGATTCCCGGGAAGTTTCTGAACCGAAACCACCCAATCTTTTTCAACACCTTGTTCCATTTGTATTGATGGCAAATCCGGAGTCAGTCTCCACTCGTTATGCGACATCCATGAACCCTTTAAATTAACCGACCGTTGTGAATGCAGATTCAGATGCAATCTCAATTGTTTGGTTTGTTGTTTATTGAAAACCAAAAGCGACTGATCCGGACGAACAGCAACAGGCGGATAAACAACCAAAGGCTGATACAACTCACCTTTAACCGGATCATTGTATTTATACAAAACGGGTTTTCGGAATTCAAAACTCCGACCAAGAATGGTCACACGAAAGACCATCCGATATACCGGATCATTTTCCGCTGCACCTGAAAAAACAGAATTGTTCTGATTCACTTCGTCGGTCTCGTTATAAAATGACAACCAATAAGGATTGGTAACCTCTCTGTTAACCTCATGAATGGTTATCGGGAATTGAACCAATGTGTTTTGTAATAGCTGCGATTGAATCAGGGTATCGATTGTTTCATTCGAAGGAATGAGACTTGACTGTATTTTGGGCCCTCCCCCGGTGAGAAAAGAATTGGTCGTTGTATCCAGATACACCCGCTCAACCTTAATAGGGACTCCTGTACGATTAATCATCGCAACCTGTAAGCGGAGCGAATCGCCTTTTGTCACGTACTCACGATCCGAAAAGGCCTCCATCCATAAGCCGGAACACGATTCAATCAAAAGTTGAACTTCTTTCAACTTGCGGCTTCTCAAATGCGACTCAGGAAGCGCTTCAATCATTTGATGTAATTGAATCAACAACGGAACAGATTGCGAAGGACTAGCCAAAGAAAACGTATTGAGAATACGACCAATGAAGGCTTCAATGGTATCACCTCCTTGTACCCGTGACCAATCGCCTGGAACACCATCGGCTATATCCTTGTACAGAGTATCGCCGGCTACAAATTCAAAATATTCATACTGTTGACCACGTTGACGCGGCACGCCAAAACCCTGGCTTTTGTGTTGACTTCTGCTTTCGCTTGCGATTTCGCCATAACTTTTTCCGAGCATGGGATTGTAAAGACCTACATCTATTTTAAGCTGGTTTTCGCGTATCGTTTGTGCCGATGAAAAATTGTAGGTATTCCACATCATACGTTTGGCTTGCCAGGGACGTACACCTCTTTGAAACTGTTCCGGAAATCGAGTTGAATCGGCGGCTGCGTTAAAGGCTTCCCGGGCAAGTACCGCCGATGCGGAATGATGTCCATGCCCGGCACGGCTATCAGGCGGAAACCTTGTAATGATGACATCGGGACGGAATGTTCGGATGATCCATACCATATCAGCCAGAACACGATCTTTTTTCCAAATACGCAAAGTCTCATCCGTTGTTTTACTATACCCAAAATCAAAGGCCCGCGTAAAATACTGTTCTGCACCATCTTTGCGCCGTGCGGCCAGTAATTCCTGCGTACGAATCATCCCCAGTTCAATACCTTGCTCGTCTCCAATAAGATTCTGTCCGCCGTCTCCCCTTGTCAGACTTAGATAAGCCGTACGGTATTTTCGTTCTTTACTCAAATAAGTCAACAGACGTGTGTTTTCATCGTCAGGGTGGGCCGCAATGTATAAGACACTGGCCGTAACTTTTAATTTCTGAAGCTCGATATATATTTCTGATGCCGATAGCGAAACCGGCGTTTGTGCATGAACAAAAACAGGAAAGAAGAATAGCAGGTAAACCCAACAAGGCATCACATACTCACGCTGTAACTTAGATACATTCAAACAAAAAAGACCTGTCGCACATTTTAACGTTCGCATTTTCATATCGTACTGAGTTCCTAATGGAAATGATTAAAAAAACAAGGCATTACAGAGAAACAATTTTCCGTTCTCCCAAAAACTTCTAAACAATACATTGTCGGACAAAAAAACAACCGATCCATTTCCAATGTTTTGAGCACCCATCAGTAAGCCGTCTTTCAGTCGTTCCTTTAATTTGGAACCCACAAATCCGGCAATCTGACTTTGCTGTTTGATGACCCCTACATTCCATCCACTCTCACCCAGGAATTCATACAACCGATCATCTTGTTTCAATGTAAAATAAAAGGAAGGATATCCAAACGCCAACGGATGGGTATTATCGATTTGCAATTTGTAAACCGAACCGGGTGTTATGGACGTAATATAATCGCGCTCCCGATTTTCAAATGACTTCAACGGATCGTAGACATCTTTTGCGGGAACATCTTCCGTTTTTTTAGACTTTAGTCCCCATTCCAGCTTTGCGATGGCCGCAACAGCAGATTCCAGCGCGATGAGTTTTCCGCCTTTACTTACCCAATCATGCAAACGTTCAACTGCATTTTTATCGGTTAAAAACCTATAATTGCCGTCAGGCAAAATCAAAACATCGGTTTGATTCCAATCCAGTCGGTTCCAATCAGTCACCTGCACCAAGGAAACGGGATATTCCAGTTGCTGATCAAAAAAGTGCCAGAGTTCTCCCACGGCATTTGAGTTTGTTCCATCGCCTGTAATCAGAACCACTCGTTTGTAACGGAAAGAATGGATCAAATCACTTCCAAAATCAGCGCCCTTATCAACAAATCCGGTTGAAACGGTATGAATAGACACTCCTGTTTCATTACCTACTTCTGCAACAATTTCGGCGAGTTGTTTTCCCTGAATGGCATTTCCCGCTTTTAGAATCAGTACAGCGCCCCTGTTGAATTTTTGTCCGTCCACTTCAAACGGCACTTCACTGTAACGCAACAAAAGTCCTTTCTGAAGCAATTTGCCTACAGCTTTCGCACTCTGTACGCCTTGCCATTGTATAATATAAGCATAGGATTCAACAGGCTGATTGTGCACCGGTGCCTCTTTTACAAATTGTGACAGAGCGGCGATTCGGTTTTTGCATGCATAAGCCTGCAAGCCATAAACATAGGGAATGCTCCAGGCCGTTATATCATAAGTGGCCGAATCGCTGAGATTGGATCGGGGCTCAAACAAAACCTGTACCAATGCGGAACGCGGCTGGGCATTGCTGATGACCAAATCGCCTTTTTCAATTGTAAATGATTCGTCTTTGCCGGTTGTGTAATTGTATCCCATTCCTGCTCCTGTACCCTGTTTGTATTCAATCCCATTTTTATCGAGCAAGCGAAGCAAGGATTGAAAACGTTCGGCATCAGCGATCCCTTTTTTGATGATATAAGTTTTATAAGCTCCATAACCACTTTCTACTCCTTTTTGAAAATAGGACCGGTATTCCTGAATGATTTTGGGAGCATGTGCCGCCACCATTTCCACCGTACTCAATCCGGTTGTATGATGGTGCAGTATACGATCGTACAAGGTTAGAGTATCTCCTTCTTCGGTTAAGGCTCTGGTTCCTGAAGCAGAATGGCCTGCCTGTTCGTAGGTCATACCAATAGCTCCGTTGTACATGGGATAGGTATCGCCGTAAGATGGATAAAACAAATCGAAACGCAAACGCGTAAAATAAAGCCAACCGTTGGCATCAAAATAATGCGCATGATTTTTACCGATGGTCGTTTGAAATGATCGTTGCCAGGGTGTTACCACATCATGAATGGGTTCGGCTGCCGGAGCAAAATAATAAGGTTCATTGATTCCCTGTTCGTGAAAATCAACATGAATTTGCGGCATCCACTGATTGTATAATTGGATTCGCTGTACCGTTTCGTCTTGAGTTTGCCATGCCCAATCGCGATTCAAATCGAAATTATAGTGATTGGTTCTTCCTCCCGGCCAGGGTTCTCTGTGTTCACGGGTATCCATTCTTGGATTGGGCTGAATTCCAACCACCGACTGGAACCAGTTAACATACCGGTCACGTCCATCAGGGTTCAAACAGGGGTCAATTACAACCACTGTTTTCTTTAACCAGTCGGACGCCTGCCGGTTATCCGGATTTAATAACGTAAAGGCTGTTAACATGGCCGTTTCACTGGAAGATGCTTCGTTCCCGTGTACATTGTAACTCAGCCATGTTATTACCGGATGATCCAATCGCGGAGCCATTTTATCTTTTGTCAGCAATGCAAGGCGGAGATTGTTAAGTCGGACGGATTCCAAATTTGAAATATGTTCTTGATCCGAAATAAACACCACAAACAACGGGCGACCTTCATAAGTTTTACCGTAGGATTGCAGCCGGATCTTATCGGGCGAGGCTGTACTCAGGTATTCAAAATACGAAGTAATTTTCCAATGCGGCGTGTAACGGGTTCCAAGTTGGTAGCCCAGAAATTGTTCCGGACTTTTTAATTGTGCGATTGAAGAAAAGGCGAAAATCAATCCTGCTGCAAGCAAAGCAATCCTGTTCATGTAAAAAATATATATCCGAAAGTAAAAAAAGCAATTGAAAAAAGCCTTTATTGGAAAGAATATTCCCCCAACCTGAAATCTTGCAACAAAACGGATGAGTTGTTACATTTGCAAACTTTCACTTTAACGTTCAATCACAGGTACTTTCGCTTACAACCGGTTGCCGTTGAATTTGAAGCAAAAAACTCATAACAGGTCACTTTTAATACCAATCAGCATGAAAAAGACAATTTTGATCGCATTTCTGATTTACTTCTCGAATCATTATCTTATTGCACAGGATTTGGGACCTGTTCGATGGGGAATAAAAGCAGGGTTTAATTTTACGACTTCTTCCTACAAATCGGAACAAACCATCTCAACCAACCCCTTCTATGGTGGTTATGCAGGCATCATAATGAAAGTTCCTTTTGACAACCACCTGCATTTTGCCCCGCAACTCGATTTCAACTACCGAGGTCTGAATACCCGGGACCTGAATCCAAACCGGTTCAGCAAAATCAATGAGGTTCAAGTCCGCATAGCTCCACTTCTACAGTTTTATCTGAAACACCCCTCCGAAAAAGTCAATTCGTTTTTCATTCAGGCAGGACCGTCCATTGGTATCGGCTTAGGGGGCAATCAAACTGCACAGAACAACAACAACATCCCTTTAAACCGGAAATTAAAATACGGATATCAGGCTTACGGGAAATATGATGCAGCCTGGCATACAGGATTGGGATATGATGGCAAAGCAGGATTTCGTCTTCTACTTGAATACGTTCATGGCCTCAGCAATATGATTAATACCGAAAACGGTCCGACTTTAAAATACAGAACCATCAGCCTGGGAATCGGTTATTTAATCAACAAATAGATCTGTCAGATACGTTCATAAACGGCAAGGGGTAAACCGTCCGGATTGACATGTGCAAGAATTTTCTTAAAACCATGCTCATTTCAAACCTAAATCGGTATTGTATTTGCTATGAGGTTCCATTTGGTTAAATTTGCTGAATTTAATTTTGGTTCGGAAACTCATTAAAATACTATCCCGTTTTATACTGGCCCTCCTGCTGCTGTTGCTAACAGTATGGGTATTGGTCCAATCTCCTCCGGTTCAAAACTGGCTGGTTGATCAGGCGGCGTCACGACTTTCGAAAGAGCTGCATGCTGATGTATCCGTTAAACATGTAAATTTCTCTCTGTTTAAGAAAGTCTTGCTTGAAGGCGTCCTGATCAAAGATCAAAAAAAGGACACTTTATTGTATTGCGGAAGAGCCGGATTAGGCATAACCAACTGGTTTTTTCTCAAAGAAAAAGCTGTGATCCGTGATTTGTATCTGGAACACACATCGGTTTATCTCAATCGTAAGGATTCGATTTGGAACTATGCGTTTCTGACCGACTATTTTTCATCGCCTTCGACATCTAAACAAAAGAAAGAAACCATTGAGTTGATTCTTGAAAAAGCAAAATTGACGGATGTACACATCATTCAAAAAGACGACTGGCGCGGCGAAACCATGGAAATGCGTTTTAGCTACCTCCTGCTTGATCCAAAGGAAATCAATTTCAAGAAAAAAATTATTCGGTTAGAAAGGATGGAAATTGAAACACCCGGCTTCTTTTTAAGTCACTACAAAGGAAACCGACCGCCCAAGATTTCTTCTCCTAAAGTACACCCCAAAACAAATCAAGATTCGGTTTCACTCAACCCCGATCATTGGGTCGTAGAGGCCGATCATGTTTTCTTAACGGACGGTCATTTCCGATACGATAAGGCAACAGAGCGTAAACCCTTCGATCATTTTGACGGCTTGCATATTGGCATTACCCAACTGGATGCACACTTGAGTCATGTTGTGATACAGGGTGACAGTCTGGTTTCCAAAATTCAATTAACAGGTAAAGAACGAAGCGGCTTTCAAATTGACAACCTGGAAGCACAATGGGTTTGGAATACAAAAGCAATGGAATTCCGGAACCTGAAACTGCAAACGCCCAAAAGCAATCTTTCCAATTACTTTTCGATGAATTATGCCGATTTCAATGAGGACATGAGCGAATTCATTACCAACGTAACCATGAAAGGTAATTTCAGCAAAAGTCAAATTCATACCGATGATATCGCCTTCTTTGCTCCTGAATTGCGCGACTGGCATGAATCGATTTTTGTCAACGGAGTAGTAAACGGGACCGTTGATCATCTAAAAGGTAAAAACGTGGAATTGAAAGTGGGTAAAGAATCTTTCTTAGAGGGAGATTTCATCATGGATGGACTACCTGAAATTGAAAACACTTTTTTTGATATCAAATCGAAACTCTTCAACATCAGCTACAAGGATGCAGTTAAAATTATACCACTGCTAAAAAAAATAACGGTTCCTCAACTTTCTCAAATCAACTATCTCCGTTTTCAGGGAAATTATACGGGATACCTGAACGACTTTGTAACGTACGGAACACTGCAAAGCAATTTGGGTACAATTGTTTGTGACCTGAATCTGAAACTCCCGAAAAATCAGGCACCGGTTTACTCCGGCAGCATTCAAACAAACGGTTTTGCATTAGGAACATTCCTCAATGTATCCTTACTGGGAAAAGTGGCTATGAAGGGAACCGTAAAGGGGAAAGGATTCCAATTCAAGAATGCGGTTGTGGCAATGGATGGCACCATCCAAGAAATCGAGCTCAATGGATACAACTACCATTCCATTGTACTCAAAGGCAATCTCGATCACAAGTTGATTACCGGTAAGCTCAGTGTCAACGACCCCAACCTTACGCTCACTACTTCCGGGCAAGTTGATCTGGGACGTGACACACCTGTTTACAAGCTGACGGGCGTACTCTCAAACAGTCGGTTTAAAGAACTGAAACTGATTCGGCAAAACCTGGATTTAAGCTGCAACTTCGATTTCAATTTCAAGGCAAAAACAATTGACGATTTTACGGGAACAGCGATCATAAATAATGCTGTATTGCTCAGCAACGGAACACCCTTATCGTTCGACTCACTTTACGTTTCCAACAATCTTTTACCCGATGGATCGAAACTGTTTTTGTTGAAGAGCAACGAGATCGATGCTTCTATTGCGGGACAATTCAGTCTTTTAAAATTGCCGCTTCTAACACAGTCGATCTTGCACAATTATTTCCCGGCGTATTTCAATGCACCCAAAAAGGAAGTCGCTTTTCAAAAACTTTCATTCCAGGTTAAATCAAAGAACATCTCTCCCTTCATCAATTTATTGGAAACTAACATCAAAGGTTTTGACGATGCCACAATTCAGGGCAATATAGATGTAAATGAAAAACTATTCAACCTCTACTCACAGGTGCCTTCGTTTGAATTCAACAATCTTTTGTTTCAAAATGTACAAATCGAGGGAGAAAGCGACTGGAGTAAACTTCACCTCAAAGGCACCATTGATAAGGTCTTATTCAACGACAGCCTCCATTTACCTAACACCGATTTTACATTAACGGCGTCCAGTGATACCGGCACACTCTCGCTTCGCACCAGTGCTTCACGAACAATTAAGGACGCGAACCTGAATGCCCGCTTCAAAGCAGGCAAAACAGGATTTACAATTCGATTTCTTCCCTCCACACTTATGGTTAACGAAAAGAAATGGCAGCTGGAAAAAGAGAGCGAACTGTTTATTGGCAAAGGAATCATTCAATCGGATGGCATCAAATTTACGAGTGGCAAGGAAGAATTGCTGGCCTATACGCACCCTTCTGAAACCGGCAACTACGATGACCTGATCATTGAATTACGGAAAGTTGAACTGGGCGATATTACTCCATTTCTCTTTAAAGATCCCAGAATTGAGGGTAGCATTACCGGGCGGATTGACATTCAAAATCCATTGGGAAATTACCGAATCGAAGCAACTACAACAACCGAAAAATTCAGATTCAACAATGACTCAATCGGCATTTTAAAACTTACCGCCAATTACAATCCGGAAACAGGTGCCATCAATTACGAAACATCCTCAGACAATCTACTGCACCAGTTCAACATCAAAGGCAGTACAATAATTAAAGATTCTGACAACATCTATACCGACAACTGGGTTGTAATCAAAAACGAGCCGCTCAGTATTGTTCAAAAATACCTTTCGGTTATTATGACCGATATGAAAGGAACAGGAAACGGCATCCTTCGTATTCAGGGAAAAGGTACCAGTCCCGAAATTACCGGATCCATCACCCTGAACAAGGCCTCATTTATTCTGGATTATACCAAATGCAAATACACGGTTGAAAACGGAACGGTTTTACAATTTAAACCCGGCGCTATCGATTTCGGAAACATTAAGCTCTCGGATACGAACAACAGAACAGCCACCTTCAAGGGCATCATGTATCATCGCTTTTTTGATCAACTCTCCTTTGATCTGCATTTTAAAACCAACGATGAAAAACGCGGATTGCTTGTTTTAAATACCGAGAAAAAAGACAATTCCCTTTTTTACGGAAAAGTTATAGCAGCAGCAGAAGGCAGTATCTCAGGGCCCGTGAATAAAATGATTTTGAAACTGCGCGGTGTACCGACAGACAGCTCAAAAATTTATCTTCCAACTTCGGATAGCAGGGTTACAGGCACGTCCGACTTTATAGTATTTAGGAAATATGGGAGTGAAATGAAAGCTGTTTCCAACATCAAAGAATCATCTTCCATTCTGGTAGACCTTGATGTCATCGCCAACCCCTACGCAAAAGTATATCTGATATTTGATGAAGTAACCAACGATGTTATTGAAGGACAAGGACGCGGTTCATTCAATTTGCGTGTGGGAACCTTCGAAAAAACGACCATGACCGGCAATTTTGAAATCAC
>JBMLSG010000109.1:0-10126 GCA_049240625.1 Lacibacter sp. | reverse complement strand
TTGAAATAAGCTTCGGCACGCTGCGGGTTCAATTCAATTACTTTATTCAAATCTCGTATGGCCAGGGAGTAGTTCTTCAATTCGTAATACGATAAGCCGCGCTGATACAACGCTTCTTCCAATGCAGGCTGCTGTTCAAGTAATTTTGTAAAATCACTCACGGCCCCTGCATGATCCTCCAATTGGACTCTGGCAAGTCCCCGATATAAATAAGCATTGCTGTTTGTAGGTTGCAACACAAGAGCCCGGTTAAAATCTTCAACTGCCAATCGGGTTTCTTTTAACTCTACACGCAATAAGGCCCGGCGATACCAGGCATCGGCATAATTGGAATCGCTTTCAATAGCTTTATTGAAATCTTCCATAGCTGCTTCAAAATCATAAAGATTTTGCTTTGCTACTCCGCGATTAGTAAAGGCAGCAGCAAAGCGGGGATTGAGTTTGATGGCGGTAGTGTAATCAACAATGGCCCCTGCATAGTCCTTTCGATCCAGTTTCTTATTACCCTTCAAAAAAACTACCTGATCGGGTTGCGCAAATGCTGCAAAGCCAAACCACACGAGCATCATCAAAAAGGAGATCTGTTTCATATGTGAACTACGATGATTTTAATGATCATCTATTCTGCCCTTACTGTTGTCAGGAAATCGTCATGGACATTACAGATGTCGTTTTCAACAAATCAGTTTTCAAAACACAAGAATGTTGCATAATTCAACTTACACAACACTGATTTCAATGGGTAAGAATGTTCAATTGATCTTGTCGATCCATCGGTAAATGGAACGAGCCTGTCCGGTTCGGCGTGTCCGACTGTTCAAATAGGTAATGCAGGTGTTCTTTCGGCTACAATGCAAGCGTGTCAAGTGTTGCAGGCTTGAATTTCAATTTAAAGATAGACACAAATTGAACTTCAACATACAGACAGACAATTTCAAGTAGTTCTACTTATTCATAACAGAAACGGGAGCCGTGGGCTCCCGTTTGAATTTATTCTCTGGTAATATTGATCAGTGCTCTTCTGTTTTTCTTCCGTCCACCCGGATTATCTTTTCCGTTGACTTTCTCTTCCTCAACCGGACAACACTCACCAAATGAGCGGAACGTGATGCGTTCGGCTTCAATACCCTTCTGAATCAGGTAATCGGCACATGCTTTTGCACGACGGTTACCCAGTTGAATGTTGTAATCTTCGGCACCCATTCCATCCGTGTATCCCGAGATCTGAATTTTTGCTTTGGGGTTTTCAGCCACAATTGCATATACAGAATCAAGTTGTTCACGAGAACGTTCGGTCAACTTGCTCTTGTCGAAGTCGAAATAAATAATAATCACTTCTTCAGGCTTCACCACCAATTCTTTTTCGAGACATACAGTTTGATTCAGCAGTGTATCGGTAAGCGGATCAGTTTCGTTGGTTCCGGCAGTTGTATACTCGGTTTGCTTTGATTCATATTTTTCTTTTGCAATCGCGATTGAACCGGGTTCAGTGCCTTCAGGCAGTTCGATTGTGTAACGACCTTGGTCGTTGGTTTTCACGACAGGTCCATTTTTCAAACTCACTTCTGCATCCGCAAGGGGCTCGCTTCCTTCACACGTAACAACTTGTCCGCTTAACACACGCTTCTTGGGTAATTTTTCAACATTATAGGTTTCCAAACAGCAATTGGAGCCGCGATCTGAACTGAAATAACCGTTTTTCAACAATTGTCCGTCGGCTGCATAATAGTAAATATCATCGCGGGTTGAATTAACGGGATAGCCCAGATTTTTAGGCTCTTGCCATGCTGCTTCCGAACCGGATGTAGCAAAAAGATCATAGCCCCCCATTCCTACACGACTGTTGTTGGAAAAGATCAATGTTTTGGATGCGCTGTGATAGTAAGGTGCCTGTTCATCACCGGCCGTATTCACGACTGATCCGGCATTTTTAGGTGCACCTGCTGCTCCGGAAGCATCGATTGTAGTATACCAAATATCATACTGGCCTGCACCACCTGCACGATCGGAAGCAAAATACAGTGTTTGTCCATCGGCAGATAAAGAAGGTTGCTTGCTGTTGGAACCGGCGACGTTTAAACCGGGAACTTCTTCAGGTTTACTCCATTTGCCGTCTTTCTTTTTAGAAGAATAAATAGCCGCAACTGATTTACCATTGGTTTTTTTCCACTGTGTAAAATACAAAGTGTTGCCATCGGGACTTATGCTTGCGGTACCCTGATTGGCCGATTCGTCGAGTCCTTCAATCACAACCGCTTCCATGTTACTCAGACTGCGATCGTTGTTGGCCGCATAATAAAGACGATTGTGGTAAGGGTTTTGATTTTTCTTTACGGTTGAATCTTTTTCTGTGCTGGTAACGATAAACTGTGTACCGGAAACACCAACCGGTGCATACACACCTTTTTGCATGCCATCTGATGTTTCTGCTTTTACAATGCGGTATAAAATGGTATCAGGACGATTTAGCTGTGCTTGAATAAAATCCAGTGTTTGCTTTTCAAATTCGGCGGCGGCTTTCAAGGGACTCTTGGCACCATAACCCCACAGAAATTTGTTGAGCGCCTCCTGAGCTGCAGTATAATTGCCAACGCTGCGCTGACAAACAGCGTACCAGTAAAAACTTTCGGGGTATTGGTCCGCTGCAGCATCCATGCACGCTTTGTAACCTGCTGCCGCCTCAGGGAAATGGTAACACAAACGATAACTTTCAGCCTGCTTGTAAACAATCTCTAAACGTGAGGGGGTTCCTTTGGGTGTTTTACTCTTGGGATTTCCCAATCCGGTATAGATGGGCATGCCCGCTGCCGGCTTCTTCGTTGTGTCGGGGTTGAGGTATTGTTCGTACAAACGAGCAGCGGTATAATAATCTCCGCCTGCATAGTACGTAGCGGCCTGTTCCAGGATTCGTTTATTCTGTGCCTGTGCAGGAGCGTAAGCAGACAGACAAAATACACCGGCTACCAAAGCCAATTTCAAACTGCTGCAAGTTCCTGTTGAAGTATTTTTTGTATTCATAAACATTTTCAGTCAAGATGATAAATCAGTTCAGATAGTTGAATTTGGATCAATTACAAACGCGGACAACGGATAAAATCTACAATTGCCTGACCGGGACGACGTTTGCTGTAACTCAAACTCAGCTCAAATGCATTCACATTGCGGTTCCAGGCTCCCAGCTTGGATGCGTTGACATCGTAACTTAATCCAATCAGAAAATCTTTCCAGTCTACTCCTATAAATGGAGCTGCTGCGTCTTTAACCCTATAATAGCCACCAAACATAAAATCCGTTTCGGGATTCACATTGATTTGAACATAGGTTCCAAACATCAGTTCCCTTGCTGTTCCCTGTTGCATGAACATGGCATTGGGCACGATGCGTGTGCGATCAGAAATGTTGTACGAAACACCCCCGTGTAAGGCATAACGGATGGGGATTTGCATCAGTGCTACGGTTCCTTTGGTTACAAATGGATCCTTTGGACGATTTAGATGGAATACAGAAGCTCCGGCATACACATTCGCTTTACGATTGGGCGTCGCGTCATAGTACAAAACGCCGGCACCGATGTCCAATACTGTAGATTGTGAAGCAGCCAAATTCTCGCCGCTCGCAGCCTGAGCATTGTATCCTGTAATCGGATTCCATTGTTCGCCGGTTTGGAATTTAGTTTGGTCAACCCGACGGTTGATGATCCCTGCCTGTAATGCGATGGAAACACGGTGATTATCATTGGGGCCAAATTTCACACCCGTATAGGCGGCCGTTGCGTAGGCATTCAGGTAATTGAATCCTGCTGTGCCAGCCGACTGATTGAGCAAGTTCAACCCGTACGCCATATTTTTCTGTGTACGCTTGTCAAACGAGGCTCCTACGGTTTGATAGGGATTACTGATGCTTCCCCACTGATTCCGGAAAATTCCGGAAACCCTGTAGTCTCCATCACTCCCTCCCGTCATAGCCGGGTTGATGTAAAGCGGATAAATGTAATACTGTGTAAAATGCGGATCTACCTGAGCCATTGTTTTGCTCACAGAACCTGCCAGTATAACCCCCGATAAAAGGCTGAAAATTCTTTTATACATAATTCTTTGTTTATCGTATCAGTGTAATTGAACCTTTTTTATTGATTTCTGTACCATCTGTCAGAACCGCCTTGAGCACATAGACATAAACCCCAACAGGTTGTGGTTTTCCGCGATGTGTTCCATCCCAGCCCTGAGACTGGTTATTGATATAAATCACCTGCTCACCATACTGGTTGAAAATCCGCATCTCCAGTCGGGCAATGTAGTTGCCAAATACTTTGAGTTGATCATTCTTACCGTCTCCGTTCGGTGAAAATACGTTCGGAACAAACACGTCACGACTCAGCGGACGAACCGTGATCTTATAGCTTTGTGCAGTGCCCTGACAATTATTGGCCGTTGGAATGACCGTTATGGTAGCAGTTACATCACTCTGACCTGTGTTAATTGCCGTAAAGGACTGTACGTTGCCGGTACCTGCTGCAGCCAATCCGATTGATGTTTGCGAGTTGGTCCAGGTAACATTGGCACCTTCAGGAAGTATCAGGAAGTTGGTAGCCGGAACGGTCGCGTTGTGATACACGGTGGTGTCGGTACGAACTACAACCGAAGGCAGCGGATTAACCGTTACATTAATAGTAACAGGTGCCGAGCACTGTCCGTCGGATGGTGTAAAGGTATAGGAACCACCCTCTTGGTTGTTGATGGAAGTTGGGTTCCAGGTTCCATTGATTCCGTTTTTAGAACTTCCCGGTAAGGAAGGAGCCTGTGATCCGGCACAAATTGGTGCAATCGGATCAAATTCAGGTGTAACCGCTGCTGTGATTTTTACCGTAATTTTTACCACCGATGCACACTGGCCCGGATCTGGCGTAAAGGTAAACTCAAAGTCACCGGCTGTTGCAGTAGAAATGGAAGCAGGACTCCAGGTTCCCTTGATTCCGTTATTGGAATTCTCAGGAAGAATTGCCTGAGTTAAAACAGCACCCTGACAATAAGGGCCGTAGCTATCAAACTCAGGTGTAATGGTTTGTGTTTTATCTTCCACCGTTACACATGCTGTTTGTGTACAATTGCGATCGATATCGGTTACAGTTACACAATATTCACCCGGACAAAGATTTGAAGCAGTGGATGAAGTTGTCACCACATTGCTTTGTGCATCTTTCCACGAATAACTGTAGTTGCCGGAACCGCCTGTGACTGAAACTGTTGCAGATCCGTTACAGGTTCCGCCACCGCTGGTAGGCACATCGCACTGGCCATTGTTACAGTTGTTGCCTTCAATAGAAGGTTCCACTTCGCTTTGCCATGCTCCTCCATCGGGGATACGGCTGAAGGTTTTACCGGTTGGCTGTACCGGATTGGGAGCAGTTATCCCTACGTATGATATTAAATCAGGATTTAAGTTATAAATTTCTGTAGCAGATCTTAAAATAACTCCGGTTGTATTGCAACCGTCAACAGGAGCAGGCGTACAAGGGTTGTCGTTAAAATCTTCATCCGAAGTAATTTTATTTTGTTGCCCCGCTCCTACAGTCCAATAGATTGCATCTACAGGAGTTCCGTCCGGCTTGTACAAAGCTACCCAACCATCACTATTGGTCATTACTGGACTGGGTTCGTTACTACAAACCCGGGTAGGATTCAAATCAGTTTTAAAATCTACCGTGTTGGGATCAGAACTCAACGCACTGGTGCCGATTACATAGTGTGCTTTGGGTTGCAAAATCAAACCACTCGGCAACATTATTCCAAAATCACTGTCAGCTGATGGCGTGTTGGGATTTTGGCAAGAAGAGCCCAGGATGTAACAGGAAATATCAATCGGCTCACAAGTTGGATTGTACAACTCGATATACTCTCTTCTTGTGCCTGTGATACCCTGTGTTGAAGCACCACCAACAGGATAATGACGCACTTCATTTATCACAACTCCTGTTCCTTTTGAAACACAACCACCGCCACCGCCGCCGTTACCATTACAAACGGTATTGTCGACTTTGCCGGTTTGAAGGGTCAATGTTGTTACAGTCACGTTCAGTGTAAACGTGTTGTTGCAAGCACCCTGAGGTGTAAACACATAAGTGCCGCTTTGAGTATTGCTCACCACATCCGGACTCCAGGTTCCATTAAGAAGATTCACTGAAGTAGTTGGTAATGTGGGAACTGTTGCGCCATTACAAATATTCAGTTGAGACGCAAAATTGAACGTGGGTGTTACAACCGGTGTAACCGTAACATTCAAAGTAGCCGTTGTTATACACGATCCGCCATCAGGCGTAAACGTATACGTTCCGGAATTTTGATTGTCAATGGTTGCAGGATTCCAGGTTCCGGTGATTCCTTCTTTCGAAGTCGAAGGAAGTGACGGAGCAGTGGCACCCTGACAAAAAGGTGCAATGGCATCAAACGTTGGAGTGATGTTCGTAGTAACGGTTATATTTAGTGTAGCCGTTGTTGCACACTGTCCGGCCGTAGGCGTAAACGTGTAGGTACCGGAATTCTGATTGTCGATGGTTGTTGGATTCCAGGTTCCGGTGAACCCTTCTTTCGAAGTAGCAGGAAGTGAAGGCGCTGTTGCTCCTTTACAAAATGCCGGAATTGGATCGAATGTGGTAGTAAATACGGGATTAACCAAGGTAACACCATTGCTGATGTTGATCGTACAACCATTCACAACAAGATTGAAGTTTGTGTAACTGCCCGGATTCAAACCTGTAAGAATATACTGACCATTGGCATCGGATATTATAGTTAATGGACCAACAGGCGTTGCGTCATCGGAATAACTAAGGGTGTATTCTGTGCTGGGAGCCAGTCCGCTGATGGTGATGGTTCCTTCTGTTCCGTTACAAGTAGTAGGATTGGTACTTGTAAGAGATGGTGCACTTTGAATGGTAAAGGTTGCGGAATAATAACGACCGGCATTGTCTACTACCAGTTTATCATCACAAGCTGTAGTAGAATTTTCATCGCCTTGTACTTCGTAGTATACTTGCAGGGTATAGTTGCCTGGAGGGAAGGCTGTCAGGTCAATTGGTGATTCACTATCGTTACGAACCTTTTGCCATTTTTGGTCACCGGCCTTGCAAGGTCCTCCTCCAAATTCAAACTCACTGATTCCGGTATTACAATTACTGAAGAACGGAAGTGTAAAGGATGAAAAAGCTCCCGGTGTACCGTTGGTTTGATAAATCCGGTAGAAGAAGGTTGCTCCACACACGTTAGCCAGTGAAAGATTTTTAAAGGTTTTTACTTCCGCTCCTCTGAGTTTCAAACGACCGGAATTTTGAACATAGGTTCCAAGGAAAGTATCGTTGAAGTCCTTTTTCTCGAACCGATCCACCAGATCTTCACCGCTTCCGGTTGTGTTAAAGAAACTGTTGGATGTACAGGTCGTTAACCAGGCAGCCGTTGCAAAAGAGCCGAAAGTGGTACATTTTGTAACAATCACTTCCACTTTCTTCACACATTCAGCTTCTGTATACGTAATCTCAGCAATAACATCGGAAGTAATGCCGGTTGCCGGTGTAAATTGTCCGGAAGAATTGATTGTCCCTGCCGAACTGGGGCTAACCGACCAGGTTCCCGTTCCCGTTCCACCGGTACGGCCGATGGTTACGGCAGCCGCACCCGAACAAACCGATGCAGGACCGGACAAGGTAATGGGTGTACAACAGAAATCGCAAGGTGTAGAAACTCCGCTTTCCATTTCAATGTAGAAAAAGGAAGAAGCACCTCCATTTCCATCTACATATAAATAATAAGTATCTCCAACAACCAGTCCGCTCAAATTAAACTCCGCATTGTCTGAAATACCGTTGCCATAAATACTGCTGGTAGTAGCACCTCCGGTGTTTGGAGCCGGATTGATGGTAACATCATTGGAATAGGAACGATTGTTGATAGTCTGGTCTTTAGGGCAACCACCTGTAGGAACAATGGTGGGGGTTCCGCAATTACCATTGGCTTTCAATACAATCGGTTGCATATCGATGGAAGTCGGTGTAACCGAGTTCAACATCCCGCTGATGGTAATTCGTGCAGTAGTTGCGGTAGGAATAAAAGAAAACCAGGCCGAGTTGTTGTTTTGTCCGTTCCAGGAACATCCGTTTACAGTGGTACCGGGAAACTGGGGATCAACACCTGAATAGCCATTGTTATTACCGCGAAATACACCATTATAAATGCAAGATGCGCCGGCGCAGAAATTGTTGCTGCTGCAACTGGTCACGTCGCGCACATTGATGGCCGGACCAAAAACCAAATCCACACGCTCAAAACTTACTTCAGATGTGGTGCCTTCGATGATTTCAAACAACCAGTTTCCGTTTGGATCTGCAGCGGTGTTGAAATTATTGAAAGACCCATCGGTTTCCAACGCATAGTAACCGATTGAATGTGGGAAATAAGTGGCCTGTACAGTAACACCGGGATATTCCTTTAAGCGCTCCAAAGCAATATCATCGCGGAATTTCATATCCACCCAGATGCTGGTACCGGTTGTAACAAGATTGTCGGCAATCACAACCTGCACACCCTGAGGGTTGGTAAGACGCAACTTATAAGTTGACAAATTTCCTTTACAAGCGGAGTTACCCAACCGTACACGCACTTCACGCAGTACCGTACCTGCAGGTGATAAACCACCGGTAGGAAGTCCGGATACAGCAACAGGTCTTGTCAAGGCAGTGCCCCAACTGTTGTTCGAGTCCCAGGAGTTACATGCCGCAATGGTGTTGTTGGTAAATACTTGTGCTTGCAAAACACTACTTGCTACAAGCAAGAGCGAAACCAGAAATACATGAATTCTTTGTTTCATATTTATTAAGGGATAAAAGTATAAGGATTTCTTAAAAATGAACGGAACGCAAAATAAGGAAGAAACGCATACGAATTGTGGATTTACCGATTAAAATTTGATCGTGTTTTTCGAGTGGATTTTCTACAAGTAGCATATCGTAAAAATCACAACGTTTCATTCGTAATTATTCGTCTCAATTAAATCAATGAATATGAATCCCGGTGAAGCAATACCCATCACGCTAACTCGCTGTAAGTAATTGAATATGAAACATTCATGAGTGCAATCATTCAGGATCTTGACAACAGTCATACCAATCAAGGTGACTGACCAATAGTTTTGTGTGAAAGGATACGATTTGCATTTATTTCTAAATAGTGATGTACATATACAGATTGGTAACGTGTTACTACAAGGTCGTGTTGCCATTCCGGAACAGGCTAAGGGGATGGTGTTGTTTTCGCACGGGAGCGGCAGCAGTCGTTTCAGTCCGCGTAATCAAAAAGTAGCGCACAAACTGCAAGAAGCAGGATTCGGCACCTTGTTGTTCGATCTACTTACGGAGCAGGAAGATGCAACGTACAGCAATCGGTTTGATTTGGAATTGTTAACGAAGCGGTTGATTGCTGTAACAAAATGGATGAGTCAACAGCCTTATGCAGAATCATTGCCGTTTGCCTATTTTGGCGCCAGTACCGGTGCCGCATCTGCCCTGAAAGCCGCTGTTGCCTTGCCGCAAATTCAAACAATAGTTTGCAGAGGCGGGCGACCCGATCTGGTTCTGGATATGTTACCCCAAATTCAAATCCCCGTCCTTTTGATTGTTGGAGAAAAAGATGAAGAGGTTTTAGACTTAAATCTGCAAGCAATGAAAGCCTTGCCGGAAGGAAAGGAATTGTGCATCATAACCGGAGCCACTCACTTATTTGAAGAACCCGGCAAAATGGAAGAAGTGTCAAATTTGGCCGCGAATTGGTTTCTAACTCATTTAAAAACAAACAAATAGATAACCTTTAAAACGTAAAACTATGCTAGGTGAACTCAACGAGTCGCAAATGAACAACCTGCTGTCGAGTCAGGTAGTAGGCAGAATTGCCTGTGCCGACGACGCACAGCCCTATATTGTACCCGTCACATATACCTTCGACGGAACGTACATTTATGGACAAACCAATGAAGGCTTAAAACTGGACATCCTTCGAAAAAATCCGAATGTTTGCTTCGAAGTCGATCAAATGAACGACATGGCCAACTGGCAAAGTGTGGTCGTTTACGGTACGTTCGAAGA
>JBMLSG010000108.1:0-1432 GCA_049240625.1 Lacibacter sp. | reverse complement strand
ACCGGCTCATTTGTTGTTCGCTGAAGAAATGGTGGATTGCAAAACCTGTGGACGGGATAACGGCAAAAGAGCCTCCAACAGCTTCAGTGTAGAAGTTCATATAGAAGCCGGACAAAAAATAGCTTTCATGCCTATTATTTTCCCTAAAGCTCACGTTCTAGCAGGATCATACCAATTCCATGTAAGAGGTCATTTGATCAATGAATAATATAGCTGCTACGCCGCACTTTCTATAATACGGCCTCCGCAGGAGGCCTTTTTGTTTGCGATTACTCCCGATTGCGACTCTAACAAAGGGAGTTGTGAGAAAGAATACGTTGCACTAAAATGAATAACCACTCCGGCGCCGATCTCTATGTAAGAATGCCAGCTCAAGTGAACTTCAAAAAACAATTAACAAAGTGAAAAGAATGCTCCGGGGATAAGAAGTTTACTTTTGCGAAAAAAATGACAAACGCTCAATTAGTTCTCCTTCAAGGTGTATTGCTCTGACAGTAACAATCCTATTCGAGCAACATTGAAATGAGTTGAAAACTTAAAAACAAGAATCATGAAAAAACTATTGGCAATCCTAATCCTTCTCACTTCATATGATCCAGGATTTTGTCAGATAACCACTATTACAGGAGTCGTGCGCGATTTGAAAAACAATGAACTAGTCCCTTATGTCAATATTGGAATAGCAAACAAATCGACAGGAACTGTTTCGGATATAAATGGTCAATTCAAACTGGAACTGAATGAAACAATTACAATTAAGGATACAGTTCTATTTTCCTATGTTGGTTATGAAACCACAAAGCTTCCTGTTTCCGAATTCCTGAATCAAAAAAGAACAATTTATCTTGAACCCAAAGCGGTTGAATTGAAGGAAGTACTGATTTCTTCAAAAATCATAAAACGAACGCCAAGAATAATCGGCAAATCCTCCAAAGGACTGGGCTTCACTCATTTTAATTTTTACACCTACAATGAAAAAGACGTAGATGACCGGTTAAGCAAGGAAGTGGGAATGAAATTCCAAATCGGGCGAAACTGTCAAATCAAAGATTTGAACTTTAATATCAGCGGCAACGATTTTAAACATTTGAAATTCAGGGTTCATTTCTACAGAGTTGAAAACGGCTATCCAACAGAGTTGATTGTAGAGAAAAATATTGTCTTCGAAGTAAACAACAACTTCACAGGTTGGTATCAATTGAATTTAGAACCCTTTGACATTTATTTAGATGAGAAAGACAAACAGGTTGCCGTTACAATTCAGTGGCTTGAAAGCGTTAAATCAAATGAAAAGAGCAAATATTTTTCAATTTCCACAGCGGGCTCACCAATCAATACCGCATATTTTAGAGAAAAAACCATGGATTCCTGGAATAAATCCGGACAGGCCCTTTGCTTTTATTTAAATGCATTGTGCGAATAAATGCCGATT
>JBMLSG010000107.1:14809-76029 GCA_049240625.1 Lacibacter sp. | reverse complement strand
CATTTATAGTATTTTCGCGACTTACAGCACATGTATGTTTAAAGAAAAGTTGATCATCATAACAGCTCCATCAGGCGCCGGAAAAACATCGATTTCGAAACACTTGATGGCATCCTTCCCACAACTGGCATTTTCGGTCTCTGCTGCTACAAGGCCGCCCCGTGCGAACGAAAAAGATGGTGTTGATTATTATTTTATCAGCGCCGAACAGTTTCAGGAAAAAATCAGAGATGAAGCTTTTCTTGAATGGGAAATGGTTTACGAAGGAAAATATTACGGCACTTTAAAAAGTGAGGTGAACCGTATCTGGAGCAAACAACAGGTCCCCGTTCTGGATATTGATGTAAAAGGAGCCTTGCATGTCCGCGATCTTTATCCCGGTCAAACACTTTCCATTTTTATAGAACCTCCTTCATTGGAAGCCTTGCGAAATCGTTTACAAAGCCGAGGCACCGAATCGGAAGCATCGCTGAACACCCGATTGAACAAAGCAGCCTATGAAATTTCGTTTAAACATGAATTTGATCATGTCATTCTGAACGACAAGCTGGAAACAGCATGCGCTTTGGCCACGGAGATCGTTTCTTCTTTTTTGAACGATTAACAATTGGCGATTCCTTTTAAAAACATTAGTTTTAACAATATGAACTGGTATTTACTCATAAGTATTGGTGCAACACTTCTCCTTACCGGATTTTTTTTCGGTCTTGAAACAGCATTCGGTGCTGCAAACCGTTTTTCCGTTGAGCTGAAAAAAAAGCAAGGTATTGCAAGTGGCCGCATTCTGAGTCAGTTCATCGAAAACCCTACCCGGTTCATTGGCTCTATTTTAGTTGGAATCACTATTTGTTTTGTTGTATACGGACTGCTGGTAACCCGTTTTCTTGACCCCATGTGGAAAGAGCTACCGGGTATTTTTCAAGGAGCCTTATTGCGTATCGTTCTGGAAACCGCTGTGGCCGCGCTTTCATTGTTATTGATTACCTTTTTTTTCAAGGCTGTTTTTAAAGCCAGAAGCAACAGTCTGTTTTCGTTTTTTTCACGGACAAGTAATTTTTTTTACAATCTGTTTTCGCCTGTTGCCGGAGCATTTGTGAATTTGACCGGATGGATCTTAAAATATCTCTTTGATTTTAAACTCAATGAAAAGAAAGAGGCATTCAACAGGATTGATCTGGAACACTTTATTCAACAAAGCCGCGAAAACAATGAAACGACGCAAGATTTAAACACGGAATTATTTGAAAATGCACTTTCCTTACCGGGCGTTAAAGTAAGGGAATGTCTTATTCCCCGAAAAGAAATTATTGGTGTTGAAATTTCTTCATCGATCGAACAATTAAAACAAAAATTCATTGATACGCAACTGAGCAAAATGATCATCTATGAAGGGAACATCGATTCGATATTGGGATATGTTCACCAACTTGATCTTTACCGCAAACCCAATGACATCGCTTCCGTTTTACATCCAATTCCTGCCGTTCCCGAAAGTATGGGCGCTACCGACCTGATCAATCAATTTACCCGTGAACGCAAAAGTATTGCATGGGTGGTAGATGAGTTTGGCGGAACAAGCGGTATCGTTACGATGGAAGATCTGCTCGAAGAAATTTTTGGAGAGATTCAGGATGAGTACGACACCGAGGAATTCGTTGAAAAACAACTTGCAGAAAATGAATTTATTTTCAGCGGAAGGCTTGAACTGGATTTTCTAACAGAAAAATACAACCTCGAATTCAAGGATGAAAGTGAATCCGAAACCTTATCGGGCTACATCGTAGAACATCACGAAACCATTCCAAAAGCTAAAGAAAGAATCATCATCGACAATTACGAATTCGACATCTTAAGCGTCAATGATACCCGGATTGAAACGGTTAAAATGAAAATACTGCACTAAGAACCAAAAATGACCGATGCGCTTGCCGATCAACGATCACATGTTCCGCTTATAAATTTAGATTGTATCCTATCCCTGTTTCTGTTAACTTGTAGTTTTAAACGAAACAGTTATGAGGGCCATACTTACCATTTTTATTTTCCTTGCAGCATCGCTTTTTTGCACAACGACTCAGGCACAAATCAAAACCTCGAATGGAGCTTCTGCTGACACCAGCAAAAAGCCGGTAAGCAAACCCGGACTTTCCGAAAAAGTTAAAACGAGCAAAAAACACGATGGCCTGTTCACCCTCTATCAGGACACTATAACCGGCAGTCTTCAGTTATACATCAAAAAAGACCAACTGCAGAAAGAATACATTTATCAAAGCTTTTCATTAAGCGGTCCAACCCGGTTTTACTTGCATCAAAGTATGCACAGATCGACTTTTATTTTCCAAATTAAGAAGGCATACGACAAACTTGAATTCTCCATTGTAAATACCCGTTTTTATTACAATCCCGAGAGTCCGATCAGCAAAGCGGCTAATGTAGATGTTTCGGATGCGGTATTCTACAGCGAAAAATTCAGTGTCGAAGATTCATCGGGCTATTTATTGAATGTAGACGGACTGTTTTTGAGTGAAAAACTTGATCCCGTAAAACCACAACAGGCTCCGGGCCCGGGATTTTCACTGGGGAGCTTGAACCCTTCAAAAAGCAAAGTAAGCAATCTGCGATCATACCCCAACAATACAGACGTGATGGTTGATCTCGCCTATGACAACCCAGTCCCTGGCGCACCTGGAGGAAAAGACATTACCGATGCACGCTATGTTCGCATAAAACTGCAACATTCGTTTCTGGAAATGCCCAAAAACGATTACAAGCCCCGATTCGATGATCCAAGAGTAGGCTATTTTATGAGCGAGGTAGATGATATGACATCCAATGCTATCACCAATTACAGAGATGTCATACACCGCTGGCATTTAAAGAAAAAAAATCCCGATGCACTCCTGAGTGAACCGGAAGAACCCATTACTTTTTGGATTGAAAACACTACACCCCTGGAATACCGTGCCATCATCAAAGCTGCCGGAGAACGGTGGAACGAAGCATTCGAAAAAGCAGGATTTAAAAATGCGGTCGTTTTAAAACAAATGCCTGATGATGCGGATTGGGATCCGGCCGATATCCGATACAATGTTATCCGATGGGTATCTTCGGCCTATCCACCCTATGGTGCCATCGGCCCTTGTTTCGTAAACCCGCGAACAGGACAAATTCTTGGAAGCGATATCACGATTGAATGGGCAAGTGGCGGTCAGATTCCTTTCAAAGACGTATTGGAGGAAAACGGAATCGGCAGCAACGCATCTTCTGTGTTGCCTAACGGAGCCTTTTTCCCGGGAAGAAGTTGCAACATCGGAACTGCACTTGCACAGGAGTTAATGGCTGGAATTACATTAATCCAAACAGGAACAGAAAGCGGAGACCAGGATCAAATTCGATTGGCTCATGAACAGTTCCTCTATTATTTGGTACTGCATGAAATGGGACATACACTGGGTCTGCAACACAACATGAAAGCCAGTCAAATGTTGAGTCCACAGGAAGTCCATCAAAAATCCATCACGCAAAAAAAAGGCCTCATGGGCTCTGTTATGGACTACCCCTGTATCAACATTCATAGTGACCGTACAAAACAGGGAGACTACTATACAACAAAGCCGGGTCCTTACGACCATTGGGCAATAGAATTCGGGTACCGTGAGTTCCATCAACAAAATGAAAAAGAAGGTCTTTCCACTCTGCTTCGGAGAAGTCATGAGCCTGAACTTTGTTTTGGAAATGATGCTGATGATATGCGTAGTCCCGGTAATGGAATCGATCCGAGAGTTATGATTAACGACATGAGCAACGACATGATTACCTATGCCGAAGACCGATTTCGTTTTGTAAACCAAGCAATGAGCAAACTGGTTGTGAAATACGCAAAACAGGACCGGTCGTATATGGAAGTGAGAGCAAGATACAATGTGCTGCACAATCAAAGAGTTAGTATGGCCAATGCGGTAAGTCGGTATATTGGAGGCGTTCAGGTAGACCGGAGTTTTCCGGGACAGCAACCCAATAACAAACCGTTCCGTGTTACGCCGTTCCAGTATCAGAAAAAAGCCATGGCTTTTCTCAGCAAACAGGTATTTGCGCCCGATGCTTTTGAAGCCGACATACCTGTTCTGCCCTATTTACAACAACAACGAAGGGGTTATAATTTTTATGGCGCCCCCGAAGACCCCAAGCATACAACAACGGTATTGAGCCTGCAAGTCAATGTCCTCGCACAATTATTGCATCCAAATACCTTGCGAAGAATCAACAACAGCAGCTTGTATGGGAACAACTACGGTGCAACAGAAGTATTGAATGATCTGGTGTCGGGGATTTTTAAAGCCGACTTGAACAGCAGTGTGAATTTATACCGTCAAAACCTTCAAACAGAGTTTGTAAAAATGTTAATCGGAATCAAGGATGCTAAAACAGGTTACGACAGCCCGTCACAAAGTGCCGTATTTCTGACGCTGAAAAAAATAAAATCCATGTTAAGTTCAACAGCCACGCCGGATGAAAACACCCGTGCACACCGTACGACATTGGTTTTTATGATCGATCAGGCGATAACCCTGCCATAAAGACTAACGGATGAGGAACGCATAAGGTTGTTTGGCTTTGTAGTACATTTGCTCCTGAATTTCTAACACGTGGCTCAAAGTAATTCCGAAAGAAGGTCGCTTTTTAAACGCATCAGGAGCAAAAACCCGGTTGAAGAACCGGCGGAAATGAGCTTTATTGATCATTTAGAGGAATTACGTTGGCATATCATACGTGCTTTGATCGCTGTAGTCATTGGATCCATCCTAGTACTCGTCAAAATTGACTATGTGGTCAACAACATCTTCATGGGCCCTGCTCACAACGACTTCATTACTTACAGGTGGCTTTGTTCCATTGGTCAAAAACTTCACGTTCAGGATTTATGTTTGGGGGATTTTGTCATTCGTTTTCAGAGTAATGCCATGACGGAGCAATTCCTTACAACCTTTACCGTAGGTTTTACGGGAGGTTTCATATTGGCCTTCCCCTATGTTTTTTGGGAGATCTGGCGGTTCGTACGGCCGGCATTAAGCGAAAAAGAACGTAAAGGAACAACCGGTGCCATCTTGTGGATCTCTGTCTTGTTTTTTTTAGGTGTGGCCTTCGGGTATTTAATCATGACCCCGTTCATGGTCAACTTCTATTCCAATTATTCATTGAGTCCGTTAATTGAGTTCAGGCCAACGATCAGCGATTATTTCGAAAATCTGATCTATCTCACTGTGGGGATCGGCCTCCTGTTCCAATTGCCCGTGGTCGTTATGTTGCTGACACGTGTCGGCATATTATCCCCTGCCACTTTACGCAACATCCGCAAATATGCATTTGTTGTGATTCTGATTTTGGCGGCAATCATTACCCCATCCACAGATCCCTTTAGTCTGGCACTTGTCACAATCCCCTTGTATCTCTTATATGAATTCAGCATAGCCCTTAGCATGCGCATCTACCGAAAACAAATGCGTGAAGCCGAATTGGAATTATGGGATTAAAAGACAGTATTTTTACATTTTAAACATGAAATATGAATACCCCTTTTGACTTACAAAAACCCGTTGCTATAGGTTGCGACCATGCAGGATTCGACTACAAGGAAGACCTCATCTCGTTTTTGGAAGGGAATGGCATTGCATTCAAAGATTTTGGCGCTTTTTCAACAGAAAGTGTGGACTATCCGGATTTTGCCCATCCCGTTGCAAATGCGGTTGAACAAGGAGATGCTGCCTTTGGCATTCTTTTATGCGGAAGCGCAAACGGAGTAGCCATTACAGCCAACAAACACCAGGGTGTACGTGCCGCCATATGTTGGGGTGAAGAACTGGCTCAACTGGCAAGACAGCATAATAACGCCAACGTGATTTGTATTCCTGCGCGCTTTGTACGTGAAGGAGATGCCGAAAAAATGGTTCATACGTTTATGAACACCCCTTTTGAAGGTGGAAGACATGAGAAAAGAGTAGGTAAAATTTCCTGCTGATCTGTATTTTGAACTGCTGCACGCTTAAAAATAAAAACGCACAACAATCTTGTGCGTTTTTATTTTTAAGATTTTCTTTACGATAAAAAGAGAATCAATAACTGTGCGGCAATGATACGCAAGATCATCGTCAATGGATATACCGTTGCATATGTTACATTAGCCACTTCGTTTTTGGCCAACTGCGTTGAAAAAGCCAATGCAGGAGGATCTGTACTCGCACCGGATAACAATCCGCAAATTTCAAAGTACGTTTTTTTAAAAAACCGATGAGCGATTAATCCCACGATTACAAGAGGCAAAATGGTAATTGAAAGCCCCATGCCAATCCATTGCCAGGCGTTAGAACCTTCAAAAGCATGATGCAGATTTTGACCACTGCTCAAGCCTACACTCGCCAAAAAAAGTGCAATACCCAATTCACGCAACATTAAATTGGCACTGTTAGTCGTGTATTGATTTAAATAAATATTATTACCATAACGGCTCAGTAAAAGTGCAATCATCAAAGGGCCGCCTGCCAGTCCGATTTTAACCGGAACGGGCATATTGAAAAAATACAAAGGAATACTGCCAAGGATTACACCGGCTACAATTCCCAGAAAAATTGGCGCGATGTCAGGAACGTCGAGACGCTTCATTTCATTCCCTACCGTATTCGTCACCAGATTAACCCCTTCTTTCGTACCCACGACTTTCAGGTTGTCGCCCAATTGTAAAATAATATCTCCATGAGGCACCATCTCTACGCCGGCCCTGCTTAACCGTGTAAGCGTAAAATCATGCTGATGCAACGCCGCAATATCACCCAATCGCTTGTGCGTTACGTGAGGTTGTGTAACAACAATGATTCTAGATATCAATTCACTTTGAGGCGCCTCTTTCAGATTGACAGTTGCTTCCTCGCCAATGATGAGCTTCAGCATCGGCACCTGTTCTTTGTGTGCAACCACCAGAAATATATCGTTTTCTGAGAGTATGACTTGCGGTGTGGGTGTAATGATTGCACCCTTATGAAACATCCGGGAAACAACAATAGGCTCTTTGAGTAAATCAAAAATGGCTCGTAAAGGTTGGCCGATGAGTTGCTTATTTTCCAATTTCAAATGAATCGAAACCGGTCGATTCGATCTAAGCACTTCCAGCTTTCGGTGAAATTCTCTTTCCTTTTCCAAATCAACACGCAGCAGTAATTTCAAAATCAAAATAGCCCCGATGATTCCAAAAACACCAAAAGGATAAGTTAATGCGTATGCAAGTGTTATAAAAGAGGAATCAGTTGCCGCCAGATGAAGATCCTTAGCTGCTGCTTGTGCTGCCCCTAAACCCGGCGTATTGGTAACGGCACCACTCATGATACCGGTCATAACCGAAATCGACTGACCTGATAAATAGTAAAATATGACGGTAAGCACAACACCCAATAGTACTACCGCAGCCGCCAATCCGTTTGTGACTATTGCATTTTTTTTGAGTGAGGCAAAAAAACCGGGACCCACCTGCAATCCAATTGAGTAGACAAACAAGATCAATCCAAACTCTTTTAAAAAGTGGCCGGTTTCCGGATGAATGATGATGCCGGCATATGACAATGCTATGCCCATAAAAAGTACCCAGGTAACACCCAAAGAAATGCCGAACAACCTGAGTCGTCCCAACCAAATACCAAATGCAATTGCAAGACCAAATACAATTACGGTTTGCGAAATGCTTTCTTCGGTAATCAGTTTGATCAACCAATCCATAAAAAAAGATTTAGAATGCAAAAGTAATGGCGTTGTTGAAGCCGAACACTAACTTAAATCATGTATGAGAACGATGTAATACAGCCCAAAGAATCAAAACAAACAATTGTTCACCATAAGACCTACTGCATAAAAAAAGGTTTGCATGCAAAAAACGCATACAAACCTCCGTATCAAAAAATTATTTTTTGTTACCAGCCAAGTATCCATGCAAAGACCAAAGGCGCAACGATTGTGGCATCACTTTCAATAATAAACTTGGGTGTGTGGATGTCCAATTTCCCCCATGTGATTTTTTCATTGGGAACGGCCCCTGAGTAGGAACCATAAGAAGTGGTGCTGTCGCTGATTTGACAGAAATAACTCCAAAACGGCACATCATGCCATTCCAGATCCTGATACATCATAGGCACAACGCAAATTGGAAAGTCTCCTGCAATACCACCGCCGATCTGAAAAAATCCGACTCCTTTTCCTGAGGAATTGGCACGGTACCATTCGGTAAGCCAAACCATATATTCAATACCGCTTTTAACGGTATCGGCTTTAAGCTCACCTTTCACCACATAACTGGCAAAAATATTTCCGGTGGTACTGTCCTCCCATCCCGGTACTACGATAGGAATATTTTTTTCGGCAGCCGCCACAATCCAGCTGTTTTTGGGATCGATTTCATAATACTGACGGAGCTCACCGCTAAGTACTGTTTTGTATAAGAATTCGTGCGGAAAATAACGTTCTCCTTTAGCCTCGGCCTCTTTCCATTGCTTCACAAGATGTTTTTGTAAACGCCTGAACGCTTCTTCTTCCGGAATACAGGTATCTGTAACACGGTTGTAATGATTTTCCAGCAAATCCCATTCATCCTGAGGGGTCAGATCACGATAATTGGGCACTCGCTTGTAATGACTGTGAGCAACAAGATTCATAACATCTTCTTCGAGGTTGGCTCCTGTACAACTGATGATATCCACTTTGTTTTGACGGATCATTTCAGCAAGTGAAATGCCCAGCTCAGCTGTACTCATGGCTCCTGCCAGCGTAACCATCATTTTCCCGCCTTCATTGATGTGTGTTTCGTATCCTTTTGCTGCATCCACAAGTGCAGCAGCATTGAAGTGTCTGTAATGATGTTGAATGAATTGTGAAACGGGTCCTTTGTTCATGTTTGATGCGTTTAAAAGTTGCCGCCTTCAGATCCCGATACCTTTTCGGGAGACGCTGCGAAAATGGTGCAAAAGTACAAGAATGCAATAACATGTAAAGATTAGATTAAAATGCGAACGAGAAGCGGTTTTGAATCCAATTAAAAACCGTTTCTGTCCCGAAACGGGGCGTGATTCAGCTCAAACCAAACCACTCAGATTTTAATTCGTTCGTTGAAACCTTCGAAAAAAGCATTTGTTACCTTTGTGTTCTAAAATTGAATGGTATGCTGCTCTTTCGAAAATTCGCATTTGATGCGGCACATTTTTTACCCCATGTACCGGAAGGGCACAAATGCCGTGAAATACATGGCCATACATATCATCTTACCATTTTTCTAGAAGGTGCGCCGGATCCCGTTACAGGCTGGGTTATGGATTTTGCAGCGTTAAAAGCAGCGATCGAACCCGTTATCAGGAAGGTTGACCATAAATTCCTGAATCATATTCCCGGTCTTGAAAACCCTACATGTGAGCATATTGCAATCTGGCTATGGGACCAGATTAAGCCAATCGTTCCACTCCTGAAAAAAGTGGAGCTGCATGAAACGCCCACATCAGGAGTTGTTTATGAAGGGTTTTGAAAAAATGTTTGATTTGTTTCTCAATACCGATGATCCTGATCTAACAAAACCATACAAACATGAATTACCTGGCCCACGCATACCTGTCATTTGAGAACAACGAAATGCTTACGGGCAACCTGATCAGCGATTTTGTGAAAGGGAAAAAACAATTTGATTATCCGGCAGGTATTCAAAAAGGGATCCAACTCCATCGTGCTATTGACACCTTTACAGACAGCCATCCGGCAACACAACGTGCCAAAACAATTTTCCGGTCAGCTTACCGGTTGTATGCCGGTGCATTTGTGGATGTGGTGTTCGATCATTTTCTTGCCGAAGACGAACAGCATTTCACCGATGCCTCACTGAAAGAATTTGCAACCAATACCTATACAGCGCTGGAATTATTTTCCACTTATTTTCCGGAACGATTTGCCGCCATGTTTCCTTATATGAAAAAACAAAACTGGCTCTACAATTACCGCAGCAAATGGGGTATTGAAAAGAGTCTGGGCGGGGTTGTACGCCGTTCTGCCTACCTCAATGAAAGCGATACAGCCTACGCGTTATTTCAGGATCATTACAATGAACTTAAAGCATGCTATCAGGATTTTTTTCCCGAACTGTATACGTTCGCCCAAGAGCAGTACCGCATGGATCATCCCACATCCTGAATTGGTTTGTCATTTTCATCCTGTCTGATATTTCTCACTCAACATAAGGAAGGGAAATGCTTGAATCGTTCAAAACAGGCCTTTTCCAGCATTTCGCGGTCATCGGGATGTGCAATATTGATCAGCATTTTAGCGCGTTGCCGTAAATTTTTTCCGTATAAATTCGCTACACCATACTCCGTAACTACGTAGTGAATATGGCCACGAGTCGTTACCACACCGGCTCCCTGTTTTAAAAAAGGAACGATCCGGTTCACACCTTTAGCTGTCCTTGAGGTTAGGGCAATAATTGGTTTTCCTCCTTCACTTAGCGCCGCACCTCTGATAAAATCCATTTGTCCGCCAATTCCGCTGTATTGTGATGATCCGATACTATCTGCACAAACCTGGCCGGTCAAATCCACTTCAATGGCACTGTTGATCGCCACAACTTTTGGGTTACGTCGTATCACATGCGGATCGTTGACGTAGTCAATATCAAGAAACACAAAGGCCGGATTATCGTGCACATAATCATATAATTTTCTGGTACCGATAGCAAATCCGGTTACGGTTTTATTGGGATGGATCCGTTTTTTAGCATTATTGATTACGTCCATTTCAAAAAGATCCACAATACCATCACTGCACATTTCGGTATGAACACCTAAGTCTTTGTGATTCCGTAACGAACGGAGAACCGCATCCGGTATGGTTCCAATTCCCATTTGCAAGGTGCTGCCGTCATCAATCATTTCTGCAACGTAACGACCGATTTTTAACTCATCCTCTCCCACTTTCGCACCATAATCCACCTCAGGCAAAGCCTCCTCGTGATAAACAAAATGGTCGATACGGGTAGCGTGAATCAAACTATCTCCGTGCGTTCTGGGCACATTCGGATTCACGAGCGCAATGATATGTTTGGCGGTATTGACCGCACTACGGGCAATATCAACAGACAAGCCTAAAGAACAATATCCATGTAAATCGGGTGGTGATACCTGAACCAAAGCCACATCAATGGGCATGATTCCCTTCTTAAACAAATCCGGAATATCACTTAAAAAGACAGGAATAAAATCTGCACGTCCTTCATTCACAGCCCGGCGAACAGATTCGGAAACAAACATGCAGTTAATATTAAAGATCCCTTCATACTGCGGCTTATCGATTTCAATATCGCCCTGAACGGTGATGAATGTAAGCTCCACATCACACAAACGATGCGCCTCTTTTGCCAGTTCGCGCAACAGATAAAGTGGAGTCTGCGCACTACCCTGTACAAATACGCGTGACCCGGACTGAATAACCGAAAGTGCCTCCTGAGCTGAATGATACTTGATCTCTTTATACATAACCGATTGTTTTGAAATGCAATAATAAAGAAGAGATTTTCAACACGTTATGATTTTTAACAGTAGTGCAACTGACAAATTACAGCGCGAAAATGTAATTTTGCCGTTGCCTGCAATCTTAATTTTATTACATCAACCCGAAATGCGATTCCAACAAACAACAACTACAGCAATTAAAGATCGCTGTAACTGAAGGCCCGGAATCAACAACTATAAAAGAAGACAACTCATGTATAAATACACCGTCATGAAAAAATTGCTCAGTCTGTTCATCGTCCTTTTCTCATCCATAACAATAAAGGCCCAAATGACAGGCAGCAAATTTCCGCCCTTAGACAAATCGCCCATGGACATGGCCTATTACCCTGTCAATTATCCCATCCTCCGTATCCAGCCCAATAAAACAGCCGACCCATTGATTGCGCGCGTGATCTACAGCAGGCCTCAAAAAAATGGCCGAAAAGTTTTTGGCGAATTGGTAGAGGATGGTAAAATATGGCGACTGGGAGCAAATGAAGCCACAGAAGTTGAATTTTACCGCGAGGTGATCATTGCAAATAAAAAAATTAAAAAAGGTCGCTATACGCTTTATGCACTTGAAAACAAAGACACGTGGACGCTGATACTTAATTCAGAAACAGATATATGGGGGGCTTTTAAATACGATGCAGGTAAAGACATCGTAAGAGTTGTATGCCCTGTAACGAGAACCGATGAATTAACAGAAGCATTCACCATGCTGTTTGAAAAAAATTCCGAAAAAAGCATCTTTCTGATAATTGCCTGGGATGACGCAATGGTAAAACTTCCCATTTCATGGACAGATATGAAACCGGTCTCTAAAAAATAACAGGCCTATTTCAAAATCAGTTAAATCAACTCCTGGCCTTACTTGTTACTTCAGGAACCCCTCTTCTTTACGGGCCACCATAGGCTTTAAAACAAGCGCATCCAACGCCTTTTGCACGAACACACTTCATTATTCAAGCCCGTGCATTTCGTACATTTACAACTATGTGTGGCATCAGCGGAATTATATCCTTACAAAGCAATCATACTACAGCATCGCGGTTACAACAAATGACCGATGTGTTGCAGCACCGTGGACCGGACGGTGAAGGATTGTGGATTGATGAACACCAAAATGTAGCTCTTGGACACAGAAGACTGGCTGTTATAGACCTGTCTCCAGCAGGGGCACAACCCATGCATTATGCAGATCGGTATGTCATTGTCCACAATGGCGAAATCTATAATTATCCCGAACTCAAAGCAACACTTACTAAAAATGGTTACCGGTTTCAATCACAATCCGATACAGAAATCATTGTTGCGGCCTATGACTTCTGGAAAGCAGATTGTTTGCAGCAACTGGACGGCATGTTTGCCTTTGCAATCTGGGACCGGAAAAACAAACAACTCTTTGCCGCCAGAGATCGTTTTGGAGAAAAACCATTCTATTACTTTTATGATGGTGAGCAATTTTTATTCGCCAGCGAAATGAAAGCATTGTGGGCTGCCGGAATTCGCAAAGATTGGAACCACCTCATGTTGCTCAACTATCTGGCGAACGGTCACACACAAAATGCAGTAGATGCAAGTCTTACTTTTTACAATGAAATCTTCAGTCTGCCTCCGGGCCATTATGCCACCTATGATTTGAGGCGGCGCGAATTGTTTGTTCAATTGTATTGGGATCTTGACAAACAAACACAAAAAAATATTACAGAAAGTGAAGCTATTGATCAATTTCAACAACTTTTTGAAACCAGTGTTCGGCGAAGATTACGCAGTGATGTACCTATTGGCACTTCACTCAGCGGTGGCCTTGATAGCAGTGCCGTTGTAACAACCATTCAAAAAATACTCCGTACTGCAAAAGATGAACAAGCACCATCACCTGCGGCCTTCACAGCAACATTCCCGGGCTTTGAAAAAGATGAATTCCGGTTTGCAGAACAAATAACCGGACTGTACAACCTGGAGCACTTTACGACTAGTCCCACCTTGGAAGGATTTATGAACGATTTTGAACGTTTGTGCTATTTCCAGGAGCAGCCCTTTAGCTCATCCAGTGTTTATGCGCAATTCAAAGTAATGGAATCTGCCCGAAACAATGGACGCATTGTATTACTCGATGGTCAGGGCGCCGACGAACTGCTGGCCGGCTACAACAAATACATCCATTGGTTTCTGCAGGAAATGATAGGAAAATTCAAATTTGGATTTGCTATGCAGGAACGCATTTTACTGCAACAAAATCAATACCCTTTTCAATGGGGATTTGCCAATTACCTTGCCGCATTTTTCCCGATCGTTGCAAATGCACATTTAGAAGAGATCGAGCGCAAACACATTCTTCTGCATCCGCACATTAACAGAGAATATGCGCACGCCCATTATGATAAATTTTACTCGGTTCATAAACCACCCGTAAGTAAACTCAACGACATTCTTTATTTCAACACCATGCAGCAAGGTCTTGGGGAGTTACTGCATTATGCCGATCGAAACAGTATGGCACACGGCGTAGAAATAAGGCTCCCGTTTTTAAGTCATGAATTGGCCGAATTTGTTTTTTCCATGCCCTCCCGATTTAAAATTCACAATGGTTATACAAAATGGCTGTTACGTTCCAGTATGAAAAATCAATTACCGGAGAAAATTGTATATCGAACCGATAAAATTGGTTATGAACCCCCACAACTGGAATGGATGCAGCATACGGTTTTCCAGGATCGGATTCAGGAAGGCAGAAAAAAACTTGTTCATTCCGGCATTTTGAATCCCGAGGTCTTGAAACAACCGGTATCGGCCAAAAGCGCATATGCCAGCGAAAATTATGATTGGCGTTATCTCTGCGCAGCACAGTGTTTGTAACAACAGATCTTTGTAATTGATCACCGGATGAATTATCATAAAGCGACTGTACGAAACATCAAAAACAATTAAAAACAGCAAAATGCAAAACGGAACTCAATATGTACATGCAGGCTCACATCCCGATCCTTCAACAGGAGCAATCATGACGCCCGTTTATCAAACATCTACGTTTGTACAGGAAGCCCCGGGCGTACATAAAGGATATGAATACGCCAGAAGCCAAAACCCCACCCGTACAGCACTGGAAGAAGCTTTCGCCAAAATCGAAAATGGTCGTTATGGACTTGCTTTCAGCAGTGGCGTTGCAGCTACCGATGCAGTGTTAAAACTCTTAAGTCCGGGCGACGAAGTGATTTGCAGTAAAGATTTGTATGGCGGAACCTACCGGCTATTCAGTAAACTCTATGAAAAGTTTGGCATTCATTTTCATTACATAGACACAAGTGATCTTGAGCAAATTCAAACTACAATCAACGACCAAACCCGTTTGGTATGGCTGGAAACGCCTACCAATCCTTTACTCAACATTACAGATATTGAAGGGGTAGCTTCATTGACCAGACCACGTTCAATATTACTGGCTGTTGACAACACATTCGCGTCCCCTTATCTTCAAAATCCGTTGAATCTGGGCGCCGATATTGTGATGCATTCTGCAACGAAATACCTCGGCGGACACAGCGATGTCATACAAGGTTGTCTGGTTGTAAATGACGCCGGCTTAAGAGAACAATTGTACTTCATTCAAAAAAGTTCCGGAGCGGTTCCCGGGCCAATGGACTGCTTCTTAGTCTTGAGAGGAATCAAAACATTGCATCTTCGTATGCAGCGTCATTGTGAAAACGGCGCCCAAATTGCTCACTGGCTGAGACGGCATCCAAAAGTTGCGAAAGTTTACTGGTGTGGATTTGAAGATCATCCTGGCTATGCGATCGCAAAAAAACAAATGCGTGGTTTTGGAGGCATGCTGAGTTTTGAACTGATGGATCAACGTCCAGAAACTACCCGGAAACTGCTGTCTTCAACCAAATTGTTTGCATTAGCAGAAAGTCTTGGTGGTGTGGAATCACTGATCAATCATCCTGCAAGTATGACGCACGCCAGCATACCCCGTGAAGAACGCATCCGAAATGGATTGAGCGATTCACTCATCCGTTTAAGTGTGGGAATCGAAGATGTTCAGGATTTAATTGAAGACCTGGAACAAGCAATCGGATCATGAAAAAGGAGCAACTAAAAACGTGGCTGGATGAGCGCGTCGCATTTTACAATCGCCCTGCTTTTATTGAAACCGATCCCATTTCTATTCCTCATCTATTTCAAACAAAACAAGACATTGAAATTGCCGGTTTCTTTGCTGCTGTTTTTGCCTGGGGCAATCGCACCACCATTCTGAAAAAAAGTCGTCAATTGATGCAAGCCATGCGTATGCAACCGCATGCATTTGTATTGGATCATTCAAAGAAAGAACTGCATGCTTTGATGCAATTCAAACACCGGACATTCAATGCAGACGATTTACTTTATTTTATCGATTGGTTGCACCATTTTTACCGGGAAAACGATAGTCTGGAAACAGCTTTTTTTCCAAAACCGGGAATGTCGGTTGAAGAAGGGCTGAATCAGTTTAAACAATCTTTTTTTTCGAAGGAACATTTAAAACGTACAGAAAAGCACATTGCATCGCCCGACCAACAATCTGCCTGTAAACGATTGAACATGTATTTAAGATGGATGGTACGTAATGATCAAATGGGAGTTGACTTTGGAATTTGGAAAGCGACTGAACCATCGGCACTCATTTGTCCGCTCGATGTACACGTTTCCCGTGTTGCCCATCGCTTGGGCTTGCTGGATCGAAAGCAAACAGATTGGCAAGCCGCTGTGGCTTTAACAAAGCGTCTGCGTACCTTTGACAAAGAGGATCCGGTAAAATATGATTTTGCACTTTTTGGAACCGGAGTAACAGAGCAACGGTTTTAATACTGAAATCTCAGATACATGATTGATCCCGAAATCATACGATCGCTTCAAAGTCAAATGGAAATTGAACTTCCCGCTCAACTCTCCTATGATGAATTATTGGATCGGCTTTCCCTATTGATCAATGATTTGATTCAACACCGGTTTCAACACCTGGTACAATTACTCTACCGAATCGATGTAAATGAAACGAAACTCAGAACCTTATTACAAGAACATCCCGAAGCAGATGCCGGTCGATTGATTGCGAAACTCATTCTGGATCGGCAATTGCAAAAAATTCAGACACGATCCAACACAAACAAAAACAATCCTGAAATCAGCGAAGAAGAAAAATGGTAATACATCCGAAACGACTCTGTAAACGATCGGGATTTATTTTCTAAACATCAACTCACTCACTTTTTCTTTATCTTCTTTTTCATGTTTTAGGTCAAACAAAGTACCAAACACCCGATCCCACAAGGTTGTGCTTACACCAAAACCCTTGTTCTCATCTTTATAGTGATGCAAATGATGATTGCGCCAGAGAGGCTTCATCCATTTGAATGGCGGATTCCAGGCGTGAATGGCATAATGCATGGAGCCGTAAATCAAATACCCGAATATGAAACCCGGAAAAAAAAGAAACACATAAAGCTTCATGACTGCATACATGGCAAAAAACAAAAGAGAAGAGATCATAATGCTGGGCAACGGAGGCATAAACAATCGCTGACGATCTCTGGGATAATGATGATGATTGCCATGCATGATGTAGATCATTTTTCGACCTGCTTCTGTCTCCGCGATTAAGTGAAACACAAACCGATGCATGATGTATTCAAAAAAAGTCCAGAAGATCACGCCTGCAAGAAAGACCAGCACTAACTGTACATTTGAAAATAAAAGATGGCGTACAGCATAAACGGGAAAGCCAGCAATCAAAGGCAAGTACATTCCCCAAATAACCAAAGGATGCGTTTTGGTAAGCATCTCTACATACCGGTTGCGGAATAGTTGCGCCTGCCCTTTGTTATGTATTTTTTCGAAATGCATAGCATGTTTAGCTTATTAAGCAAATTTAAGTCAGGTTCAAAATTCTCTCAAAAAAGACTCTTAAGAATTTCTTATAATTCCTCCCACACCTGTAATGCAAATTGCTCCAAAGCCGGATCTCTTGCGCCCATAAGCAGGATCACGCAATCGTCTGTCAAGTGAGGCTGTACAGCACGGACAAACTGATTGCGATCCGAAACAAAAAACGAATTTTTACCCATTGCTGCAATTCCCTGAATCAAATCGTTGGCAGATATGTCTTTTATTGCCGAACCACCGGCATAGAAAATTTCACTCATCCAAATTTCATCCCGGTCACGCAAAACACTTCCGATCTCTTTGATAAAATCATCTTTCAAAAATCGTGTTGGACCATAGCCATGCGGCTGAAACCAGGCAATTACTTTGGAGGCTAAAGGCTGACAAGCCGCAATGGAGGCGGCACATTTTGCCGGGTTGTGTGCATAATCATCCACCAGCCAAACACCTCCCTTTCGTCCGATAACCTGATGACGGCGATAAATACCCTCATAGGACTTCAAAGCCTCCGAAGCAGTCGTCAACGGAACACCAAGCAAAGATGCAACAGTAGCAGCAGCCAAAGCATTTTCCATGTTATGCTTACCAACGGTTTGCATCGTAAATTCAACTCCGTTGATATCAAACGCAATAGAAAGTCCGTTTTGGTGAAAATGGTCGGCATGAAAAGCCGCGCTATCAGAGATGTTTGTAGAAAAATCGTAATTGGGATTAACCGATAATGCTGCAGTTGTGGGTTGCGCTCTGTTTACAACAAAAAATCCGGAAGTGTGACTTCGAAATTGCTGAAAAATATCAATCAAAACCGGAATCTCCTGATGATCCTTATCAATGTTCAGCAACAGTCCCACCTCAGGCGTATACTGAACGATGGATCCGTCACTTTCATCTGCTTCGATTACCAGCCACTCACCGGAACCGACTTTTGCATTTCCGATTTTCCCTTCACGAATGATGCGCACCAATCCGGCACCACTAATGATGCTGGGTTGCATTCCGGCATAATCGAGAATGTCATAAAGCATAGCCGCAGTGGTTGACTTACCACTGGTACCACCTACTGCAATCGTTTTTTTACTTTTTGAGATCAGGGCCAGTAATTCGGATCGCTTGATGATGGGTATTTGCAATGAACGGGCTTTGACCACCTCTTCTACCGTATCTTCAATAGCAGTAGAAACCACAACCAGATCCGTTTTAGAATCGATCCCTTCCCCATTTTGTATATAACAACGAATACCTTCAGCTTCAAGTTTTAGCTGTACATCGCCGGGCACATCGGAACCAAAATAACGGTCACTTCCGCTTACATCCTTCCCGATTCCTTTTAAATATTGTGCCAGAGCACTCATTCCGGTGCCGGCAATACCGATAAAAAAAACATGATGGATCTTCTCCAATGATTGATTCATAGCAACACAAATGTACGCACCCTGCTCGTTTTGCATACGGAAAAGATGAAGACACAGTTCATGCCATCATCCCGTTTAATAGTTACCTTTGCGGCACAAAAGTATTTGCTGTATGAAACTAATTACCTACTCGCTGGAAGGACAGGAACAACTTGCTGTTCTGGAAAACGGAATGGTTTACAACATGGACCAGTTGCACCCCGATCTTCCCAACAGCATGAATTTATTATTGAACTTCTGGGAAGAATACATTCCGGTTCTGCAACGGGGCGTATCTGCAATCAAAAACGGAAGCCTTTTAAATGCCGGCAGTTTACGTATAGAGGACATTCAACTAATGGCACCGGTCCCCTTCCCTTCCTCTTGCAGAGATGGATATGCATTCCGACAACATGTAGCTGCAGCACGCAGAAACAGAAAAGTGGATATGATTCCGGAGTTTGACCAGTATCCGATTTTTTATTTTACCAACCATCACAGCATACAAGGACCCGGCGACATCCGCTGCATGCCCGATCACTTTGAAAAATTAGACTTCGAACTTGAAGCAGCCATTGTCATCTCCAAACATGGAAGAAACATCAGGGCAGAAGAGGCAGATCAATACATTGGAGGACTGATGATCATGAACGATATGAGTGCAAGACGTTTGCAAATGGAAGAAATGCTACTCAACCTCGGACCGGCCAAAGGAAAAGATTTTTCGACTGTCATCGGCCCCTGGCTGGTAACATTAGATGAGCTGGAAGCCTTTGAAATTCCGGCTAAAGAAGGACATACAGGGAAAAGCTGGAACCTGAACATGAAATGCTGGGTAAATGGCATACAAGTGAGCGCAGGAAATGTTGGAGATATGGACTGGACATTTGCAGAAATCATCGAAAGGGCTTCCTACGGCGTTGATCTGTATCCCGGTGATGTAATTGGAAGTGGAACAGTGGGAACCGGTTGCTTTCTTGAACTGAACGGAACCGGCAAACTCAATGACCCCAATTACCGGGAACAGTGGCTGAAAGAAGGTGACGTGGTGGAAATGGAAATTGATGGTTTGGGTCGATTGCACAACACCATCGTCAAGGAAGAAGATGACTTTTCAATTTTAGCGAGGAAAAAAACTTCAGCTTAAAAGACCATCAAGTACCGGAGCCGTTATTGACTAAATGAATCAAATGACCATCAATTTACAAGATCTTAATCCTGTTCAACGTCAACAATGGTTGCAACATGCCATTGCGCCCAGACCCATTGCCGTTGCCTCCACAGTTGATCGTGAAGGGAATATCAATTTGAGTCCCTTCAGTTTTTTTAACTTGTTTTCATCAAACCCGCCGATTGTAATATTCTCCCCCGCACGAAGAGTCCGTGACAATACAACCAAACACACACTCCAAAACGTATTGGAAGTGCCGGAGGTCGTAATCAATCTCGTAGACGAAAACATCGTCCATCAAACTTCTTTGTCCAGTTGTGAGTTCCCGAAAGAAACCAATGAATTTGAAAAAGCCGGTTTTACCATGCAGCCTGCTACCGTGGTCACTCCACCGATGATATCCGAAAGCAAAGTAAAACTTGAATGCAAAGTATTGGAAGTAAAATCACTGGGAACGGAAGGCGGCGCCGGAAATCTGGTCATATGCGAAGTATTGCGTTTGCATGTTTCTGAGAGCATTTTGAATGATGATCATACCATGATTGATCAACGGAAATTTCATTTAGTTGCACGTTTGGGTGGTGACTGGTATTGCAGAATCAATGAGACAAATCTGTTTCAGGTTGAAAAGCCCAACATCCGGTTAGGGATTGGTTTTGATGCACTACCCGAAAGTATTCGCAAGAGCAACATATTAACCGGCAACCATTTGGCACAACTTGCCAATGTGCATGAGTATCCGCTTGTTGACGCGCTCTTTGAGGACGAAAAACTAAAAAACATCATACAGTATTTCTCCATCAGTCCTACAGAAATGACAACGGAGTTGCACAAATACGCGAAAGAATTGCTGGATGCCGGAAAAGTTATTGAAGCATGGCAAGTGCTTTTAGCAGATGCTTAGCGTTACCGTACCTTTTAACAGGGGTAGTTCCTTTCATCTTGACAATACGTCATTTTGCCCTCATTTGTTACTGTGATTGGACAACAGTGCAATGAAGATTACAAACTCATCATTTCTTTAAACTTAACGGCTTGTCTGCGACTGATTTCGATCTTATCACCTCCTTGAATTTCCAATAACAATCCTCCATTAAAATAAGGCTCAACTTTTTCTATCATGCGAAGATTGACAATGTGTTTACGATTGGCCCTGAAGAAAACACGTTGATCCAAACGTTCTTCAAGCGCATTGAGTGATTTTAGAATCAAGGGCTTGTTGACACCAAAATAGACTCTGGCATAATTCCCTACACTTTCAAACATACGGATCTCTGCTAATTTTACAAACCAACAACGTTCCCCATCTTTCACAAAAACCTGATCATTTTCGTTCAATGTAAATTTTCCGGGAATTGATGAAACATTGGGAACCGAAACATCTTCGTTGTCTTCATCGAGCTTGTGCAAAGCATCAGCTAACCGTTTGGGCTCGATCGGCTTTAACAAATAATCCAGTGCATTCACTTCAAAAGCCTTCAAGGCATACTCGTCATAAGCTGTAGTAAATATGACATCAGGTGTATGATTTAATTCTCGTAACAAATCAAAGCCTGTCTTGCCGGGCATCTGAATATCGAGAAAAATAAGATCCGGATTGTGCAATTCAATTTTTGAAATCCCTTCGTCCACATTGGCCGCCTCATCTACCACTTCAAGTTCCGGAAAGTCTTCCAGTAATTTTTTTAACTCTTTTCGAGCCAATCGTTCATCATCAATAATAATAACACGTTTTTGCATATTGTATAGGTTTATTAGGACTTCGATCAAACAGCTAACGGCATCTGTACTTCCGCCTCAACAATTCCCGGCCATGCATTCTTTAAACTAAAACTCGCTTTGTCGCCATACATCAATCGCAACCGATTTTGAGTGCCGGATACTCCAAAACCCTCTGCAATCGGCCCCGATTCCAGCGTGCCGGAATTGCGAACAGACAAAAGATGTCTTCCTTCCGAAAATCTGGAAACAATCGTAACCGTTCCTCCCTTAATATTTTTACTGATGCCGTGCTTGATCGCATTCTCTACCAAGGTCTGCAGCATCATGGGAGGTACCGGATACATGAGTGTTCGTTCTTCAATTTCAAATTGCACCTGCAAACGTTCTTCAAAACGCATCTGCTCCAGTGCCAGATAATCTTTTACAATATTGAGCTCTTTCTCAAAAGGAACCGTTTCCACTTTTTCGGCCAGCATACTGTTTCGTAAGATATTGCTGAGTTCGGTTACCGCTTTTCTTGCTCGCTCCGGATTTTCATCAATCAATGCACGTATGCTGTTAAGCGCATTGAAAATAAAATGAGGATTGATGTGTGATTTGATCGTTTGCAATTGCAATTCACGAATGAGCGATTCCGTTTGCAATGCTTCAATTTGCTGGTTCCTGAAGCGTTCCACATAATGATAAATGAAATAAATCAGATTCCAAACCAACAAAGTAACAAATGCGTTGAAAGAGGATCCAATCAACCTGCTGGCGAGACTGAATTTTTGCTCCGTTTCTTCAATCAAATGAAAGTGGGAAAACAAGAATAACATCAGTGATGCAAGCAAAAAGGAAAAAGAAATGGTGATCGCCAGAAAATAAACCAATTGTCGTTCAAAAGACTTCATTAAGACGTTCAATCGGATCAAGACCCATCGCATGAGATGCGTTAAACCCACTCCAATTACCGTAAGAATCAAAACCCGACCAATAAACTGAGCGTTTACAACTCCTTTAAAAGTCCATGAAAAAAATATATTGACCAGAGCATTGGCTCCCCAGCCAGCTATTTGACACCACCAATAGGCCGATATCTTTTTAAGGTTCTGCATACATGCAAATCTACCTTTCCGGATTGTTTTTTGTTGTTTAAATGTACAAAGGGTTCATTACTTTTGTAGAAGGCACAAAATGAGGATAAGCCTTGGACAGGCAATGGCGCTAAACTTTTACTTATTTAAGTTGTTAGTATAAACATCAATTTTCTCATTACATTAAGTTTCAGAATTTTACAGCATTGTTCATATGGAAATAAAACCCGGCTCTTTATTGAGCAACATCAATTTACCGGCTGATCTGCGCCAATTACCAATGGCTCAGTTGCCCAGAGTGTGCGACGAGTTGCGTCAGTACATCATTGATATCGTGAGTGTACATGGCGGTCATTTCGGCGCCAGCCTGGGTGTGGTTGAACTCACTACGGCATTGCATTATGTCTACAACACCCCTTACGACCAACTGGTTTGGGACGTAGGGCATCAGGCATACGGACATAAAATTTTAACAGGCAGAAAAGACTCATTTCACACCAACCGGAAATACAAAGGACTGAGCGGATTTCCAAAACGCACTGAAAGCGAATACGATACTTTTGGTGTAGGACATTCCTCAACATCTATATCTGCAGCACTTGGCATGGCCATGGCAGCGAAAATGAAAGGCGAAAACCGAAAATCAATCGCAGTAATTGGTGACGGTGCCATGACTGCCGGTCTGGCCTTCGAAGCAATGAATCATGCCGGAGTAGCCGACAGTGATGTACTGATTATCCTGAATGATAACTGCATGAGCATTGATCCCAATGTAGGAGCGCTCAAAGAATATTTAACCGACATCTCCACTTCTCCAACCTACAACCGTATCAAGGATGATATTTGGAATGCTTTAGGCAAATTACCCATCGGAAAAACATTTTCGCGTGAAATGGCGGGCAAACTGGAGCAAAGCATCAAAGGTTTCGTGAACAAAAGCAGCAATCTTTTTGAAGCACTCCAATTGAGGTATTTTGGTCCAATTGACGGTCATAATATCACCAAACTAGTGGATACGCTCAAGGACTTAAAAAACATTCCGGGCCCAAAACTGTTGCATGTTTTAACCGTAAAGGGAAAAGGTTACGCCCTTGCAGAACAAGATCAAACCAAATGGCATGCACCCGGGTTGTTTGATAAAGTGACCGGTGAAATTCACAAAAAGAAGTTTGATACGCCGCAACCACCCAAATATCAGGATGTGTTTGGACACACCATCATTGAACTGGCGGAAAAAAATGAAAAAATTGTAGGCATTACTCCTGCAATGCCAAGTGGTTCGTCATTAAAACTCATGATGGATCAAATGCCCCACCGTGCATTTGATGTAGGCATTTGTGAACAACACGCCGTTACCTTGAGCGCCGGAATGGCAACACAGGGAATGCGGGTTTTTTGCAACATCTACTCTTCATTCATGCAACGTGCATTTGACATGGTACTTCATGATGTGGCCATACAAAAACTCCCGGTTGTGTTTTGTCTGGACCGAGCAGGTTTAGTTGGTGAAGATGGCCCCACACATCACGGATGTTACGATGTGGCTTACATGCGCTGCATCCCTAATATGATTGTAGCGGCCCCCATGAATGAGTCCGAATTGCGTAACATGATGTACACGGCACAACTTGACAGCCTTCAACTACCTATTTCCATACGTTACCCGAGAGGGGAAGGTGTTATGGCCGATTGGAAGACCGAAATGAAAGCCATCAAGATTGGCACAGGACGCAAACTGAAAGATGGCAACGGCGTCGCCATTCTATCGTTTGGTCATCCGGGAAATTTTGCGGCAGCAGCCATACGAACTTTAAAAAATGAAGGTATTGATCCGGCACATTATGATATGCGTTTTGCAAAACCGCTGGATGAAGCCTTGTTGCATGAAGTCTTTCAAAAATTCGACAAGATTGTAACCATTGAAGATGGTACGATCATCGGAGGCTTTGGATCCGCAGTTCTTGAATTCATGAATCAGCACCAATATCAGGCAACCGTTAAAATAATGGGAATACCTGATGCGCTGGTTGAACATGGAACGCCCAAGCAGCTCTATGAAGAAATTGGTCTGGACGCAAATGGCATTACTGCAGTTATCAGAAATTTAATGCATACGACTGTGACCGTAGAAAATTAACTCTACTTCGTTATAAAGCAAAGAAGCCTGTAAAATCTTACAGGCTTCTTTGCTTAGTGGCATATCAAAATAAAGATCAATTGAGAACGGGCTCCTGTGGCTGCGAGAACAGATCTGCAACATCGGGCGGCCTGTTCTCATTCCATTCGACAATAAAATTATTTTTACCCTCACCTACAATGATTCGCATGTATTGCTGTTGTGATAATTCCAGTAAAGAGAGAAACAAGAAAATGGCATGTATCCTGTTTTCACAAACGTCAAATAATTTTTCAAACGCCATTGTTTTCTCTGTGCGAACAAAATTGAGCATGTGGTCACGGCTGCCCTCCATGGTATATTCATATTGCACAACCGTATGTACAGGCTTGTTGTTCCGATCAAAGTTTTTCTTGATCACCCGTTCAAAAGTCTTCATCAACTTGAACAAAGTAATCGTTTGAATCTCTGTTCCCTCACCGGCCTCTTCTCCTATTAAGGACAATTCTTTTGCAATATTTCCACGTTTCAACATCAACAACCTTTCGGCCTCCATTTCTGCCATTTTCAAACTCGCCTCTTTAAACTTCTTGTACTCCAGAATTTTATCAATCAATTCCTGACGCGGATCGATTTCATTGCCCTGATCATCAACTTCTTTTCGAGGCAGTAAGAGTTTTGCTTTGATACGCATCAGCGTTGAAACAAATAAAATAAACTCACTGCTTAATTCAATATTGAGTTCCCCGCTGTTATGGATATAATCCATGAAATCATTGATGATGCGCGTAATTGGGATATTATAGATATCCAGTTCATCGCGCTCAATAAAGAAAAGCAGAAGGTCGAAAGGACCTTCGAACTGCGGCAGTTTAATCTGATAACTTTGTGTTTGCACTTACTTTGACGTTTAATGAAGCCCCAAGGACTTACAAATGTAGGAGAAATGTATCGTTTAAAAATTAGCCGTAAAACCCACACCAAGTAAGGATTTCAACTGTGTACCCATTAGTCCGCCGGTTTTGACATTTTGAACATCGTGGTCATATATCAGATCAAAATTATAGTTCACACCAATGTATTTGTTCACCCGGAAACCAATTACATTGGTCCAAAACACATCAATATTTTGGGGTTTGTTTTTATAGTTGCTAAACAAATCCATTCTGCTCACCAAATTGATGTTTTTGGCCAGCGTTGTTTTAAGATTAGCGGTAGCAAAAGCACCAATTTCATTTGTAGACATTTTGTTTGCAGGGATATTGAATAAGGATCTCAAATCCTTATTGGCATTATTAACAATGACCCATCTGCTTGTTGCCGGAGAAATGAAAAAGTCGAAAACGGCATTGGGCTTATACATAATACCCGGAGAGAGCAAAAAATAGGCAGGTGCAAAAAATGCCGAATTCTTACTCTTGGGCGATGTTGAGTAGTCAAACCCATCGGTCATCTGTGTACGAAGGTTGGCTAAGGCTGAAACATACCATTTGGGATTTTTTAACTGGTACCCGTACTTCGAAATCACATCCACACGATCATCGTTTTTTCTTGTACCAATGCTGGTTGCATTTACGATACCGTATTGAGCAATAAGGGTGTTATCCCAGGTATTCCTGTTTTTCTTATAATAGGCATAAGCATTGGCAATGCCATTTACAGAGAAAGAAAACTTCTCGGCACCGGCAGCCCAATTTCTGCTTGACCCTTGCGAAAGATTAAGGTTAAAAACACCACCTTTCGTCCATCCTTCTTTTTGCTCCTTTACTTTTTTAACTTCCCGGGCAGCTTCATTTTTCAGTTTCACTACTTGCTGGTCCTGTGCAGAGGCCTGAAGAACAGAACACACTGCAACAAAACCGCAGATCAAATAATTGCGCATACTTCAATTGAATTTAAAAACGGCAAGAGCTTCCCTCTCGCCGTCAATGGTATAAAAACTTATTTTTTTAATGCATCTCTGATTTCCATCAATAACTGATCTGTAGAAGAAGGTGCTGCAGGCGCTTCGGCTTCTTTCTTTTTAAGGATCGTGATTCCTTTAATCACCAAAAACATAACAAAGGCCACCAAAATGAAATTGATGATTGCGGTTGCAAAATCGCCCCATTTCAAAAAAACAGCTTCCTGTACAACCTTTCCGGTTTCGTCAGAAACTGCGGCTTTCAACTGAATCATATTTTTCGTTAAATCTGCTCCGCCAATCAAACCAATTAATGGCGAAACAACGCCTTCCGTAAAAGAAGTAACGACTTTTCCAAATGCACCACCCATTACAAAAGCAACAGCAATGTCAACCAGATTTCCTTTAACAGCAAAATCTTTGAATTCTTTAATAAATCCCATAGTTGTGTTTTTTAAGTTTGAACAATAGTTAACGGTCCTGAAATTGTAATCTAAAATTATTTTTTTAATCCGGGATAAGTCAAATGCAACTGTTTCAATGACTCATGAACCTTTTGTGCGATAAGATACTCCTTATACCAGTTTTGATCGGAAGGTACTATGGTCCAGGGAATTACTGAGCAGATCCTAAAACAATCTTCGTAATAACGCATGTACTCTTTCCACAATTTAGCTTCCTCAAAATCCTTTTCGTTGTATTTCCACATCTTTTGCGGATCATGGATGCGCTCGTTTAAACGTTTTTGCTGCTCACTTTTTGAAACGTGTAAATAAAACTTCAGGATTGTTGTTTGGTTGTGATGAACCAGCAAGGATTCAAAATCATTTATTGCTTGCATCCGCTTCACCGCTGTTTCATCATCACACCATCCATGTACACGCGTAACCAGCACATCTTCATAATGACTTCTGTTGAAAATTTTTATCATCCCTTTTCCGGGAACGTTTTTGTGTATGCGCCATAAAAAATCATGAGACAATTCCTCGGCCGTTGGCACTTTGAACGATTGCACCGAAACACCCAATGGGTTAAGCGAACCGAACACATTTCGAATGACCCCGTCTTTACCGCTTGCATCCATTCCCTGAATGATAACCAATAAAGCATGAGAATTACTTGCAATCAGACGATTTTGTAGCTCATCCAATTCCTCAAGAATGTTTTCCGTTTTAGTTTTAATCTTCTGCTTATCCAGTTTTTCGGGAGCCCTGGTGGAAAGTTCAGACAGTTTCTTATTCGCCATAATCTTTTGACGTACAATTTGATCCGAAGGTATTCAAAGATTTTGACTCATCTTTGAATACACAATGAAAAAATCGGCGATAATCAACTGGGCTCTTTTTCTACTTCTGTGCTTCATCTGGGGCAGTTCATTTATCCTTATGAAAGAAGGGCTTCGGCAAATGACTCCTCTGGAAGTTGCAGCCATTCGCATGATCAGTGCGGGAACGATACTCATTCCTTTTGCACTGAAAGAAATAAAAAAGATTCCGGCTTTTCAATTTTTGATGATTGTCTTGAGTGGGTTATTGGGCAGCTTTTTCCCTGCCATTCTTTTTTGTGTTGCCGAAACCAAAATCAACAGTGCATTGGCCGCCATGCTCAATTCACTAACCCCTTTATTTGTGCTGTTGACCGGACTTTTATTCTTTAAATTAACGCCATCCCGAAACAGCCTGCTGGGCATTTTCATCGGCCTAACGGGTATGCTCCTGTTGTTTTTTCACAAAGGCCTGTATATGGAAGATAGTTCCGTTTTATATTCAGGATTTATTCTACTGGCCACCCTCTGCTATGGACTGAATGTAAACATCATCCATACGCACCTAAAAGGAATCAGCTCTTTGCAGATCGCTTCTGTCGCTTTTGTATCCCTTCTACCCGTATCCATTGCTTTGCTGTGGTGGAAAAACCCATCTTTTTTTCAATTTGAGAACAAAGCTTTCATCTTGGCATTTACTGCCAGTGCTGTATTGGGTGTTTTTGGAACGGCGATTGCTTCCATTCTATTTTATATGTTGCTCAAACGAGCCGGCGCACTTTTTTCTTCAATGGTCACTTATGGTATACCGGTTGTAGCCGTTGGTTGGGGATTGATGGCAAACGAACCGATAACTGCCGGTGAACTTGTGGGATTGTTTGTAATACTCACCGGCGTTTATCTGTCCAACAAAAAAGAGGCTGTATAACAACAGCCTCCTATTGGTTTGAGTTTGCAAGATTTTTAAACAGCCATAATTTCTTTGTCTTTGGCTTGTAAGTGCTGATCGGTCATAACAATATGCTTATCCGTCAATGTTTGAACATCTTTTTCGGCATCTTTAGCTGCATCTTCACTGAGACCATCATTTTTAAGTTTCTTGATTTGTTCTATTGCATCTCTGCGAATGTTACGAATCGCTACTTTAGTGTGTTCGCCTTCAGCATTAACGCGTTTAACCAACTCTTTTCTGCGTTCCTCTGTCAAGGGAGGAAGAAACAACCGTATGATGGACCCATCATTTTGTGGTGTTAGTCCTATGTTGGAGTTAATAATAGCCCGTTCAATGGGTTGCAACATGTTTTTTTCCCAGGGCTGTATTGTGATTGTACGTGCATCGGCTACACTGATGTTGGAAACTTGTCCCAGTTGTGTGGGCGCTCCATAATAATCAACCTGTATGCCATCCAACATGTTGGGATTGGCGCGACCTGCCCTGATTTTTACCAGTTCCGATTCCATATGCTGAATCGCTTTCTTCATATGGTCTTCCGCATCATCAAGAATGATCGACAATTGTTCTGAAATATCTGTCATAGCTGAGGGTTTTAAAGATGCAAACCTAATAAAATTGAGGACGTGAAGTTACAAAGCCTTTGAGAAACTGAAAAGGCACTTACTGGGCCACCTCTTCGGTTTCCATTTCCTGTGAACCGGTTTTCAGAGAAATGATTTTGGTTTCAATAACCGGCTTTCGGGCTTGATCCTTAAATGACATGGGAAAGAGTTTGCGACGATGTGTCCGGTTGGAGTAGATCAGCAAACTGATAAAAGAAAAACCAATACTGAGCAAGCCCACGATTAAAATGGTAACACTCAGTTGATTGCTCAATAAAGTTGCAGCGATAATCAATACATTAAAAACAACAGTCACTACTGTTACGGTATTGTGTGTCCAACCCCTTTCGAGCAATAAGTGATGAATATGATTCTTATCGGGACTGAATGGAGACCTTCTTGTAAGAATCCGGTAGGAAAATATCCGCAATGTATCAAACAAAGGAATGTATAAAATGGCAAAAGCAATTGCCGGTGCAGAAGCAAAATGTAAAACGGTATCTGCAGATGTTGCAGTTTCAATAAACTTAATCGCCAAAATGGAGTTAACCATCCCTACCAATAAGGATCCTGTGTCACCCATAAATATTCGTGCGGGTGAAATGTTGAAGATCAGAAAGGCGGCCAGACTACCGGCCAGACTAAAGCCCATAACAGCAAAGAACACCTGATGCGCAAACAAAAAATAGGTGCCGAAAGCCGCAGATGCGATCATTCCCAAAGAACCGGCCAACCCATCAACCCCATCAATCAAGTTGAATGAGTTTGTAATTACAATGATGGTGAACCAGGTGAATGCGACACTGAAATAATAAGGCATCTCTTCCACACCCAAAAAACCATGCAGTCCTTTGATGAGAATCCCTCCTTTGAAAATTAAAATACCGGCAGCTAAAATCTGACCCAGGAATTTTTTAAGAGGCGAGAGAATGATGATATCGTCCTTGATTCCAAGAAAAAAAATAACTAAAAAAGCAGCTATATAATATTGTAACTCCTGAGAACCGGCAGGCAATGCCATGAGGGCGGCCAGAATGAATCCCGCAAAAATACCGATGCCGCCCAACGAAGGAATGGGACTGGCATGCACCTTTCTTGAATTCGGGACATCAAACAAATGCTTAAGTTCTGCAACCCTTATGATGATGGGGATCGCAGAAAATGTTATTAAAAAAGCAATTGCAGAGCCAATAAGTACATGATCCATATGAGGCTACGGTTTCAATTGTATTTGGCAAAACTAATCATATCTACTCAATAATAAAAGGCTTGATACTTAAAACACCGACTCCTTTAATCAGACTTCATGTTTCGATAACCTAAGACCCTAAAAAAAAAGAAAAGTTTCCCAAACAGTAAATTATTTTTCAGTTAGTTTTGCCGCAATTAGTCAAATCATATGCCAGAACTCAAGGAAATTGCAACGCAAATCAGAAGAGATATTGTACGAATGGTTCATGCCTGCCAAAGCGGTCATCCGGGCGGTTCATTAGGCTGTGCCGATTTCTTTACGGGTTTGTACTTTAAGATCATGAAGCACAACCCGAAGTTCGATATGAATGCAACGGGTGAAGATGTTTTTGTTTTATCAAACGGACACATTAGTCCGGTGTATTATTCGACTCTTGCCAGAAGCGGCTATTTCCCTGTGGAAGAACTAAAAACCTTTCGTAAAATCAACTCCCGTTTGCAGGGGCACCCCGCTACACACGAACATTTACCCGGCATTCGAATTGCGGCCGGTTCTTTGGGTCAAGGCTTAAGCGTTGCTTTAGGTGCTGCGCTCACTAAAAAAATGAACGGAGAAAACACCCTTGTTTATTCATTACATGGAGATGGAGAACTGCAGGAAGGGCAAATTTGGGAAGCAGCACTTTTTGCGGCACATCATAAAGCCGATAATCTGATTGCAACAGTCGACTGGAACGGCCAACAGATTGACGGACCTACAAAAGAGGTGATGGATTTGGGTGATTTGAAATCAAAATTTGAATCCTTCGGATGGGAAGTTCTTGTAATTGAGGATGGAAACGATATGGACCAACTCATTGCGGGTCTTGAAAAGGCGAAAACCTTTGTCGGAAAAGGTAAGCCCATCGTCAATCTGATGAAAACGGCAATGGGTAAAGGAATTGATTTTATGGAAGGAACCCATGAATGGCATGGAATTGCACCAAACGATGCTCAATTGGAAAGTGCACTGCAACAATTACCTGTTACTTCATTAGGCGATTATTAAGACTTCATTGTCCTTTTAACGATAAACGCTGACGTGCTGCCTTGCGGGATGGAACCCATGCCGCTGCAACTGCTACCAGAAATACGGTACTGAACACCAATACGATATCAATCGGTTTCACTTCAACCGGGTAATAGTCTATAACAAAAGACCCTTCCAAAGGAATCAATTTCCATTGTACCTGAAGGTAACAAAACATTAATGCCAGTAAAGTCCCTGAAATACCGCCTATTAAAGCCAACAAGACTCCTTCGGTAAGAAATATTTTTTGAATCAAGGCACTTCGAGCTCCCATTGCTTTCAGTATTTGCATATCCTGCTGCTTTTCTAAAACCAACATGGTCAACGCTCCTATCAAATTAAAGGCTGCTATCACCAGCATCATGGTAAGTATTCCATAGATAGCCCATTTTTCGACTTGCATGATGGAAAACAACGATCTATTTTGTTCATAACGAGTTTCAACACGGTAAAGAGGCCCCAGTAAAACTTGTAATTGTTTCTGTACTTGTTTTGGATCCATGTTTTGCTGCAGAAGTAGTTCTGCTGCCGAATATTCATTGTCGTTTAGTGCGAGCATTTCTCGCACCACATCGATATTGGTGATTGCATATTTGTTATCAAAATCTTGCTGGATGGCAAATGCACCACTGGTTTGAATTGTTACCGTACTGATTGCAGCAAGTGGATCGGCGCTCACAGGAACGCCCTGTTTCGGCAAATACGCAGTAACAGGAGCTACCGCACGATCACTAAGTAAACCTAACGCACTTTCAATACCACTTCCCAGAATCAGACGCGGATGCTCCCGATCTCCAATATCATATATGCCATTAATTAAATGCTGAGACAGTCCGCATACTGTTTTATACGCTGTATCTACCCCTTTTAGTACCGCATTGGCACGTGCTTCACCATTTTGAAGATGCACATTTTCTTCAATGACCAAGCTGATGGAAGCCACGCCGTTAAGCTGTTTGATTTTCGCTAACTGCACAGCGTCGATCATCATAACCTTCCGACTGAGTGGTGTAATTTTCAAATCGGGATAAAAGGAGGAGTACAACCCTTTTACGAGTGACTCAAAGCCATTAAAAACGCTCAACACAATAACCAAAGCAGCCGTACCTACAGCCATGGCCACTACGGTAATACCGGAAATGATGTTTACCGCATTCGTGGTTTTCTTGGACTTAAAATAGCGCCAGGCAAAAAGTAAATTCAATGCAGCTTTTGTATTTGAACAGTGAGAAGAATATGCTTAGGAGGACTTTTTTTCTTCATCGATCTTTTTGAAAAGTTCTTCCATTCTAAAAACCTGATCGAGCGTTTCATCAAGAAAATATTTTATCTCAGGAATTCGTCGTAACTGATGCTTCATTTTTTCGGCCAGATCTTTCTTGATTTCATGTGCCTTTTCTTCTATTTTACGCAAAACAGCCTGCTCGTCCTTTGCCTGAAAAACGCTGAGATAAATTCTGGCTTCAAGTAAATCGGGTGTAACCTTGACGTCTGAGATGGACACCAACCCGCCATCAATCATGTTCAATCCTATTTTTCGAAATATCAGTGTTAATTCTTCAAGAATCACCCCTGCCACCTGTTTCTGTCTTTTGCCTTCCGTCATGATTTTTTAAGTAAATGATACCTGTAAAATTAATCACTTTGTGGCTTTGATGATCTGTAAATACCGTTCGTTGTAAATTATTGCCCGCTCTTACGATTTTACTTATGAACAAATTCGCGCAACTGATTAACTATCATATTATTATGAAACAAAGGTGCTGCACAAAGACAATTTAGGCACATCAAGGAGATGTTCATTATTCAGGAATTTGTTCATGGATTAATAATTTTGGAAAAAAGAACAGATTCGTCAAAATTGTCTATCTTTAATACGTTAATGTGAATCTGATTTGTTATTTACACTGGATTGACTTCTTTTTTTACAAGTAATGTCTACAGAGAATCTTCAAATCTGCTTCATGAATTTTTGAGTTATTTAATTTTTTTCTTGTGAACATTTACGTTGGAAACTTGTCATGGTCAATGACAAATGAGGATCTCTCCGCTCTTTTCGAACAATTTGGCAGTGTAGGCTCCGCCAAAATTTTAACCGACAAATTCTCTGGTCGCAGTAAAGGCTTCGGCTTTGTTGAGATGGAGAATGATGAAGAAGCCCAGGCAGCTATCAGCAACCTGAACGACACTGAAGTTCAAGGTCGTAAGATTGTTGTAAATGAAGCTCAGCCCAAAAAAGATGATGGCGGCTTCAAAAAACGCAGCTTCGGTGGTGGCGGCGGTGGCGGATTCCGCAAAGGTGGTAGTGGCGGCGGTTACCGTGGTGGAAACGGTGGCGGTGGCGGCTATAACAAAGGCGGTGGTTTTAACAGAGATTATTAATCATTTCCCCGATACAGCATTACAATCCTTTCCTGAACCGGAAAGGATTTTTTTTGCCCCGTAACATAAAAAAAGGCCGCATAAATGCGGCCTAAAAATAACTTTACTAGTTTCATTTATTCACCGGATGAAGGAGAAGGCGCTTTTACAACACCCAATTTCGCCTCCATACTTAAAGTTGCGTGCGGAACGGCTCTCAAACGGGCTTTATCAATCAACTTTCCTGTTACACGACACACGCCGTAAGTTTTATTTTCAATGCGCATCAATGCCTTTTCCAAATGGTCTATATAAGTAATTTGACGGCTTGCCATTTGACTGAGTTGTTCTCTTTCCATGCTCACACTACCGTCTTCCATAGTCATATAACGTCCGTCTCCGTCATCACCACCCATTTCATCTTTGCGGGTAATCAAACCTTGTAAGTAGCCTAATTCTTTTTTTGCTGCTTCTAATTTTCTCTGAATCAATTCTTTAAATTCAGCTAAGTCACTATCGCTGTATCTTACCATTGGTCCTTGTTGTTTTTGCTCTGTTTTTGAATCCAGTACAGATTTCGTAAAATCGGGTTGGTAACGTACAGATGTTGCAACCGAAGTTTTAATTGTACTGATGTCTACATTTTTAGGTTTTGATTTTGCTTCCTGTTTCAAATTTTTGATCGCTTGCTTCACAGGAATTTTGATACCTGTTTCCCTTCCTACAGCTGCAGGCTTGGGCGTTTCAGGTTTTCGAATTAAGGGTCTGGAAGCGGAAACTTGTTTTACCGGTTTGCCGACTACAGGTTTTTCGGAAACAGTTTTTGCAGCTTTAGCAGTTGCTTTTACAGGTGTTTCAGGCTTTTTGGGCTCGGGCTTTGCAACCGGAACTTTCTTGATTTCCGGTTTTGTTACGGGCTTCGCAGCCACTTTTGCTTTCGCAACCGGCTTTACAGGCGCACTCGGTTTTACAGATTTTTTGGCAGCCGGTTTTACTGCAGCCTTAGGAGCAGCCTTGGGAGCTGTTTTGGCTACCGGTTTTGCCGCCTTTTTTACTGAGGGTTTCACAACTGGTTTAGCAGCCGCTTTTTTTGCCACCGGTTTTGCTGCAGGCTTCGCTGCTTTTTTGGCAGCCGGTTTCGCTACCGGTTTTGAAGCTTTTTTAGGGGCAGATTTAGCAGCCGGTTTGGCTACTGCTTTTTTTGCAGCTGGTTTAGCTGGAGCTTTTGCTGCTTTCTTTTTGGCTGGCATGCTATCCTCCTTTTTTGGAAACGTTTACTTTTAAAAGATGTTCATTGACCTCAACATCAAAACCTTCAGAAATATCGGGCACAACGTCGAGTTGATCGGCTAAAATTTCGGCGCAAATATAGGACTTAAATTGAGTGATGGCGGGCATTAGATCCGGATGACCGCTTATTTTTACAGAAATCCGGTCAGTGAGTTCAAATCCACTGTCTTTGCGAATTTTCTGTATCCGGTTCACCAATTCCCTGGCATTTCCTTCATTCAACAAATCGGGCGTTACCGTAATGTCCAATGCTACAGTAACCGTTCCGTTCGTGGCTACAAGCCATCCCGGAACATCTTCACTCACCACTTCAACGTCTGTCAAATATAAAGGAAGGTTTTCATTATCAATTAACAGGTTATACACCGTTTTCTGCTCCAGCTCCCGGATCTGATCTTGAGAAAAATCTGCCAATGCAGCGGCCACCGCTTTCATTTTAGGACCTAATTTTTTACCCAAAACTTTGAAATCAGGCTTGATTTTCTTTTTGATGAAGGTGTTATCAGGTGACAGATAAGCCACTTCTTTCACATTAACTTCATTCTTGATCAGATCTTCTATCAACTGAAATTGTCCTTGCATACCGGGATTTAGGACCGGAATCAAAATCTTTTGCAGCGGTTGACGCACTTTTAGATTTTCTTTTTTTCGCAAAGAGAGTACCAGCGAACAAGTATCCTGTGCCAATTGCATCCGCTCTTCAAGATTGGCGTTGATGTAATCGGAATTAGAAACGGGAAATGCTGCATGATGGACAGATTCAACTTGAAATCTGCCTGTAACACGATTCAGGTTTCTAAATAAGGTATCACTAAAGAAAGGTGAAATGGGTGCAATAAGTCGAACGATGGTCTCCAGGCACTCGTACAAGGTTTGGTAGGCGCTGATTTTATCGGATTCGTATTCTCCCTTCCAAAAACGGCGGCGACACAAACGTACATACCAGTTGCTCAGGTGTTCGTCCACAAAAGACTCAATGAGTCGGCCTGCAACAGTGGGCTCGTAATCATCCAATGCCTCATTCACTTTCTGAATAAGAGTATGCAGAGACGACAAAATCCATCGGTCAATTTCAGGCCTTTCGCTTAATGGTATGGTCGATTCTTTGCAGGCAAAACCGTCTACATTGGCGTAAAGAGCAAAAAACTGGTAGGTGTTGTACAGCGTACCAAAAAATTTTCGTTGTACTTCCTTGATGCCTTCTACGTCAAATTTCATGTTATCCCAAGGTGAGGCGTTGGTAACAAGATACCACCTAGTAGCATCGGCGCCGTATTTGGCTATTGTGTCAAACGGATCTACCACATTGCCAAGCCGCTTACTCATCTTGTTTCCGTTTTTATCAAGAACAAGTCCGTTGCTGACCACCGTTTTATAGGACACCTGATCATAAACCAGAGCTGCAATCGCATGAAGCGTATAAAACCACCCTCTTGTTTGATCCACACCTTCGGCAATAAAACTTGCAGGGTACAATTCCTCAAAACTATTAACGCCTGCCGGGAGCTTGAACGGAAACTTTGCGCCCGCTTTCACTTTTTCCGGGTCCAACCCCCACTGTGCATAGGGCATGGCCCCGCTGTCGAACCACACATCAATTAAATCCGGCACACGTCTCATGGGTTTTCCGGAATCGCTCATCAACACAATTTCATCAACATAAGGCTTATGCAAATCCAAATCGGTCCCCAATAAGGCCTTGTTGGTGGTACCGAGTTGGCTATCGGCTTTGGCCGCTTCCAACTTCAATTCTTCAATCGTTCCAATACACTTTTGTTCTTTTCCGTCTTCCGTTTTCCAGATAGGCAACGGAGTTCCCCAAAAACGACTGCGACTGAGGTTCCAGTCGACCATATTTTCCAGCCAGTTTCCAAAACGACCTTCACCCGTAGATTTGGGTTTCCAGTTGATGGTTTTGTTGAGTTCCACCATCCGGTCTTTCATCGCAGTGGTTTTAATGAACCAAGCATCCAGCGGATAGTACAGAATGGGCTTATCGGTTCTCCAGCAATGCGGATAACTGTGTTCGTATTTCTCTACTTTGAATGCTCTGTTTTCCTTTTTTAGCTTGACGCAGATGTCAACATTTACATCGGCATAATCGGGTTCGTCCTTGTAGTTTTTTACATAGCGGTTACTGAATTCTCCCAAGCCGTCCACAAACTTCCCTTCACGGTCTACCATTGTCAGGATTCCGATATTGTACTTCTTCCCCACTTTATAGTCATCTGCACCAAAGGCAGGCGCGGTGTGTACAATACCCGTACCGTCTTGTGTAGTTACGAAATCACCCAGCAGAATGCGGAATGGATCGGCACCGGGTGTAAGACGCTTCACTTCCTCGGCACTATTGGCCTCGTAAGGAAGTAATTGTTCATAATGAAGTCCTTCTAATTGGTTGCCTTTAAACGAAGCAATGGCTCTCCACGGAAGGATTTTTTGTGTTCCATCATAACCCTCAAAATCTCCATTTTCACCTTCCGCTTTTAAGTATTTATGTACGAGATCTTTTGCCAAAACGATGTTAACCGGAAGATGGGTATACGGATTGAAGGTTTGAACCAAGTCATAATCAATATCAGACCCTACAGTCAGTCCGAGATTACTGGGTAGTGTCCAGGGAGTGGTAGTCCAGGCCATGAAGAAGACTTCAGCACCGTGAACCGTATCGTGCAGAAATTTACTTTTTTCATTTTGCAAGGCACGGAACATCACCGTAGCGCTGGTATCTTTCACATCTTTATAGGTTCCTGGCTGATTCAATTCATGCGAACTGAGACCTGTACCGGCAGCAGGTGAATACGGTTGAATGCTCACACTTTCATATAGCAATCCTTTATTATACAACTGTTGTAGTAGCCACCAAAGTGTTTCGATGTATTCGTTCTTGAAAGTGATATAAGGATCGTTAAGATCAACCCAATAACCCATTTTACGGGTAATATCGTCCCATTTGTCCTTGAAACGCAATACCGCTTCCCTGCATTTCAAGTTGTACTCTTCTACTGTAATTTTTACTCCAATATCTTCTTTGGTAATGCCTAGTTCCTTTTCTACTCCCAGTTCAATAGGCAAACCGTGAGTATCCCAGCCTCCCTTGCGGCTTACTTTAAACCCCTTCATGGTTTTATAGCGGCATACCAGATCTTTCAATGTGCGGGAAATAACATGGTGGATACCGGGCATACCATTGGCACTGGGCGGACCTTCATAAAATACAAAAGGTGGCGCTCCGTCCCTGATCTGAATACTTTTCTCAAATGCCCGTTCCGCTTCCCATTTATTCAGAATTTCCTGCTCCATTGCAGGCAGATTTAACTGATCGAATTCTTTGTATTTCAAACTCATAGTATCGTTTCGAATCTGCGCTTTAAAAAGCAGCAAAGGTATGAAAGTTCAGGAGTGTATAAAAGAAAAAGCCCCGAAACACAAGGGTTCCGGGACTTTTCGTTTTAGGGAATGATTTAGAAATTACGGGATCCGTTTTCCTGATAGGCATAACGAATTTTATACTTAATTTTTGTAGGGCGTGTTGGTGGTACAACCGGAGCACCATCATTATCAGTCGGCTCGGCAGTAATCACTTCCATTTTGGCGTATTTGTTTACGGCAGTACGGAACACAAAGGTTTTTCCCGATAGAGGAGCAAAGGATCTCGTTGCAGGATAATACACATACCATTCAGGATTAGGCAGCCCTTTGATGGCTTTTTGTAAAACTGTTGTATCGTATTCATACCCTTCTTCCGGAGCTATGTATACCTCATCAAATACTTTATCCAGAATTTGTACGCCTGCATTACCCGGTCCACTGGCATTACTGTTGATCAGGAATGCTTCAAAACGCATGGCAAAATCCCATTTGGTACTGTTGCTATCGCTCGCTGCAACTTTTGCACCTTCAGCAAAGCTGAAAAAATCATGGTTGCCTTGTGTGGCGCTGCCATTGACAAGAAAGTCAATAGTTTTAACAGAAGCAGGATCAATTTTCGTTTTTTCACAACTTACAGTTACAATCGCAATGGAAAGAGCGAATAGCAGATTTTTGTACTTCATCTTATTTTGATTTTATTTTTTACATGAATAACTCACTGTAATAAACCCATTGATACCGGGAACATTGGGCATGTAACGCGGGTTCACCTGATTCAGCATATTGTTAACGCCGGCTTGCATGGAAATACGCTTGCCTATCTGTTTTGCAACGGTAGCATGCACTTGCAAGACACCCGGTGCGTATTCTTCGCTCATATTGGCAAATCCATTGCCATCTTTATCAATCACCCCAAATCGGCTGCGGTAAATACAACGCAAGGAAGCACTCCAGCCGGAAGCCGAATGGTTGTAAAAAATGCGAAGATTGACCATGCTCCTGCTGCGGTTGAACAAGCCGGAGTAATCTTTCAATTCCATCAAACGGGCAGATCCGTATTGTGAATTGCGGCCATAAACGGTTCCATTTTTCACTTTCTCACGTATAGCTTTATCTGCCGTACTCAAATACTGGTACCCACAAGTGACCGATACATTCTTGGTGCATTGAAAATTGATATTCAGTTCCGCTCCCTGTGTAAAAGCTCTATTGATATTTACATAGCTGAAAACAGATGTTCCATTCGTATTGTATGCAACCGCTACATAGTTGATGAGATTGCTGATGTCGTTGCGGAAAAGGTTCACATCGCACTTCCATTTCTGTTTTAAAATCCACTGAGCACCCAAATTGAACCCACTCGAAATTTCAGGCTTCAATTGTGTAATCTGATAGGCCTCTGGCAAAATGGAAGCAACAAGTCCTTGTTGTTTTTGAGTTTCAAGGCGATCAATCGAAAACTCATTCGCTCCATAAATACTGTATCCTTCTGCTGCATTGTTCAAAAAACTGAGGTACAGCTGTCTGAAATCGGGAGCCTTAAACCCTGCACCATAGGAGGCGTTGATTTTAATATTTTCCTTTAATTGATACGCCACCGCTACTTTGGGACTGAATCGTGCATCAAAATCGGTGTTGTAATCGTAACGAAGACCGGTAATTACTGAAAGATTTTTAACACTTCTCCATTCTTCCTGTATAAACGCATGCCACATCTGCTGCTGCTTTTCTTCACGATAACGGGTTGTTTCCACGGTTTGCAGCGTAAAACCGCCACCAACGGAAAGGGTGTGGTGTTTATTCAACTCTATATCAGTCTGATTTTCGGCCCTGTAAAAACCTTGTCTGAAATCGTCTCTGTAATAAACAACTCCGTTGCGTACACTGTCCAATTGTTGTGTAAACCGGTAAGAACTGATCAAAACACGAAACGTGTTGTTTACTGTATTGCTAAACCGATGTTTCAACACCGGATTAATCGTAAAGTCGCGAACCTGCCCATTACCAGCTATATTGATTTCCTTGCTGTTGATGGCATATGCGCTTTTCTGGTATGAATAGAAAGCCCGTGTGTTACAAATCAACTTTGTTTTCGGCGAAAAGTTATAAGACCATTTAATATGCCCTGTATAATTATAAAAAGGATCCTGCGTCTTTTCAATGGTGCTGTTATCCAGATCGTAACCACGACTGCTGTTGCGGTTCAGAAAATAGTAGAGCGCAGCTTTTTTCCCGGTACGGTTGCCACTGGTGTACAAATCGGTTGTAAAAAAACTACCAAGGCGCATTCCGGCATTCCATTGTTTTCCGGTCAACGGCTCTGTGATGATGTTGATGACCCCTCCCATAGCTTCGCTGCCGTACAGACTGGATGACGGACCTTTTACAATTTCAATTTTACGGATGTTTCCTACCGCGAACCGGGATAGATCCATCACACCACCTTGCCGACCGATCAGTGGCTCCCCATCCAGCAAGATCATGGTATGATCCGGCGATAGACCCTGCATTTGAATGCCATTTCCAAAAACACCTCCTCCCACCGCATTGCTACCTGTACCTCCGGTAATAAAAAGACCTGTTTGTTCCTGTAAGATGTCATTTAAACGCAAAGAACCGGAAAGCAGAATCGCAGCTTTGGAAACAACCGTGGTAGGAATAGCAAGATTCCCCAATTTACGTTCGGTACGTGTTGCGGTAACAACCACCTCTTCCAAGTCCTTCGTAGGAATAGAGTCACCTCCGGGTTGGATTTGTTGTGCAAAAGCCCCCTGAGTAATGAGTATCAAAATCAATATGAACGACGACCGAATATTCATGATAATTCAGGTCGCAAAAGTGAATCATTCGTCCGTAAGAATTATCATGGAATTGTCAAGTTCTGTCAAATACAATAATATTTTACTCGTGAATGACAGAAAGCTTGCGGAACAATTTGATGAATGGCATCATAAAGAAACTCAGGGTCTTGGGAATCCGGAGTTTCTCTAAGAACACATAGCGATTAAAACTTCGCTCCTACAGTTACAAAAAAGGTTCTGCCATCAGCAGGCAAGGCTCCCGGTCCGGGATAACCTCCGGAACGACGGGTAAAATAAAACTCATTGGTAAGGTTATTGACGCCGGCTTTAATCTGTAATGATTTGCTGAAAATATACGAAGCGGTCAAATCTGTTACCGTGTATGCAGGTATCAAACCATTTTGCGCATTAGCTGTTGGCGTTATCGTATTGTTGGCGTCGGCAAAAGCAGAACTTACATGACTTAGTTGACCCGTGAGCGAAACCCCTTTAAAACTGAAGGTTAAGCCTGTTCTTAAAATATGTTCCGGTGCGTTTTCAACTTTTTTGTTCCTCAAATTTGACTCAACCAAAACATTGGACGCGTTTTTGGCAATGACTTTAAAATCTCCGTAGCGGGCATCGGTATACCCATATGACAAAAAGCAAGTCCAATCAAATCCCTTTACAGTTGCATTTTTGATTTTCATTGGCGCGAATTCAACAAAAGCCTCAATTCCTTTTGATGTGCTGTTGCCTACATTGGTGCGATAGTTGTAAAAAGACAAATCGCCACGTTGTTGTGCAATCGTACCAATCCTATTGTTGTATTGCAAATAAAAAGCGCTTACATCAAAAAACAAAAAGGATCCAAAGCGTCCGCGATAGCCAAGATCAAGATTATACCCTTTTGCATCTTTAATGGCCTGATCAACTGAGTCGGTTGTGGGAGGTGCTGTTAAATCGGCAAACTGCACCGGCCTGTATGCTTGAGTTATGTTAGCATACAATTCGGTCATGGAGGTGATATGATATTCTGCCCCGATACCTGCTAACAAAAATCCTCTTTTGCGTTGTTGATTTTGTAATAGGATTTCGTTGCCGGCACTGAACCCATTGCGACCCGAGGCCTTACCTGAAATGTACTCATACCGAATTCCTGGAATCAAAATAAAATCCTTGTGAATACGTATAATATTTTCCGCATGAAAAGCAGTGTTGATGGTTTCGAAATCGATGTCTCGCGTCCATACACCGTTGTTTAAAGTCATATCATAATCTGTTCCGCTTGATCCATTTCCATCAGCAGCGAATCGATAGGTTCCGCCTTTAAATAAACGACCTCCAAATGAAACTGTATTTTTTAGGTTGCCGATTTTATACTCATGTAAAAACCGGGCTTCCAGACCATAGTTACGATAAAGATCGGTGTTCAGATTACGCGGATTGTAAAGTCCGGTTGTTTTGTTGATTGTATCTGCAACAACAACCCCTCCAGAAGGAAAATACCCTACACTGTTTCGATCACCATGCACACCAAAAAGTTTAACATTCAAACGTGTTTTTTCGGCAAACTGATAGTTCCCAATCAAAGCCGCAGTAGTCCATGTTATGTCAAACCAGTTGCGAGAGCGAAAACTTTTCCGAATATCCTTTTGCAATTGCGCATCTGTTAACCCACCCGGCTGCTGGCTCCGCATATTGTAGTGCATCAATTCACCGGTAATATTAAATTTCTGATTTAAGCGCCAGGTAAAAGTTCCAAATCCGGAATTGGAATAATAACGGCTGTTGCTGCGATAACCATCGGCATTGCGATGATCAAAAAAGGCGTAATAATGAAACTGTTTCTTCTCGCCGCCAATTGCATTGAAACTGTTAAACAAACCGTTGCTTCCTATCGTTTGATTCGTTTCAAACTCAAACGGCTTCTTGATTTCACTACCGTTGCGAAGAATGAAATTTACCATACCTCCAAATTGGGGTCCATATTGTAAAGAACCTTGTCCGCGAACAATTTCAATTCGTTGTACCGCCTGAAGCTGAGGTGTGTAATACGCTTCCGGATAACCATAAGGGTCAGCGGCTATATCGTAACCGTTTTGTCGTGTGTTGAATTCCCAACTGCGATTAGGACTTAATCCACGAGCAGCAATTCCGATCTGAATACCACTTCCATCGCTCTCCCAAATTTGAATTCCCGGAATTTTTGCAACCACCTGGCGCATGGTATTATTAACAATATTTCCCTGTATGTTATCAACAACGATCAATGCGTTTTTCTTGCCGGCGTTGATGTTTACACCTACAATTTCGGGCAGAAAATGTACATCCGCTTTGCTGTTTCTTCCCACAACCGTAATGTCTGATAAAAATTTGGTGTGCACCCTGCTTGTATCTACTGCTGGCCGATGTTCCTGAGCAAAAGACAACACTCCAATTACTAAAAATCCAAACGAAAGAAATCCGGTTCTCATAATTTCAATTTACGGACGCAAATTTCCCTCCTGTTGAGCAGGATGACTTACGGAAACGGGAAAAATCCATTTACGGAAAGCGAAAAGATAAGAATAGCTGTTTTTATGCAGACCTCAACAGCAATTCACAAGGCTTTAAACCGGTATGTTTTTTAAAGGCTGTCGAGAAATGAGAAATGGAAGAATAGCCCAGCAAAACACTCACTTCCGTTACACTCAGCCCTTTTTCATACAACAGGTATTTGGCATGCTCCATGCGCTGACCTTGATAATACTCAAAAACGGTAGTGCCAAACATTTCCTTAAATCCTTTCTTCAAATAACATTCATTGGTTCCTACTTTTCGGCTGAGTTCTTTAATGGTAATAGGATCCCCAATTCGTTGAAGCAGGATTTCGCGCGCTAAAACGATTTTCTCGCGGTCGGTATCATTGGCCAGAAACTTGCAGGAAAAACTTTCTTCCGCTTTTTCTTCAATTAAGCATTCCAAACCATATAAAAGCAAGGCCTGCAAACGGCTGTTGACATAAATATTTTCCAGCGCATTGTTGTAATTGTGCGCCAGTAAATCCTCCAGAATCGCTCTGGTACGATTGCAAATCTGAACCGTTTTCGAAAACGAGGATTTGTGCTTAAACGAAAGGATTTCTTCGCTTTTGGATTGGGCCGGCTTGCCTTTGACGAAGGGACGCAAATAGGCGGGCGTATAACGTACAGAAATAAAATCGATGGTTTCCTGCTCACGACAACCTTTTTTTTGCTCTTTGCATGATCCGGATCCGCATCCGGGCTGATCGCAATACTTGTTGCCGGTAAGACAAAACCGAAGTTCCAGATATCTTGAATTCACAGAACCGTTTCGGTAATGATAGATAAAAGCACCCATTTCATCCAATACCCAATGCGGCTGCATTCGAAAACGTTGAATCGAGTAGTGAACGGAGCCCGATAAGTCTTTTTCACGCTCAAACACCAGGTCCAATTCATGCTCGGGAGCAGGAAATTTGGGCAGTATCGCAGTAAATTCAGACAAAATGGACATAAAAGGACAAAGTTACGTTTTTTAACCTCAAGGTTTCGGGGTGCCTGAAAAGGACTCTTTTATGGGTTTTATACTTCATCCGAGAACTTCTGCAGGAGCCAGTGCCCCAATCTCCAGATAAATCGTTCTAAATCACTGAAAAAATTGTGTATTTCTTCGGGCAAAAACAAGCCTTAAAATAGGGTCGGCCGCCGCCTTTTATGTACATTTGTCGGAATTGTTTTTTACCAACCAAATCGTTTTTAGCAAAGGAATTTATGAGTACAGAATTGAAGGAAAACACAGTACTTCCAACGCCCGAAAATACCGGCGCTGAAGGAAGTTACGGAGCAGACAGCATTCAGGTTTTAGAAGGTTTAGAAGCCGTTCGGAAACGGCCTGCAATGTATATTGGTGATATCGGCGAAAAGGGATTACATCATTTAGTCTATGAAGTAGTTGACAACTCCATTGATGAAGCATTGGCCGGCTACTGTAAAAATATCACCGTCAGTATCCATGAAGACAACAGCATCAGCGTACAAGACGATGGACGTGGTATCCCCACGGCAATGCACACAAAAGAAAAACGCAGTGCGCTTGAGGTCGTAATGACGGTGTTGCATGCCGGAGGGAAGTTCGACAAAGGATCGTATAAAGTTTCCGGTGGCTTACATGGCGTAGGTGTCAGTTGCGTAAATGCCCTCTCCACAAAATTGTTGGTTACCGTACAACGTGAAGGAAAAATCTTTGAACAGGAATATAAAATCGGAGTGCCACAATACGCGGTTCGTGAAATCGGCACCAGTGAAATAACCGGAACCCGTGTACATTTCTGGCCGGATTCTACCATCTTTAACACAACACTCTATAAAAAAGAGATATTAGAAAGCCGTTTACGCGAACTCGCTTTTTTAAATAAGGGAATCCGAATCATCCTGAACGATTTGCGCGAAACCGATGAAACGGGCATCACATACAGCAAAACCTTTTACAGCGAGGGTGGCATCATTGAATTTGTTGAACTGATTGATAAAAACGGAAAACGGTCGCCCTTACTTCCATCTGTGGTTTATATGGACGGACGTGATGAAAACTCCAATGTGGCAGTTGAAGTCGCACTGATCTACAACGACTCTTACCACGAGCACATTTTTTCCTACGTCAATAACATCAATACCATTGAAGGGGGCACCCATGTAACCGGCTTCCGCCGCGCTATCACCCGTGTGTTCACTGCTTACGGGAAAAAAGAAGGCTTATTTGAAAAAGCGAAAGTGGATGTGGAAGGCGATGACTTCCGAGAAGGATTGAGCGCCATCATTTCCGTTAAGGTCCCTGAGCCTCAATTTGAAGGACAAACCAAAACCAAACTGGGCAACAGTGAAGTGAGCGGAATTGTTGAAAGCACCGTTGGACGCACACTGGAAGCCTACCTCGAGGAAAACCCAAGAGATGCTAAAAATATTGTTCAAAAGATCATCCTGGCCGCTCAGGCACGTGCCGCTGCTCGCAAAGCACGCGAACTCGTACAACGGAAAACGGTTTTAAGCGGTGGAGGATTGCCCGGTAAACTGGCTGATTGCTCGGACCGGGATCCAGAACGCTGTGAACTTTATTTAGTCGAAGGAGACTCGGCAGGTGGTACCGCTAAACAAGGTCGGGATCGCTCTTTTCAGGCCATTTTGCCTTTGAGAGGTAAAATCCTGAATGTAGAAAAAGCGATGGAGCATAAGATTTACGACAACGAAGAGATTCGCAACATGTTTACCGCTTTGGGCGTTAAAATTGGAACTCCGGAAGATCCCAAAGCACTGGATTTATCCAAGCTCCGTTATCACAAAATCATCATTATGACCGATGCCGATGTGGATGGAAGTCATATCGCTACGCTGATTCTAACCTTCTTCTTCCGCTATATGTCGGCCCTGGTAGAGCAAGGCTATCTGTACATTGCTCAACCGCCATTATACCTTGTAAAAAAAGGAAAAGAGCAGGCTTACGCATGGAACGAAGAGCAACGAAAAGGATATGTTGCTCAGTTTGGAGGCGGAAAGGATGATTCTGTAGGTGTTCAACGGTATAAAGGTTTGGGTGAAATGAATGCAGATCAACTTTGGGAAACCACCATGAATCCTGCAACACGAGCACTTAAACGTGTTACCATTGAAAGTGCTGCAGAAGCTGATAGTGTTTTCAGCATGTTGATGGGCGATGAGGTTGCTCCAAGACGCGATTTCATTGAAAGCCATGCCAAATACGCCAAATTGGACATCTAAGCTGCTCTTTCAAAAAAGCACAACGCATTACGAGAGAAAAGCGACTGTTACAAAGTCGCTTTTTTATTTGATAATCAATCATTTACAAGTGTGGAAAAGCTTTCGTTTAATTCTTGAAGCAATTCTGTACTTTTAAAAAATCACCGGAAAACCGGATCTATTTCTAAACCCAAAAAATTTAAGAAACTATGGAATTGACAGCGTATAATGTAAAAACTAAAGAGAAAAATGTACCGATTAAAGATGCTGTAATCACCCGTACTGCTAAAGGCGGTTATATGGCGCAAGGTAATGACGGTAAAGGCAATAAACTGACCGCATTGTTGGGAGAAGCAAAAGCACTTGCTGCCATTGAAGCAGGTACAGCAAAAAAAGGATGGTAAACGACTCCATTGATATTCAAAACGCAACCTCAACGGTTGCGTTTTTTGTTTCTGTAAGGTGCTTTATTCTGTCGGTACGTTTTCAACAACAGCAACCTGTATACGTTGCAAAAGCAATAGCAAGGCTTCCATTGTTTTCACATCCTCAATAACAAGTAAAAACAATTTGCCTGTTTGCTTCAACCGTGCTTTATTCAAAGCAGTTTGAATGAACTGTAACATCCGGTTGAATACCTGTGATTCAAAATAGGGCGATTCCGGATTATTGATAAAATGGCAACGAAGGGTTTCGTTTTTAAGTGTCATTTTTTCAAAACCAAGTTCAATTGCCAATTTTCGGCAACGAACCGTTGTAAATAAATCTTCAACCTGGGGCGGTATTGGGCCAAAACGATCCTGCAGTTCGGCATGAAAGGCCAATAAGTCCTCTTCAGAATCACAATTATCAAGTCTTGAGTACAAGCTCAACCGTTCGGCAATACTTTCTACGTATGAATCGGGAATCAAAATCTCAAGATCGGTATCAATCACACAATCCTTAACATAGTTTTCGTCTTTAAGAATTTCCTCTTTAAATAATTCTCTGAATTTGGTTCGTTTCAATTCACGGATCGCTTCATCCAAAATTTTCTGATACATTTCAAATCCGATCTCGGCCATAAAGCCACTCTGCTCACCGCCCAGCATGTTTCCTGCACCGCGTATGTCCAGATCACGCATGGCAATTTGAAACCCGCTGCCCAACTCACTGTGTTGTTCCAGCGTTTGAAGTCGCTTTCGCGAATCATTGGGGAGCGTACTCATAGGTGGTGCCAGCAGGTAACAAAACGCTTTCTTATTGCTGCGTCCCACACGGCCCCGTAATTGATGCAGGTCACTAAGCCCAAATTGATGAGCATTATTAACGATGATGGTGTTTACATTAGGTATATCCACCCCACTTTCCACGATATTGGTGCAAACCAGCACATCGTATTTCTTCTCAATAAAATCCAGAATGCGTTCTTCCAACTCATGCCCTTCCATTTGACCGTGTGCAAAACCGATGCTTAAATCCGGGCATAACCGCTGAATGATGGCTGCCATTTCGGCCAAGCCTGCAATCCGGTTGTGAATGAAAAACACCTGACCACCCCGTTCTGTTTCAAAATAGACCGCTTCACGGATAAAATCTTCCTGAAACACCTGTACTTCTGTTTGAATGGGTTGTCTGTTAGGCGGCGGCGTATTCATGATGCTCAGATCGCGGGCACCCATCAAACTGAATTGTAAGGTACGGGGTATGGGAGTGGCCGTAAGCGTTAATGCATCTACGTTTGTTTTTAAGGTCTTGATCTTCTCTTTATGCGCGACACCAAATTTCTGTTCTTCATCAATTACCAATAGCCCCAAATCCTTGAAAACAACTTCCTTGCCCAGTAGTGCGTGGGTTCCAACAACGATATCAATTTTACCTTCTGCCAATCGTTGAAAGGTTTCCTTCTTTTCTTTCGTCGATTTAAACCGATTGACATAATCGACTGTTACCGGAAAATCTTTTAAACGCTCTTTGAAAGTTTTATAATGCTGAAAAGCCAGAATGGTGGTTGGCACCATAATCGCGGCTTGTTTTCCGTCGCATACGGTTTTAAACGCTGCACGTATGGCCACTTCTGTTTTTCCGAAACCCACATCACCGCAAACAAGCCTGTCCATGGGTGCAGGTTGCTCCATGTCTTTTTTTACATCGGCAGTTGCTTTGCTTTGATCCGGTGTGTCCTCATACATAAAAGAAGCCTCCAGTTCGGTTTGCAGGTAACTATCGGGCGTATGCGGATACCCCTCTTGTGCTTTACGCTGCGCATACAACTGAATGAGGTCGAAAGCAATTTCCTTGACTTTGGTTTTTGTTTTTTCTTTCAGACGTTGCCAAACATCACTGCCCAGTTTGTTAACCTTGGGTACTGTTCCCTCCTTACCGGTATACTTGGAAATTTTATGAAGCGAATTGATATTGACATACAGAATATCACTGTCCTTATAGATTAAACGAACCGCTTCCTGCATGACGCCGTTGACGTCAATTTTTTGTAACCCGCTGTAAACACCAACACCATGATCAATGTGTGTGACGTAATCGCCGGGTTGCAGTTCTTTTAACGCACGTATGGTTAGTGCCTTGCTTTTATTGTAAGCTTGCTTGACTTTGTATTTATGATAACGCTGAAATATTTCATGGTCGGTGTAACAAACAAGTTTCAGATCTTCATCAATAAAACCTTCATGAATTGAAACCGGAACAGGCGTGAACGGAATCTCTGTCTTCAGATCTTCAAAAATACTGTGCAGGCGTTCCAGTTGTCTGGGGTTTTCGGCAAAGATGTACAGTTCATATCCGGCCGCAATATGTGCTTTCAGGTCTTTAATCAGCAACTCAAACTGGCGGTTGAACGCCGGCTGCAACCGGGTAGCAAAGAATATTTCCATTGCAGATTCCCGTTTGTTTGCTTCGCAGAAATAAGATTGTCGTCCCCATTCCACCAGAGTAAACTTTTGGATCTGGACCTCCGTTTGATGTGCCGTAATAAAATCTTCAGCACTCAATACCTCTTTTTCCAATCGCTCATCTTCTTCGGATGACTCCCTTTTTCGGTTGCTGTTTTGCAATTGAAGAAACCCATGCAAGTCTTCTTCCATCGTAAGAAGCCGTTCTTTTATGAGATCGAAATCCTTAACCCATACGATGGTATTTTCAGGTAAAAACTCGAAAATCGACACCTTTTCACCTTGCTCAAATTGAGTTTCCACATTAGGGATGATACTGACCTGAACCAGTCTTCGTTCACTCAATTGAGTTTCGGGATCAAAAATCCGTATGCTGTCCACATCGTTTCCGAATAATTCCAGACGATAAGGCTTCTCATTTCCAAAGGAGTAGATATCTAAAATCCCTCCTCGCAATGCAAATTGTCCGGGTTGATAAACAAAATCTGTACGTTCAAACCCCAAATCAACCAAAAAACTCAACAGACTTTCAATGTCCAGTGTGTCGTTGGTCTTGATAAGCAACATATTGCCCTGCAGCTTTTGAGGCAATACTACCTTCTCGAACAACGCATCGGCATAGGTAACCATTGCTCCGACACGCTGACCGGTGGGCATAGAAAACTTTGTCAACGCCTCTGTGCGCAGCATCACATGTGAAGCATTCAGCAGTCTGAAATTCTTGGGATGCTTCAACGATGACGGAAAGTAAAACAGATTCAACTCCCCGGTGATACTTTCCAGCGAATTGTGGAAATAGGCCGCTTCTTCGGCATCGTTCAAAATAAACAAATGATTCAGGGTGTCAAGAGCGGGATGATTGAACACCGAAGCTGCAACAAACTGAGAGCTGCTGCCCTGTAAGTTTTTAAGAAAGTGATTTTGTGGAGTGGCAAAAGAAAGCCTGTTCGCCAGTTGAAACAGGCGGGGGTCCTCCGAAAAACGCTTCAACAACGCATCCATATTCACAGCGTGCAAAGATACAGTCTCCATTTTCAATTCAACAATCGATGGAAGCAATTGTTTCTTATTCTGATTTAATGACTAATTTTGATCTTATCCAATTGTCCCAAACATGATCAACCATATCAGGCAAATTTCGTCTGCCCTTCAAATAATTAACTCCTCATTCTCTAATCAGTTTACAATACCATTCAGTATGAAAAAACTGTTCTTTGGTCTTCTGTTCCTAAGCAGTACTTTTTTTGTTTCTGCACAACAAAAAGTCACCTCCATCTATTTAAGAACCGGAGAACTTGCCATAAAAAACAATATGGATCCTGAAAAGATCCGACCCGTTATCCAGAGAGCAAAATACGGCTCCGGCTATTATACAATTCTGGCCTTTACGCAAGCGCCCACTTCAAGCCAAATCTCCGGACTGAAACAACAAGGCATCGAACTATTGTCCTATTTCCCTGATCACTGCTATCAAGTTCGAATGCGCATCGTTCCATCTTTATCGAATTTGTACGCATTGGGGGTACGGGCACTGTTCACGATACCCGGACAATTAAAAATCAGCCGCGAATTACAAATGGAATTAGAGACAGCTCTTTCAAAAGATCTTCCGGTTTTTATGAATTTGCAATTGTTTCCGGGCGTAAGTTGGAAGGAGGTTGAACCCATACTCACCTTTTATGGAGTAACCGTTACGAAAACCAATTACCTTAATCAGGGATTGCTTCAAGTACAGTTGCCATCCGGCTCTGTAAGTTCGGTGGCAGCGTTGCCCTTTATAGCTTCACTCAACGTTTCAAATCTGGAACCGCACACACTCAATCAAAGAGAGCGCGGACTTTTTGGTCTTGGCAATCTTACCAGCAATCAAAATGCAGGGCGTAACCTGTCAGGTTCCGGGGTTAGCATTGGAATTGGTGACGATGCCGATCCCACATTCCATCTCGATCATTCCGTGAACGTGGAGAACCGCACCCCATCTTTTATTACCACCAGCCATGGTTGCAGGGTCGCCGGCATTTCGGGGGGAGACGGAATCATTGAAGAACGTTACAGAGGCGTTGCGCCCAACAGTTTTATGGTATCCGATTTTTTTGACTATGTAATTACAAAAGCACCTATCTACGTATCGGATTACGGCATGAGCGTTACCAACAACTCCTACTATATCGGTTTAGTTAACTGTCCTGGAAATAGTTTGTACAATGAGTTAAGCGTGTATGCCGATCAACAACTATACAACCAGCCTTATCTTCAACACATATTTGCCGCGGGTAACGACGGCGCATTGACCTGTTCGCCTTTTCCTTCTTCTTTTGGGACAATTAAAAGCGGCTATCAAACAGCGAAGAATGTTTTAACTGTCGGCAACTTCAGTTATTTGGCAAACAATGTGTTCTCGGGCTCCAGTCGCGGACCTGTATCAGACGGAAGAATCAAGCCGGAGTTAGTTGCCAACGGTAGAAATGTTATAGCTACGATAACCAATAACACTTACACCGCCGGAACCGGCACCAGTTTTTCCGCACCTTTTGTGACCGGCATTTGGTCATTACTAACAGAACGGTACCAGCAACTGCATGGCATGATGCCCAAATCAGGCCTGTTAAAAGCCGTGTTATGCAACAGTAGTGATGACCGCGGACAACCCGGCCCCGACTATTCCTGGGGATTTGGACTGGTTAATCCGCGACGCGCCGTTGAAATGTTGGAACAAACACATTATTACCGTTCAACTGTCTCCACCGCAACCACACATTTACAAAACATATCGGTACCTGCAGGAACCAAGCAAGTAAAAGTCATGTTGTATTGGCACGACAAAGAAGGTACGTCTCTGGCAAGTACCGCTTTAGTTAATGACCTCGATCTGTCTGTAACCGATGGTTCCAACAACTACAAACCATGGATTCTGAATCCGGCTCCGGCGTTTGTTCAGGCAGCCGCAACCAGAGGCATTGATCGACTCAACAACATTGAACAGGTAACCATCGACAATCCAGGTTCGTTGATTGAAATTGCCGTTAACGGATACAATATCCCTTACGGCCCTCAGGAATTTTTTGTAACCTATGAATTTATCAAAGACGAAATCATCCTGGAATCACCTTATGGAGGCGAACGATTTGCACCCGGACAGGAAGAGATCATTCGCTGGACGGCAAATGACAACAGTACCAATACCTTTAAAATCGAATTCAGTGCAGATAACGGCTCTTCATGGACCGTGTTATCCAGTGCTCTAAACGCAAGCAATTCTTATCTTTCATGGACAGTACCCAACACGCCAACCAATCAGGGCAAGATTCGGGTTTCCCGAAATGGAGGAGGCGCTACAGCTACAACCCAGGGGAAGTTTACCATCCTTGGGCAACCCTCCTTAACGGCATCCGTGCCTTGTGAAGGATACGTAGACTTATCATGGCCGGCAGTAACCAGCGCAACCGACTATGAAGTACTCCAACTGATGAATGGCTCTCTAAGCACCATCGCCACTACATCAAGTACCACTTTCCGCGTAAGAGGACTTAACCGTAATGAGCGCTACTGGTTTACAGTTCGTGCAAGAATCACGGATTCACTGGGCATGAGAGCAACGGCTAAATCGGTTGTACCCACTTTGAACACACCTTGCGTCGCTTCCGATTTCGACAACGATTTAAAAATCGACACCATTCTTGCGCCTTCTAACGGAAGAAAATTCACAAACAGTGCATTAACCTCAACTCAAAACATTCAAGTTCGTTTAAAAAATCTCGATAACAGTTCTTCTTCAACAACGTATTCGATTTCTTACCGCGTTAACAACGGCCTACTTGTAACAGAGGTCCCCGGTACGACCATCGCAGCAGGAGGAACGACCGACTATACCTTTGCATCAACGTATGACTTCTCCGCGCCCGGAACTTATACACTTCAGGTTATTGTAAAACAAACAGGAGACCTTCAAACTCAAAACGACACGCTTACAACAACCGTGAAACACATCGCCAACGCTGCCGTTTTGCTGCCGTTCACTGAAACGTTTGAATCGACCGGAAACGATACATATACGACCAATGCATTCGGCATCAACAATGCCGATCAATTTGATTTCAATACAGCAGGCACCAACGGACGGTTGCGCACTTTTGTAAATACGGGTATTGCAATCAACGGACAAAAAGCAGCAACGTTAGATGCAAGGCAATTCAACGGTTTGTTTTCCGATAATCAACTTACAGCAACCATTAATTTGAGCAATTATATAGCCGCAACCAATCTGCGACTTGATTTCAGATATAAGAATCACGGACAGTTGAAACAACCCCCTTCCGCTGTGTGGGTTCGCGGGAGTGAGTTACAACCCTGGGTACAGATCTATGATTTCACAAACAATGAGGATGAGCCGGGCAGGATCAGACAAATCTCATACATGCTGAATCAGTTGGGGCAACCGGTATCTTCCAGTTTCCAGATAAAATTTGAACAAAGAGGAATAGCTTCTGCCAACAATGGCACCTATAATTCCGAGATTCCGGATCAGGATGATGGAATGACCGTTGACGATATTCGCATTACAGAAGCAACCAATGATCTTCGAATGGCAGAGGTGGTAGCCCCGCAACTCTTTAATTGTTCAGCATCAGGAACCGCTGCCGTTACCATAAAAGTAGAAAACACAACCGGTTCACTGTTCAACAATGTACCTGTATTTTACAGAATTGACAACGGACCTGTCATTGGCGAACTGATGCCTAATTTAAACGCAGGAGCATCAACCAATTATACGTTTACGACAACCTGCGACTTATCTGCATACAAAAAGTACACCCTCGAAACATGGGTGCGCCTCCCTTCGGACAACTATGAAATCAATGATACCATCCGGCAATTCGTGTATGTAAGTCCGACTGTCAACTCCTTCCCCTATCTGGAACGCTTTGAAAACAATGACGGAAATTATTTCACCACTTCCAGTTACAGCAATTGGAAATGGGGGGCAACCGATCCGCAAACACGCACCTTGCTGGACCGATCAGCCAACGGCAGTAAAAGCTGGTTCACAGGACTTACGAGTGTATACAAACAAAACGATTCCTCTTTCCTGTATTCGCCCTGTTTTGACTTGAGTTCGCTCACGCAACCGGTTTTAAGTTTCAGTCATTACAGCTATCAGGAAGACGACTGTGACTGTGATTACCATACAGTTGAATACACAACTAACAACGGACTTACCTGGAGCCGTCTTGGAACAGTGAACGGTGGCACCAACTGGTTCGACTCTTCAATTCTTGCATGGAGGAGAAACATCACCAGATGGCATGTATCCAGTGCCGAGATTCCAACAAATGCTTCCAGTGTTCGCTTTCGATTCCTATTTTCAAGCGATGCTTTTGGACAACAGGAAGGCATTGGAATTGATGATATTCACGTCGGAGAAAAAGCAACCATCTATACCGGTTCCAATACCGTCGTTACACAAACCGTAAACGGAAACAACTGGATTGATTTTCAGTCGGGAGGCCGATTGATTGCCTCGATCCTTCCGGCAGGTCAGAACCTTGGATCAACGGATGTGAATGTATTTATTCATCCCGGCAGTGTGCGAAACGCCAGCAATCAATATTACCTGAACAGAAACCTCGTGATTCGTCCGACCATTGCTCCTACCGACAGCGTGACCGTACGTTTTTATTTTACCGAACAGGAAGCCGTCGATTTGATCAATGCAAGCGGTTGTGGCACCTGTACTTCATTGGAAGACGCTTATTTAGTGGGCGTCACAAAATTCAGCGGAACAGCTGTAAATGAAAACGGGACACTGCTGGACAACAACGGAGGCGTGCACAACTTTATACTTCCGGCCAATGTTGACATTGTGCCTTTCAACAATGGATATTATGCACAGTTCAAAACAAAAACATTCTCAGAATTCTGGATTAACGGAGGAGGATTGAACGCCGATCAGCCCTTACCCTTTTATGCATTACGCTTTGACGGGAAAATCGATCAGTCCAATGCACTACTCAACTGGAACACAACCGGCGAAATCAATTCGAAACAGTTTGAAATTGAACGCAAACTTGACAATGAAGAGAAGTTTAGTTCAATTGGAACGGTTGTTGCAGCAGGCAACAGTTCAAGTGCCCGTTATTATTCCTACACAGACTATAGTGTATTTATGAAAGGAAAAGAGGTTCAATACCGTTTGAAACTGGTCGACAACAACAACAGGTTCACTTATTCAAACATCGTGAACCTGAGCACCTCATCAAACCCTGTATTTATTCGCTCCGTAACACAAACTGCAGGAAATCAGGTCAGTGTAAGAGCCGGCAACAAAGGAAACGTACAGCAAATACAAATCCGCATTCTGAACACAATGGGACAGGTTGTCTTTGCAGAACAAAATCGTTATAAAGACGTTTTAATTGATATCAATAATTTGAAACAAGGCATCTACTTTATTGAAATAAAAGCCCCAGAAAGTCAGGATTTATTTATTCAAAAAATCTTTAAATTACAGTAAATTGATTTGCCTGCCTGACATCCCCAAAACAACGTTTTTGCAAAAGACTGTCTTTTGCGGCGTGATATTGTTTTGTGCATTCGCTTACAAGTCCGGAATTCAAGCGCAGATCAGCACCCAACAGCAACAGCTTTCTGAAAACGGAATACGAATTCAAAATCAGGAACGGCAATCACAGCAATTAGCATTCCGAAAGGCAAAAGAAAAAAACTGGATAACTGATTTGGAACTGCCTGATGGCGGACGTTTGCTCCTCACAGGATTGACTCCTAACGGATTACCCGAATACAAGATTACCGACAGCAATCTTGGAGCAGCGAACACTACAGGTGCAAGCCAGTTGTGGCCGGGCGGCACGCTTGGGTTTAATTTAGATGGCTCCAGTTCACATCTCACCGGCAAGCTGGCGATTTGGGATGGAGGACTGGTTCGTTCAACTCATGTAGAACTGAATACCCGGATTGTTGCAGGCGAAACGGGTTCGTTGTCAACACACGGCACGCACGTTGCAGGAACAATGATTGCCAAAGGCCTCAATGCAAACGCGAAAGGCATGGCCTACAATATCAAAAGACTAACCAGTTATAATTTCAGCAACGATATCAGCGAAATGTCGAATGCAGCTCCCGGCTTGTTGATTTCAAATCACTCGTACGGCGCCCTGGCAGGTTGGAGACAAAATGGAAGCATCTGGGAATACTGGGGCGAGTGGAATTCCAAAGAAGATTACAAATTCGGCTTCTATGATCAGGTAGCACAGGAATGGGACAATATTTCATATCTGGCGCCGAATTATCTGATCGTTAAGTCGGCCGGAAACAACCGCAATCAAAACGGCCCTGCAATTGGTGCGGGTTACAAACGTTTTAATGAAAGCGGATTAATGACCGATGCTCCCGGTCCTTATGTTGATACCATCAGCAAAAACAACAGTTATGGCACGATACCGGCTTACGGAAACGCCAAAAACATCCTCACAGTTGGAGCAGTGAGCATCCTTAATGGAGGCTACACCAATGCGTCTTCTGTAACCATTGCATCGTTCAGTTCGTGGGGACCAACCGACGATGGCCGTATCAAACCGGACGTTGTGGCTGCCGGAGTCAATATTTTCAGTACTACCTCAGACTCCAATGAGTCGTATGGTACCTCCAGCGGCACTTCAATGGCTGCGCCCAATGCCGCCGGTTCGTTAATTCTGTTACAGGAATTGTATAAAAATCAAACCGGTGCTTATTTGCGATCGGCTACACTAAAGGGCCTCGCCATTCATACAGCAGGAGAAGCCGGACTGAATCCCGGACCCGATTATCGGTTTGGATGGGGGCTATTGAATGTAAAAGCGGCAGCAGAAGTGATCATGAATCGCAACAGTTCCAATCAAATCATTGAAGGTGTACTAAATCAAAACCAACCTTTCACCTTGCAACTCATTGCAGATGGAACCCGGCCACTGGTTGCTACAATTTGTTGGACCGACCCATCAGGCATATCGAATTTCAACAACCGATTGAACGACCCAACACCTAAATTGGTTCATGATCTGGATTTGAGAATAGAAGGTCCGGAAGGTATCGCATTTCCCTGGAAGCTGACGCCTAACGTTCCGGCAGCAGCTGCCATAAAAGGAGACAACAATCTAGACAATGTCGAAAAAATTGAAATACCCAACCCGGTTCCCGGTGCTGTTTACGAGATCCGGATCACCAACAAAGGAATTTTGACCGGAAACACACAGGCATTTTCTTTGATCGTGAGTGGCAAAACAGATAATGTCGCTACCGGCATACGCCCTTTGCAAACGATCATTGAATCGTTGCAAATAGGACCAATTCCATCCAAAGATGTCATTTACATCAAGGGGAGAGCAAAAACAACCGAAACATTGTTAATGCAAGTAGTAGACCAAACAGGAAGAATAATTCATATTGAGCGCTTTTCAACCACGAAGAATCAAAATTTTGTTCAAATGCTTACAACAACCAAGTGGAGCGCCGGCATGTATGTAATCCGTCTATCCGGAAAGAACGGGCAGCAAGTATTTAAGTTCACACAACTCCAATAAAAAAGGAATTCAAATGAATTCCTTTTCTTTTATCCAATTTTACCCAAAGGTAATTTTCGTACTTTTTCATCCTTGCCTTCTTCGAGGAACTGGACATTCATAGATTGTAACTGCGCTTTAGCCTTTTCTAAAGACTCGGTCAGTTTTTTATTGTGCTCGGCATACTTCAAGACCTCTTCATGTGCCGCCAACATATCATTTTCAACCTCCAGAATGCGATTCCCTGATTTTTGAGCTCCTATTCGGCCCAATACAAATCCAGCGACACCCGCAAGAATTATAAGAAAGACAAACAACAACAAGTGTATTTCAAGATTCTGATTTGATAAATTCATAAGACAAATTGATTCATATTAAAAGCCTCAAACAGACCCATTTCATTCAAATTCAGGCATGCAAAATACCATTCAAAATTCGTTTATCCAATAATATTCCTCACAAAGTCCATGACTTTCGTCATTGGAATTCGCTCCTGAATCAAGGTATCCCTGTGACGGATGGTGACTGTTTGATCTTCCTTGGTTTGATGGTCAACGGTTACACAAAACGGGGTTCCTATTGCATCCTGTCTGCGGTATCGTTTACCAATCGCGTCTTTTTCTTCGTAGAAGCATTGGAAATGAGGCCTGCAGGCATTCATAATTTCCTTTGCAATTTCGGGCAGGCCGTCCTTTTTCGTCAATGGGAACACCGCCAATTTGATGGGTGCTATTTTTGGAGGAAGCTTTAGAACCGTACGCATGTCTGTTTTGCCTTCTTCGGAAGTAGGCACTTCTTCCTCGTGATAGGAATGACTCAGGATGGTGAGAAACAGCCGATCCAATCCCACCGACGTTTCAACCACATAGGGTATGTAATTCTGATTGATTTCGCTGTCGAAATATTGCATTTTCTTTTTGCTGAACTCCTGATGACGACGCAAATCATAGTCTGTTCTGGAGTGAACGCCTTCCAATTCCTTCCATCCAAAAGGAAATTGAAACTCAATATCCAGTGCGGCGTTGGCGTAATGTGCCAATTTCGTATGATCGTGAAACCGTAATTTATCTGCAGGCAAACCCAACTCCTGATGCCATTTCATACGTGCCTCTTTCCAGTAAGCATACCATTCCAGTTCGGTTCCGGGACGCACAAAGAATTGCATTTCCATTTGTTCAAACTCCCGCATCCTGAAAATAAACTGTCGGGCTACAATTTCATTCCTGAACGCTTTACCGGTTTGGGCAATACCGAATGGAATTTTCATCCTTCCCGTTTTTTGCACATTCAGGAAATTTACAAATATACCCTGGGCGGTTTCCGGCCGCAGGTACACGATATTGTCTTCAGGATTATCGGATGCAACAGCTCCAAATTCTGTTGAAAACATCAGGTTGAACTGACGTACATCGGTCCAGTTGCAGGTTCCACTAACCGCACATTTGATTTTATGTTCATCAATTAATTGCTTGATTCCTGAAAAGTCATCGGCTGCCAGCAACTGTTCCATCTTTGCAACCAATGCCGCGCCTTCTGTTTCGGACAGCATATCAGCATACCCTTCAATCAAATGATCGACCCTATACCGCTTTTTACTGTCCTTGTTGTCGATCATCGGATCGCTGAAGTTGTCCACATGGCCACTGGCCTTCCAGGTGGTAGGATGCATGAAAATGGCCGCATCAATGCCAACAATATTGTCGTGCAACTGCGTCATGCTTTTCCACCAGGCATCCCGAATGTTCTTTTTCAGTTGAGCACCGTACTGTCCATAATCATAAACCGCTCCTAATCCGTCATAGATTTCGGAAGACTGGAAAATAAATCCGTACTCTTTGGCGTGAGCGATAATATTGGCAAATAACTTTTCGTTTGACATGTTTGCTGGTTATAAGAGCGCAAAGATAAGTTTTGATGCGCAACTCAAATTACGTGGCTCAGCCTTGTAATTTTTCATTGTCCCGATGCCGGTTTTGATCCCTCGATGTCTTTTTCTCCATATTCCTTTGAAAGGCTTCCGTCAGGTTGACACCGGTTTGATTCGCGAGACAAATGAGCACCCATAACACATCGGCCATTTCATCGCCCAATTCTTTTCCTTTATCGGACTCTTTGAACGACTGTTCGCCATATGTGCGCACCATCAGTCTTGAAAGTTCGCCCACCTCTTCCATTAAAATTCCAAGATTGGTGAGTTCGTTGAAATAACGGACGCCTACCGTTTTGATCCATTCGTCGACTTGTTGTTGTGCTTGATTGATTGTCATAATGA
>JBMLSG010000107.1:0-14709 GCA_049240625.1 Lacibacter sp. | reverse complement strand
TATTCTTTTTTCTTAGTATCCATTACAATCGTTACCGGCCCATCGTTCACCAGTTCCACCTTCATGTCAGCGCCAAATACACCTGTTTGAATCAAGCGGCCAAGGTCCCGTTGCAACTGTTCGATCATGGATTCATAAAGAGGAATGGCCACTTCAGGCTTACCGGCGCGGATGTACGAAGGACGATTTCCTTTTTTGGTTGAAGCATGCAATGTGAACTGACTTACCAATAAAATCTCACCGCTTACATCTTTGACAGACAAGTTCATCACACCCTGTTCATCGTCGAAAATGCGCAGGTTGGTGATCTTGGCACTCAGCCATTCAATATCTTCCCTGGTATCGGCATCTTCAATGCCCAGCAAGACCAGTAAACCCGACCCTATGGAAGCGCTTCGATTTGTATTGATTTCCACCGAAGCCCGGAGCACCCTTTGAATTACAGCACGCATACTTCAATTAATTGTAATTTGGCGTATCGAAAGTACACCCTTTATGCAAAGTCATTTACAGGATCTTGGAAAAGAATTGTCCTTCACCACGGCACGTAGTGGCGGAGCCGGCGGGCAAAACGTCAACAAAGTAGAAACAATGGTGACGGGGTACTTGAACATTGCAAATTCAACATTATTGACAGCGGATCAAAAAAAGTTGCTGCTGAGCAAATTGAGCAATCGTATCAACAAAGATGGTCTGCTGCAGGTTAAAAGTCAAAAACACCGGAGTCAACAAGAAAACAAAGAGGAAGTTATCCGCAAAATCAATCAACTGATTAAACAGGCATTAATACCGAAGAAAGCGCGTATCGCTACGAAACCTTCACCTGCATCTAAAAAACGCAGACTTGAAAACAAGAAGAAGATCGCAGAACAAAAGCAATGGAGGAAAAAAATTAAACCGGATTGATTTCCAATTTGATGCCTTTCTTAAAACACCAACTAAATACTTTTCCTTTTAGCCTTCAGCACGTCCAGGGCTTTGCGCTGATTTTCAACATCCTTTTTTTGTTGCTCCAGATTGGTTTTATTTTCCTCTATTTCTTCTTCCAACTTGCGTTTGCGTTTCAGTAAATCATCCGCTTCATCCTGATAGGCAACCGCTTTACGTTCGGCCGACTTTAAAGTACTCTCCTGTTCTTTGATGGCTTCTTCCAATGCATACGCTTCGGCCCACACAGGAAACTGCAAACAGTACTTTTTGATGCGTTCCAGCAAAGCCGGATCATCCGAACTACTGATATAATTTTCATAGCCTCGTGACACGGTAAAGTAAACGACGGATTCGTCTTTGTCTTTTCTGCCTTTGCGTTCCACCTGCAAATACACATCCACCGTTTCGGGACCCAACTCTTCGAACTTCATTCCCTTATACACAAAAGCTCCTTTACTGCTTTTCCCACTGTAACCCATTTGGGCCCATTTTTGACGTATCGCTTCCTCCGTATATTTTGCCTCCTGTGGCACTGCGACTACCAATGCAGGGATTTTCTTTTTCTGCCATTCCTGTTCACCCCAGGTTTGAGCCGATAGGTTTCCAAAAACAACGAGACATAACAATAAGGCAGACCAATTTTTCATGTATGATTGATTTGGACACTAAGTTATAAAACAAGATTGAACCGTTGCAATGCGCTTATACTATCTTTGAATAATTTTAATCAAAGCGTTTCCAAACTTGAGCGGCGTCAAAAAACTTGCTGGACAAACATTATGGTACGGGCTGCCGACTATAGCAAGTCGTTTCTTAGGCTACATTATGAACATGGCCTTGCCCTTTTTGTTTACGCAACCTGCTGTTACTGCCGATTTAACACAGGTATACGCACTGATTCCATTTCTGAATATTCTTTTCACCTACGGCGTTGAAACGGCCTATTTCCGATATTCCGGCGAACTCGATCGCCCTTCGCTTTTCAGTACACTTTTTACATCGTTACTTGCAAGCACGGTTCTGTTTTCTGGTTTACTTTATATTTCAAACCCGTTCATTGCAGCTGTGACCGGACTGAACGAACATCCCAGTTATTTAAACTGGATGCTGGGTATCTTGTTCTTCGACACACTGGCCACGCTTCCCTTTGCCCGCTTACGTCAGGAAAACCGCCCCAAAAAATATGCAGTAGTACGCATAGCAGGCATTGCAATTAACATTCTCATTGTATTTATTTTTCTGGGTGTTCTCCCTTCGTATCTCCAACAACATCCGGACAGTTATCTGCACAACTTCTACGATGAACAGATCGGTATCGGCTATTATTTGATTGGCAATTTTTTGGGAAGTCTGCTGACCTTTTTACTCTTAGCAAAAGAATGGACAGGATTTCGATTTAAGTTCGATGCTCCAATCTGGAAAACAGCCATGACATACAGTTACCCGCTGATTATTGTTGGTCTGGGTGGAATGATTAATGATATGCTGAGTCGTTTGGTCTATCAGCATGTAGTTGACCTCCCGCATGAACAGGCGCAACATGAATTGGGCGTGTTTGCTAACCTGTACCGCATTGCAGTTCTCATTACCATCATGATTCAGGCCTTTCGTATGGCTGCAGAACCCTTCTTTTTCAACAGGGCCGGAGCCTCCGATGCGAAACAAACCTATGCACGCATCATGAACTTTTTCGTCATTGCCTGCTGTTTGATTTTTCTTTTAATTGGGGTGTACCTCGACGGCTTAAAATGGATCATTACTTTGAAATCGGAAGCCTGGGGCGAAGGGATGGAAGTGGTATTGCTACTGGCACTGGGAAATATTTTTCTGGGCATCTACTACAACATGAGTATCTGGTACAAACTCACCAATAAAAATCTTTATGGAGCTGCTTTAACAATCGGTGGTGCTGTGCTTACGATTGTACTGAACATTCTGCTCATTCCTACATTTCATTACTGGGGTGCGGCAGCAGCCACCTTCTGCTGTTATCTATTTATGATGGGAGCGAGTTATTTACTCGGACAAAAACACTACCCGGTTCCCTATGATGTAAAAAAAATCGCTTCGTATTTACTGTTTGTTGTCTTTCTCGTTGTCTTCCACCGATTTTTGGTTTCGAAATACGAACCACTTTGGTTCAGCTTAACAAGCGGAACGTCGTTTGTACTGCTTTTCATTTTCGTGACCGCCAAAAAAGAAAAACAAGAACTCAAAAACCTGCCCGTTGTTGGGAAATGGGTTGCATCATTGTAAAAATGGGTTGTGCTTTTTTTCATGCCCAATTGTTGTTGCCGGACCATGTCCGCTGTAAACAACGGTGTTGTCGGGCATTACAAAAAGTTTCGTTTGAATGCTTTTGATCAGTGTTTGAAAATCCCCGCCCGGCAAATCGGTCCGTCCAATGCTTTCACGAAACAACACATCACCGCCAATCACAAAATCCTGGGCGGCACTGTAAAAGCATACGTGACCGGGTGAGTGACCGGGCGCTTCAATCACCTCCAGTTCATCATGTCCCAGCCGAAAGCGATCTCCCGCTCTGAAATAACGCAAAGCGGCATTGTAGGAATCAAACGGCAGATTCCACATCAATCCGCTTGAAGGTGCAAATTCCAATACCTTCTCTTCCTCCGGATGAATGTGCAACAACAATCCATAAGTGTCATGTATCCATTTATTGCCAAAAACATGATCGAGATGGCAGTGTGTATTCAATAAAAGACGCAGATGGAGGTTGTGTTCCTCTATAAAAGACCGAAGTTTTTCCCGCTCGTTTTCAAAATAACATCCGGGATCAATAATCAACGCTTCTCGTTCCTCATTATAGAGCACATAAGTGTTCTCGGATATAGGGCTGAAGGTAAAAGCTTTAACAGTGAACATGCCTTGAATTTAGTACTTTTAAGTTTGAATCCTACTCACGGTAACCAACCGTGATTCTAATACGAAAATATGCGAATTCAGAAGAATTATTTTATTACGATTGCCTACGTGTCGATCCTTTTGCTTTGTCACGTGAATGCAACTGCTCAGGTGAACACCATTGATTATGGAAAGAACCGAATCCAACACACTAAATTCAAATGGAACTTTTTTCAAAGCTCCCATTTCAATGTGCATTTTACACAAAACGGAACGGAACTTGCGCGATTTACCTTGCAAACCGCAGAAGAAGAACTGCCCGGACTGGAACAATTTGTTGAGTTTGGAATTCAACGCCGGATCAATATCGTTTTATACAACAATTACAACGACTACAAACAATCGAATATCGGAATCGGACTGGACTGGCCCAACACAGGTGGTGTAACCAAACTGGTCAATAACAAACTGGTGGTTTATTTCAGCGGCAACCACAACGATCTGCGTCGTCAAATTCGTGAAGGCATTGCAAAAGTTCTCGTAGAACTGTTGCTCTTTGGTGATGATCTTGGAGAATTTGCCCAAAATCAGGCATTACTGGATTTACCCAAATGGATGACCGATGGCTATATCTCTTACGTTGCGCTGAACTGGAGTACAGAACTGGACAACGATTTGAAAAATGCCCTGCTGGGAGAAGAGTACAAGAACTTTTATCAGTTTGCATTTGAACAACCCAAGTTGGCAGGCCATGCTTTTTGGTATTACATCGAAGAAAAATACAAACAAGAAAATGTCACGTATTTACTTTACCTGAGCCGGATTTATAAAAATGTCAACCGGGCAACTGCAGCCATCTGTAAAAAGAAATTAAAAGATGTTTTGAAAGAATTCATGTCTTACAACCGTGACAAATACATGAAAGATATCCGGTCGCGCAAAAATTTACCGTCCGGCAAACTGGTTGTTTCAAAAGAAATTGGAAAGAAAGATTATTTCCGCTTTCAAGCCAACCCCAATCCCAAAAGTTACAATTACGTTTCTGTTGAATACAAAAAAGGGATCACACGAGTGGTATTGAACGAAAACTTCTATTCAAAAAAAGTATTGTGGAAAAGCGGCATCAAAAATCTGGAAGAAAAGCCCAATCCCAATTATCCGTTGATGGCATGGGACCCTAAAGGCACTCGTGTTGCAATCATCGTACCGGATGAAGGCAAACTCATTCTGGACGTATACGATGCCTTCCGAAGAATCAAAACCGTAAAAAAACAAAAGCTACCCTTCGACTTAATCACCAGTATGCAATACATGCTGGATCCAAACACCCTCCTATTGAGCGGAGTCAGAAACGGGCAAAGTGATATTTACATTTACAAAATCAATGAGCAGAAACTGGAACAAATCACCAATGACATCTTTGATGATCTGGATGCTTCCTTTGCGGCCTTTCCCAACAAATCCGGCATCCTGTTTTCCAGTAACCGTCCATCCCCTTCAGCAGCATCAGATACCGCGCTTCCACGCAACAGGTTGAATGTTTTTTTAATTGACAACTGGAACAAATCCGAATTCAAACAAATTTCGCAACTGAGCAACCTCAAATACGGAAATGCCCGTTTCCCGACGCAATACAACTCCAATCATTTTACATACATCAGTGACGAAACGGGAATTGGCAACCGCTGGGCCGGGTTCTTCAGCACCAATGCCGCAGGAATCGATACGGTTTATAAAGTCGGAGATGAGTTGCTCCGGAATCCGGAAACCAAAGAACTTGATTCCACATTAGCAGTTTGGAAGAAATCGGAACCGGACTCTGTCTTTACTTTCCGAATTACTGAAGACAGTTCCTATACTTTCCCCATCAGCAATTATCAAAGCAGTGTACTGGAAACCAGTTTCGCCGGCGACAATGGTCAGGTTACTGAACTTACAAGGCAGGGGCATTATAAATTTCTCTACAAGCTGAAAGTAGATGAAGCTGTATTAAGGAAGCGAAATGTTAATGCCAAACCAACCGAATACATCAAACGTACAACCCGGCTGGATAAAACCAAAAGCACAAATACACAATTGCGTACGGATCTGGAAAAGGATGATTCCCGACCTGAAGATTTTTTTGAAAGTGAATTTGCCGATGACTCTTTGAATGTTACGCATTCCGGTCCTGTTTCCCTGGTAAATGGAAATCGCGACTCCAAGTTGAACATCAAACAATTTCCTTACGGGAAAAAGTTCTTTGTGGACAATGTAACAACGAATTTCCTTTCGAATAATTTATTACTGATTAACAGATTTCAGCCTTACAATAATGCCTCCGGTCCTGTGAATCTCGGAAACGCAAACCCTTTAAACGCGCTTACCCGCGTTGGTGCTCTGGAATTCATGGAGGACTATAAATTTACCGGAGCCTATCGTATCAATTACGGCTTTCAGGACAATGAAGTATATATGCGTTTCGACAATTTCAGAAACCGAATTGACTGGGGACTTTCCTATTACCGCTCTGCCTCAACTGTTGGTTTGGAAACCGGCGGATCCGTTCTTGAAACTCGTTTAATCAGTAATATTTATCAAGGAAACTTGTTGTATCCATTCAACGAAGTACAAAGCATTCGACTGATTGCAGGATTGCGCAAAGATCAATACGTTGTAAAAAGTACAGCTTTCAATCCCGAATCCTTGCTTATTCCAAATCTGAATGAAGATTTTCTTACGGCACGATTTGAGTACGTGCACGACAACACTATTAACCCGGTCAGCAACATCTGGCACGGCCTGCGATTTAAATCATGGGTGGAATTGTACAATCGTTTGGGTGGCAACTTCAAAGGAAGCGGTAGATCGGCTGCCGGCGAATTAACTTTCAACTGGGGATTTGACGGCAGACACTATTTAAAACTGCATCGCAATTTCATCTGGGCGGTGCGAGTAGCGGCCGATGTTTCCTGGGGAGACAATAAACTGGTTTATTACTTAGGCGGCACCGATGGCTGGTTGATGCTGGGCGCCAACGACGTCATTCGAAACGGTGTTGTAAAACAACGCTATTTTAACACAGCAAACCGCCCTGCAGATGACCAAAACTATGTATATCAGTCTTTAGCCGTAAACATGCGTGGTTTCGTTCAAAATACAGCAAATGGAAACAATGCCATTGTCATCAACAGCGAATTCAGACTTCCCGTTTTTTCGACCTTATTCAATAAACCCATCAACAATGCCTTTCTTAGAAATTTTCAACTTGTGCAATTTTTCGATTTAGGCAATGCGTGGAATGGGCAATACAATAAATTAAAACGTCCGGAAATTATTTACAGTGATGCGGAAAACTCAAACCCGGTATCCGTAGCTATTAAAGCGCCCGGCATTGGTCCCTTTTTGGGAAGTTATGGCTTTGGTGCCCGAAGCACGTTGCTGGGTTATTTCATTCGCTTTGATGCGGGGTGGCCCATGAATGGTTTTTTCCGCTCTAATGGAGTGATGCATGTATCATTGGGATTTGATTTTTAATCTTTTTAAACCTGCACATTTGCAATCAAAAAACGAATTGCAAAAAATGGAATTGTAACTGTTTTCTCTTCTGTATGCGGCATTACGGACTCCTCACGATATTGCTTTTGACCTTATTTACCGGCTTTGCACAACACAAAGTCATTACAGGTCATCTTTTGGACGCACATTCCGAAGAAAAGATTCCGTTTGCCAGCATCATTCTTAAAAGAACAGGAACCGGAACACAAACAGACTCATCAGGAATGTTTTATTTGTCGTATTCCGGCTACCGGGAAAACGACACGTTACTTATCACGTACGTAGGCTACAAAAACCTGGAATTGGTTGTTCCGAAAACAGAAAAAGACACCTTATTTATTTCGCTTCGAATGGAACGGGGGCAACTGAATAAGGAAATCATCGTAAAATCCAAATTCAGCAAAGGATGGATCCTATGGAGAAAGATCGTTAAGAAGAAACCATTCAATGACCGATACCGTTTTGAAAACTTCGGTTATGAACTCTATAACAAATTGGAAGTTGATATCAACAGATTTGACGCAAACCGGTTCAAAAACTTCAGGCCTTTAAAACCCTTCGGATTTATAATTGATCAAAACATTGACACCACTTCCGATACCAAACCATTCTTGCCGGTTTTTCTTACCGAAACGATTTCGGATTATTATTATCAAAAAACGCCGCAAAAAAGAAGAGAAGTCATAAAAGCAAGTCGTACCTCCGGACTAAAAAATGAGAGTGTACAAAAGCTTCTGGGCGGGATGGATCAAAACATCAACATTTACAACAACTACATTCCCGTATTCGACAAACGATTCATCAGTCCGCTTAGTGACAATGGGGATGCATTTTATTTTTACCGACTTACCGATACACAATATATTGGAGGCAAACGGTTTTTCCATCTTGTATTTACTCCGAAACGAAAAGGTGAAAACACGTTTGATGGCGATTGTTGGGTACATGACACCAGTTTTGCAGTTCAAAAAATGAATTTACGGTTGTCGGAAGAAGCCAATGTCAATTTCGTGGAAAAACTGAGTATCGTACAAGAATACAAGTTTATTAACGACAGTATTTGGTTTCTCTATAAAGACAAACTCATTATTGATGTTGCGGCAATCGGAAAGCAAAAATTTGGAGTAACCGGAAGAAAAACCACAACCTATCGAAATGTACTCATTAATTCCGGTGAGGTTTGGGAAGCAGTACGAAAAAATAAAAAACAGGAAGAAGTTCTCATGCTTCCGGGCGCAACGGAACAACCTGATGCCTATTGGATAGGATCCAGACATGAAGAATTAGCGAAGAATGAAAAGGCGATTTATGCCATGATCGATACCCTTCAAAACATGCCGCTGTTTAAGAAATACAGCAACCTTGCGAATTTTCTGGCAACGGGCTATAAAGCATTTGGAGTACTGGAATATGGGCCTTGGTTTAATTTTACGAGTTATAACATCCTGGAAGGCTACCGCGTTAGACTCGACTTGGGCACCAGCACGCAATTCAGCAAGAAATGGTGGTTAAGGGGTTATCTCGCTTATGGATTTCTGGACAAACGTTTCAAAGGACGTGCAGAGGTCACACATTTGTTTCAAAAAAACCCAAGAACCTCTTTGTATGCCTCCTATACAAATGATTATGATAACGGACAGGTGTATTACGATGAAGTAGGAACAGACAACGTATTCACCTTAGCGGCCCGAAAACGCCAGGTTCCGTTCAAGTTTTTGAGAGTGGAACAAACCCGCCTGGAATTTTTAAAAGAAACTCATTTAGGCTTGTCTGTTCAAACGGCATTCACGTACAAAAAATTTGATCCTGTTTATGCATTACCCCGCAAAGAAGCTTTCAACACACTAAAGGGAGATGCGCTGAACAATCTCGAACTATCAATACGTCTTCGCTTCGCTTATCTGGAACGTTTTCTTGAAGGCTCGTTCCAAAGAATCAGTCTGGGAAGTCCTTTGCCGATCACAGAACTAAAATATGCCAAGGGTGTTTCGGGAATTTTAAACAGCAGCTTTAACTATCATAAAATTTCCGCATCGGTTCATGATTATTTTAAGCTGGCCCATTATGGAGAATTTTACTATAACATCTATGCAGGCCGTGTACTGGGTACGGTTCCTTTTCCCATGCTGGAAGTGCATCCGGGCAATGAAATCTATTATTACAACAAATACGCCTTTAATCTGATGAACCGGTTTGAGTACCTGAGCGATGCCTATGCCGGAATCAATATAGAACACAACATTGGCAACGGGCTCTTTCGCTTGTTGCCTACCCGCAAGTTGAAACTCCGGCAATTCTGGACTGCAAAAACATTATGGGGTAGTCTGAATGAAGCTAACAAGCAATATAATTTTTTCGGCACGACTTTCGACAAAGGACATCAGTTTCAGTCACTAAATGGCAAAACCTATATGGAGTTGGGAACAGGAATTGATAATATCTTCAAAGTACTGCGATTCGATTTTATCTGGCGTGTCCTTCCGCTTCCCATTCCACAGGAACGTTACAAACGATTTGGCATTTTTGGAAGTTTCCGGTTGCAGTTTTAACCCCATTGATCGAGCACTTGCAGAATTACCCCACAGGCTTCCCGGATCTCTTCTTCCGAAATATTCAAAGGAGGTGCAATACGAATACAATGTGGGGCAAATAAAAACCAATCCACAAAAACACCATTTTCAATGCAACGCTGAATGACACGTTGAAGCGTTGCAGCATCTTCCAGTTCCACTGCCATCATCAGTCCCCTCGATCGAATCGTTTTGATTTTTGGATGTTGCAACAACGATAAAAACAATTGTTCTTTAACCTTCACCTGATCAATCAGTTGTTCTTCCAACAACACAGTCATCGCCGCTTTACCGGCTGCACAACATACCGGATGTCCGCCAAATGTTGTGATATGCCCTAAAACCGGATTATCGGTAAATGCATCCATCAACTGCTTGTTGGCTATAAAGCCTCCCAATGGCATCCCACCACCCAACGCCTTACCCAAAACAAGTATATCAGGAACGATATGATATTGTTGAAATGCCCAGAGCGACCCATTACGCCCAAAGCCACACTGGTTTTCATCTAAGATCAACAAGGTATCCATTGCATTACAACGGTCACGCAGTGCCGTAAGCCAATCCTGTTGCGGCAGATTGACACCTGCTTCGGCCTGTATGGTTTCGGCTACCACGCAGGCTGTATTTGTGGTGATCCATGACAACGCTTCGTGACTATTGTAAACAGCATGTTGAACTCCGGGCAGTAAAGGCCTGTAAGCATTGCGCCAGTATTCATCACCAATAATACTTAAAGCACCGTGAGTACTTCCATGATAACTGTTTTGAAAAGCGATTATCTCGCCTCGGCCCGTCACCTTTTTGGCAAGTTTCATTGCCCCTTCAATAGCTTCGGAACCGGAATTGGTAAAATAAACACAGTTGAGGGTATCGGGCAAATGACGGGTCAGGAGTGTGGCATATTGTACTTGTGGGCTCTGCACTAATTCGCCATAGACCATCACATGTAAATAATGGTCGAGTTGTTTTTGAATGGCCTGAATAACCTCAGGATGACGGTGGCCCACATTGCACACACTAATGCCTGCAATCAAATCGATGTAAGATTTTCCATGCACATCCCACAATCGACAGCCTTCTGCCTTATCAATTTCCAAAGCCACCGGTGCCGGTGAGGTTTGTGCAACATGCTGTAAAAACAATTGACGATGATTCATGATTGACTTACAATTCAAACGGTGCGTACCTTAACAATTGCACCCTCAAAAGAAGGTAAAAATACATGATAATTCCCCATCGTAATTTCGGATATTTGCATCAAACCGATTAGCGACCGGTTTTGAACTAAAATCATCAGTATGGCATGTATTCTTCCTGTAGAAGGAGTTTCTCCCTTATTTGGAACGGACTGTTTCATTGCTCCTAATGCAACGATTGTAGGAGATGTTGTGATGGGTGACCAGTGCAGTGTGTGGTTCAATGCAGTTGTGAGAGGCGACGTGAACAGCATTCGTCTCGGGAATAAAGTCAATGTGCAGGATGGCGCTGTTTTGCATGCTACATTTCAAAAAACAAAAACCATCATTGGCAATAATGTAAGCATTGGCCATAACGCCATCGTTCACGGATGTACGCTTCATGACCATGTACTGATAGGCATGGGAGCCATTGTGATGGATAATGCAGTTGTACACAGTCATTCCATCATTGCAGCTGGAGCCGTTGTTCTGGAAGGAACGATAGTTGAAGCCGGCAGCATCTATGCAGGAGTCCCTGCCAAAAAAGTCAAAAACATCAGCGAAGAACTGATTCATGGTGAAATCAATCGGATCGCTGAAAATTACATCCGCTATGCCTCCTGGTTCAAAGAACCCAATACGATCAGCGAAAAAACATCCCTTTCAGAATAATGCATTTGATTCCGTAACTTGTCATCTCCAAAAACAAAACAATGAAAAACCAGTTCAAAGCCATATCTCTGATAGCAGCCGTATCTTTTCTGTTATACAGCTGCAGTGTTTTCAAAAAACCGAAAGAAGGATGTCCCAGTAACGGGAAAAATGTGGGTGCCGAAAAAATTCTCAGTGGCGAGAAGTTACCCAAAGTGAAAAAATTCAGAAGTTAATCTGGCTCCACTATCATTTGCGGTTTTAAATAACTGCGGGAAAAACAAGTATGGTAAACCCAAAAGGTCAATTATGCCCTGTTAATAATTAACCGTATCGATTGTGGCCAATATGGAACAATAACTCACATAACGATCGGCTGAGACCATTCCTTCTGTAACCGCTTTCTTCACAGCACAACCCGGTTCATTCAAATGCAGACAATTATTGAATTGGCAACCCGAAATCAAATTGCGGAATTCAGGAAAATAATGCGACAGTTCCTGTTTGCTGATGTCTACCAAGCCAAACTCTTTTACGCCGGGGGTATCGATGACTTGTCCGCCAAAAGGAAGATCGAACATTTCCGCAAACGTAGTGGTATGCAAACCTTTTCCGCTCCAGTCGCTCACCTCCTGTGTTTTAAGATCCAGGCCGGGCATTAAGTAATTAATCAATGTAGATTTACCCACTCCCGAATGCCCGCTTATAAGCGTTACCTTTTCTTTCAGCAATTGCTTCATGGACTCAAGTCCCTGCTGCGTTTCAAGTGAAACCAACAAAACCTGATAGCCGGCTTTTTCATACATTGCTTTCCATTCAATGTATTGCTCCATTTCTTTTTCCCGGTAAAGATCGGCCTTGTTAAAGACCACTACCCCCGGAATGTGATAGGCTTCCGAAACAACCAGAAATCGATCAATAAATCCTTGTGAAGTACGGGGTTCGCGCAGGGTGGCAAACAAAAGACTTTGATCGAGGTTGGATGCAACAATATGATGGCGGTATTTCTTATGCGGACTTTGCCGATTGATGTAATTGTGCCGATCGTGAATTGATGTTATAACAAAGGTGTTTTCGGATTCCAGATCAGGTTCCTGTTGAATGGTTACCCAGTCTCCCACGGCAATGGGGTTTGTGGAAGTTAGACCTTCACGTTTAAATTTCCCTTTTATTCTTGCCTGTACAAAAGAACCGGTATCTGTCTTTACCCAATACCAGCTGCCGGTTGATTTGTAAACGTGCCCCTTCATGTGTACAAAGAAAAGGAAAATATCAGCGCAATCATAAGGCCTTTCGTACCTGAAATCAGCCAACACCGAAACATAAACACCTATATCAATGTTATGTCCGGTTTATGAAAGCACGTAACCCGAACAGTATTTCTAACCTTGATTTACTATCCCTTTTTCATTATTGATTCCGGTATTTGATTGCTCAGTCTGTAACTTTGCAACCATGATGGATGCAACTCAGGATTTGTTTGTACGCTGGATGCGGTTGGAAGAAAAATTAATACAACGGTTCGGGAAAAAGCCCGATCTGGAAACTGTTCTTTTTTTAATTGGCATTCAGGAATTCGGACAAATTTTCGAAAAATACACAAAGGAACAAAAGCAGGACCTGATGCATATTGCCGTTTGTTCCTTACTCTCGCAAAGTGGTTATTTTATACTGGAAGGCCACGATGAAGAAGGATGGCCACATTTCAGGCAACTAAAAGCCCTTCCAAATCACGGCCTTAAGGAACAGGAAGATTTCTTAAAAGACCATGTTCTGCTTTATTTCGAACAACATGATTTTTAATAGAAGTTTGATCACTTCTTAAAAGAATTTACAGTTGCCGGAGGAGGCCTTATTGCCTATGGAAAAAAATTTTTCCGTTTCATGCAAATGAATCAATTTAGCAGCGTTCTTCAACTCTAAAAAAAGACTCAAATGAACTTTCCTGAAAATCTACGTTACACAAAAGATCACGAATGGATTCAACTGCTTGATGACAATATCGCAAAAATCGGCATTACTGATTTTGCGCAGCAAGAATTAGGCGACATTGTGTTCATTGACATCAATGCAGCCGGGAAAGCACTGAAAGCTGAAGAAGTTTTTGGAACCGTTGAAGCGGTTAAAACCGTGAGCGATTTATACTTGCCTGTTGCGGGAACGATTATTGAAGTCAATGAATCCCTGAACGACCGTCCGGAAAGCGTAAATACAGACCCCTACAATGAAGGATGGATGATCAAATTAAAAGTGGACAACCCTGCCGATCTTGATGCATTGATGACGGCAACCGCCTACGAAGCCTTGGTTGGATGATGCAGGCAAGTTTTAGAAAATATTTAAAAACAATTTGGCCGACCCTCATATGGGCGGCCTTTGTTTTTTTGATGCTCACCCTTCACTTCCCGAAATTTAAAAAGGAACGGGAGTTTCCTATTCCACATGCCGACAAGCTGGTGCATATTTTCCTGTTCTATGTTCTCGCTTTCCTTATTTTGCTTTTTCTGACAAGGAAACGCACACAGCGTTCAGTCCATCTATTCCTGGCTGTATGTTTTGTTACATTTTATGGAATCGCACTGGAATATGTACAACTGTATACAGGCCGTGATTTTGATGTTTGGGATATGGTTGCCGATGCCGTTGGTGCCTTTGGAGCCTTGGCAATCATAAAAAATAAGCCCCGGTAGAAACCGGGGCCGCAACCAAAACTAACTGCTTATGAGAAAAAGGTAAATTCGATTAAGAGTATAAAGTTCTAAAACATTTTTTATTCTTTTTGTGAGGCCTTTGTTAATGTTTCGATGGCAGTTAAAAACCAACCCTCGCTCAATTAACCTTTCGAGACCGTTTGTTAATTAGATTCCTAAACCGTGCAAATGCTTACTTGAAATTGTTAAGATTTTGCAAAAGGATGCCGCAGTAATCCCAATAGCGGGTTTTGACATAAAAAAAGCGGCTGCAAATGCAGCCGC
>JBMLSG010000106.1:0-1733 GCA_049240625.1 Lacibacter sp. | reverse complement strand
TAGTCGTTGTAACGAAACCCGGACGAACCGCCCATATCATCGCACAGCCTTTCATTCTTACATTACAAAATAGTCCTTGTATAGTTTTTCAAATTGCTTGCCAGCATACTCAGCCGCTTCGCGGGAAATAAAGCAAAGGCGAGAGCCGACATTCGAAAGCGAAAACCAAAAAACGCAGTCGCAGCAACGAAACCCGGACGAACCGCCCATATAGAAAAAAGCGTAGTACTTGTACTGATTGTCATTGTTCCAATCAGGTTTCCAAGCCTTTCCGTTGTTAGCTACTTTATTGATAGCTCTGGCTATGATCACAAGTTTTGCATGAGCCAATAAAGCAGCCTGATCTTTTTTAGGGTATGATGTAACCTTTGGCAATACCTTTTTTGCATTGATACGCTCAACCTTGCAAGCGTCCTCAAATGTCTTGATGTCGGTGATTTCCATAATGCCTATTCGATTACCATGAATTGTTTGTACAGATCAGTAAACTGCTTACCGATGTATACAGCTGTGGACCTTTCTTTGAAGCAAAGGCGAGAGCCGACATTCGAAAACGAATACCAATTACCGAAGTCGAGGAAACGAAACCCGGACGAACCGCCCATTTCAAACCATGGGTAGTACTTCCACTGATCATCATCATTCCAATCCGGCTTCCATTCTTCACCATTGTTGTCGATGCGATTAGCTGCCTTGTTAATGATCATCAACTTAGTTGCAGCTTCAACCGGAGCACGTAATGCTTCCGGAAAAGAAGACAAGTCTAAGTTTAGTTTTTCGATACCCTCGACCTTGCAAGCGTCTTCGAATGTTTTCAAATCTTGAATTTCCATATTGAGTTAGTTGTTTAGTTGATAACCATGAATTGCTTGTACACTTCGGTAAACTGTTTACCTGCATACTCCGCGAGCTTACTAGATTTGAAGCAAAGGCGAGAGCCGACAACCGAAAACGAATACCAATGCCCGTAGCCGTCGCAACGAAACCCGGACGAACCGCCCATATAGAAAAAAGCGTAGTACTTGTACTGACTGTCATTATTCCAATCAGGCTGCCATCCTTCGTTGAGTGTCTGGGCCAGCATCTTCAAAATGCGATAAGCTTTCTCATCATCAGACAATGATTCACAGCGCTTATCAAACTGTGCCTTTGTCAGGCCGTGTGCAGCGAGAATATCATCAACGGTTTTTATCCGCTCCATGACATCCTTTGGCTTTTCTTTGATCTTGATCTCTAAGTTTTTAGGATCGAAGCTGTCGAAGGTGAACCCTTCCGGGATTTGAACTTTGAGTGTTTCCATAGTTGTTTGTTTTAGTTGTTTATAGATTTAGAAAATGTGTCTCTTTCTGTTGCCACTTGCTGATAGAAAGTGGCTAAGAACTCTCTGAATTTCTCGACTGAGCTTTGTTCCATGCCGGCTATTTCTTCTGCCAGACGTTGCGTATCAGGCCACTTGCTGTGGTAGCGCATAGCCACTTTTGATTGTGGCTGCAGCACGATAATCCATGTGTCTAATGGTCCGTCAATGCGGATGATGCGGCCATCCTTTCGGTAGTATTGAGGGTATGTATCGGTCATAAAACTTGGGTTTTTATCCTCTGTGAAAATGAAAAAACACGTAACGTAACGAACAATTGTAACATGCAACAATGATGCATTAACAAACGTAACAAGCTGACTTCTATATACTTGTTATTTAAACTGATTTTGAATAATGTTACAATTGTTACATT
>JBMLSG010000105.1:0-19730 GCA_049240625.1 Lacibacter sp. | reverse complement strand
TGGCACAACCTAACTGCTCCGGTATTGCTCTCCTCCCTGCTTACAATGCTGAAGGAACTCTACAATCAGTATTGGTAGGAGTTGACGAAATTGGCAACCCCATCCTTAATTTCAACACCGTAAATGCAAACGGTCAACTGATCGCAAACGAAGGATTTGTGATCGTTAGCCAAAAAGGAATTGGTGGTGACCTTACCGTAGGATGGTAATCTAGTAAATCTGTATTAGTTAACTTTTTTGACATATTCTTCTGTATATTTGGGTTAAACCCATTTTTTGCAGACAATAGAAACTATACATAGGTTACTAATATTATTACCTGTTTTGATTTTTCTTCTTGTGAAAAAAGAAGCTAAAAAGCCAAAACAGGTAATTTTTTTTTATTGCATCTCTGTTTTTGTCCTAAGATTGATATATGCTTACTTTTTCAACTCAAACACGATCGTTGCACAAATAATTTATTCTTTCTACATACCTATTGAGTTTGGCATTATTATCTATTTTTATCATGAAACTTTAAACTATTACTTTCATAAAAAAGCTGTTATACTTTCTGGTATTCTTTTTCTAGCATACTACACCAAAAGCGTTTTCTCTACACAGCTTGGAGAGTTCAATTCTATAATTAATGGAATTTCACTTCTTCTAACTATTGCTTATTCCCTTCTTTATTTTTACGAACAACTTCGTTTTCCTTCTACTTTATTCATATATGCACAACCAGACTTCTGGTTCATCACAGGATTTTTCATGTATGCAGCAGGCGCATTTTTTGTTTTCTTATTCAGAGAATCTTCAGTCACAGATAATGTTTTTTTTAACCAATACCTTTATATACACTCCTTTGCCTCTATACTGAGAAGTATTTTATTCTCCATAGCTATGATTACCAAACCCGAAAAAGCAAGGGCACCGGAGTTTTTCTAACCTTAATCACACCCTAATAAACAACAATCAACTATGTTTCTTTTACAAGCTTTACAATCCGGAAATGTAACCTACGTAGTCTATTTTGGTACGTTTGGGATGTTGTTTTTGGCCGTAGGCTTAATTGTTTTTATTGTATTTCACCAACGTAAGGTAATCTATTACCAGCTCCGAATGCGGAATATGCAAGCTGATCATCAGCGTATTTTGCTTCAAGCATCCCTAAACAGTCAGGAAGAAGAACGACAACGTTTAGCCGCCGACTTGCATGATGACGCAGGCCCCTTGCTGGCAACCGTACGTTTGTATTTAAACGAAAACCTTATTCACCAGGATCCGGCAACTCAATTGCAATCGATTTACAATGCAAAACAAATCGTTGATGATACCATTCAACTGATTCGAAATATTTCACATAGCCTCATTCCTCCTACTTTAAAAAACTTTGGACTGGAAAGTGCGATGGCCGATCTGATCCAAAAAATCAACGGTGCAGGATCCATACACGCCAGTTGTCGCTTTCATGACTATACAAGACGAATCAAACTGGAGCAGGAACTCTCTGTATTCAGAATCCTTCAGGAGCTGATTAACAATATCCTGAAGCACAGTCACTCCAGCTTCATTCATGTAACACAAAACAAAACGGAAGACCACATTTATCTTCGCGTTCATCACGATGGTGAAGGACTTACCCAAACGGAGTATGAAAAACTACGTGATGTACCTACAGGACTCGGACTTAAAAATATTCATAGCCGCATTCGCATTTTAAACAGTCGCATTTATTTTGACAAAGATGCGACCAACACCTATTTCAAAATCACGATCGAATTACCCATTGATGCACTCATGTAATGATGGGAATTCATTTATCTTTACGAATTCTTATTCTTATCTATGAACCCAATTAAAGTTGCGATTGCAGATGATCATCAGATTTTCCGTAAAGGAGTCATTCTCTCCTTGAGGACTTATCCCAATTTGAAATTTGTACAAGAAGCCGAAAACGGAGAGCAATTGCTGGCAGGTCTGGAAGAATCGCAACCCGATGTTATATTAATGGACCTGCGAATGCCCGGTAAAGACGGGATTGAAACTACTAAAATTGTAAGCAAACGATTTCCCAATATCCATGTCCTGGTTTTAACCATGTATGAAGATGAACGCTTCGTCACGCATTTAATGGAAAATGGAGCCAATGGCTATTTGCTGAAAAGCTCTGATCCCGCTGAAATCAAGAAAGCCATTCTTGAAGTAACAAGTAAAGGCTACTATCTGAATAATTTCGTAAACAGGATTTTACTGAAAAAATCCCATGCAAAAGTCAAAGCTATTCCTTCCCTCAACAGCGAGATTCAAATCAATGAAAAGGAGAAACAGGTGATCCGTTTATTGTGCATGGAATACACAGCACAGGAAATCGCAAAGGAAATGGATATCAGTCCGCGCACCGTTGAAGCCATTAAAGATCGCTTAATGGAACGATTTGGTGTTAAAAATTCGGTCGGACTGGTTTTCTATGCAATGAAAAATTCTCTGATCGATTAAGACAACAATCCTTTGATGTGCTGAAAATTCAATGCATCGTCCAGCAATTTCTTCATAAAAGCACTAAGTGACGGGTTAATGGATCGCAACAGATTCAAATCCTGTAAACCCAATTCGTATGCTTTCAGGATTGCCCCTTTATCATTCCCCAGCTCAATGATGGTATTTTCATCATTTGAAACACGATCTTCCATTAAATCTTTAAAGTCATCCAACAACAAAATGGGTCGTGCTAAAGCATACCAGTAGGGTAAAAAATCAGAAACCCATTTATCTTCAACGTCTATATCAACCAGCGTAAATAAAAAACTATCACTGCGTGCCAGTGCCTTGAATTGTTGTTCAAACTGAAAAAACCGGGGACTCAATCCAGAAAACAAACAAAACAAATCATTTGCAAGGTTGGGTTGTTTGATATGCTCCTTTAATAGTTGCTTGCAGGCATTTAAAAAATCTTCAGAAGAAATCAATTGGTTTTCATAGCGCTTTAACTGATCAAATCCATTTTCCATCAGTGTTACATGCCGATCGTCCAGTAATAAGGATTTTGAAATCCCGCACTTAAACATTAAATCGAATGAAAATGGAATTGTTAAGAATCCGAAACCGGATGAAAGATAAATGCGCTTGTTGTTCCAAAACAAATTATTAGCAGGAACCGGTCTTTGGTTTGCAAAATAATCTGCAATCTCCGGGTCAATGCCCATTTTTTCCTGGAGAATTCTTGAGGTAACTACCATTGAGCTTGTATTTTAAGGTGTCGTTGTAAATTGCAATTGACATACGGTTACAGGCGGCCGCTATTGAATCGGTGATCATCTGAAGTTGCTCCGGATGAGCCATATAGTAAGAACAACTTTGTTTATAAAGCGTATCAGATATCTGATACTTTTTTAAAACAGAGGCAGTGGATTTCGCATTTTCTGTTTCTAAATGAAAAGAAGAATCTTTTATCGACCGCTCATAATTCAATGCCTCGGATAGAATCAAATCCATCATCACCGCCTGCATCCGGTGCGGTTTTAAAATTTCCTTCTTATCCCTTTTATTGGAGGAACAAGAAAGTACAAGTATAGAAAAAATGATATAAATCAACCTCCTCATTTCAGTTCTTGCTTATATCGGTTTGAATTGGATACGTCTAAACGCGTCAGTATCTCAAGTGCCCGGGTTTTATCTTTAGCAGGTGCCTTTTTAAAAATCCCTACCAATTCATTAAACTTTCCCAACATAAAAAACTGCACAATCATGAGGTTCGGATTCTCCCGATTCAAAACATCAAGTTGGTCTAACGCCTGTATAATTTCTCCACGTCCCTGTTCTTCATTTTCATAAAACAGATCCAACCCTTTTCTGTAATACGAATAATAAATATCATGTATGATCGCGTACCGATTGTTCAGCATATGTGTCGCCAACCAATAACGATTTCTGTTGTTATTTTCGTAAGATTTCCAACCCGAAATCTGATTAGCATCCGGCGCATTGTTAACTATATTCAATGCCTTTTGAAAATAGGGTTCGCCACCTCTCATCGTGAAAGACTCAAAATCAAACGCGATAACTGTATAAACATAAAAAGCAATAACAGCAGTTAAATTGGACGCCAATGGATCGGCACCGGTAACACGATTTTCATTGAACTCGAGTGGTTGTGATTCTACATACTTAAAATCAAAATTCGGGTCCTGATAATTAATTATCGGACTCACATAAGAAGATTGATAGATGGGTCGTGCTGCCTGTATGGTAATGCTTCCGGAATAAACATTAGGTTCCGGAGAAGATGCAAGATTGATTAAAATCTGACATTCAATACGCTCCTTACTTGCAAAGGTTTCGTTTGTCCATTTTCGTTTATTGACAAAATTTGTAAGTGCTGACTCCAAAGTCCGGAAAATCTTCTTGTCAACGGTTGTAGGTAATTGATTATCCAAAACGCGAACACGCACGTTCATCTCCTGCGCATAAGCAGTAAAAGACGCCATTAGAAAAAAAACAAAAACAGTCTTACGCAATATTAGAATCATGCATGAATGTTTTAATTTGTTCAATGATATCAAGAGCCACGTCTTTTTTAGTTTTGATGGAGCTTTCAATTTCTTTACCATTCTTTGTAAGAATTGTTACTTTATTGGTATCAACACCAAAGCCGGCGCCATCATCATTCAGAGAATTTAAAACAATGAGATCTGCATTTTTGGCCTTTAATTTGGAATAGGCGTTTGTCTTTTCATTCTCGGTTTCCAAAGCAAATCCTACCAGCAACTGATTTTGTTTTTTAAGCGTTCCCAAGGTTTTCAAAATATCTTTTGTTCGCTTCAATTCTAAAGTCAAATCAGAAGTTTCTTTTTTGATTTTCTGCAATGCTTTTGTTGATGGTGTAAAATCAGCGACGGCAGCCGCTAAAATGGCAATATCTGAGGAAGAGAATTCGTCGATGCATGCCATATACATTTCTTCTGCACTGGTAACTCTTATAGTACGAATATCGGCCCTGTTAAGAGGATTGGGAACTGGACCTTCCACAACCACCACCTGCGCTCCTTTTGCAGCAAAAGCTTCAGCAATTGCATGTCCCATCTTCCCCGTAGAATGATTTCCAATAAATCGTACCGGATCAATGGCCTCATAGGTAGGTCCTGCGGTTATTAAAATTTTCTTTCCGGCAAATTCATTAGAAGCATTAAAATGACCTGAAACAGATGTTACAATAGTTTCAGGTTCTGCCATACGACCCGGCCCCAACAAGCCACTAGCGAGTTCTCCAACCCCTACAGGCAGCACGATATTCCCATAAGATTGAATTCGCTGTAAGTTTTGTTGAGTTGAAGGATGCAGCCACATATCTTCATCCATAGCCGGAGCCACCATAACAGGACAAGTTGCTGATAAATAAACGGCCATTAAAAGATTGTCACAAATTCCATTGGCCATTTTGCCCAACGTATTGCACGATAAAGGAGCAATAAGTATCAGATCTGCCCAACGTCCCAACTCCACATGATTGTTCCACTTATGATCGTTTTTCCAATCAATAAGCACTTCGTTTTTAGATAAAGTGGATAAAACAAGTGGCGAAACAAAGTCTGTTGAGGCCTCAGTCATAACGACCTTTACTTCCGCACCATATTTAACCAGTAAACGGACGATCAAGATTGATTTGTAAGCAGCAATACTTCCCGTAATACCCAACAATATCTTCTTCCCCGAAAAAGTGGAATTGTAGTTCATACGTAAATATAAAAATAAGTAGAATCATAAAACAAATGGCGATCAGCCGATCGCCATTTGTTTTAAATGAGTCAACAATCTTGATTATGAAAACAAATCATTCTCGGCTCTGCGATGGTAAATTTTACCATCCATAAATTCCTGCGTCGCAAGAATGGCCGGATTAGGCATCCGCTCGTATGCCTTTGAAATTTCAATTTGTTCTTTATTCTCGTGAATTTCTTCTAAACTGTCGGTATGACTTGCAAACTCTTCCAGTTTACTGTGTAACTCTTCTTTCAACGAAATATTGATTTGATTAGCACGTTTTGAGATCACAGTAATAGACTCATATAAATTGCCTGTCTTACTTTTAATATCAATTAAACTTTTAGTTTCAATTACATTGGGTGTATTGGCACTAACTTTTCTTATCAATCGGCTCATTGGTTTTTATTTTTAAATTGTTTTGAGATAAATGAAAATATTTTTGGGCTTCCTTAAGATAAATACTATCAGGATAACGATCTAAAAAATCATAATATTCTTCTACCACTTTTTCAAATCGCTCTTTCTGTTTGACTTCAATGCTCATTAGGGCATATTGAAAATAAGATTTGATGATCATTAATTTATATTCATCTCCCCTCTTTGAATCCGGATAATGATTCAATAAATTAGAAAATGAAATTGCAGCTGCTTTATATGATCCTATATTGTAATACAATTCCGAACTTTTGAACTCTTTTTGCTCCAGTTTCTCATAACATTTTTGAATAATATTCTGGGCTTCAACCAATCTGGCAGACTCAGGGAAATTATTAATATGAGACTGCATAAATCCAATTGTCTTCTGCGTATTGGTTTGTTCCAGTTCTACTTTAGGAGATTGCTTGTAGAAACAGTACGCATGCATAAAATCTGCTTCAGAAGCATTTGCGCTTTTAGGGAATACTTCCAGAAATCCTTTAAACAGATTCTCGGCATTCAAGTAATCTTTCATATGAAATGCGCAGTATGCATACTTATAATAAAGATCCTCAAACCTTGGATCACTGCGAAAGACCTGAAAAAGTTCTTCAAAGAGCAATTGTGCCTTACTATACTTTTTATTAGCATAGAATTGTTCTGCCATTCGCAGTTTGTACTCAACGTCATTGCTTTTCATGATTTTTGAAACAGAATTACTGTTGCATGAGAGCAGCGAAACACTGATGACAATAAATAGAATTAGACGAAAACAACCCATCATAAAAGCGTACAAAGGTAATGAAATATTGCAAAACTACATCCTAAAAGCCTCCGGTTTAAAGGAGAAAGGTTAATGTTGCCCCAAAAAGAAAACCCCGGATAAACCGGGGTTTTCTTAACTCATAACGAGCATTATTTTTGTTCGGCACGCAGTTCCACAACAGAAGGATCTCCTTCGCTGCATTCGTACTGAGCAACAATACGATCGGCACTGATACCTTGAACTTCTACTAAATATTTAACAATAGCATCCACACGCTTTTGACCTAAAGCCTGTCCTGATTTGCTCTTGGCAGCGCTTCCGCAAACTACCAATTTACAATTGGGATTGCCACGCAGTGAAGTTGCAACACTTCCGATAAGCGCTTTTGCGTCTGTACTTAACACCACGGAGTTACCGGCAAAGTTAATTGAAGGCATATCAGTGAGGTTGCAAGCATTGTTGTTTGCTGCAGCATTTTTGCAACATTCTGGATCCGGGCATTTACCTACGCCATCTGCATCAACAGGTTGGCACTGAGTAGGAGTAACCAACTCTTTGTCTTTACAATCAGGAACGCCATCTCCATCTGTATCACGGCTTACACCATGTGTATCAACAGGACATCCTGCAGGAGTATTAGGTTCGTTATCAAACTGATCAGTAACACCGTCACCATCAGCATCATCCAATACTGGTTTTGGCATTTTCATGTGACGAGGTGCATTTAACTCGTTGTAAGCATAATCCAAGGGATTCAGCCACCACAAAGGTTCTACTGCTTTTGCACCCAAAGAATAGTTTACATTAATGTTTGTGTAGTGCCATGTGTCGAAATCACGAGTCATGGAAGCATCTCCAAAAGAATGCTCTTGCCATCTTTGACCATCTAACAAGTCATCATTCGTCCAGGTGTGAACTTCTTCAATACCAAGACTTAAGCGTTTGCTCAGTTTGAATGCAACACCAATTCCACCCTGAACAGTAGGCTTAAATGTCATATCAAACAATTTGGGACGACGCAGCTGGTGACCATCTGCATTGGTCTCATATGTTTTATCCATGCCATTCTTCAGATCTTTCAATACTTTATTTCTGTTCTTGTATTCATTGCTTACATACTTGTCATATACAGAATGGAACAGATCCTGATAAGTAGCATTGCCATTTAAAGCATTAACTTTTGTTTGATAAAGCATACCACCTACACCGGCAATACCATAGATAATGAAACCGGTTTTAGCTTTGTGAAAACGAACGTTGTTCAAAGTAATGATTCCTTGTAAAGCCACTTGATGCATTGTGGTCTTGTAGTTGTAATACACAGGATCTTGACCATAACGGCTTTGGTTTTCGCCAATTTGTCCGAAAGGAGTTCCCATATCATTACTTTTGAATTGATAAAGTTGTCCGTTGGGGTTTAAAGGATCTTGTCTGTTTACAGGGGCTGCATATTGACTTGCCCAAGCTGGATTTTTTGCATAGTTGGTAGCAGGCAACCAGTTCATTCCTTTTGCAATACCACCTGAATAAGCTAAGCGAGCAGAAAACACATAACCCATGGCTTTGCGCACATGTGCACCCCAACCCCAGTTGGGTATACGTGTATTTACATCACCGCTGATAAAAACATTACCCAAGCTAATCCCAATTTCCCACTGATTGCGGGGTTTTGCGGGAAAGGGTTGTTGGTTTTGTAAGAACTCACTGTGCTGAGTCTTACCTGATTTTGGAACCAGAGAGGAGTCTTTCCAATCGTAGCTTTGGGCCGACAGGTTGGTTAAAACCATGAATAAGGCCGCCACTAAGAGGCTGTACTTTTTGCTTGCCATAGTTGTTGTATTAAGTTTCAAAAAAATCCCTATGAATTTGTGCAAAAATATGGAACCGCAATCAAAAAGCAAATTTTTTGTTACAATTTCATTTTCAATGCTTTTTAAAGCAAAAAACACTGCTTCATCAGATAGCTAATTGTTTCTGATTAAAAACTTGACTTAGTAACGTAAATTGCCGCCTATGAATGATATTGCCTCGCTCCAATCTCTGATAAAATCGGAACTCGAAATATTTGAAGACAAATTCAAGGATGCCGTTAAAAGCCGTGTTCCCTTACTGGACAAAATCATGCAATACATCATACGACGCAAAGGAAAACAGGTACGGCCCATGTTTGTTTTTTTGAGTGCCAAGTTGCATGGACCCGTTAATGACAACACTTACCGAGCAGCCGCCCTGGTTGAATTGTTACATACTGCCACTCTTGTTCATGACGATGTCGTGGATGAATCACTCGAGCGGAGGGGTTTTTTCTCGGTCAATGCCCTTTGGAAGAACAAAGTCGCAGTATTGGTGGGAGACTATCTTTTATCTAAAGGACTCCTTCTTTCCCTGAACAACAACGATTTCAACACCCTTAAAATTTTATCGGAAGCGGTGCAAAAAATGAGCGAAGGCGAACTTCTGCAAATTGAAAAGGCTAGAAATCTGAATCTGGAGGAATCCATTTATTTTGAAATTATCACAAATAAAACAGCTTCTTTATTGGCCTCGGCCTGCAGCGCTGGAGCCTGGTCCGCTTGTGGAGATCAGTCAACTGCAGATAAAATGAAATTATTTGGCGAACTGGCAGGAATTGCCTTCCAGATTAAGGATGATTTGTTTGACTACGGCAATGCGGAAATCGGTAAACCCACCGGAAACGACATTAAAGAAAAAAAACTCACGCTGCCGTTGATCTATACCCTGAATAACATTGACAAGAAAAAGAAGAGAGAATTGATCTTCCTGATAAAGAACAAAAACAAGGATAAAAACGCGATTCGTGAAATCATCCAATGTGTTAAAGAATCAGGAGGGATTGGTTATGCCGAACAGCGAATGATCCAATACCGTGATCAAGCACTCGCTGTCCTTTTTGAATTCGAAAAGAGTCCGATCAGAGACGGTCTGGAATCCTTAGTTCGTTTTACAACCGACCGAAAATACTGATTATGGAGAAACGATGGAAGCTGCTCCCTCAAGAGCTGAAACATACCGAAAACCTGCAACGTGAATTAAAAATTCATAAAGCCCTTTGCAACATCCTCTGTCAACGTGGTATTGAAACATTTGAACAAGCAAAACAATATTTCAGGCCGGAACTTAAGGCCCTGCATAGCCCATGGCTCATGAAAGATATGGAAAAAGCAGTTGCACGAATCATTGATGCGATTGAGCATTCCGAAAAAATTCTGATTTATGGCGATTATGATGTTGATGGCACAACCAGTGTAGCATGTATGTTTCAGTTTTTGAAAAAAATTGTAAAAGCCGGTAATATCGACTACTACATTCCACACCGCTATCATGAAGGTTATGGCATTTCAAAAAAGGGAGTAGATTTTGCCATTGAAAAGGGTTTTAGTCTTGTTATTTCACTTGACTGTGGAATCAAATCCATTGATTTAATTGGCTACGCAAAAAGTAAAGGAACCGACTTTATAGTATGTGACCATCATTTGCCGGATAAAGATTTACCTCCCGCATTTGCAATCCTAAATCCCAAACAAACAGACTGCGCCTACCCTTTCAAAGAACTTTGCGGTTGTGGCGTAGGATTTAAACTCATTTCAGCACTCACACAAAGATTAGAACTTCCTGAAGAAGAGAGTTATCAGTATCTCGATCTGGTTGCCACAGCAATTGCGGCAGATATTGTTCCCATTATTGATGAAAACAGAATTCTGGCTTTTCATGGTCTTAAAAAAGCCAATAGCAATCCCTGCATTGGGATCAAAGCACTCATGGAGTTGAGTGGCATTCGTCAAGAACTCCACATCACGAATCTCGTTTTCATGATCGCCCCCCGTGTGAATGCAGCCGGCAGAATGGACGATGCCCGTAAGGCCGTTCAAATGTTTACGGCCGACTCTTATGACACAGCACTCGAGTACGCAAAAATGCTTCATTCAGATAATGACGAACGGAAAGAGACTGATAGTACGATTACGGAAGAAGCTCTTAGCATGATTCGGGGTAACGAACAATTAATGCGTCAAAACACCACCGTTGTTTACCAGCCACACTGGCATAAAGGCGTTGTAGGAATTGTTGCTTCACGTTTAACCGAACACTTTTACAGACCCACAATTGTTCTTACCAAAAGTGGCGAAACCATCACCGGAAGCGCACGCAGTGTACAGGGATTTAATTTGTATGAAGCAATTCATGCCTGTAACGAATATCTGGTTGCCTATGGCGGGCATTTTGCTGCAGCGGGCCTCACCTTACGCCCGGAAAACATTGAAGCATTTACAAACGCTTTTGAACAAGTAGTGACAAAACAAATTTTACCGCATCAGCTTATTCCGGAAATTCAAATTGATGCTGTTATCAATTTTTCTGACATTACTTATCCATTTTACAAAATTCTTCAACAAATGGAACCATTTGGACCTGAAAATATGCGACCGGTTTTTATCTCCAGAAATGTGACCGATAACGGATTTTCTAAAATTGTAAAGGAAGAACATTTGCGTTTGGTTGTTAAACAAAATAATGTTGTCTTAACAGGCATCTTATTCAAAGGATCCGAAAAAATCGACATTGTAAAGAACAGTCCATTTGACTTGGTTTATACTATTGATGAAAATGAATGGAACGGAAGTAAAAGTTTACAACTTAAAGTTATCGACCTAAAGCCATCCGAAAATTGAAGTATATCAATCTCGCATCCTATTTTTTACACTTACTCCTCAACTGGGGATGGAAAGTTGCCGTGCCAATTTTTTGGCATGAAGTAAAAGGTGAGAAAAAATACAACATTAAAACATCCGGTTTCCGTCCATTATCAAAATTTCAAATCAAAGGAAAAGAGCTCAATAGTGCAACCGAATATATGCCCGTTGATTACCCATTATTGGAATCACTTTTGGAGGTATTACCAGCCTCGGCAAAAAAAGGAACATTCGTTGATATTGGATGCGGAAAAGGACGAGCACTTTGTGTGGCAGTACATTTCGGATTCAGTAAAATAGAGGGCATCGATTTTGCTAAAGAACTCGTTGAGGAAGCAAAAATCAACGTTAACTCAACCAAACAAATTTTCCCTAGTCTTCGAAGCAGGGTTTTGTGGACCGATCTGGAATCCTACAAAATTCCTGAAGAAACTTCATGCATTTTTCTTTTCAATCCATTCAATGAAAATATGATTGCGCTGTTAGCTTCCAAAATCCTTGAAACGAAATTCCTTTTCCCCGTCCACATTATCTACGCAAGCCCCGTACATCTTGATACTTTTGAAAAAAAAGGATTTAAAATGATCAAGGAAATTGAATTACTAAAACCCATCAAAGGCGCAGTGTTGTATCGGCCAAGCCCATCGAAACAATCCATATAACTAAATGACTTGCAACTAATTAGCAATCTTGACACCTTAAATATCCATTAAGTGGTCACAGCCTGTCAAATTTTGAAGGAGGAACAAAACCAATCCACAAAGAGTATCACATATAAAAAGCAAATTAAAAAGCGGAATTCTTACGCTAAACGGTCGAGATTACCTACCTTTGCAGCCCCAAATCTGTATTGGCAGATTTCCCGATGGAATGATCGGGATCCAGTGGGATAAACCCAATTATTCATTTAAATTAAAAACAGGTAATGAAAAGTTACGAAATGATGGTGATTTTTACGCCTGTTCTGTCTGATGACGAATTCAAGGCAGCACAGAAACGTTACACCGACCTCTTAGCAGCTAATGGCGGCGAAGTTGTACACAGCAATCCTTGGGGATTAAAATCTTTAGCCTACCCCATCGAGAAAAAAACAACCGGTATTTACTGGGTAATTGAGTACAAGGCAGCATCTGATTTCAACAGCAAACTGAACATTCAATTACACCGTGATGAGCAAGTGCTTCGTCACATGTACACTGCACTCGACAAATACGCCGTTGAGTACAATGCAAAAAAGAGAAGTGGCGTACTTTCCGGAACAGAAAAAACGGAGGCATAAGTTATGGCAAAGAATGAAATAAAATATCTGACGGCAATTAAAACAGAAAAGCCCAAGAAAAAATACTGCCGTTTCAAGCGTTATGGAATTAAGTACATCGACTATAAAGATGTAGAATTCCTGAAGAAGTTTTTAAACGAACAAGGTAAAATTTTACCCCGTCGTTTATCTGGCAACTCTTTGAAATTTCAACGCAAGATTACAGACGCAATTAAGAAAGCGCGTCAAATGGCATTGTTACCTTACGTAACAGATCTTTTAAAATAATATTAGTAACCATTCCCTAACTTCCTCCGAACAAGGAAAGACAGTTTCAATACTGGGTTACGGAAACTAAAAACAAACAAAATGGAAATTATCTTAATTCAAGACGTAAATACACTCGGAGGCAAAAACGAGGTTGTTAAAGTAAAAAATGGATATGCCCGTAATTTTTTGATTCCTCAAAAAATTGCTGTTGAAGCGTCGCCTTCCAACCTGAAACAATTGGCAGAGCGTCTCAAAGTTCAAAAAAAGAAAGAAGACGCGATGCTCGCTCAAATTAACAGCGTTATTGAAAAACTTAAAGAAGCGCCTGTTCAATTGAAAGCAAAAACAGGTACAAGCGGAAAAATATTCGGAAGTATTACTACCGTTATGATCAGTCGTGCCATTCGCGAACAAAAAGGGTATGAAATTGATCGCCGTAAAATTCAATTGGCAGAAGAAGTGAAAGAGCTAGGTACACATAAAGCCAAAATTGATTTTGCAAACGGTAAAGAAGCCGAATTCGAATTTGAAGTAGTTGCCGAAGCATAATTAAATTATCTCGATAACATTAAAGACCCTTTTTAAGGGTCTTTTTTTATACTTACAGCTTGTTTCAACAAGTGCTAAACAAATCACCAAATGCGCTTTAATTCTAGAATAGCTTACATCAATCGTACAATGTAATACTTCTTACACACTCCCGACCGGGTATCCTTGTTTATAAATCCCGCATTTAATGTAGAAACTCTAAAATCGAGTCCCTGGTAAACAATCTGGTGCAATCTACCGGAACTGCGTATTGTATCAAGCCCTTCGTCCATAGTTAATAAGTATGTATTATCCGGCACGGTTTCAAATGAGTTGATAGTTTTCACAATCCGACGACTGTAAAAATGTAAGGAGGTACTGTTCCCCTGAAACTGATACATATAGAAATGATTTTTGTCAATGTTCATCCGTGAAATAAACTTTCCTGCATTATTGCCTGCCTGATAATGTAACAATTGAGGATAAAACCATAAGCTCATAAATACATTAAGAGCCATGATGCACGCCAACGAAATCACTAGCAGTTTATGTTGGATTTTAGCGTTTAATAAAATAACAGAAACCAGTATACAAGCTGCTGCCGCCAATATCCATGGAAAGAACTGAGCGGAAGGAAATACATAGACTAAAATCAAAAAAGGCAATGTCAACATAGAACCAATGACCAAGATCTGAACCGGGAGAATCCATTTTTTAAATACAGGTTTCTCTCTCTTAAAGTAGATCGAAGCAATCATTCGGGCTGTAATGATTGCAATAAATGGAAGCACAACATAGATATAATGCGGAAGTTGATATTTTGAAATTCCCAATGCGCAATAGGAAAGAACAAATCCACCAAGCGTTATTATTTCTTGGGGCTCCCCAACTCGAAATCTTGCCTTGATTAAAGAAGTCAATTGGCAAATCAAACCAGTCACAAAAAACAATGTCCAGGGCAACATACCCCATAAAAGATTCTCGAAGAGGAAACTAAACGACGCATGGTTATTCCACACACTTTCTCCTGTAATACGACCAAAACTTTGTGTCCAATAATAAAACCGAAGTCCGGAAACATTCTTCAATCCATTTACTGTTTTCTCGGGATGTGCATCAAATTGCTGATACAATCCAAGAGACATGGGCAATAATAGAACAGCCAGCACGAACAATCCGATTATGTACTCCCATCTGAAAATAAAATTAAATTGACGCTTCAGTAAAAAATGGGTGCCAAATGAAAGAACAGGAACAATTACTGCGACCGGCCCTTTTGCCAATAACCCTAACCCCATTGCGAAAAACCCTGCAATAAAATAGACCATTCTTTGTGATTGATACCATTCTGACAAGAACCAGATTGAAGTAATTACACAAGACATCAAAATTGTATCCGTACGAATATCATTTGTTATCAGAAAAAAAGCCTGAGAGCTTCCCAATACAAGTGCAGACCAAAAAGCAATAGTTTGTTCATAATACAATCTGGCAAATCTGTACGTTGAAAAAAGAGCCAGAATGGCAAATAAAATGGACGGGAATTTATAGGCAAAATTAGTAGCGCCGAAGATGGTGATAGAAAGACTGCTCAGCCAAAACAACAAAGGTGGTTTGTCTAAATAATCATTCCCTTGTTCATAAACTTGTAAATAACTACCGCTTTCACTCATTTCGCGACTCATGGATGCATACTGAGACGCATCCACATCCATCGTATCAATACCAATGGAACAAAAATAAATTGCGATTAATAACAAAAAAACAACTGCACTTTTACTCATAACCGAAAGTGTTATCTATACATTTTATACACGATTTAAGCGACTTCCCTTCCCGTGCTTGCCCGCCATAACAAATACCAATCTTCACGGGTCATTTTGAAATTTAAAGCTTCCTGTGCCAGTCTTATACGCTCGGGATTTGTTGTTCCCAATACCGGATGGATGTTTGATGGATGTAACAAAAGCCAATTCAACAAAATGACATCGGGTGCGCTATTGTATTGCTCAGATAAAATACGAGCTACCGCAATGATACGACGGTTTCGCTCATCTTCTGTTTCTAAAAATAAATTCCCGCCTCCTAAAGGACTCCAGGCCATTGGGATAATTCCTTTTTGCTGACACAAATCCAAAGTGCCATCAACAAAAGATTCCAACTGAAGAATGGAGCATTGAATTTGATTCACCTTCAAAGGAAAAACCGAATGCAGCAACTCAACTTGTGACTGCTTAAAGTTTGAAACGCCAAAAGTAAGCACCTTACCACTTTGCTTTAACTGATCGAATGCAATAGCGACCTCATGTACATCCATAAGCAAATCAGGGCGATGCAGCAAAAGACAGTCCAGATAATCCGTTCCGAAATTTTCGAGCGAATTTTCAACGGATTCAATGATATGCTTTGCAGAAGTGTTATAGGATTTGATTTTATGTACAGGCCTGTTTACGGACACTTTCTGTATACCGCACTTGGTAATAATTTTTATTTGCTTCCGAATGGCTAGATTTTTTTTAAGCACGATCCCAAATGCTTCTTCGGTTGTGTAATCGCCATAGATATCCGCATGATCAAAAGTCGTTACACCGGAATCGATACATTCCTTTATCATCCGATCGAATTGATCCGTTGAAAAATTACTCCCCCAAATACCCCATTTCATGGTACCTGCAATGAATCTTGAAAATGTCATGCTCAGACTGTTTATTTGTTTGTTTGAAGAAAAATCGCTTCCCCAAGTTTATGATCTCTTTTATAAATATCCTTTCTGAAATTCAGCTTTCCGGCAGCATCTACCCATGTGGTAAAATAAGCAATATAAACAGGGATTGGATTTTTGATTGCAACAAACAATTCTTTACCATCATGCATTGCGGAATCAATTCGAATCTCCGTCCATTCAGGCTGATCCCGAAGAACATATTGAGCTAGCATTTTGGGTTGTTCAATCCGAATGCATCCATGGCTGAATGCCCTGTCATCCTGTTCAAACAATGTTTTTGAAGGCGTATCGTGCATATAAATATTGTGACTGTTGGGAAACAGAAACTTAACCAAACCCAAGGCGTTTTGAGGGCCCGGCTTTTGGCGGATGCTACGACCGTGCCATTCCATATTATTTCTTCTCAAGTACAATTTATCTCTTCGTAAAGCAGGTACTATTTCTTTTCTCATAATACCCGGAGGAATGTTCCAATAAGGACTGAATACAACATATTTCAATTTTCCGTTAAAAACGGCTGTTTGATTGAGTTGTTTACCAACAACTACTTTCATACTCCAAACGTGCCGGTCATTTTCAAAAGCATGAAATCGAAACTCGGGAATATTGATCACAAAATAATTACCACTTAACCGAATCGGAAGCCATCTGCAACGTTCCATATTAATAATAATCTGTTTGATACGGTTCGTAACAGAAACATTCATCTCATCGATTAATTTATCCGTTATGACTCCGGATTCATGATATCCATGTCGCTGCTGAAATTTTTTTACTCCTTGCAACAGTGATTCATCAAATACAGCTTGGTGATTGTTGTTCATCAAGTCTTCTGTCAGAAACAATCGCTCCCGAATTTTAATCAAGACGAGAGAAGAATCTTTTAGTTTGTAGTGCTTCCCTTTAGGATACTTGATCTCCGTCCAACCTCCCGCTTGTTCCAGAGATCTTAGTTTTTTTAACCAGGATTTCAGCAAACGGTATTGGATGTAAACCGGCTCATTTTGCATAAACTCAACTGAAGGTCCTTGCAACAATGAATCCAAAATTGCATCATACGATAGCCTTTTTCGAGGTAAATCCCATTTCAGGTCTTTCAATACCGCATCACTTATGCCCGTCCAAACAGACTGTGCATAACAGAAATATTGTAATGTAAGCATGAGTTCCACTTCAGTATTGGGCTGATCGAGGGATATCTCAGGCACATCACCTTCCATTAAAGCATGAAAACGTTCTTGATAAAGAATTTGTTTATGCAGGCCCTCATCTTCAACTTGATTGATTTTGTTATATAAGTTTCCAGCATGTTCAATCAATCCATTTTCATCGAACCAAGCAAATGCATATTTTCTGTTCCGGTAGAATTGGTAGACGATTCTTTCAAAAGACTTGTACTTGGGGTACTGCTTAAAAAACGAATAAAGTACAGAACTGTCGAACTTAATTTTGCTTTGTGAACTAAAACTTCCGCGCAAAGATAAATCTGGAGGCAATTGGGTATCGGGTATTGTATCCTTTTGGATGAATGGAGAAGGCTTACCGTTTGAATTGGAAGAACAGGAAATGAAAAAGTTAACCCAGGCAAACAACAGAATAATAAAGAGTAACCTGTTCTTCATGGAAACTTTGAAATTATAGAAACACCTGTACAGAAAAGCAATCTGGAAAATGCATTTGACCAGTTAAATTTCCGACATGATGATCTTTGCCATAAAGTTACCTTAATAATTGCGCTATCGAAATAAATTATAGCGTAAGATGCAATAGATTGCTCTGAAACCATCTTTCCAATTAATTTTTTTCCCTTCAGCATAGGTACGACCGTAATAGGAAATGCCAACTTCATAGATACGTATACCAGATATGCGTGCAATTTTAGCAGTCACTTCTGGTTCAAAGCCAAATCTTGATTCTTTTAGTAATAAGGATTGAAGCACCTCTCGTTTGAACATCTTATAACATGTTTCCATATCCGTTAAATTCAAATTGGTAAACATATTAGACAACATGGTCAAAACCTTATTGCCGATACTATGCCAAAAGAACAGAATTCGATGTGGATTTCCTCCCATAAAGCGACTACCATAAACAACATCAGCAAAACCATCCAGAAATGGCTTTAATAAAATATTGTATTCGTTCGGGTCGTATTCGAGATCTGCATCTTGTATCACAATTAAATCACCTGTTGCATGACGTATGCCTGTATGCAAAGCAGCTCCTTTTCCCATATTCACTTCATGATTCAAAAAAACAAATGGTTGAGATGATTGATTGATGTAGCGTTCAATGACTTCTTTCGTATGATCGGTGCTACAATCATTAACGATTAAAATTTCTTTTTGAATATTTGAGAGCAGCTGTACAGCTACAATTTTGTCTAAAATGAAGTGAATCGTTCTTGCTTCATTATAGACAGGAATAACAATAGAGAGCTTAGAAAATGAAGATTGCATGAATACGAAAATAGGGACAAAATGAAGAATAGTAGTATAACAAAAAACCCCGACTTTTCAGTCGGGGTTATAATAAATATGGCACCTACCTACTCTCCCGCATTGTTGTGCAGTACCATCGGCCATGAGGGGCTTAACTTCTCTGTTCGGTATGGGAAGAGGTGAACACCCTCGGCAAAAGCACCATAAAAACTTGAATAAGTTAACATATTGGGAAAAGTTGTAATTGCCAGAGGCAATTAAAAAAAATTAAAGCTTACGGGTAATTAGTACTACTTGACTTTAATGTTACCATTTTTACATCTGTAGCCTATCAACGTCATCGTCTTTGACAACCCTTAAAAGGAAACTCATCTTAAGGAAGGTTTCACGCTTAGATGCTTTCAGCGTTTATCCTGGCCACACATAGCTACTCTGCACTGCACCTGGCGGCACAACAGATACACCAGCGGTGTGTACGACCCGGTCCTCTCGTACTAAGGTCATGTCCTTTCAATTTCCTAACGCCCACCACAGATAGGGACCGAACTGTCTTGCGACGTTCTGAACCCAGTTCACGTGCCACTTTAATCGGCGAACAGCCGAACCCTTGGGACCTTCTCCAGCCCCAGGATGTGACGAGCCGACATCGAGGTGCCAAACCTCCCCGTCGATATGAGCTCTTGGGGGAGATCAGCCTGTTATCCCCGGAGTACCTTTTATCCTTTGAGCGACGGCCCTTCCATACAGAACCGCCGGATCACTTTAGCCAGCTTTCGCTCCTGCTCGGCTTGTGTGCCTCACAGTCAAGCACCCTTATACTAATGCGCTCTACGTACGATTACCAACCGTACTGAGGGTACCTTTGCGAGCC
>JBMLSG010000104.1:0-19388 GCA_049240625.1 Lacibacter sp. | reverse complement strand
TCTTTTTGATCCCGAAAACTGCATTTGCGGATAGCGATGCAGAGCATACGTTTCGGGTATTTATTAGAACAAAAATTGAACAACGGTAAAGAATAAATTCTTTGTTATTGTTTCGCATCATTCGTTCGTAGGAACTCAAGAATAGATATAGCCTCTTCGTCGTTTATCTGCAGATCAGGCATACGACTTTGATACACTTCTGCACTTTTTAAAAGATATGGGTCCTTGTTCAGCATTTCGGATGTGTTTGTTAGCAGGTTGAGAATCCAGGAAGGATGGTGTTTTTGTGTTGCATTCTTTAATCCCGGTCCGGTAATTACTTCTTCGGTCAAACGGTGACACATACTGCATTTGCGATTGAACAAAATGGCGCCAGCAGCTGCTTTTTTTGAGTCAATTTTTTTTGAGAACTTAAAGTCTTTGAAGCGCCCCCATCCAGTCGTTTGATGATTCGGATCTTCCTTCAACGGTACAACCGGTCGGTTTTCACGATATAGCTTATCGGGTGTTGATGTAGAAGAGGCCTTGCAACCCGGGAAGAAAGATGCAAGGATTGCCGTAAATTGAAACAATAGAAAAAGCTTCATACACATGAATGTTTTGTAAAATTATTTTATTTCTCCAATGTTTTGCGATTATGTACTTTAACGGCTGACCCTCCATTATCTAACTTTGCTGTATGGTGAGAAAAATCATTTTCTTTTTCATTTTGATAGCAGTTTCGTGCAGTCGTAAACAAAAGGAAACAAATTTGTCGTATGTGTCCTTATTACCGGATTGGGTTACGGAGCGTATTTTTTTAGACGATTCGAATGCCTACTCGAGTGCGAAAGCTGCACTAGGGCGCTATCTGTTTTATGATACCCGTTTGTCTTTCAATCAAACCAAATCCTGCGGCTCTTGTCATGCACAGGAGTTTTCTTTTACTGATAATTACAGGCGTTCTGCCGGAGCAATGGGTGACCTCACAGCACATAATGCTCCTGCTTTGATAAATCTGGTTCTCAATCCTTACCTTACATATACTGACTCATCACTTCATTTTCCGGAGCAACAAATTCATAATCCAATGTTTCATACTCGTCCTGTCGAATTAGGATGGGAGGGGCATGAAGATGAGATTGTATCCCGAATACGGAGTCATCCTTTCTATTATGAAAAGTTTAAAGATGCATTCCCTGATCATCATCCGGCCATTACAACACGTACGATTCAATTGGCGTTGGCAACATTTGTGAAAACAATTGTATCATTTAAAGCACCGTTTGATTCTTATCTATCGAGTAACGATTCGTTTACTTTGCCCCCCGATGTCAGACGTGGATATCGTTTATTTGTTTCGGACAGCTTGAAATGTATCCGGTGTCATGGGGGTATCAATTTTAATCTTCCTCCAGACGGGGCACCTCCTTATTTTAACACCGGTTTTTTCCCCGACACATCAGTTCATAGAGGGCTTATGCAAACTACAGGAAAGTCTGCGGATGCAGGAAAATACAGAGTGCCTACACTTCGGAATCTTGCGTATACTGCACCCTATTTGCATGATGGAAGCGTAGAGCATCTTGAAGAAGTTATTATCAGATATGAAAATGGGGGCGTTCGTTTTGATCAATTGAAACATCCGTTTATTACCGGATTCCGTTTAAATTCGCAGCAACGTTTGGATTTGATCCGCTTTCTATTCAGCTTATCAGATTCAACCTTACGAACTCAACCTAAATACAGAAATCCTTTTGGTCAATTATGAGGCTACATGATTTGGTCATTTTCATCCTTGTTTTTAATTGTTGCGTTTCTTGTTCGAATCACGAACAACCCGGTAATCAATATGGACAAGAGGAATTAGAGTCGGTATTATTCTCACCTGACACATCATTTCTTTTGCCATCTGTTCATGCGCGTATTGATTTGGTTAAAGCCTGCTTGTTAAATGAACTTCCGGTTGTTTTATGTACCGATAAATTAAATCAGGCACAAGAACGGGCACAACAAATTGCACTGGCGGATACGATTTTTACACAATTCCTGCGGGATCCTCTTTCCGGAACGCCTTTCCGCAACGAGATATTTGGTATTTATCCAGCTCGAGAGAGTGATATGGCGGGTATTCCCAAGCCCTACCGTTTGACATCTTGTTATCGGGTCGAAATGTACAATTATGCTTTGAATAATACATCTGTTGCTATTGTGGATGTTGAACAGCAAGTGTCATTAAATCGATTTTATATAAGTCAGTCACAACCCGACCTTCCTCAGTCATTAATTGATCTGGCAACGCAAATTGCTATTGCGTCGCCGGAAGTTTGTTCTGCTTTGGGCTACAAACCCGGAGAGAAAGATGCATTGATGGCTAGTACCAAAACGGCTCTTAACAGAACCCGTTGTGAACGCAGTCGTCATTTATGTGTTGCCCCCACTTTTATTAAAGGGGAAAAGGCCTTATGGGCTATAGTGGATTTAACGGATTATCGTTTGGTGGGAATCCGCTGGACAACAGTTGGTAAATCCGGTGAGCCATTACCCTTGGTTACAGAGCGACGTTTACAAGATGATAAAATTACGGCTTGTTTTTGTGAGCAGAATCAGATAGTAGAACGAAGCGGATGGGAATTAAAATACATGTTAACCAGTAGTGATGGTTTGCGTATTTCGGATGTTCGTTTTAAGGGGACACCGATATTAAGGAATGCAAAATTGGTTGACTGGCATGTTAGCTACAGTGGTACAGACGGATTTGGCTACAGCGATGCTGTTGGTTGTCCCTATTTCAGTCAGGCGGCAGTAGTGGCCTGGGAAGTTCCGAAAGTGTTCGATTTAAAAAGTGCTCAAGGGAGAAATATAGGATTTGTACTGGAACAGACATTTCGGAGTGAAGGTTGGCCCACCCCCTGCAATTACAATTACAAACAGCGATATGAATTTTATAATGATGGCCGATTTCGTATCTCCTGTGCAAGTCTGGGCCGGGGCTGCGGCAATACCGGCACGTACAGGCCTGTTTTTCGTATCGCTTTTGAAGGTGCAAAAAATCGTTTTTTTGAGCAAAAAAATGGAGCCTGGTTACAGTGGCAGAAAGAACAATGGCAACTTCAGGGGGACTCTACAGGTTATACCTCAGAAGGATATCAATATATGTTGGAGCGTGCAACAGATGGATTTTATCTACAGCCCGGAAACGGTCAGTTTGGAGATGGAGGGCGGGGCGACTTTGCCTATTTGTATCTTACCCGTTTTAAACCAACAAAAGATGAAGGGGAAAGTGATCTCGTTACGATCGGGCCTTGTTGCAACACAGATTTTCGGCAGGGGCCGGAGAAATTTATAGAACCGGAATCCATTCAAGATGCTCCATTTATTCTTTGGTACGTCGCTCAATTAAGAAACGACGATCGTAAGGGGAGTGAGTATTGTTGGGCCGAAAACGAAATCAAGAATGGAGTTTATGAAACAAAGATTTATCCTTGTTTTGCAGGGCCTATGTTTGTGCCCATTAAAAAATGATTTAAAACAATCAATGTGAACATTCAAAGGTACTTTCATTGCTCCTTTTTTTTTCTTCTCGTAATGGTTGGAACTGCCTGTACGGAACAAGTGGAATTCAGCAATAACGAATGTAAGCGTCAGCCTTCTTTTCTTTCCAATTGGGGCATCAGTCCTTCTAAGGCCTTTTTCAGTACATCTGAAAAAACGATGATGGGACTGGTACTTCTCGAACTTCAGCAATCAGGACCCGCAAAAAAAGTCCAACATCCAACCTGGAGAATGGGAGGTTGGTTGGGTCCCATTCTAATCAGTCCTGATGGTCATTGTTTTGTTGCACCGGTTCCTGTTGTAAACGTTCTCAATAATCCTCCCGAAAATCAAAATACCATCTACCGGGTTGATGCCAATTCCGGTGAAATGAAAGTGTTTGCAAAACTGCCTTTATCCGATACGATACCTCCAACCAATCCTTATGGGATATTGGGCTTTGCATATTTATGTGAAACCAACACCTTGTATGTTTCAAGCGTTCAGGGTAGTGACAGAAAAACCCAACGCGGTATAATTTATGCACTCAATGCAAAGACCGGTGAAATTATCGATCAAATTCGAGGTGTTGATGTATTGGGGATGGGTATTTCTTATATGCCGGGGTATCGTGCCTTGTATCTGGGTAGTGCCCGTAGCAGCGATGTATGGGAAGTGAAATTATCTGCAAAAGGTACTTTTTCAGGAAGAATGCACTTGGCATTCTCCTTATCTATGTTGGGTCCCCGAGGTGATGATAAAGTTAGACGAATCCGTTTCAATCAATATGGCGCCATGCAGATTTATGGTGTGGAGTTCAACTTCAATTTAACAGCTCCTACCGAAAAACAGGAAACGGTCTACACCTTTCAATGGAATGAAAACGAAGCCCGTTGGGTGTATCAACTTCAATAATATCTTTTTGGTTGATTGAAAAATCAGAAAGCTCAGGTTTGTGGAATGCTATATTTGCAGATATTTGCAAAATACTTATAAAAAGTAAGTAAAATATATTATTTAAATTCCATCCTAAAAACACACTCTCTGCCACTATAGGTTTACGCATGTTGGCAAACAATCACTTTTCATTTATCCTCAACTGAAACATTATGACCCATTATCTACGCGTGGTGCTGATATTTATGACAGTACTATCGGCTACTCAGGCAAAAACGCAAATTACCGGTACTGTTTACCGCGACTACAATGGAAACGGTACAAGACAAACGGTAGCACCCACAATTGAACCGGGTGTACCTGGTGTTGTTATTACAGCCTATAATTCAAAGGATGTAGTTGTGAATACAACCGTATCGGCAGTAGATGGAAGTTATTCTTTGGCCTATTCGGTGCCTGTTCGACTTGAATTTACGTTTCCGTCTTCACCAACAGTGTGCGTCGATCGTACAATTGACTTCAGCAGTTTTAACGGCGATGGAAACAGTGTTCGGTTTGTTTCTTCATCAAGTGTTCAGAATTATGCAATCAACAATCCTGCCGAATTCATAAGTACGACCAATCCAAGCGTTTTTCTTCCGCAGTACGCTAATGGGAATCCTTTGGTGGCCGGTACTTCACAAAATGCCACATGGTTTGTGGGTTTTCCTTATACCAATTCCGGTATTTCTACACCACCTGCTCAAACCTTGAGTGGAGCTTCTGCAACAATCGGAACAACATGGGGTGTTGCTTACAGTAAGCAATCCGGTAAAATATTTACAGCTGCATTTTTGCGGCGCCATATAGGACTTGGAACAATGGGTTCGGGAGGTATTTATATGTTAACGCCTACAGCGACCGCCTTTACTGTTTCAAATTTTTATGATATGGATGCAGTAGCAAACAGCGGAGCGTACAGGACTAGGGCGGATGCTTCAACGACTCCCCCTGCTTACGGAAACAGCAGCAGTTATACTTTAAATAATGGGGGTACCAATTCTACACAGGTTACCTACAATGGCGCAGTTGATCCTGCAAGTGGGCAGCCCGTCGGCTTTGGTGTAATTGGAACAAATACGGATAGAGGATTAAGCGGTGATTTTACTACACAGTCAAATGATCCGGCTGCATTTGATCAGGTTGGGAAAGTTGGATTAGGTGATCTTGAAATCAGTGATGACGGAAGATTTTTATTTGCAGTAAATCTTTATGACAGAAAAGTATACCGACTCACTTTAAATGATGCTTACAATCCCACTTCTGTTACTGCTGTTACTTCTTATACATTGCCCAATCCACCTTTACGCAATTCGATCGCCGGCTATTCCGGTGTAACAGGTTATAACAGCACCAACTTTTATGATGGAACAACCGGTATTCAGCGTGCCTTTGCCCTCAAGTATTACAGAGGAAAATTATATGTAGGAGCCGTTACAACCGGAGAAAATGGAGGAGCCCATACGTTGGAAAACAATACCGGCGTTCCTGAGTACACGGATCTTTGGTCATTTGTTTATGAGTTGAATGCTCCAACAGGTACTGCCAGTTTTAATACAACTCCAACATTGTCCTATCCGCTCAATTACAACAAAGGCGCAGCTATGACATGGACATCACCCGACTATGCGGCACAATGGTATTTATGGACCCGAAATACTTCTGTTACAGTTGGATCAGGTAATGATCGAACTTACCCACAACCTATTTTGAGCAATCTGGAGTTCTCTGATAAGGGTGATCTCATTTTGTCGTTTATGGATCGTGGAGGGCATCAGTTTGGCTGGTGGAACTATCGTAATTTGAGCGGGACAACGATTATCGGATATCCGGTTGGTGGCGATATGCTGATTGCGGGGAAAGACTGCAGTACCGGCGGCTATACAATGGAATTTAATGGTAGTTATACCAACAACGGATCATCCTTTTCCAGTGGAGCAGCTAACAATCAGGGACCTGGAAATTCTGAATTTTTTAAAGGAGATGCGTTGACCGGAACACATGATGAAACCGCATTGGGTTCGGCTGCTGTTTTGCCGGGAGACAATCGCGTTATTTTAGCCAATATGGATCCGGATGGTGTAGTAAGAACAGGAGGAACCTCCAAGTTTTCATTGACAAATGGAGCCGCATCTGATGGTTACAGATTGTATTTAAGTGCCAACAATATGTCAACCGGAACATTAGGAAAATCCGGAGGATTGGGAGATATTGAAATAGCAGGGGTAGAACCTCCTGTTGAAATTGGTAATCGGGTTTGGAACGATGTTAATAAAAATGGAATTCAGGATGCAGGTGAACCGGGTATATCAGGTATCGTTTTAGAGTTGGTAGACGCTTCAAACAATGCAGTTGATAGTGATCCTGCAGTGGGGGTACAGGCTACATTCGTAACAACCAATGCATCCGGCAATTGGTATTTGACAAGCGCTGCGGGTACGGATGCAACCGGAATTAATTACGGTGTTAATTTGTTGCCGAATACTGTATATAAAGTACGTCTTGCAACAAGTGGTACAGGGAATGATTGGGATCCAACGGCCAATGGAGGTAGTGGTGGACCACGAGCCGGTGGTGATTTGGTGGGTTTTAATTTGACACTTTCTAATCAAACCGGGAATGGTGCTATTGACCTAAGTGACAACGATGCTATCATCACAGGTTCTATACCCGAAATAAATGTTACAACTGGGGCTTATGGGCAAAATAATCATACACTTGATTTCGGATTCAGTACCGCTGCTGAATTGGGTAATTGGGTATGGCTGGATAACGGTGGAGGCAATTCTTCGAACGCAAACAATGGAATTCAGGATCCGGGTGAAGTAGGTTTGGCAGGGATTCCTGTACAACTTTATCAAAACGGAGCCGATGGTATTGCGGGAACAACCGACGATATTTTGATTGGTTCCACACTTACCGATGCATACGGAGCATATCTGTTTACTGGTCTTGTTCCTACCGATCAAACCAACGCAACCACTATCGCTCAAACATCTTATTCTGTTCAAATCACAGCTCCGGTAAATTATTCCTACAGTCCTCAAACCAATTCGAATGATAACACTTCCTTTTCAGGGGGAGCAACTGCCGGCAACGGTTCAGATGTCAATACGGTTACAGGAAGAACGGGAAGTATCAATCTTACAAACGGAGAGTCTGATCTAAATCAAGACGCAGGACTCTATTTTGTGACAGTAACATCCGTTTTGGGAAGTATTGGCGATAAGGTTTGGATTGATAGTAACGGAAACGGTGTTCAGGATTCGGGCGAACCGGGCGTAGCAGGTGTAACAGTTACCTTGTACAACGGTTCAGGAGTTGCGCTTGCAACAACAATTACAGATGCAACCGGAACCTACTTGTTCACAAATCTGGCAAGTGCCACCTATTCCATAGGGTTTACTTTGCCTGCCGATTTTCTGTTTGCCACAAAAGATGCCGGTGGGAACGACAATACAGACAGTGATGTAAATACAACCGGCAGCAGTTTTGGGAAAACTGATCCGATTGTTCTCGGTTCAGGTCAAAATTTAAGGACGCTGGATGCAGGAATCGTTCCGGGTGTATTAAGCAGCATCGGCGATCGTGTTTGGAATGATCTGAACAGTAATGGAATACAGGATGCGGGTGAACCGGGTATTGCCGGGGTAACGGTTGAGTTACTGGATGGAGCAGGAAATGCGATTGACCCAGATGGAGCCGGACCTTTAACACGTACGGTTTCAGTAACGGATGCATTTGGAAATTATATTTTTTCAAACTTAGGGAATGGTTCATATATCATTGACTTTAACAATTTTTCATTTCCTTCAGGATACAGTGGTTTGACAAGCCAAAACCAGGGAACTAACGATGCTCTTGACAGTGATGCAGATCCTTCAACGGGTCGAACACAAGTGATAGTTATTAATCAGCCTTCAACAGATATGCGCTGGGATGCTGGATTGGTATTGACTTCAAACACCGGAAATCAACTTGGGAATTTTGTTTGGTTCGATTACAATCAAAATGGATTGCAGGATGCCAACGAAAATGGGGTGCCCGGTGTAACAGCCATACTTTATACTGTTGGAATGGACGGACTTGCGTATACCAATGACGATATTCGGATAAGTACTACCGTAACTGATCTGACAGGTTGGTATCAATTTGTGAACCTGTCTAATGGGAATTATTATGTGGTTTTTGCAAATATTCCAAACGGTTATCGGTTTACACAAACAGATGCCGGTGCTGATGGAGTCGATAGCGATGTTTTTGGTTTAGGGTTTACTCCAACGGTCAGTTTAACGGGAGGTACCAGCAACCAATCTCTTGATGCAGGTATCATTCAAGGTGTGCCTACAGGTACCGGAACAGCAGGAAATCAAGTTTGGGTTGATTTAAATGCAGATGGAATTCAAAATGCCGGTGAACCCGGTGTTCCAGGTGTAACAGTTACACTTAGTTGTGATCTCAACTTAGACGGCGATTTTAGTGATCCTGGTGAAGCCACTTTTGGGGTGACTCAAACAGATCGTTTTGGAAACTATTTGTTTACGGGTCTTCCTTTAGGTTTATACAAAGTTACATTCAGTACGATACCTTCCGGATATTCTGTTACAACTTCTAATGCAGGTTCAAATGATGAAGTGGATAGTGACGGATTGACACCGCCTGTATTTTATCTGAATACGGGTGAAGATAATTTAACGCTGGATCTGGGCTTAACTGCACCTGCTGGTACTAATACACTGGGAGATTACGTGTGGTTTGATAATGGCGCCGGTACAATCAGCAATGCGGGCAATGGTATTCAGGATGCCGGTGAGCAAGGCGTTCCGGGGGTACAAGCAGTTTTATTGGATGCAACAGGTAATCCGGTGGACAATCCCAATATACCGGGTACACAGAATTACATTGTTACCACTGATAAAAACGGATTTTATTTATTTGTAGGATTGTCTGATGGCACATATCGCGTTTCATTTACCAATCTGCCTGCCGGATTTACGATTACGGGAACTGATCTGGGAGGTAATAATTCAACCGATAATGATGCAAACTCCTCCGGATTGACAGAATCTGTTACACTAAACTCGGGCAATAGAAATGACCGTACTGTTGATGCGGGTATTGTCTCAACCCGTGCCTCACTTGGTAATTATGTTTGGTTGGATATAGACGGGGATGGAATTCAGGATGGATTCGAATCAGGAATACCGGGTGTAACTGTACTGCTTTACAACAACGGTGGAACGCTCATTGCATCTGCAATTACTGATGCGAATGGAAATTATTTGTTTAGCAATCTGACACCCGGAACCTACACGGTAGGCTTTTCAACAATTCCGGAAGGATTGCAATTCACGACACTGGATCAAACAAGTGGGGGAGGAAATGATACGAATGACAGTGACGCGAATTCTTTAAACACAGACGGACGTACTGTTGCAGTTGTTTTGTCTGCAGGAGATTATAACACAACCGTTGATGCGGGTCTTCGTCCTATTGGTACAGCGCTCGGCAACTATGTATGGTTTGATAACGGCGCCGGAAACCCTGCCAATGCCAACAATGGATTACAAGATGCGGGTGAACCGGGCATTGCTGGTGTAACAGCAACTGTTTTTAGTACAGGACCCAATGGGGCTATTGGTGGCGGAGATGATGTTTGGACAGCCACTGCTGTAACCAATGGGGATGGACAATGGTTGATATCCGGTATTTCGGCCGGCGAATACTATGTTGTTTTCAGTAACCGTCCCGATGGTAGTTCGTTTACAACATACAATGTTGGAGGAAACGGTTCATTGCTCAACAGCAAAGCCAATACATCGGGTGGTGAAACCGTAGAATTTACGGTTGAAAACGGCTCACCGTATTTAGGTTTTGATGCCGGACTCATCAACGTTACGGCCTTGCCGCTTCGCGCATTGACATTAAAAGGAAATTATAATGGACAGGTGAATCTGCAATGGAATACGATTGAAGAACAACAAGTGTCTTTCTTTGAAGTTGAGCGGAGTTTTGATGGGTTACAGTTTTCGAAGGTCGGCAGAGCCGGCAGTCAGGGTGAAGGCAGTTTTGAATATGATATGGTTGATAACCTGAATGGATTGAGTGGTCTGGATTTATTTTACAGAGTAAAAATGGTTCAATTTGACGGATCTGTAAAATACAGCAATGTCCTGAAGATGAACATTCGAAGCTCCGTCCGCTTCCAGGTATTACCAAACCCATTTGCAGATTTTTTGAATGTTCAAATCAAATTGGATAACAAAACATCCGGCTTTGTCCGAATGCTGTCTTCCACTGGCCAGACCGTATACCATGCCCATTATACTTTACCGGGGGGCATCAACAGTATTCAGATCAGAGAGCTGAATAAGTTGCCCAATGGACTCTATCTATTGGAACTTCATTTTGGTGCCACAACTGAAATGTTGCAGTTGATAAAGAAGTAGCATTCGCCCGCATTTTTTCAAAAGCCACTTAGGTGGCTTTTGAAATTTCAATGCGTATTAAATAAATTCATAATCTCCAATTCAGCAAACATTCAATGAAGAAGATAAAACACTCAATCTGTATATTGACTGTTCTTTTCGCTGCAAAAGTAAGTGATGCTCAAATTACAGGTACTGTTTACAGAGACTACAATGGCAATGGAACAAGGGAAACGATTGCCCCTACCAATGAACCAGGTGTGCCGGGTGTAATCGTTACAGCCTACGATGCATCCGATGCGGTGGTTGCAACCACCAGCACAGCCAACAATGGCACCTATACAATACCGTTTACTGTGGCGGTTCGGTTGGAATTTTCATTCCCTTCAGGTAGTGAATGCGTTGGGTCAAGTCAGGATAATAGTACATTTGGGTCAGGGGGTAGCAATGTGCGTTTTGTGAGCGCTCCGGGAACCGTAGATTACGGGGTACAATACAAAGCAGATTTTATTACTTCAACAAATCCGTTTGTTTTTACAAATACATGGGTGAATGGAGATCCAACAGGAGGAGGTACAGCCGGCACTCAACGCTGGTTCATTGGTTATCCATACAACAATACAGGATTAACAGTGCCAACTTTCACACTGAACGGCACCAGTATAGGAACCACCTGGGGTATTGCGTATAGTAAACAGACAGGAAAATTGTTTACATCAGCGTTTGTAAAACGTCATTGTGGACTAGGTACGCTTGGTACCGGAGGTATTTATTTATTAACGCCCTCTACGAACACGTTTACTGTTACTTCATTCTTTGATATGGACGCAAATAGCTCCCTTTTATTAGGAAGTGGACGTACCAGAGCTGCATCAACGGCACCTGGTTATGGAGACGGTTCCAGTTATCAGCTTTCGGCGAATGGGTATAGTGTCACTTACCTAGGTGCTACAGATCCGGCAAGCGGACAGCCTGAAGGACTGGGTGTCGTTGGTACCAATCTTCAACGGGGACTTCCAAGTGGAAATACGGCAAACTATGATCCTGCCGCCTTTGATCAGGTTGGAAAAGTTGGGTTGGGAGACATAGAAATAAGTGATGATGGCCTGTTTTTATTTGTAGTGAACCTTTATGATCGTAAGCTTTATCGTCTACAATTAAACAATGCCTATAATCCAACTTCTGTCACGTCAATTGAAAGCTATTCTTTACCAAGTGTGACCGTTTCGAATGGAGTATTAAGACCTTTTGGAATCAAGTTTTATCGCGACAAGGTGTTTGTTGGAGCATTAACAACAGCTGAAAATGGAGGTACAAACACAGTAGGGGGCACTACAGATATGAATGCGTATGTATTTGTGCTGAATCAGGCAACCGGTACTGCTGTGTTTCAATCATCTGCCGTTATTAGTTTTCCGTTAAACTATAGAAAAGGGGCATCGCGTTCAGATCAAACAGGGGTAAACCGAGGCGAAAAGTGGAATCCATGGACCAATAATTCAAGAGCTTATCTGCCGCAGGACAACAATTTTGGGACCTACCCTACTCCCATTTTTTCTGGGCTGGAATTTACCGAGCGTGGCGATTTGATTATGGGATTTATGGATCGGTCCGGAAATCAGTGGGGGTGGGCGAATCGGAGGAATTTATCTACAACGACTTCAAATGTGAATTATATTATCGGTGGTGATTTGCTTATTGCCGGCCGTAATTGTGGCACCGGTGCTTTATCTCTTGAGGGGAACGGGAGTTATACTTCCTTGGGTCAAACGTATTCATCCGCAGGCGGTGGTGTTGGAAACAATCAAGGCCCCGGAGGAGGCGAATTTTTTGATCAGGAGTTTATCGCAAGTAATCATGCCGAAACGCAGATGGGGGCCATGGTTCGTCTTCCCGGAAGCGATCAGGTACTTACAACTACAATGGATCCGAAAGTGATCAATTCAGGAGGAACGATCAAGTTCTCAACGGTCAATGGAGCTAAGTCAGATGACTATCAGATTTATGGAACAGCAAACGGAGCTTTCTCGAAAGCAAACGGATTGGGTGATATTGAATTAGCTTCTGCAGAGATTCCGCTTGAAATCGGGAATCGTGTTTGGAATGATCTAAATAATAATGGAATTCAGGATGCCGGTGAAAGCGGTATTGCAAACGTATCTATTGAATTTTATTCGAATGGCACGGATGGAGTACCGGGTAATGCCGACGATGTTTTGTTAGGGGCAACAACGACTAGCAGTTTGGGTGAATGGTATTTTAATCATGCGAATGTAACCGATGGAGATCCCTTTACGGCAGGGAATCAAAGTGGACCACAACCCGGTTTGTTATACAATGTTCGAATAGGATCGTCTGATTGGTCAGGAGGTGTTGGCGTCAATGACCTTGCCGGATTAGGGTTGGTTCCGGCGAATATCGTGGGATCAGGGATTATTGACTACAGTGACAATGACGCTACCTTATCCGGCTCTGTGCCATTGATTCCAATCTCATTATCTTCTTTTGGTGCCAATAATCATAATCTTGATTTTGGCTTTTCTGCTGCCGCGGCCCTGCCTTTACACTCCATCGTTCTGGAAGGAAATTTTCAGCGTCAGATAATGTTGAGCTGGACAACTCAGGATGAGTTTGATGTTCATTCATTTGAAATCGAACGGAGCACCGATGGGCGGTTATTTGAGTTTGCTGGAATTGTTACGGGCAAAGGGAATGGCAGTCACTTGTACCGTTTTTCCGAAGCGCCTGTATCCTCTGTTCCCGGCACTATTTATTACCGCATCAAGGTGGTGAGTTTAAATGGCGCAGTGCAGTATAGTAATACCGTTGCAATTAAGCTACAGCAGTCAATTACATTCAATATTGTCATGAATCAGATTTCCGGAAAATCTTTTTTATTGGTAACGCTTCCTAAGCAGGAGAAAGGGGTCATACGAATTTTTACACAAAACGGGCAGATGATCAATCGTGTCACAAAAGTATTTCGGACCGGGACAAATCAAATTTCTTTAGATGATTGTTTGTTGCCTCATAATAATTTTTATTTTGTTGAGTTGCAACTCGGACAATTCCGGCAAACGAAGAAACTCTATTTACAGCAGTAGTTATTTGGTATTTTAAGAAACTCCGGAGTACGACTTAAAACTAATGTGTGACTTTGAATATCTTTAAGCAAGTGTTTCATCAGTATCTTACCAAGATAAAAAGGCTGTCTCGTATTTTGAGACAGCCTTTTTTAAATAATTGACAATGTTTTATTGTTTCATTATTTTAAACACTTCCCGGAGTGTGCCATCAGATATTTCAATGATATAGAGGCCATTTCTTAACCCTTGGAATGCATCCAGCCGATACAGGTTGGTTCCTTTTTGACCATTCAATGTTTGAGTGTGCATAACGGCCCCATTAGATGACAAAACACGTATCATTAATGGGATATTGTTTTTCAAAGTAGCTTGTACAGTAACAAAGCCATTCGCCGGATTTTGACCTATTAAATTGTAACGGTTGATTTCCGGATTGCTACTTAATTTCAGAATGCCGGATTCGGTACCTTTACCAGTGACTTCAATTTCCCGAATTCGATAGAAGAAGGAAGCGGACGGTTCAATAACAGGGTCGTTGAATCGGTAAACAGTTTCGCTGTTGCCGGCCTGATTTTTTTGAACGCTGCCAACTAATTTAAAGTTTCGTCCATCAATACTGCGTTCAACTTCATAATAGTCGGTATTTTGCTCCGATGCAACCTTCCATTCGAGCTGTACCAGATTTCCGTTGAGTTTTCCATTGAAGTACAACAATTTCACGGCAAGTGGTGCCTGATCTCCCGGTAAGGCGGCCGAAGCATCATCAAAGAAAGACTGTGTAAGTGCCTGGTTCCATCCAACCATTCGAGCAGTATTAACAACACTTACATTCGCTTTTGCCTGAATTTGAAATTTGAATTTGAAAGTAGCACCTTCACTCAATTCGCCTCCATTGACAGCATTGGCACCGGTTCCAACATGGAATTTTACAAAATGACTGGCTGTAGCAGAATGATATCCTTTAACCGCAATATCATCACCTGCGGCATCGGAAACTGCAATCCAATTACTGCCATCCCATATGTACATTGAATTGGGTACATAATCCACAGTGCCCGGTAACGTGTCGGTTACAACGGTATTGTAACTATGACCGGGGGCTGATATAAGATTCTGACCTTCAATGACACAGGTTAAAATTTCATATTGCTGAACTTTTAAGTCGCCACCGGCATCAGACATGTATTTGTCTAATTGGATTTGAGGATCTTTCATTCGCATAGTAAACGCAAACAAACTGGGAAAGTATTGGTCACTTTCAGTCCCAAATTCAATATTTACCTGTTTTGCATTTTCAATAATTCCATATGTGCCGCCTACATAAAACTCGTCAATATCAATACCCATTTGATTCACGTAGTTCGGATTTTTAGCCGTAACATGATAACCTCTTTGAGTAACAGAGTCCATTTTAGTAATGGTGCCGTTCCAGAAATTAGTGGCAGGATTCAATACCGCTCCGGATGAAAGCAGATTGCTGTATTGTGTGCCGTTTATTTTGAAATAATCGGCAGTCAGGTAGCTGTCTCCTTCCCAGGTCATAGCAGTCATATACGCACTTCCAAATGTCATGCCTCCTGAAGGTGCATCCAAGCCGGTTAGTGTAATGGATTGTGTTTGAGGCGAACCGCCGTTGAATACTTGCATGTATCCGTCGTATACACGAACGCTGCTGTAAGGTAAACTCGGATTTTCATACACAACCACCAATGCCCATCCTGCATAACCGCCCCCGTTGGCAACACTTCCTTCAAATGCAGTAATGTCTGCCACGGTATAAGTACCGGCTCCATTTGCTTGAACAAAATCTGTAACGTCCGCATAAGCCTGATAAACAGAGTGGCTGGAGTAGTTGGACATGACGGTTTTGTCGAGTTGGCTTGCCGGAGCAGTCAAGGCAAGGTATCCTCCGGCCGTGCCTTTTCTTATTTTAATACTTCGTATGTTAGAATTGGCTTCCGGTATATTGACGATGGCGCTGTTAGCAACACGAGCACCCCAGTACAATCTTGCCATTTTAATGGTATTGCTGCCGGTCGGTAAAATCAAATCGGCAGACGATGAATTGTAAAGAGAGTTGCTGCCGGGGTCAACATCAACAAAATACATATCACTGTTGTCGTTTACATAATCACTTGTACGGGTTGCATTTCTGAATTGATTCATCGCCGTGGAGTTGACGGTGATATGACTTGATGAAGTATATTGTGCCATTAATGTATTGCCAATAATGGTGTGTCCTCCTCTCAGATTGTCGGAGTAAATTTTGGTAAACCCCCTGTAAATCTGTGCATACGATGAAAGGGTACAAAGTGCAAACATAACGATCATTAACCCTTTGAATTGAAACCCTAAGTGGGTAACCTTGCGTTTCATAATATATGATTTATGGTTTAGAGTATGGCTACCATAAAACAATGGACTTTGATGGTTTTTCAAGGGAAGATTCATAAAAAACACCATTAGAATTAAGTGCACATTTCCATGGGAGTTGGTTTTGTGCTAAGCTAGGAATTGATTGAGCCACTTAAAAATGATATGAGCAAAGCTGCTCTATGAGATTGGTCAGTATTTTGTTTGGTTCGTATGGCCGAAAATTGGTCGGAGCGAAAAAAGAGCTTCATTATTTTTAGTCTACACAAACATTCAATCAGTTGTTGTGTTAATGTACTATGAATAAAAACAAATTGCTGGTACGGGTAGAAGGGCTTACCAAACAATTTGGAACCTTAAAAGCGGTCGACAATTTGTCGTTCTCCATTCAACGTGGAGATGTATATGGTTTTTTAGGTCAAAACGGTGCCGGCAAATCAACCACCATTCGTATTCTTCTTTCATTGATTCAACCAACCTCCGGATTGGTTGAATTATTCGGCTATCCTTTGAAGACACACCGTAAAGAAGTATTACGAAAAATCGGAGCTATTATCGAGCGTCCCGATCATTACAGGTATCTAACTGCTTTCGAAAATCTGCGTCTGTTTGCTCAAATGGGAGGGATTGCTCCCACGCGCCAGGTATTAATGGAAAAGCTGGAATTGGTTGGTTTGGCTTCAAGGCATGCAAGTAAAGTAGCAACTTATTCCCAAGGTATGAAACAGCGTTTGGGTATTGCTATTGCTTTGGTACAAGATCCGGAACTGATTATTTTGGATGAGCCAACCAATGGACTCGATCCTCAGGGAATTGCAGACATCCGAAACTTATTGCTATTGTTAAGTCGGTCATACAATAAAACGATTCTGATTTCATCGCATTTGCTCAACGAAGTGGAACAGGTTGCGACCCGTATGTTGATCATCGACAAGGGGAAAAAAATGGTGGAAGGTTCAGTGGATTCATTATTCTATCCTTCCGAAATGCTTGTGCAATTAGAAACCGATTCTCCGCAAACTTGTTTTAATCTTTTGCAACAGTCGGATTTTGCAAATGCATCATTGGTTCAAAAGGGTGCTGTGATTGAACTACAAATCCGAAAAGACAGAATACCGTTATTGAATCAGTTTCTGGTTCAAAGTCAAGTAGGCGTACTTGGAATTGCCTCTAAAAATAAACTGGAAGATTATTTCTTAAAACTTACATCTGCCAATCAACATGTGGACCCTTATTCAAATTGAGGTTTTTAAAATTTTCAGAAAACCCAGAACCTACATTGCATTTGCTGCAGTATTGGCGATTGTGCTTTTAATTCAAACAGCAATTTATGTGGATGGCCGTAAGTATCTTGAATTTGTCATGAAAGACATCAGTGAGCGGTTTGATATTGGGGGGAATCCTGTCAATGGCTATTTTGTTTGTTTTATCATCTTGCAAACCTTATTGATTCATGTGCCGTTGTTGGTTGCGCTGATTGCTGCCGATATGATTGCAGGGGAGGCAAATATGGGAACCTTGCGTTTGTTACTTACGAAACCGGTCAGTCGTACGGAATTATTATTCAGTAAATTTTTTGCAACATCTATCTATGTGATCCTGCTTCTGTTGTGGATTGCATTTCTGGCACTTTTGGGATCAATACTTTTGTTTGGGACTGATGGCATGATGAACGCCAAAAGTTATGAAGTGGTGCTCATTAATGAAAACGATTTGATGTGGCGCTATTTACTGGCTTTTGGATTTGCTGCACTTTCCTTAATTACGGTTGCTGCTCTTGGTTTTTTGTTGTCGGTGTTTGCAGATAATTCAATTGGACCCATTGTTGCAACAATGAGCATTGTAATTGTCTTAACAATTCTCTCAACGATGGACATCCCGTTTTTTCAGGAAATCAAACATCTTTTTTTTACCTCACACATGATTGGATGGAAAGGGTTTTTTGACATGAAAGTGGATGCCGATGGGAATGCACTGCCCGGAACAATTGCAAACAGTAAGGCGATTTTAAAATCGGCTGGAATTCTGGTTTTGCATATCGTGGGCTTTGTTGCTGTTGCGATTGGTATTTTCAAGAAAAAAGATATTCTTTCTTGATGCTAACAAATTTATTTTAATTCAAATCATAACGATGAACTTTCGATTTATTTTGACGGTCTGTTTCTTTTTCATCGCAATCAAGGGATTTTCTCAGGACGCAACTATGTTGTTGCAAAAAGTTAAAAAGAAAATCGATCGTGTCGATGATTATATGGCCACAGGAATTATGAAAACGGATATCGTATTTATCAAAACACCTGTTTCTAAAATCCGGTCTTATTTCAAAAGTCCCAATCAGTTTCAAATCAAGCGTGATGGAGGTTTGTCTTTATTGCCAAAGAAAGGAATTAGCATTAATGTCAATTCAATTATTCCCTCCGGCGGATATACCGTAATTGATGTGGGTACTGTGGCCTTAATGGGAATGCAGTTACGAATGGTTAAGCTTTTGCCCGTGGATGAAAATAACGATCTGGTGCTCTCCACTTTATACATTGATGAGAAGCAGTTGCTCATTCGAAAGGTAACAACCACTACCAAAGAGAACGGGTCTTATGAAATTGAAATGTTTTATGGAAGGTACAGTGAATGGGGGCTTCCGGATAAGGCGATTTTTTTATTTAATACTCAAGATTATAAATTGCCGAAGGGGATCACATTTGAATACGATGACGGATCCGGTAAAACGAAATTACCCAAAAACAAGAAGGGGCGTATTGAAATCGTTTACAATTCTTACATCATCAATAAGGGGGCCGGTAAAATCCCGTGACAGCTAACAACGGACACAGATAGCTCCCTGTGCAAAATCCGTTTTATTCTTCCGAAATTTTTTCGTCAACGGATCTGGCAAGGATAGCGCCACTCATTTTACGCATGGGATTGCGCCGTGCATCAGAATACTCATGCCGACTGTTGTAAATATCAATTGCTGCAAACAAAGCGGCACGTAAAGAAGACTCGTCGGCTGTTCCTTTTCCTGCAATATCAAAGGCGGTGCCGTGATCCGGAC
>JBMLSG010000103.1:18350-20357 GCA_049240625.1 Lacibacter sp. | reverse complement strand
AGGACGCCAACAACAGCACCGCCGATGATGGCGAGTTGGTTAGCCCCAGACATCGCCCGTGAACGTCACGAGTAAAAACTTATATTAAAACAAACGATCGGTCACACATCAGTAATCATCAATATAATTTTACCTTTACTGAACAACTTTAAATCAATACAATATGAACAGGATATTAGTTTTAATTACTCTATCGGACAACGGAATTGAGACAATAAAATCAAATCCTGAATTGCCAAAAAAAGAAATGGAATTCGTAAACCAATGGAAACAAGAACATATTTTGGAAAGCTTTTTTATTTCGGTGTCAAAAAAGGACGCTGTTTTAATATTTCAAAATGTTGACGAAACCAAAACGAAGGAGCTTATTGAAATTTTGCCTTACTTCCCCTACATGGCAAAAATTGAATATCACAATTTAAACAAGCAGTTTTAATCATAATTGGCTTGAACGATAAACTTTCGAACGACATTAAACTTGTGCAACAGAACAAGAAGAGCGAACGGCAGGTAACACGGATTTTGACCCTATTGTTGGCGGGGACGCCAACAATAGCACCACACGAAAAACAAAAAACATGGAAAAAATAAAAGTTCAAACGATCATCGCTGCAAACAAACCAACGGTTTGGGACTATTATACACGGCCCGAACATATTACTCAATGGAATTTTGCTAATAACGATTGGTGTTGTCCAACAGCTTCAAACGACTTAAAAGTTGGTGGACGCTATTTTGCAAGAATGGAAGCCAAAGACGGAAGTTTTGGCTTTGACTTTGAGGCAACATATATTGAAATCAAAGAAGGTGATGGATTTTCTTATGAATTTGCCGGACGTATTGCACAGGTTGAGTTTAATGAAAATAACGGACTAACAGAAGTAACCATAACTTTTGATCCTGAAACTGAAAACGCCATTGAATTGCAACGACAAGGGTGGCAGGCGATTTTGAACAACTTTAAACATTATACGGAGACAAATTAAGTCATAAATATTACGCTTCTGTCGTCCTTAGTCTGCTCACCAAACCACACTCACTGATTTCGACGCTCATGTTGGCGTCCCCGCCAACATGTTAATCAATCATGCATAATTCCTATCGTTGTTGGCGGGGACGCCAACAACAGCACCAACACGGAACGAAGTCTGCCACTAAGCAAAATTGCTTATTTTGCAATCATGAACAACCACTTTTTCAAAGCAATCCTGTTTTCATTTTTAGTTGTAAGTGCTTCCTCAAAAGCTCAAACCTTTTATGGTTATGTAACGCCGCAGTTTCAAAAAATCAAAAGTGCTTCCTTTAATAAATTCATTACCGGCTACGAAGCGGTTCAAAAAAATCTACTTACAGATGGCCGCGTGAAAAACGGTACAGGAACCGGCTTTGCAATTGGAATTGGCATAAGCAATGCGCCCAATAACAACAATATTTTTTCACTGGAATACTCCAGAAGCAGCGACCAATATACCGCCGCATTTGTACAGGGTGGAGTTCGGAAATTTGCCCTGCAAAACAATTATATATCTTTCAATTTCGGATTTCCCATTGGTGATGTTGAAGACGATGCTTTCTTGATCGTAATGCCTGAGTTTGGTGCCGGACTCGGAAATGCAATTGTTGTTTCATCCTACAAACAAGGTGCTACACCCGTAAACTCCTCTGCACTTGACGGGCGCTACAAATCCTTTCACGGCAATTTAATGGGAGGCGCTACTGTTATTTTTAATTTTGGCGGAGTGGGTTTAAAAGCGAGCGCCCGCTATAATTTACCGATGTTTCCAACCGGATTAAAAGACAAATCAAAACCCTATGGTACCGATCGTTTGCCGGTTGACTACAGCGCATGGACCGTTAACCCGTCCAATTACATGGGCTCGGAAGTCAAAGACGATTTCAAGTATTTTCAATTGGGACTGGGTATTTGTGTACTCCTGAATTAAATAACGTCCGAATCCCTCTCCCAAAACTGTGACACTCATGTTGGCGGGGACGCCAACAACAGCA
>JBMLSG010000103.1:0-18250 GCA_049240625.1 Lacibacter sp. | reverse complement strand
TGACACTCATGTTGGCGGGGACGCCAACAACAGCATCGGTCGGTTAGCCGCAGACAACACCTGTGAACGTCACCAGTAAAAAATTATGATAAAGCAAAACGACCGGTCACATATCAGTAACCGGTCGTTCAAAAAACATTTCAACGTCTATCAGGCATCCATCTGCTTTTCAATTTCTTTGCAAATGGCATTGAAAATTTCATCAATGCTGCCTTCGCCTTTCACTTCAAAAAACTTATCGAATTTTTTATAGTAATCGGCCACCACGGCGGTTTTGGATTTGTATTCCGCAATACGGTTTTTGATGACTTCCTCGTTGGTATCATCGCTGCGCCCACTGGTGAGTCCGCGATTCAACAAGCGCTTCATCAATTCCTCCTCCGTAACCAGCAAGGAGATCATGGCATTGATTTGGGTTCCTTTCAACTTAAGCAGTTTATCCAGCGCTTCGGCTTGTGCTACGGTACGGGGAAATCCGTCGAATAAAAAACCGCGGGCCTGTGTGTTGGCTTCAATGGAAGAACTGATCATGCCTATCACCACTTCATCGGGAACAAGTTGCCCCTTATCCATCAGTTTTTTCGCTTCCATTCCCAACGGAGTTTGACGGGCAATTTCGCTACGCAGGATGTCGCCGGTGCTCAGATGCTTTAAGCCGTATTTCTCAATAATTTTTTCGGACTGTGTGCCCTTTCCACTTCCGGGAGGGCCAAATAAAATAAGATTAAACATAAAAACGTTGTAGTCTTGGTAGGGTGTAAAGATACTTCGCATCCATTAATTATCGTGTTTTTGAACCGAAATTGCCTGAAACTTGTTAGAGAACTATGCTTTTAATACCCGGCTGCATTGCCCCGCAACAACCGGTAAAAGGCTGTAATTTTAAATTCGTTACATGCGCCGCTCATTTTCCATCCGATTGCTGCTTCTGTGTCTGCCGCTGCTCTTGTGTTGCCGGGCGCAACCCCAATCGAAAAAACAAACAAACATGCAAGAACAACCCAAAAACCCGGTTTATTCCACCTCCGATCGAACGAAACTCACGCTGAGCGATGCCGAATGGAAAAAAATTCTCCCACCCGATGTGTATCATATTGCACGCGAAAAAGGAACCGAACGGCCCTGGACGAGTAAATTTGAATCTTTCAAGGAAAAGGGAACTTACTACTGTGCTGCCTGCGGCAATCCACTGTTTCAAAGCGATACCAAATTCGAAAGCGGATGTGGCTGGCCCAGTTTTTACGAGCCCATCAGCAAAGCTTCGATTCTCTATACACCGGATCATTCACACGGCATGAGCCGTACCGAAGTACAGTGCGGTCGCTGTAAAGCGCACCTGGGACATGTATTTGAAGACGGTCCGCTCCCAACGGGCTTACGCTACTGCATCAACGGGGTCATTCTCGATTTCGAAAAAGCTGCTGAAGCCGAAAAAAAATACGGACAACAACCTTAAGGAACAGACTTGAGGTATGCGACAAGGCACTTGCGTTAAGGTGCTATCGGTTGCCTTGTTGACGGATGCGGTACCACATCTTTATCGGGCACAATAAAATAGATGTCGTAGTCCCATCCCTCAATGGAATGTACATGCTGATTTTCCAACCACGGGACTCGCAGGATGGCTTCCGTACCATAATTTTCACCGTTCCGGATATTATCGTAGGTCGCTACTTTATATTTGATGAGTTTGTCGAACACCTGTTCCTGCTGCAAACTGCTTGTATCGTCGCTTTGATAACGAAAAAATTCAGGCCACCCTTTCTCCGAGCAATGTTGACGAATGTAGGCAAATAAGGAATCACTGATTTGGCCTTTCAATTGGCCCTGAACCGGCTCCCAGTAACCAGACACCAGTAACAAGGCCCGTCCGCCCCAATATTTTACATCTACTTGTTGTTGTGCTTGTGCTTGTGCAAAAAAGCTCATACCGGTAAAGAGCAGGAGCATTTTGATGGATTTTAGTTTCATGATCGTCCTATTAATGGAGCAGTAGCTCCGGTGATTGATTGTGTTGCGACATATGTCTCATCAACGATCTAAAACTACGATTAGCAGACCTATTGATTCGTCCGTACCAAAGGGTATTTTCAAGCTGCAGGCCGGCATAAAAAAGCCGCTGCAACTGCAGCGGCTTCATCTATTTTCAGGAGCATCAGGCTGTTTGAGGTGCACTCATGGATTTGGCCTGACGTTTTCTGTCTTCTTCATCCAGAATTACTTTGCGCATACGAATGAAATTGGGGGTAACCTCAATGCATTCGTCGAATTCGATATACTCCATACACTCTTCCAGTGTAAGCACGGTTTTAGGTGCAATGCGCGTAGCATCGTCACTTCCGCTGGCACGGTGGTTGGTCAATTTCTTTCCTTCTGTTGCATTGACCACCAGATCGCCGGGCTTGATGTTTTCGGCAATGATTTGTCCGGCATACACATCTTCTCCCGGATCAACAAAGAAGGTACCGCGGTCTTGTAATTTATCGATCGAATAGCCGGTCGTTTTATCGGTATTTTTAGAGAGCAACACACCATTGTTTCGGCCGGGGATAACACCTTTCCAGGGTTTGTATTCGCTGAAGCGGTGCGCCATTACGGCTTCGCCGGTGGTAGCCGTAAGCATTTGCGTACGCAATCCTACCAATCCGCGTGAAGGAATTTCAAACTCCAGATGCTGCATTTCGCCTTTGGTTTCCATCACCAGCATTTCGCCCTTGCGACGTGTAACCAAGTCAATCACCTTGCTGGCAAATTCCTGCGGCACATCTACCACCAGTGTTTCGTATGGCTCGCATTTTTTCCCGTTGATTTCTTTTGTGATCACCTGAGGCTGACCAACGGTTAATTCATATCCCTCACGACGCATGGTCTCGATTAAGATACCAAGATGGAGGATACCGCGACCGTAGACGATGAGGCTATCGCCATCTTCACTATCGGTTACGCGCAATGCCAGATTTTTTTCGGTTTCTTTCATCAAACGGTCGCGTAAATGGCGGCTCGTTACAAATTTACCGTCCTTACCAAAAAACGGTGAGTTGTTGACGCTGAACAACATGTTCATGGTTGGCTCATCCACACTGATAACGGGTAACGCTTCCGGATTTTCGGCATCGGCAATGGTATCTCCAATATTGAAATTTTCAACCCCTACAACCGCACAAAGATCGCCGGCAACTACTTCCGCCACTTTTTTCTTACCCATTCCTTCAAACACATACAACTCTTTCACTTTCAGTTTGCGGCTTGTACCATCGGTTTGCATCAGCGTCACCTGCTGGTTTTCCTTAATCGTACCACGACTCACTTTTCCAATGGCGATACGACCCAGGAACGAAGAATAATCGAGTGATGTAATTTGCATTTGCAGCGTTCCTTCCGAAACACGCGGAGCAGGAACATACTTAATGATTCCTTCCAGCAACGGAGTAATATTATCGGTAGGCGTGAGCGAATCGTTGAACCAGCCGTTTTTACCGCTACCATAGTAGGTTGGGAAATCGAGCTGCTCTTCGGTGGCATCCAAATTGAAGAAAAGATCAAATACCGCATCGTGTACTTCATCGGGACGGCAATTGGGTTTGTCCACTTTATTAATAACTACGATAGGTTTCAGATTCAACTGCAAAGCTTTTTGCAACACAAAACGGGTTTGTGGCATAGGACCTTCAAAAGCATCCACCAGCAAGATTACCCCGTCGGCCATTTTCAATACACGTTCCACTTCACCGCCAAAGTCGGCGTGGCCCGGTGTGTCAATCACATTAATTTTAACGCCGTTGTACTGAACGGCAGCGTTTTTACTGAAAATGGTAATACCACGTTCCCGTTCCAGGTCATTACTATCCATGATCAACTCACCGGTATCCTGGTTGTCGCGGAATACTTTGGTGGCATGTAATATTTTATCTACCAATGTAGTTTTGCCGTGATCTACGTGTGCAATGATGGCTATATTTCTTATATTCATAATCAATTTCTGTTTCGAAGGCGGAAAGCAACCCCGTTGCAATGAATACCGACTCCGTTTTTAAGTTTGCAAAGGTACGCCTTTTCAACGGGGGAGGCAAGAAAGCAACAATAAGTTCATACGAAACCGATTCTTTTCAAACCGCCATCCTAAACCGGCAAGAACCATTCGAATGCAAAAAATCAAGAAACCCCTGCGCATTTTCATCTTTATTGCAGTGACAATCAGTGTGTTGTATTTTTCTGGCCCCCGCCCCGCCGCACCGCATTATACAAACGTACTCCCTGCGGTACCGACCGATGTAGCAGGCCTGAATTCGTATGTAGCTGAAACGGAACGTATGCATCGCCTCAAACCCGAGAATGAAGCGCGAATCGTTTGGGCCAATGACAGCACACCCGGACCCACGGAATATGCCATTGTATACCTGCATGGCTTTTCGGCCTCGCAGGAAGAAGGTGCCCCTGTACACCTAAACATCGCCAAAAAATTTGGCTGCAACCTCTACCTGGCCCGCTTGGCCGAACACGGCATTGATACCACCGAACAACTGCTGAACCTCACGGCAGAGCGCTACTGGGAGAGTGTTAAGCGAGCCTATGCCATCGGAAAGCAGCTCGGCAAAAAAGTAATCCTGATGGGCACATCCACCGGCGGCAGCAATGCATTGCAACTGGCGGCTACCTTTCCTGAAGTGACGGCCCTTGTGCTGTTATCGCCCAATATTGCTATTAACGACCCCAACGCGTGGATCGCCAACAATCCCTGGGGTCTGCAAATTGGCCGTTGGGTGATGCATTCCAACTATGTTACGCCGCAGGATACTACCGAAATTTACAAACGCTACTGGAACAGCCCTTACCGACTGGAAGCGGTGGTGGCACTACAGGAGTACCTCGAAACAGCCATGATTCCTGCCACGTTTCAAAACATACGACAACCTGTACTTATGTTGTATTATTACCGTGATGAACAACACCAGGATCCGGTTGTGAAAGTGAGCGCCATGAAAGAAATGTTCCGGCAACTGGGAACGCCCGCCACTCTCAAAGTGGAAAAAGCAATGCCCAATACCGGCACGCATGTGATTGGAAGCGCCATAAAATCGAATGATTTTCAAAGTGTTGAAGCAGAAATTACTTATTTTCTGATGCGGGTGCTGAACCTGCAACTGCGGGGCGACTGAGTGCAACAAGTCTAAAAAAAAGGGGGCCCGGTGATAGAAATCGCAGGCCCTTTTTTTGCTTACCTCTGAAACCACAAAAATGGTATGAACACGAGGTTCAAATATTGTTGATCATAGAAAAGGAATCGAAAATAGGTCGAAAGCCGGCAGCATCACAGATAACGGATTGCGTTCATCAAAAGAACATTGGAAGAGAAAGCACTATATAAATAGTCACAAAAAAGATGCCAATAAAAGTAAATTGTTAAATTTTATTTTGCAAGTGTTCAACAACATTTGTTGATAAATGCCGGTTTATCCACGCACCGGAATCACCCTACCTTTGTGTATGCTGCTGCATGTACATCCTCAAAACCCGCAACCCCGTCATATTGCAACAATTGTTGATTGCCTGAAAAGCGGCGGTGTCATCATTTATCCAACTGATACGATCTATGGACTGGGTTGCGATATTTTTCAGCCAAAGGCCATCGAAAAAATATGCAGGATCAAGCAAATTGATCCATTAAAAGCACAATTGTCCTTTGTTTGCTACGACCTGAGTGACCTCAGCAATTATACCCGTTCTATTTCTACCCCGCTGTACAGAGTCCTGAAACAGCACTTACCGGGTCCGTATACGTTCATTTTGCCGGCAAGTAAGCTGGTTCCCAAATTGTTGAAAAGCAAAAAAGACACCATTGGTTTGCGGGTACCGGATCATGAGATCGCCCGTACTTTGATACAGGAACTGGGGCACCCGCTGCTCAGCGCATCCTTACCCGGCACGATGGTGGAAGAATACACCGATCCGGAATGCATCTACGAAAAGTTTAAAAAACAGGTCGATCTCGTTGTAGACGGTGGTATTGGCGGTATGATTCCCTCCACCATTATAGATTGCACGGCAGATGAGCCCGTCTTAACCCGTCAGGGACTGGGCGTTTGGGAAGAATAGACGTTTGTTTATTTGCCGATTTCTAATCTGTCAGAACAATCTTCCTTTGGCGATGACAACAAATGCCCTCTGCCAAGCATCATTGCTTTCAATGAGTCTGATCATTGAACATATCTTCAATGCAAAGTATGTTTGGGTTTAATCCCCAACGTATGTTTTTACATATTCAAAATACGCGAACACTTAAAGAACTGCAATTGGACTTTTCGGGCAGTTTCCCTTTTTTGCGGCTTGAATTTTTCTCGAAGCCCCATCGGAAAGGAATGGCAACGGCCGAAAAACACAAACTCAATCCTTTCCTGCAAATTGTAACTGTTCGCACACAACACCGCAATGGCGCTATTGAAATCAAAGAACATCATACAATTGAGGAAGTAGAACAACTCTTGCAGGACGAATACGACTTGCCGACACAAATTTATCATTACACCTGTAACGGCTGGGTCATGACAGATGCGGCCGATAAAGCTACCCTACGTGAGCTCAATGAACACGGGCGACGCTGTTTTGAAGAAGATCATAAAGTGTACGCTCAATGCAAACTCTTGAAATAATATGTTAGGCACACTCAGCAAACAGGAAGCAGAAGAATTGTTGTACAACAACCTGACGGGACGTATCGGATGTTACGCCAACGGAAAAGTTTATGTTGTTCCCATCAGTTATGTGTTTGACGGAACATCCATCATCGCGCATTCCAGAGAAGGGATGAAAATACAATTTATGCGAAGTCATCCCGAAGTGTGCTTTGAAGTGGAAAGCATACAAGATCTCACCAACTGGAAAACGGTTGTAGCCTGGGGTCGTTATGAAGAATTACAGGATGATGTTGAACGGTTCAACGCCCTTCAGTTGCTGGTGAAGCGTACGCTGAAACTAAAGATTAGTAAAACAGCAACAGCGCCGCATATGACAGCCAAACGTGTACATGCGCACCAACCCGGCAGCGTTAAAGCTGTTGTGTTTAAAATTCATCTCACCGAAATAACAGGTCGGTTCGAAAAAGACTGATCACCCTGTATTTGTTTTAAGATTCTTTCAACAAAATTCTGAAACGTGTTCCTTATCTTTAAAGGAAGAGCAGCGGCAGTTCCACTGCCTTTGAAAAACAAAACAAATACCATATGAGCCATCCCAGTGAAATCAAATTTTTAGAAGGACCGCAAAGCCGTTGGCGCGAATTTAAATTTGCATGGAAAGTTTTCTTCGAATTTTTAAGAGGCTACCGCGGACTCGCATTCGTTGGACCCTGTGTCACCATATTTGGATCGGCACGATTTAAGGAAGACCACGAGTATTATAAACTGACCGAAAAAGTGGGAGCCGAAGTAGCCAAAATGGGTTTTACGGTCATGACCGGAGGCGGACCCGGCCTCATGGAAGCGGCCAACAAAGGCGCAAAGCAAGTAGGTGGACGATCAGTAGGTTGTAACATTGTATTACCGCACGAACAGGACCCCAATCCTTACCTCGACAAATGGGTGAACATCCGCTACTTTTTTGTTCGTAAAACACTGCTCATTAAATATTCCTACGCCTTTATTTGTATGCCCGGCGGATTTGGAACCCTGGATGAATTGTTTGAATCCATCACACTCATCCAAACCAAAAAAATCAAAAACTTTCCGGTGATTGTTTTTTGTAAAGAGTTTCATCGGGAAATTGAAGCACATGTCAGGCTCATGAAAGAACAGGGAACCATCAGTCCGGAAGACGACCAGCTCTTTGTGATAACCGATGATATTGACGAGGCTTTGCGCATCCTTAAAGAAAAAAGTATTGGTCGCTTCAATCTGCAACAGGAACGTCCCAAACCCTTTGCATGGCTCTTCGAAAAGAACGGAAAATCGAAACGTGCCTGACGCAACTGCGTATCTTCTCTGCCATCTTACAGGTCGTGTACCGTGCAGGTGACAGGGATCATTTTCTGTCTTGATTGTACTCATTTACAATTTTCAATGCTTCCTGCATTTTTGTACCTATAAAATGTTGGGCATATGAATCACTATCTCTTTCACGTCTACCATGAAGAAAACAATTCATGGAAAAGCACACTGCAAATCCAGCGGAAAGAAATTCCGGGTATGAGTCGGATATTGGCCGAAATCGTACAAGACAATCCCGGTGAACGCTTTATTGATAACGCTCGACATTTGCAAAAGCGACTGGAAGAACAGGAAACGGTGATTGATTCCCTCACGCATAAAATTGACGAACAGCAACACAAACTGGAAGATGAGGTACAGGAGTTGCAAGTTCGTTTTTCATCGCTCGACACTCTTTTTGAACAGGAAGAGCTACGGGATACCGTTTTGAAATTTGAAAAAAACTTTCTTGATTTCAAACAGAATTTTCATCACTACCTGCTTACCCTGATTTAATCCCATGGAATCTACGCTAACGGCACCTGTTGTTGCCGAACAATGTTCTTGTTATCACTGCGGAGAAAACTGTGATGATTCCATTCAATTTCAATCCAAGACGTTTTGCTGTGAAGGATGCAAGTTCGTGTACCAATTACTGGATAAAAACGGATTGTGTAATTACTACGACCTGAGCAAACAACCCGGATTGCAGGCAAAAGGCAAATTCAAACAACATCAGTTTGCCTATCTGGATCACGAAGAGGTGCAACGGCAACTCATCCGCTTTACCGATGGCAAACAGAGTCGGGTGCTGTTACACCTACCGCAAATGCATTGTGCCAGTTGCGTATGGCTCCTGGAAAATTTACACCGCATCGAGCCGGGCATTTTGCATTCACAAACCAATTTTCAACAAAAAGAAATCACCATCCAGTACCTGCCCGAAAAAGTATCACTGCGCAAAATTGTTGAACTGCTCGCGTTTGTTGGATACGAACCGTATATCAGTCTGGGCGATGTAGGCGGCAAAAAACAAAAACGTATCAACCGAACCCAGATCTTTAAAATTGGCGTAGCCGGTTTCTGCTTCAGCAATATTATGATGCTCAGTTTCCCGGAATATTTTTCGGGTGGTAACATCGACGAAGCCGTTCTCAAGCAAGTGTTCATATACCTCAACCTTGTTCTTTCACTTCCCGTTTTGTTGTTCAGCGCGTCCGATTTTTTCACGAGTGCCTGGGCCGGACTCCGACAAAAATGGCTGAACATTGATGCGCCCATCGCATTGGCAATTCTTGTTGCATTTGGAAGAAGTGTGTACGAAATCCTCTCTCATACCGGAGCGGGCTACCTCGACAGTATGAGCGGAATTGTATTTTTTATGCTGGCAGGAAGATGGTTTCAAAACAAAACCTACGACTCCTATTCTTTTGACCGCGATTACAAATCCTATTTCCCATTGGGCGTAACGGTATTGAAGGAAGGACAGGAAGAAAACATACCCGTAACCCAATTAAAAAAACAAGACATCATTCTCGTGCGCAACGAAGAAATGGTACCTGCCGATAGTCTGCTTCTTGATGAAACGGCACTGGTCGATTACAGTTTTGTAAGCGGCGAAAACACACCCATCAGGAAAAACAAAGGAGAACTGATCTATGCCGGTGGTAAAATCAATGGAACAGCCGTGGAAATGGAAGTGGTAACACCGGTTTCTCAAAGCTACATTACGCAACTCTGGAACAACGATGTGTTCACCAACCGAAAAAACAAGGAACAGTCGTTCATTCATCCCTGGAGCCGCTATTTTACCCTTGCCTTATTTGGCATTGCGCTGGCGAGCGGTTTGTATTGGTGGTGGAACGACAGCTCCAAAATTGGACCGGCCGTAACTTCGGTTTTGATTGTAGCTTGTCCTTGCTCGCTGTTACTCACTGCAACATTCACGTATGGAAACATGCTGCGTCGTTTTGGACGGAATAAAATGTACCTTAAAAATGCGGGCGTCATCGAAGCGCTGGGCAAGATCAATACGGTTGTGTTTGACAAAACAGGAACCATTACACAACATCATCAGTCGGTTGTAACTTACAACGGAGATACGCTATCGCAGGAAGAACAACAACTGTTGTTGACAGTCACCCGTCAATCGTCACATCCCTTGAGCCGGCTGATTTATGAAACGATGCGCAACACTCCATCTTCTCCTGTTACGTTAGCCGATTTCAAAGAATATCCCGGCAAAGGCCTGAAAGCCCGTTCCCAATCTATGGAACTCGTAATTGGATCCGCCGCTTTTGTCAACGACCCGCAGGAGCAACAACCACACAACAGCAATGAAACACAGGTCCATGTACGTTTCAGTACCGGAACACGGGGTGTGTTTTTATTCAGCAACCGGTATCGCGAAGGAATGAAAGAAACGGTGCAGGGTTTACGCAAAAACAAGTTGGACCTGTTTGTACTTTCGGGCGACAATGATGCCGAGCGGCTCCGATTGCAGGAACTCTTTGGTTCCCATACCGGTATTCACTTTCGGAAAACACCGCAGGAAAAACTTGAATTTATTGAATCACTGCAGCAGGAAAAACGGCAAGTGCTGATGATGGGCGACGGACTGAACGATGCGGGCGCGCTACAACAAGGCCAGGTAGGTGTGGCCGTTACAGACAATACCAATCAGTTTTCGCCGGCCAGCGATGCGATACTGGATGGTGCCGCCGTACACAAACTGGATCGCTTCATTTTGTATGCACGAAGCAGTAAAGCCATCATCAGCGGCATCTTTGTACTTTCCATTCTTTACAATATTGTAGGTATGTATTATGCCACACAGGCATTGTTAAGTCCGTTGATTGCCGCCATACTCATGCCGGTAAGTTCCATCAGTATTGTACTCTGCGCTGCACTCTTCAGTACATTAAGCGCCCGCCGACTTGGACTCTGAATTTTTTTTGCGGTAATTAACCAGATACACTCCCGCAAAAATGAAGACGGCCGATAACAGTTTGTTGAACGTTAAGGCTTCCCGGAAAAACAAGGAGGAGATGATCGCCGAAAAAAGCGGTTGTAAATAAATATAAGACCCCGTGGCTGATGGACTTAAATGCTGCAACCCGTACGCAGTAAACAAATAGGCAAAAAAAGTTGCACCCAGCAAGACGAAAAGCAGGGCCGCAATATGTTCCGGCTGAAAGGCCGACCAGTGCGCCGTAAACACTTCCCCGATACAAAAAGGAGTGACCATCAGCAATCCGAATGTGAACACCCATCTGATCACGTGCAAAGCCGAATACTTGAGCATCAGCGGTTTCACCAGCACAAAATAAAAGGCATAAGAAATGGCATTGACCGTTACAAGCAAATCACCCAAAGGCATATTCGCGCCTATGGCCGTTTGCTCTTTGGATAAAATGAGCAGGGATGCTCCGGTGATTCCCAACACAAAACCCGCTGCCTTGCCCAGGGTGACCGTTTCGCGTTTCAACGCAATGGCAATAAGAAGAATGAATACGGGCGTCACTAAAATCAATAAAGCCGCATGAACCGGAGTCGTAAGTGTAAGCCCTTTGATGAACAGCAACTGATTGATGGCAACACCTGTGAGGGCACAGAGTAAAAACCGGGGGATATCGCTTCGGTCAATACGCCACACCGTAGGCTTGAGCACATACAACAACCAAAATAATACGACAGCGGAACTGACCCGTAAAAAATTGAGACCGAAGGGTTGGATCAACGCAGGCGCAATCCATTTCACGACACTGAAATTGATACCAAATAAAAGATTGGCGGTTAATACCGCCAGATGTGCTTTATGAAATGCAGGACCCTTCAATGCCATGATTTTAACAACGGCAAAGGTATTGGAAATGGATCAGGCAGAGAGGGTATAATCGAGCAGCTCGTCGACCCGTTGTTCGTAGATCGTAAAATCTTCTTCAGAAAACGAATCGGTCCATTCAAAGGCTTCTGCTTTTTGCAAAGCGGCTTGCAGTTGGAATTCATGCTGCCGCACATAGGGAAACCGATTCTGCTCCTGCATATAACGAGCCAGGTATTCCTGCTCCGGTTGTCCGGGTGTGGGAATCAGAATGGCTTTGCGTTTCAGTTTCACCAGATCCATCAAAGTGGTATAACCGCTGCGACAAACCACTTGTTTACTGCTCAACAAAGCTGTTTGAACCTGCGATGAGTTTAAAAAAGGCTCAACGGTAATATGCCGGGCGGATAAGGTTAAGGGCGTTTGCTCATATGGCAATCCGCGCACCAGCAAGACCTTCCCCTGAAACGTATTGAGTTGTGACACGATGCGATTTTCCAACAGAGTTCGCTGCGGTTCGGGACCGGACAACAACACCGTAAGATCATATACTTCGGAAGTTTGTCGCTCATAATTCAGGCGTGAAACCAACCCCATGTAAAGCGGATGCACCCATTGTTTGTCAGGATGCGACAACTCGCCGGCTAAATTTTTGGTTCCGCGCAAATCGGGCACCCATACTTCAGAAAACCGTTTGATGTAACGACTGTGCAGATATTGAAGGAACTGATTCAGGCGCTTCCCTCTCCCGCTTTGAATCATCAACTGGTGTGTGATGTAAATGGTATGCGTTTTTTTCGACCACAAACCCGGTCGGTTGTCACTGATGATGCAATCGAAACGCTCTTTTTTCAGTACGTTATGCAGCCATTGGTGTTCCAAGCGAATGATTCGAAAAATACGGGGCAACTGGAATAAAAGATGCAGCATTAAATTCGACTTGCCGTAACGAACACCATAGCCTTTGAGCAAACGGATGTCGAGATCGGGAAATTCGCGGGCATATAAACGGGCAACCGGACCATCGGCAGCCAAAACCACTTCGCAGCCGCGTTTACGAAATGCTTCTATTAAAGGAATACACCGGGTGGCGTGACCAAGGCCCCAATCGAGCGGTGCAATGAGAATACGTTTGTTAAAATTCAGGTTGTGCACGTAAAAAGGTTATTTTTCAGCGGTAAAATAGTTATTTTCATAACAGTTTGTAAAGATAAGTCCTATGATACTACAAAAATTAATGAAACTACTTAGAACAAATACGGTTCGTCTGGTGTTGGTATTACTGGTTACCTGTACGGCGCTTTCGGGATGCAGTGCCACGAAAAAAAACAATTGCGGCTGTCCCAATAAAAAAGGAATGGTGGGTTATTAATCACTGTTTGAATGTATGAGCAGAAGCAAACGCAATCTTCTGGTGATGGTAAAAAAAAGCAGTTCCAACGATCATGCCTTGGAGTATGAACTGGAACAGCTCCACCGTATTTTAATGACAATCGAAGATTTTGAACGCATCGCAAAGGCCTATGAGGTAATTGATCTCAATCGGTTCAAAGTCATAAGAAAAACCGGAAGAGTAAAAAAGTCGCTGTTACGAAGAGACCCCAAATATTTCGAATTCCTGATTCCACTGAACTGATCTATTAAAGGAACTTATCGCCCTTATTCCGTTTTACTTCGGCAACGTATTCTTTGATTTCCTGTTCTTTATCTTTTTTGCAGATCAACAATACATCTTTGGTATCTACGACGATAAAGTCGTCAAGTCCCTGCAACAACACCAGTTTTTGATCATCGGCATGCACCACATTGTGTGTAGCATCAATTATCATTACATTTTTACCGGCCACGGCGTTGGAAAAATAATCCTTCTCCATATTTTCATAGGCACTGTTCCAGGTACCCAGATCACTCCATCCAAATGACGAAGGCAACACGTACACATTGTTGGCCTTTTCCATGATGCCGTAATCGATGGAAATATTGGTGCACTGAGGATAAATCCGTTCGATCGCCTCCTGTTCAGCAGGTGTATTGAAGTGGCTTTTTTCGGAGACAAACACCTCACTCATTTCGGGCAAATACGTTTCAAACGCCTGCACAATTGTGCGGATCTTCCAAACGAAGATCCCGGCATTCCAGAGAAAGTCGCCACTGGCCAAAAAAGTTTTCGCCAATTCCTGATTGGGTTTTTCGGTAAAGGTTTTCACCTTGTAAATATCATCGGCCACCGGCATCAGATCATGCTGAATGTAACCGTAACCTGTATTGGCATAGGTAGGCTTGATTCCTAATGTAACGAGCGCATTGATGTTGTTTACGAAATTGAAGGCATCCATGCACACCTTGGTAAAGGCCGGAGCGTCCAATATCAAATGATCGGCAGGTGCGCAAATCAATAATCCGTTTTCGTTCAACTGCTGCAATTTGTATGCGATGTAAGCAATACAAGGTGCCGTATTTTTTCGGGATGGCTCACATAAGATATTTTCAACGGGCAGATCGGGTAATTGTTTTTTTACAATGTCTGCATACTCAGCCGATGTGACTACATAAATATTTTCGTTGGGAATGAATTGCAGGTAACGGTCATACGTACCCTGAATCAGTGTTCGACCGGTATGTAAAATGTCCAGAAATTGTTTAGGATAAGCTGTACGACTCATGGGCCAGAAACGGCTTCCTATTCCTCCGGCCATGATGGCCACGTAATGATTCTTATTCATGTAACAATCTTAATGAGCGATTAAATGAGACCTTCTCTTATTAGATCGTGCAAATGTATAACTCCGCGGTATAGCTTGTTTTCGAGAACCAACAATTGTGTAATATTATTTTGGCGCATCAGTTCCAGGGCATCGATTGCCAGCGCATCGGCCTCGATGGTTTTGGGATTTAAAGTCATGATTTGACGGGCCGCAACATCGGTTAGGGATACATTTTTTTCGAGCATCCGCCGCAGATCGCCGTCGGTAATAGCACCTGCCAGTGTTCCATCAGGCTCCAGAACCGCTGTGATCCCGAGTCGCTTTCTGGAAATTTCCAAAATCGCCTCCCGCAGGGGTGTATCGTTGTATACCGCCGGTTTCTCGTTCTGGATGTACAGGTCTGCAACCCGTAAATAAAGTTTTTTTCCCAGTGCACCGCCGGGATGAAACTTCGCAAAATCGCTGCTGCTGAAGCCCCGTTTTTCCATCAAGGCTACGGCCAGCGCATCACCTACTACCATTTGAACCGTGGTGCTGCTTGTTGGTGCGAGGTTGTTGGGACAAGCTTCCTGACTAACCGTTGTATTGAGTACGAAATTCGACTGACGGGCCAGGTACGAGTCGGTATTGCCAACCATCCCAATCAAAGGATTTCCGAAATTTTTGACCAATTGAGTCAGCACCTTGATTTCGGGACTTTCACCGCTTTTGCTGATAATCATGACCACATCTTCCTGTAAAATCATACCCAGATCGCCATGAATGGCCTCGGCAGCGTGTAGATAAACCGCCGGCGTACCGGTGGAGTTGAGCGTAGCTACAATCTTTTGCGCGATGACGGCACTTTTACCGATACCGCTTACAATCAAACGGCCTTTCGCCTCTAAAACAACGGCAACAATTTTATTAAAATCCTCGGTGAGCAAATCCGCCGCATCCTGTACCGCCTGTGCTTCCAGGCGTATGGTGCGCAAAGCGACTTCCTGCGCATTGATATGATTGAACGTGGTCATGAAAAAAAGCAAACCTACTTTAAAATCAACAGATGGGAAAGGGATTTTCACTCGAAGCGGCGAACTTGGAAGAACAATTGGCCCGTAAATGGGCTTGTTTACGGCAAAAACAAGCGCTAATTGAAGGAAACCATTGAAAATGAATCGAAAAAAGTGTATCTTAAAAAGCCGTTCGCGTAACTGTTTTTTAACGTTTTAAAGGTGCAGGGCCGCAAGAATTGTTTTAACTTCGCTTCCCGTTTTTTAAACACCTGATGAACGATCCATGCGGGCATTGATTTTGAATCAGCGCCCTATTTTATCATAAAAGAGAGAAGGAAAAGTAGATGAGTACTGTTAAAAAGAAAGTCGCTGCTCCCAAAAAGGCAGCGAAAACAACAAAACCAAAAGCATCCGTCAAAACCAAAGACCAGGCAACTGCCGTACCGAAAGAACTATTATATGCAGCTTTAAATGAGCATTTTGGATTTGATGCATTCAAAGGCACACAGGAAGCCGTCATTCAAAACCTGTTAGCCGGTAAAGACACCTTTGTCATCATGCCCACGGGTGGTGGAAAAAGCTTGTGTTATCAATTGCCTGCTCTCATGAGCGAAGGTGTGGCCATTATTGTGAGTCCGCTGATCGCATTGATGAAAAACCAGGTGGATCTGGTTCGGAGTTACAGCAGCAAGGACAATGTGGCCCATTTTCTTAACTCCACCCTCACCAAAAAGGAAATCAAGGAAGTGCACGACGATTTGCTCAACGGCAGAACCAAAATGCTATATGTAGCACCCGAAACACTGACCAAGGAAGAAAATATCGAATTCTTTTCGGATCTCACCCTTTCATTTTTTGCTGTAGACGAAGCCCATTGTATCAGTGAATGGGGACATGATTTCAGGCCGGAATACCGCAGACTTCGGGAAATGATGGATCAGATCAACGATCAAATTCCTGTTATTGCACTAACTGCCACGGCAACACCTAAAGTACAGAGTGATATTGTCAAAAATCTGGGACTTCGCAATCCCGATATTTTTATTTCCTCGTTCAACCGAAGCAATCTCTATTATGAAGTGTTGCCCAAACTCAAGAAAGAGCAAACGATCAAAAGCATTGTTCGTTTTATCAGTCAAAACAAAGGAAAAAGCGGCATCATTTATACCCTCAACCGTAAAACAACCGAAGAACTGGCCGAAGTATTGATGGCCAACGGTATCAAAGCCGTAGCCTATCATGCCGGGCTCGACAGCAAACTGCGGGCCGAACGTCAGGATCAGTTTTTAAATGAACACGTGCAGGTGATTGTGGCTACGATCGCTTTTGGAATGGGTATCGACAAGCCCGATATCCGGTTCGTAATTCATTACAACATTCCCAAGAGCATCGAAAACTATTATCAGGAAACCGGAAGAGCCGGAAGAGACGGACGTGAAGGAAAATGTATTTTATATTATTCCTATAAAGATGTAAGCAAACTGGAGCATCTGATGCGCGACAAACCCCTCAGTGAACGTGAGGTGGGCGCACAACTCATCCAGGAAACCGTTGCCTTTGCCGAAAGCGGAGTGTGCCGGCGGAAAATATTGCTGACCTATTTTGGCGAATCGTACGATACCGCACATTGTACCTCTATGTGCGATAACTGCAACAATCCCAAAGAACAAATCGAAGCTAAAGCTGAAGCCGTAATTGCGCTCAAAACCGTCAAGGCACTCGATGAGCGGTTCCCGGTAGAATATGTCATTCCGGTCGTAACAGGCCGTCTGACCCCTCAGATACAAATGTACCGGCACGAACAACTGGAACAGTTTGGCGCAGGAAAAGAACAGGACGACCATTTCTGGAACTCACTTATACGGCAATTGCTGTTACAGGGATTGCTGACAAAAGATATCGAAGAATATGGACTGCTGAAACTGACCAAAGAGGGAGAAAAATTCTTAAAGAAGCCGCAATCCTTCAAGATTGTTCTCAACAATTTGTTTGAAGAATCGGAAGATGACGATGACGACAGCGCAGAAAATACGGGCAGCGGTGCAGCAACCGATGACACCTTGTTTGAGATGCTCAAGGAATTGCGTCAGAAAGAAGCCAAAAAGAAATCCTTGCCGCCCTTTGTGATCTTTCTTGAAAACTCATTGCAGGATATGGCAACGCTGTACCCCACCACGTTGCAGGAACTGGAAAAATGTCAGGGCGTAAGCAAGGGAAAAGCTTTGCGGTACGGCAAACCCTTTATCGAACTCATAACTCAATACGTACAGGAGAACAATATTGAAAAGCCCGATGATTTTGTGATGAAGAGTGTTGTGAACAAAAGCGGCAACAAAGTCTATCTCATCCAAAATATTGACAAACGAATTCCATTGGAGACCATTGCAAGAAGCAAGGGCTGGCGCATGGATGAGATGCTGGAAGAAATGGAAACCATTGCGGCCAGCGGCACTAAATTGCGTTTAGACTATGCCATTGATGAATGGCTTGATGAATATGAGCAGGAAGAGATCATCGAATATTTTAAGAGTTGTACCACCAGTGATTTGCGTATTGCACAAAAAGAACTGGAAGACGGAAATTACAATTGGGAGCAGTTGAAGATCATGCGCATTAAGTTTTTGAGTGAATACGGCATGTAAAATGATATTTTAGTGCGGTTTGCTGATTTATAAGTGGGAAACCTTTATATTTGCAACCCGATTTCGAAATCAGGATGGTGCGGTAGCTCAGTCGGTAGAGCAAAGGACTGAAAATCCTTGTGTCGCC
>JBMLSG010000102.1:0-1764 GCA_049240625.1 Lacibacter sp. | reverse complement strand
CCTATTTCAACGGCCGCCGGTACTGACTGTACCAAACGATTTTTCCATTTTTAATCATATTGATATCATGCCAACGGGCCGAATCAGCTGTTCCGTTTTTATGTGTATCAATTTCTTTGTACCAAACAACAACAAAAGCGTCTTTCTTATCGGTGCTGTACATCTTATGCCATGCTTCAATGGTCAGATCCACAGATCGTAGACTATCGCGGTACTTCACCCATTTCCTGGATAATTCGTAGCGCGACAAGCGCATGGATTCACCATCCCAGGAATCAAAATCAATGGTATCGGCAAAAGCCGAAGCCAGATTGGTGACGTTGCCTTCTGCCCAATCCTTGTAGGTTTGTAAAACCGTTTGCAGATCCACATCCGACACCTCATTGGTAAAACTGCTGGAATAGGTAGCTGTGTAAGGAAGAGTAACCGAACTTTTTTGGACACTGGAAGCTTGTTGTTTGTTGTTTTTGCAGGCAAACAAGAAAATCGTGAGGACAGCAATCAGTAGCATTTGTTTCATACGCATTCGTTTAAGAGGTTAAAAAAACATTGGTTTTCGGATAGGAAACAGAACGTGCAATCGCAGATAAAAGAATCACTTTCGGAGGAACTTCATGCTTGACCAACCTGAAAGTAGTGAGGCAATAAAAGGAACGATTGATTGCATTTAAGTTAGTTCATTTTGCCCTGATCAGCAAATCTAATTTGGTATACAAAAAAGAAAGATGTCTTACGACACCTTTCCTATCCGTGAAAAACACGCCACCAATCATCAAAAACCCAAACCAATTCCTGCACTTAAATTCAGCAAACTGATTGGCTGAACTGCTTCAACTGAAATCGTACCATCTGTTGATTTTACCGAGAAGGTGGGTTTTGTGTACATATAATCGGCTCCGGCAAAAACAAATACTTTTGGAACAAACGCATATTTAAAATCAATTCCTCCCTGTACAACAGCACCCAAAGACCAGTCTTCTTTTACAACTATTTGTCCGTATTTCATGGTTTTCGGCATATTCACATTGGCTAAGCCCGTCATGAATTTGAGCGATGTTTGGATTTTTTCAACCGGACTCAACATAAAAACCAAGCCACCTGTTAATCCAACCATTTGCCAATGGTCCATTTCCGGATTGCCTTCTCTTCCTTTAAAAGCCGAATTATCGACTTTATTATAGGTATAGAAAACCGTTGCTGCAACTCCCAACCGATTCTGTAAAACATACATACCGGTCATATTGAGACTGTATCCGGGATCGGCCATTCCCGCTTCACCATCGGCCAACGGATCCGGTTTGCTGAAAGACCCCACAGGAAGGGACAACCCGTAATGAGCATACAACTGATATTTGGAAGGTCCGCACTTCTTATGCTGCTGGGCATCCAAGTGCAACCCGATTACCAAAAGAACGATTATGAGAAAACTCTTTTTCATATACTACATTTTAATTTCGCACTTTATCACCCGGAAACAAGGTAGTCTGCAGCAAGAATCCTTTCAAATGACGTGAACAGTCCCGTTCTAATGATGCTGATCATTTATTGAAACAAAATCAGCATCTGTGCATCCAAACAGAGGAAGAGTTTTTTAAGGGCTTACCCTTAGCGCCAATGCCTACAGACCATAATTTATCCAGCGAATCCTTTAAAAAGTTTGCAGGCACCAAATCATTGATGTAGGTTTAGATCATCAAGCAATTGATAAAAATCCAATCCTAAGAAATCCGAAAAATCCAATGGCCCTGTTTTTATCACGGCCCT
>JBMLSG010000101.1:0-1888 GCA_049240625.1 Lacibacter sp. | reverse complement strand
TTGATAAGGTCGCACTCATTCCCATCGGCATCTCCATCTTAAACTCCACCACATGAACAAGTCCATCACAATCAGACCCTGGAGCGCAGCAGACCTGAACAACCTGGTTCACTATGCCAATAATTGGAATATTGCCAAATATTTGACCGATCAGTTTCCCTATCCCTATACCGAAGACAAGGGAAAAGCCTTTATCGAAATGGCTACGCAGCACCATCCCGTTCGTATTTTCGCGATCGACATGAACGGACAGGCTGTGGGTGGCATTGGAATCCACCCGCAACAAGACATCTACCGTCGCAATGCCGAACTTGGCTACTGGCTCGCAGAACCCTACTGGGGACAAGGCATCATGAGCCACGCCATCAAAAGTGCCGTCAACTATGCCTTTGATACCTTGGATATTGACCGTGTATTTGCCCGCCCTTTCGGTTCCAATATCGCATCCCAAAAAGTGCTCGAAAAAAACAATTTTATTTTGGAAGGCAGGTTTGAACAGGTCTTAATCAAAGCAGGTGTTTTAGAGGATGAACTGGTGTACGCCATCCGGAGAGCCAACCGATAACCCGAAACAGGAAAAGCGAAGGATCTTTACATTTCAAAAAAAATCAGGATCTTGAATCATGTGCAGAGGAACAAACACATGTAGTGAACTGGGAACAGACCCGGCAAAATGGGACCGTTTCAGTCCCTTAAAAATGCCCGCCCAACTGGCACAGGATATCGATCTGTTTGTTACTGCCGTTGACGAACTTTTATCGGGCAACAGAAGCGCTTGCCTTGAACGTATAAAACAAATTCATTCAGATGCGATCACCAACTGGTATGTTGAGCACGGACAAATGTCGGGCAGACACCGAAAGCTGATACTTGGCATAACCCCTCCTCCGGATGTACACGAATCTTTACGGGATCCTGTTCGATCTCCTTCAAAAATTCAGAACAAAGTCTTTGAACGCGATGGTTACAAATGCCGTTACTGTGGAAATAAACTCATATCCCAGACCTTCTTTAGATTGCTCGTCAAACAACTCAATTCCGATTTATTCAAAAGAGGAACAACCAACCTTACAACCCACGGAATCCTGCATCTAGCCTGGCCCGTTGCAGACCATGTCATTCCCTGGAATAAGGGCGGACGAACGCATTTAGACAACCTGGTTTCATCCTGTGCATCCTGTAATTATGGAAAAGATGGTTACACCATTGAACAATTGGGTATCGAAAACCCCTTGAAGCGGGAACCGCTCAACGATCACTGGAATGGGCTAACGGACAAGATTGAACGATTAAAAGCACTGCCAACGCAACTAAGTAAATAAAACTACTTGAACTAATATCTTATTAATAATTAACGCGTTATGATTTACTAATTCATGTTTTATCGTTGCTTTTTGAGTAATTTGGAATTGTAACCAAAAAACAATTCATCATGAAAGTAGTACATACATTTTTGTTCCTGCTCGTATTCCGGGCTGCAAGTTTTGCGCAAGATTTTGCATACAATAATTTTGATCTAAATCAACCAAAAGTGGAGCAAGCAGCTGTTGCTTCAAAAGGAGATTTTGATAACAACGTCCGATTTTTTGCAATAGCACAGGGTGAGAATGAAAAAAATTTTTCCAATATCAACTTCCCTTTAAAAGCCCGTTACAATCTGAATCCATCGGCTATCGTTTTCAACGGCAACTCCGGCTTGAATACAATTACCGTGAACAAATCGGGGCTTTACCATATTGAGGGCTACTTCAACATGACAGTAGATGCATATGTGATCAGACCATTGTTGCAAATCTTTATGTTTCAGTTCACAGGATTACAGGCGCCCAATTCACCGGCTCATTTGTTGTTCGCTGAAGAAATGGTGGATTGCAAAACCTGTGGACGG
>JBMLSG010000100.1:0-13408 GCA_049240625.1 Lacibacter sp. | reverse complement strand
ACCCAGGGCCCATACATTAAAAGTGTATTGCTCTACCAACTGAGCTACGGAATCATCCCGTTGATTTTGGGAGTGCAAAAATAGGGCAATTTTATATTGAACCAAACTTTTCAAAAAAATACTTTTTATAACTTTTTGAGACTGTGTATTTAAATGGGCGTCGCACACTTAAATTTGCCTACTTAACAACGGGTATGAGCTTTTTAAAAGACAAGGTAGTAATCATCACAGGAGGCAGCGATGGTATTGGACGTGCCTTGGTAGATCTGTGTTTGCAAATGGGAGCCAAAGTCGCAACCTGTGGACGTAATCAGGATAAATTGTATCAGTTGCAAACGGTCTACGCCGGTCGTGCGTTACATACAATGGTTGCAGATGTAAGCAATGAGCAGGAATGTAAACGTTTTATACAATCGGTTGAAGAGGCCTTTGGGCGAATAGATGCGCTCATTAACAATGCTGGAATCTCCATGCGTGCGCTGGTTCAGGATACGGATTTGGAAACCATTCGGAAAGTAATGGATATCAATTTCTGGGGAACGGTTTACTGTACCAAATATGCATTGCCTTCCATTCTCAAAAGTAAAGGAACCGTCGTGGGCGTTTCTTCCATTGCCGGTTATCGCGGTCTGCCGGGACGCAGCGGCTATTCTGCTTCCAAGTTTGCTGTACAAGGATGGCTGGAGTCCTTGAGGACCGAATTATTGAACAGTGGTGTTCATGTTATGTGGGTTTGTCCGGGCTTTACTACATCCAATATCCGCAATGCAGCATTGAACAGCGAAGCAAAGGCACATGGCGAAACGTCTATGGATGAACAACGTATGATGTCTGCTGAAGTTTGTGCCAAACACATTATTAATGCTGTTGAAAAGCGAAAACGCACCATTGTTCTTACCTTCACCGGAAAACGCACGGTTTGGTTAAACAAATTATTTCCCGGATGGGTTGATCAGATGGCCTACCGGTTCTTCTTCAAAAACGGAAAGCTCGTTCAATAAATTCAGGTCACTCAGGTTGTTTAGCAAAACATGTCGCATCTTTTTTGAATTTTATGCCATTACTAACCCTCACTTCCGATATTGGTTACCAGGATTACCTTACTGGGGCAATTAAAGGTACTTTGTTGCATTTGGATCCTTCGTTTCAATTGGTCGATTTGTCACATGATCTGCAACCATTCAATGATCCACAGTCATCTTATGTTGTACGCAGTTCCATTAAATTGTTTCCACCCGGAACGTTTCACTTGTTATTCGTCAACCTCTTTCAATACCAACCGGAACACTTGCTGATGGTTTATCATCAGGAGCAATACATCTGTTTAGCAGATAACGGACTGATCACGATGATCCTGGAAGAAGCACCATCCCAAGTGGTGGCCTTACCCATGAATAAGACCAAGGCAAGGAATACGTTGCATTGTGCAGAAGTTTTTGGTCAAGCCGTTCGGGCGATCAATTCCGGAAAAAAATTACAGGAGATCGGCGATTCCAATGTGTCTATTCAGGTACGCAATCCCTTACGTCCGCTTACAACACATCAATATGTGGAAGGACAAATCCTGCACATCGATCACTTTGAAAATGTAGTCGTCAATATTACACATGAAGAATTTGAATCGCAGCGAAAAGGCCGTCGGTTTAAAATTGTTTTTAAACGGGATGAAGTGATCGATCAACTCAGCGAAACCTATGCCGATGTGCCGGAAGGTGAAAAACTTGCATTGTTCAATGCCGCAGGCTATTTGGAAATTGCCATTAATAAAGGCAATGCGGCCGGCTTGTTTGGACTACAGGGTTTTACCGAAAAAAGTATCAGTCAGTATACACAAAGCCGTCTGTTCTATCAAACAGTTCGCGTCTATTTTGAGTAGCTTAATGCAACGGTTCGGAAACAAGCTGTTAAATGCATCTGAAATGCATGGATTCTAAGTAGCACTCCTTATTTTTGCCTGCCCGTAACAACGGGTTCAACAAAACCTTTACACATATGAATTTTCAAAAGGCGAACAACATTCTTGGCTGGCTGATGGCGATCATCGCTTCATCTGTTTACATTTTAACAATGGAGCCAACCGGTAGTTTGTGGGATTGCGGAGAGTTTATTTCTTCGGCATACAAGTTAGGCATTCCTCATCCGCCGGGAGCACCATTATTCGTATTGTTGGGTCGTTTGTTTACCTTATTCACACCCAATGATGCTGCAGTAGGAGTTAATTTGATGTCGGCACTTGCCAGTGGTTTTACAATCATGTTCCTGTTCTGGACCATTACGCATTTCGGTCGCCGATTGGCACAGAAAAACAATGAAGAACTTTCCGGGACTTCCTTGTTTAATGTGATGGCAGCAGGTGTGATTGGAGCTTTAGCGTATACGTTCAGCGATTCATTTTGGTATAGTGCTGTGGAAGGTGAGGTATATGCAATGTCATCTTTCTTTACCGCATTGGTATTTTGGGCTATCTTAAAATGGGAGCATGAAGATGCGAAAGCAGGAGAGAATGACTTGAAGCGTACACACGCTGAACGCTGGATCATTTTGATCTTCTTCATGATGGGATTGAGTATTGGGGTGCACTTGTTGAACCTTCTTACGATCCCGGCTATTGTAATGGTGTATTATTTCAGAAGATATACTCCTACATGGAAAGGCGGCATCATCGCTTTTTTGATTGGATGTATCATTACAGGGTTGGTTCAAACCATTGTCATTCGCTGGAGTATTTCCATTGCCGGCTGGTTTGATCGATTGTTTGTGAATTCCTTCAATTTGCCCTTCTTTTCCGGCTTTATATTCTTTTTTATTCTTCTCGCAATTGCTTTATGGGCGGGTCTGCGCTGGGCGCATCAAAACCACTGGCGTTTTTTACGTTTGGGTCTTTGGAGTTTCGCTTTCATGATGATCGGTTATTCTACGTACATCACGACCATGATTCGTGCCAATGCCGATCCCGGTATTGACATGAATGATGTGAACAACCCGATTTCACTTGTTAGCTATTTGAGTCGTGAGCAGTATGGTGATATTCCATTGCTAAAAGGACAAGTATTTACTGCCGACGCAGATTATGAAGAGGTGGGTGATGTGTATCAACGTGTAGGAGATAAATATGAAATTGTAGGAAGAAAAAGGGAAGCTGTTTATCCTCCCGAACAAACCATGATTTTTCCCCGCGTGTGGGATGCCAGCAACGATCAGGGGCATGCGGATTATTATGCTCAGTTTCTGGGTATCGGGAAATATCAGGATAAGGAAAGCGGCAAGGAGTCCTATGAACGTGATCCGGACATGCAGGATAACATCAAATTCTTTTTCGGTTATCAGTTGAATATTATGTACTGGCGCTATTTCATGTGGAATTTCGCGGGTAAACAAAACGATATACAGGGTGTAGGTGAAAAAAGGAACGGTAACTGGATTTCGGGTGTCTCTTTTCTCGACAATATGCGTTTGGGTAATCAGGATCTGATGCCGGAAAGTTTGAAAAAAAACAAGGCCAATAACAAACTCTATTTTCTTCCTTTGATTCTGGGTGTTTTAGGTTTTTCATTTCAATATTACAAACATCGCAAAGACTGGTTAATCGCCACTTTATTGTTTTTCTTCACAGGTTTGGCCATTGTTTTGTATTTGAATCAGGCGGGACCTCAACCTCGTGAGCGTGACTATGCCTATGTAGGAAGTTTTTATGCGTTTGCGATCTGGATTGGACTTGGTTTCTTTCAAGTGAAGGAATGGTTCGAAAAAATCATCAAAGGTGCTGCGGGATCGTACCTTGCCGGACTGCTTTGCTTATTGGCTGTTCCGGTTTTAATGGCGAGTCAGGAATGGGATGATCATGACCGCAGCAAAAAAACCATTGCTCTGGATCTTGCAACCAATTATCTGGAAAGTTGTGCGCCCAATGCCATTCTCTTTACGGTAGGCGATAACGATACGTATCCGCTTTGGTATGCACAGGAAGTAAAAGGGGTTCGTCCGGATATACGTGTCATCAACACCAGTTTGTTGGGCACCGATTGGTATATCAATCAACTGCGATACAAAATCAACGAAAGTGCTCCTATTGATGTAATCTGGACACCCGAGCAAATTGCAGGTGACAAGCGTAATGTGGTGTATTACATTCCGGTTTCGGAATCCGATACGGCCTGGTACAACTTGTACGATATCATGAAGAATCAGGTTGGAAGTGATGATCCTTCCAAGATGTATCGTTCTCAAACAGGTGAACTGCTGAATTATTTTCCTGTTCGAAAAATGGTCGTGCCGGTTGATAGGAATCAATTGTTGCAAAATGGAACCATCACATCTAAAGATAGTAGTGTAGGTGATCTTAAATTTGAAATCAGCAAAGGTTACCTGTTTAAAAACGATGCTGCAATTCTCAATATCATTGCCGCCAATAAATGGCAACGACCTATTTACTTTACGCAACCTTTACAGATTGGATTTGATGAATATCTCCGTCAGGATGGATTGACACTTCGCCTGGTACCTGTGTCCGGAGTAAGGGGAACTGTCAACACAGATTGGATGTATGATAAATTGATGAACAAATTCAAGTACGGAGGTGCCGATAAGAAAGGTGTTTATTATGATGAAGAAAACCGCAGGCATATGGTGAACATTCGTAATGCGCATACGATTCTTGCCATGAATCTGCTGGCGGCTAACCGAAAAGAAGAAGCATTAAAAGTGCTCCACCGCTGCGACCAAATCATGAAGGAGGCCAACTTGCCGTATGCACTTGCATCGCGTTATGGAAATGATCATAATGAAAAGAGTTTTTATTTTGCTGTAACTGTATTTCAGGCCGGCGACCCTGTATTGGGAAAACGAATTCTGGATTTATTGAAAAAAGATTGTCAGCAGCAGATGGCTTACTACGAGTCCTTGTCAGACGGCCAAATGGGCGCTTCACAAGAATACGAATACCGCAGTGCGAAACAATTACTGGAGACTATTGATGAGGCCTACAAACAATATGTTACCGGGAAAAAATAAAAGGGTTAAGTTTAGTTAACGCTTTCAATTAAAAGTAAAGGTCTCTCGTTATCGGGAGACCTTTACTTTTGAATTTAATTCCTTTTTATAAGCTTCTTCAATGTTTTGAACGATTGCGAGGATGTATTGACCCACTTTCAGACTTTGTTGATCAATTTGTTTTTGTTGTTTTCGGTACATGCCCAAACTGGCAAGCGTTACTTTGTGAAAGTTCCGGATTGGTGTCAGATCCGTTGTAAAGTGCGGTTCAATTGTTGTTTTGGCATTTGGGATGTAAAGCCATCCCACCGGGATAAAAAATTTCAGAAGAAGTAATGCAGATGCCGTTGCAATGCCCGTTGCTGTAATAGCGGCTGCAATATGACTTTGTTTACGCGAGACAAATTTTACGCGCAGGAAATCGATAGAACAGGTATGGGGAGTGTTCCCATGACCAATAGCCAATTTAAACGGATGTTCTTCGGTATTGTAAACTTGAATGAGCTTTTCCAAACGTTTATTGAGTGCCATCTGGTATTCATAAGGCTGTACCTGTTTCATGTTCATGTTCAGGTATAGTGTATCAAGCCGTGCATCTTCCCGCAACAGCGGTTTCGTTGAGCGGCAGCCGGGTAACGATGTTAAAACAATGATTATCAGTAGAATGCCGGACGTATTCCAATGCTTATTTTTAAAATTCATCTCTTTTAAAATTTTAAGAAAGGACATTTTGTTTTTTTATTTTAGAATAGGGAAAAGTTGTCTGCATAGGTTCCTTATTCTGACCCAAAATAAGAAAACGATTTGAAATTCAAGATTTTAGTACTGTCGAAGGATTTTTCGAGTAGGTGCAAACCTGTAAATGATTAAGTGGAAATCTACAGAATTTTACCAAACTGGTAGTTATGGCATTTTTATTGATGGCTTTGTTGTTAATTTTACAAACTTTTTTAACCAAAACGATTTGCATGAAAATCCAAAAATCAGGCTTCCGTCTCCTGAATTCAATCCTACCCATTTCCGTTTTATTAGCTTTTTTATCGCTCGTAAATGTTTCCTTTTTTGAAAGTGAAGCAGAAGAGCACGAAGGTGAAGAAGGGGCTGTTCCCGGTGCTATGCGTTCGATGGATTTGTGGGGCGATATGCGTACGTATCCTGCTACAGAGATAAAAGCAGCAGGGTTCTCTAAAAGTTTTGATCGTGGACGCAAAATGTCAATTAAGTCCCGTTTGGGGGCAACATCCCTTACAATAGCCACTGCTCCCTGGGTGGACCTGGCACCGAAAAATTTTGCAGGACGTGTATTGAGTTTAGCGTTTCATCCTACAGATTCCAATACCTTATGGGTCGGTTCTGCCGGTGGAGGATTGTGGAAATCCACAAATGGTGGACACGGAGCCGCTAATGGCATCAACTGGCAATATGTACCCACCGGTTTTCCTGTTTTAAGTATCAGTGCAATTGCTATTCCACGAACCAATCCTAATGTGTTGTACATAGGAACCGGAGAAGTTTATAATAATACAGCATTAAACAGCGGCGTAACCGGTTCGGGCCATGTACGTACGTTCAGAGGTTCTTACGGCATTGGAATTCTCAAATCAACAGATGGGGGAGCAACCTGGTCAAAATCACTTGATTTCTCTTATTCCAATTTAAAAGGTGTTTCCGATATCGTTATTGATTCCGCTAATAATTCCATTGTCTATGCAGCAACAACCGATGGAGTTTACAGAACGCTTGATGCCGGAGCTACCTGGCAATTGATTCCCGGTGTGCCGGCTTTGGCCATGGACCTTGTTTACAAGCCCGGAAATCCATCAGTATTATATGCGAGTTGCGGAAATTTCAGATCAACGGGCTCAGGGATTTATAAAACCATCAATGCAAATGCTGCAGGTACACCAACTTTTACAAGATTGACCAGTGGTTTGCCTACTACGATTAGCGGAAAAATTCGATTGGCTGTAACGCCTGCCAGTCCGGCAACTCTATTTGCGAGTATCGGTAATGATCCGGCTCGTACTACAGATCCGGAGGGATTATATCGTTCAATAAATGATGGAGCAACCTGGACGGGTTTGCGCACAGGTAGCAGCAGCATCATTTCCAATCAGGGATGGTATTCGCACGATGTAGCAGTCTCTACTACAAATGCCAGCAGGGTTTACTGGGGCGAACTGAATTTTCACAGTTCTACGAATGGAGGTTCAACTTTCACACTTCGTTCAAGTTGGAGTGGATGGAATGTTAACAATACTACTATTGGAACGTTGAATGAAGGAACTTCTAATTATGTTCATGCCGATATTCATCGTATCATCATTTCCCCTTTTAACAGCAGTACTATTTACATGTGTACCGACGGAGGTATTTTCCGTACCCGTGATTTTGGAACTACCTTTCAAACGTTGAATGGTGGTTTGCAAACAGCTCAGATTTATGCCAATGCTGCTATTTCACGACAAGATCCCAACTTTATGCTGATGGGTATGCAGGATAATGAGGGTTTGATTTATATGGGGCAACCCGGTTGTAGGCGTGTCCCCAATTTGGGTGATGGCTTCCATGCTGCAATCAAACCTACCAATGATAATATTTGTTATATTGAATCGTATGATCTTACGGTTCGGAAGTCAACGAATCGTGCAACCAGTTTTGCCGCATTAACAGGGCCTTATACACCTACCTGCTTCAATTCACCTTTTGTGATTCCGTTGAGTTCACCTACTACGATTTATGCAGGTACCGCTTTGTTTAAAAAGTCAACCAATGAAGGCTCAACATTTACTAATATGAATGGAGGGGTATCGGTAAGTGGAACACCTATTTTGTACATTGCTCCGGCTCCAACCAATGCCAATATTGTATATATTTCAACAACACCCAATACCACCGGAACGATCCGCAGCAAATTATACAAAACCATTAATGGTGGAACCAGTTTCACGGAAATTACAGGTACTTTACCTAATCGTTATTATTCTGATATAGCCGTTGATCCTGTTGATCCCAACCGACTGGTTGTAACGCTTTCAGGTTTTGGATCCTCTCATGTGTTTTTAAGCAACGACGGTGGTGCAACCTGGTGCAACCTGGGTGCAGGCTTGGTGGATTTACCAACGAATACGGTAGCCTTTGATCCACTTGACCGCGGCCGAATTTATATTGGAAATGATCAGGGCGTTTATTACACTTCCGGACTGCCTTTATCAGGTGCATTGCCTGCATCGCTTTCTTTGATCTGGACTTCCTACAATGAAGGATTGGGTGATGGCGTAATGGTAAGCGATATCGTTGTTACAACAACAAATAAACTGCGTCTTGCTACTTACGGGCGGGGATTGTGGGAGCGCGATCTGGCACCGGTTGAAGCACCTGCTGTTCGTTATCAAAACATGATTACACAAAACAATCGTATTGCTGCATATCCCAATCCTACAACAGGTTTCTTCAATTTGAAGTTGCCCGGAACCATTCAAAGCGGCGCCATGCAGGTTAAATTATACGACATAAGTGGCCGTGTTGTGATGGCAAATAGAATTGAAGTATGGGAAACCTTACAATCTGTTCCAATGAATATTCAGAAATTGGGAAGGGGAGTCTACACACTCGTTTGTGAAAACGGGTCAGAGATTTATGATGTGAAAATTGTTAAGGAATAATATTGACAGGATAAATTGAAAATGCGGTTGAACATTGTTCAACCGCATTTTTTTTGTGTGCAGATTCATCTGTTATTCCGGTAGCAACAAATCATCGTTGTCGTCATCCAGTTTAAGATTCACATCGGCGCCGGCAATTCCTTCCACTGAACCATGTATATGAGCTGCATTCAGTAAAACCTTTTCGAGCTGTTTCTCGCGTTGTTTCCATAATTTTTCCATTGCGTCCCGCTCTTTTTGAATCGATAATTTCATACTGAGAAACCCTTCCCGTATGGCTTTCCATTGTTCGGCAAATTCATTTCCGGTGAGGTAGTTGTACAGCATGTGCATTTTGTCGCCTTTGTTCTCCTGACTTTTGGAAGCATTATAAACTTTAATCAAACCTTCACGCATCAGCGGAACAACTGCCTTTACTTCAGAAAAGGAGCAAATCCACACACCGTTGTATTCACCAAATTGTTTCAGATCTTTTGGAAAAGCCTGTGTAACCAGAATAGCAGCATCCGCACCAACTTGCCGAAGATCAGCTTTCAATTTTTCAACCCAATCTTGCGAAAAGTCTTTAGTCCGTTTGCTTTCAAATATTATTTTACCACACTCTTGTCCAAACTGATTACGTACCGTCAGCACACAATCGGCTCCCCTTGCTCCTTTACCTACAGGAGATACATGATCGAACGGAAATGTGTTTTTGAGCAGTTCTTCCAGCAATAGTTCCTGAACTTCTCCTTGTGTTTGCATGGAGCCTTGTTCAGCTCTTCGTTTCATTTCTTCTATCAATCGTTTTTGCGCATCCATTTTTTCTTCCATCTCTTTCATGCGCAATTGAAATTCGGTTTCTTTAGCAGCGATTCGTTGTTCTTCCAGTTTGCGGATTTCTTCTGCTAATGTTTCACGTTCCTGCTGTAGTTTCCGTTGGATAGAAAGTTCAAGTTCTTCTTCTTTGGTTTTCAGTTCCTGTTCTTTCTTCAAAAACAAAACTTGCTGTGCACGGGCTTCTTTCAGGCGTTCTTCGTTTTCTTTATTTGTTTGCTCCAGTACTTGAAATTTGTTTTCATAATCCAAAGCAATTTTTTGACGCATAGATGCTTCCAGATTTTCCTGCAAACGTTTTTTTTCTTCTTCCAGTTTAAGCTGAAACTCTTCGTTTTTTTTCTTTTGCCAATCAGATGCTTTATTGTTAAGTTCTGTCTCTATTTGAAGTCTGATAGCATCAGTAGGTTCAAATTCGTTTCCACATTTGGGACATTTGATATCGGTAAACATTGCTTCGTTTTTACAAGATTACGAAAGTTGAAGCGAATATTGAGGGTGCCCGATTCTGATTTTCATTTCCAAAAAGAAGTGAACCAATTTCAATCGTTTGGTGTTAAACGTAGATGAACATGTGCTTAAAACAAATCATTTTCGGATGCCTGATGTTTTTTTTAGGGAGTGCAGGTTTTCGGGCAAGCGCACAAAATCAATGGGTGTTAAAAACCGATGAAGCCGACATTCAACTTTACACCCGAACAGTTCCTTCTTCGCCTTATAAAGCACTCAAAACCGTTTGTACGTTACAAACCACACTGACTTCCGTCGCAGCTGTTTTGCTGGATGTGATGCGTACCCCTGAATGGGTCTATGGTACATCAACATGTAGTATCTTAAAACAGGAATCGCCATCCGTTGTCTATTATTACGCCGAAATGGGGATGCCCTGGCCGGTTGCTAATCGGGATTTTATTGTTAAGATTTCCATGACGCAGGATCCGGTTACGAAGGTGATCACTGTACTTGCAGAGAATCAGCCGGATTTTATTCCCGAAAAGAAGAAACTGGTTCGGATACAAAATTCATCAGGAAAATGGCAGATTACACCTTTGCAGGATGGACGGGTTCGGGTTGAATACCAGCTTTATGTAGATCCGGGAGGAAGTGTGCCTGCTACTCTTGTGAATTTATTTTCCGGTAAGGGGCCATTTGAATCATTTCGAAATTTGAAAAAACGAGTAGCATTGAAAGAATACAGCAATGCACGGATCCCTTTTATAATCAATTGAATCTAACGCTATTTCTTTCTGACTTCTATTTATAAAAGTGTACGTTGCCGGTTTTTTAATACGAGACGATGCACTTTAAATAGTATCTGTTCCTGTTAAATGTATTCTCAGGTTCCGCAATAAGTTTGGTATTGCGTTTCAAATTCTTCATTTGGAGGTTCAAGAAACTTGTTAAAAGATTCCTGATATTCATAGGGTGTGTTTAAACAGGTTAGTAGATATTCAAACAGACTGAAGTTATCTTTCGTGGCTTCATCCAATGCTTGTTCTACTATATGATTGCGAGGGATAAAAATCGGATTGGACTGCATCATGATCTCTTTTGCAATTTGCAATCCGTCTTTATTTTTAGTGATTCTTTGGTGCCATTTTTCATACCAGGTTTTCAAGGTGGCAGATTGAAATGGAGACTTTTTCCAAATGAAATCATTGGATAACGCTGCAAAGGTGTTGGTGTAATCGGCATGCTCAACGTACATGCATTGAAGCAGTTCATTGATCAGTTCCAGGTCGTCCGATTGTTCTTGAACAATGCCGATTTTTCGCAGCATCATGCGGTTGTATTCTTTGTCCCACAAGTCGTCAAATGAATCAATCGTTCTTTGGGCGATTTGAACAGCGGTTTCTTTGTTTTCATGCATTATTGGCAAGAGTGCTTCGGCCAAACGGGAGAGGTTCCATTTGATAATTTGTGGTTGATTGCTGAATGCATACCGTCCGTTTGAGTCAATGGAACTGAATACAGTATGCGGATGATATCGGTTCATAAAAGCGCAGGGACCATAATCAAAAGTTTCGCCAGATATGGATGTGTTATCCGTATTCATCACTCCATGAATAAATCCAACCCGCATCCAGTTTACAACCAGCTCAATTTGGAGTTTCATCACTTCTTCCAACAAGCGAAGGCCGGGTTGATCGGTAGAAATATGTTCGGAAAAATGCCTGTCAAGTGTATACTTGGTAAGCATCAGCAGGTCTTCTTTTGTTCCAAAATAACTGGCAAATTCAAACGTACCGATTCGAATGTGGCCTTTCATTACTCTTGTAAGCACAGCACCATCATGAACTTGTTCTCTGTAAACAGCTTCTCCGGTATTTATTACGGCCAAACTTCTTGAGGTTGGAATCTTTAAATGGTGCATGGCCTCACTGATTAGATATTCTCTCAACATTGCTTTAAGCGTGGCTCTTCCATCACCTCTTCTTGAATAAGGAGTTTGACCGCTGCCTTTGAGCTGGATATCGTATCGTCGCTGATCTTTAGTAAGATGTTCACCTAGCAGGATAGCACGTCCGTCTCCTAACATCGTGAAATGTCCAAACTGATGTCCAGCATAGGCTTGTGCAATTGGTTTTGCGTTTTCAGGTATTCGGTTTCCGGACAGAATCTGTATAAGTTCATCTTTTTGTTCGTTTGCCAGATCCAAATCCTCCATGAGGGCTTTATTCAACAAAAGCATTTCCGGCTCATAGGTAGGAGTAGGCTGTACTTCTTTATAAAAGCAATCAGGGAGTGATAAGTAAGACGTGTCAAATTGAAAACCGCCTGTGGCCTTTGAATGAAACATAAAGATGCTGTTGTTTTTGAATGTAAATTAGGATTCTTTTCAGGATTAGAAGACATAGAATTGTTAAGATGCTTTTACTTAGAATTTCATACCTGCGTTAACTAATTGCAATTGTCCTTTAGTGTTTAAAACGTTTTTTATAATGAACGGATTCATGAAACAAGGTTGTTGATTCAATTGCTAAATAGATCTTATTACTAAGCGTAAAATATCACGGCAAAATTTTTGAGATTACAGGAAATAAATCCTCAAGAGTATTGCTTAATCATGTTAAATTTAACAGCAACGATGTTTTAATTGAAGCGATCAGCGAACAGAAGCACGGTTACGTAAACTAACGGATACATTTATAACTGATGCTTTTGTCAGGACAGTATAAAAACTTATAATCTTCCTAAATGAACATTTTAGTAGCGGTCATAGCATGTGCCTATAAGGATTATTCTTTGGAGGCTTGTATCGATGCCATACGTATTGCAGGGTTTGATCAAATTTTGTTGAATTATGAAGGTGAGCTGAATAGGGACTATGACATTCAATATAGGCAGGAATGGAACTGTTCCGGTGCCGGGTTTGTGGATCGTAAATTCGATCAGGATCAACATGCACGTTTGCCCAGAATTGTAATTGCTCGAAATATGTGTCTGGATTTCGCACAATCCGGCGGTTATGATTGGATCTTGTTTGTAGATTCGGATGTGCTCATTCCAATAGATACAAAAGAGAAACTTTTCACTTCTGCGGTTCCTTATAAGTTAAGATCCGGAATTGTTCCGGGCAGAGGCGTTCATTCCCATGCCACCTATTTGTTTCATCCCAATAAAAAGAAAGGGGTATGGCAAAGAGCCGATTGCTTTACTTGCGGTTTTCTGGCGATTCACAAAGATGTTTTCTGGCGACTGAGGTTTCGGTGGGGTAAGGGTATTCGTAGTTCTGATATTTGTTCTGAAGATCCCTTGTTTGGTGAAGATGCGCGCTACATACTTAAGGAAAACTGGTGGGGCAGGACCGACTTGCAGGCGGCACATGTGGGTGATTTAAAAGAAGGTGAGACCAGTCAGTTTTGAAAGATTTCCTTGTTGACAAAGGGTTCGGAGAATAAAAAAAGGCGATTCATTTAAGAATCGCCTGAAGTTCA
>JBMLSG010000099.1:0-44703 GCA_049240625.1 Lacibacter sp. | reverse complement strand
GAAACAATTTCTTCGACTGTTACACCCGGAGCACGTTCCAACAACTTGAACCCTTGAGGCGTAACATCTAAGACCGCCAAATCACTGACAACTTTTTTAACACAACCAATTCCGGTTAAGGGCAACTCACAATTGGGCAACAACTTACTTTCTCCTTTTGGATTGGTATGCATCATGGCCACAATAATATTTTTTGCACTGGCTACTAAATCCATCGCACCTCCCATTCCCTTCACCATTTTGCCCGGTATTTTCCAATTGGCGATATCTCCGGTTTCACTTACCTCCATTGCGCCCAAAACCGTCAGATCTACTTTTCCTGCGCGAATCATTCCAAAACTCATGGCGCTGTCAAAAAAGGCAGAACCGGGTAAGGTAGTAATGGTTTGTTTTCCTGCATTAATGAGATCGGGATCCTCCTCTCCTTCTTCAGGAAAGGGTCCCATGCCAAGCAACCCGTTTTCACTTTGTAATACAACATGCATCCCCTCCGGAATGTAATTCGCTACCAACGTAGGTATTCCAATTCCCAGGTTCACATAGTATCCGTCTTTCAGTTCCTTCGCAATACGTTGCGCAATTTGTTCTTTTGTGAGTGCCATGGTTCCTTATTTTTTGCGTGTTGTACGTTGTTCAATTCGTTTTTCGTAACCGGTGCCCTTGAAAATGCGGTGTACATAAATACCGGGAGTATGAATATCATTGGGATCCAGCTCACCGGGTTGTACCAATTCCTCCACTTCGGCAATGGTGATTTTGCCGGCCATTGCCATCAACGGATTGAAATTGCGGGATGTGGCTTTAAAAATCAGATTCCCCATCGTATCGCCTTTCCAGGCTTTTACGATTGCAAAATCGGCATCAAAAGCAAACTCCATTAAATAATCTTTTCCGTTGAAGTTTCGCACCTCTTTCCCAACAGCGACTTCGGTACCCACGCCGGCAGGTGTAAATACGGCAGGCATTCCGTAACCGGCAGCCATACAACGTGTAGCCAATGTTCCCTGCGGAATCAATTCCACTTCCAGTTCACCGCTTAAGAGCTGACGCTCAAACTCGGCATTCTCACCTACATAGGAAGAGATCATCTTTTTTACCTGCTTTTGGCGGAGCATTAGTCCAATTCCAAAATCATCTACACCGGCATTGTTGGAAATACAGGTCAATTGCTTTACACCTTTTTTCACTAAGGCTGCAATACAATTTTCGGGAATACCGCAAAGTCCAAATCCACCTAACATTAAGGTAGCACCATCTTGTATATCATGAATGGCGGCTTCGGCATTGGCAACAACTTTGTTCATCTGAATCGTTTTAGTTTGTTCGCCGGATAACATTCAATGTAACAGATGCAGCAAAAGAAATCAGTTCCGTTACCGGAATGCAATCAGCAATCGTAAGAGGCTGCAAGATAACGGATTTTGATTTTCTCTACTATCAGAAGAAACGCATTCTGCTTAAAAATTAGCGAACCATACGCCAGCACCAGCGTTTGAGTTTTCCTTCAAAATCAAATGGCGTAGTAATCCGCGTAATTTCTTTTACATCAGATGCTTGAAGCGCATCACGGTCTAACCGGAAACGAGTAGCATTGTTACTGAAATACAACACCCCTCCGGGTTGAAGCACCCGCAATGCCTGATTAATCAACTCCACATGATCCTGCTGAATATCGAGGATATCTTTCATCTTTTTACTGTTACTAAATGTAGGCGGATCCATGATAACCATATCAACACTCATGTCGGCCAGTGTGGGGAGGTATTGCTTTACATCGGCCACAACAAAACGATAGCGATCGGGATCGGTATTACCATTCAGCTCCATATTGCGGCGTCCCCAGTTGGTATATGTATTGGACAAATCAACAGTTGTAACTTCCTTTGCACCTCCGGCAGCGGCATATACGCTAAACGAACCTGTATAAGCAAACAGATTGAGCACTCGTTTACCTTCAGCCTCATCACAAACCATCTTACGGGTTATCCGGTGATCCAAAAAAAGTCCGGTATCCAGATAATCAGATAAATTGACCTGAAATTTCAGACCATTCTCCATGACTTCAAAAAACACCTGTTCTTCACCGGTTTTTTGATATTGTGTACGTCTGCCGATAATTCTGCGACGCTCTTTGGTATATATCTGTTCTTCCTGTATTTGCAAGACTTCTGCGATCACTTTGATCGTTCCATCTTGCCAGTCCAGGTATTCTTCTTCTGTGAGTGTATGCTTTGCTTTGTATTCACTTAAACACACCTGATCTCCATACAGATCGATCGTTACCGGGAATTCAGGAAGGTCTTTATCATACAAACGATAACATGAAACTCCCATTCGCTTTGCTTGCTTGCTGCGGTGTCGGAAAACCTTCAACAAGCGATTGTAAAACATTTGTAATTTTTCTGTAAGCATATTTCAATTCGGTTTTACGATACAGCCATCAGACTGCAACCTCTGATATCGCTGTTATCCCTCCGGCCCAACACTTTAAAACTACCATCGGCAAATACTTCTCCCACATCATCCGTTGCGATAAAGGAACAGGAATAAACGTTGGCCAAATCAATAATATTGAGCACCCCTCTGCCGGTGTCCTGTAATCGAAGCGGATCATCTTCCTCGCGAACAAGGACTTTCATCCAGGGCGGACAAACAAACACACCATCACCTTTTGAATAAGCCTGACTCAACAGTTCGGTCATACCATATTCGGAATGAACCTGAGGCACACCAAACCCTTTCATCAATCGTTCATGCACCTCTTCCCGAATCAATTCTTTTCTTCGGCCCTTCATCCCGCCTGTTTCCATTACAATGGCATTTTTACAACGAATAGGAAATTGTTCTGCAAAATCCAGTAACGCGTAGGTAACTCCAATCAATAATACCCGTTGTTGCTGTTGTTCTAGTTGCTCCAATTTTTGATAAAGCTCCCGACTGTTGTTAAGAAAAAAACCGTTATCCGGATGACCGCCAATCTCCATTAGTTTTTGTACCATATAAACCAGAGAAGAATGCTCCCGCTCCAGATATGAAGGCAATAAGGCAAGAATGCAGTATTCTTCAGGACTTCCATATTGCCTGTAAAATCCGTTGATGAACGATTGCTCATACAGAGCGATCTCTTTTACGAAATGTCTCGAAGGAACTGTTTGTGTTGTTCCGCTGCTCTCAAAAACAATCTCCGGCTCAAATACCGTTGTTTTAATTTGATGCGACTTAAATAATCCAATCGGCAAAAAGGGAATTTGAAGCCAGGAATCTATCGGGGAATTGGAAATGTGTAAAGCCTTGCAAAAAGCAGCGTAAACTGCATTTTGTTCCATTTGAAACTGAAACAGTTCCAGAGAAATTCGCAGAAATTCCTCCGGTCCGAGTTCGCAGAAAAGATTGTTAATTACGTCCCTCTTCACCCTGTTTATACAATTTGAATCTGTAAATTTGAATCCGAATGATTCCAATGAAGGCAAAACTATCAATTCTGGCGTTAAGTCTCCTGATCATCTTTGGTTGCAATAAAGATAAGTACCAAACCCGGCCGCAATTAAAACTGATCAGTAGTCGTGTTGGGATACTTACCGTTGATGGTGGCTCCAGCGGATCTGCAGTTGAGTTTGAAATGGAAGTAACAGACAAGGAAGGGGATGTAAAAGACAGTTTGTACATCGACAAAAAAGATGCGGCAACAATTCCCTGTCCGGACAATTCATTAAGTACTCCTTTAAGTTATAAAATACCGGATTACCCTTCCGGAAAAAACCAAAAAGTGTTAATACGTGTACGCTTTGCCACCATCAATGCTTTGGGGTATGGCCTATTGGGTGGTGCGGGTTGTCTGCCTGCAAGAGACACCTCGGTATTCCGGTTCTGGGTGAAGGACAAAGCCGGCAATCTTAGCGACACAATTACAACCGAGCCCATAGCGCTTCCTCTTTAAACCGGGCTCCCCTTGATCTTCAAGTACTTTTTCTTCCATCATTTCCTAATGGCCTTCTGTGCCCCGGCCCTTGTACTGCAAACATATTGGATTCAACATCATTCCAACAACAGTTACATTCTTCCGGTTTTTGTCTTTTTTGCAACACTGCTGAGTTACAATCTTCATTTTTCACTGGCAGCGAGATCAAATAATACGTCTATTCAGTTACGTTGGTTTCAGGAGAACAAACACTTTACAAAAATCCTGAACGGATGTGCTTTTTTTATGATTTGCTGGACCGGACTACAACTGAAAGGAATCTACAACTGGATCGTGATTCCACTTCTTTTGAATGCAGCTTATACAATTCCGCTTTTGCTGAAACGAAACATCAAGATACCAACGCTTTTTTCCTGTTCAAAAAGTCATTTCATCGGATTCACTTGGGCTTTTGTAACCGTATGTTTACCCTTGGCTAATGTACACGCATTTGATTTTCGAGAAGATGGATTGCTCTTTTTGAACCGAATGATGCTGGTCACAATGGCGACCTTAATTTTTGACTACCGCGACAAAGATTTTGATCGGCAAAACGGTTTAATTACCCCGGCAAATTACCTGTCCGAAAAATCATTTGACACACTGTTCCTGATTCACAATATTCTTTACGGCTTAAGTAGCATCGGATTAGCATACCGGTACAACGAACCACATCTTTTAAACCAACTCATCTGTGCCGGTTTATTGCAAATCTTATATCAAAGATCCAAAAGAGAAACCGGAGCGTTTTATTATCTGGGACTGGTTGACGGAATCCTGCTCTTTTCAGCGATCCTGAGCGGAATCCTGCTCTTTTAATTACATTTGCTAAAACTGTATTTATGGCGAAGTCAAAAGCGACAAAAAAGAAATCCATTTTAACAGCTGAATCCATGGATTTCCTCAAAAACTACCACAACACACATTCACCGGTTGGGTTTGAAACCAGCGGACAAAAAGTGTGGCTGGAATATTTAAAACCATACATTGATACCCACTATACCGATCCTTATGGCACCGCTGTAGGGATTATCAATCCCGAACATCCGTTTAAAGTAGTCATTGAAGCGCATGCCGATGAAATCAGCTGGTTTGTCAATTATATTTCAGCAGAAGGACTTATTTATTTGAAACGCAACGGAGGTGTTGACCACCAAATCGCTCCTGCAAAACGTGTTTTGATCCACGGTAAAAAGGGTATTGTAAAAGCTGTTTTCGGCTGGCCTGCTATTCATACACGATTAAGCAATCCGGAAGCAAAAGAACCGACACCAAAGGTAGACAACCTCTGGTTGGATTGCGGAGCACGTTCTAAAAAAGAAGTGGAAGAATTGGGCATCAAAATCGGTTGTGTTGTAACATACGAAGAAGGATTCGACGAATTGGCCCATGATTATTACATCGCACGCGCTTTCGACAATCGCATTGGCGGTTTCATGATTGCAGAAGTTGCACGCCTGTTAAAACTCAACAAGAAGAAACTTCCTTACGGACTGTATATTGTAAATGCTGTACAAGAAGAGATTGGTCTGCGTGGAGCTGAAATGATTGCACGTCGTATTAAACCGGATGTTGCAATCGTAACAGATGTTACACATGATACTACCACTCCTATGATCAGCAAGATCATTGAAGGTGAAATCAGTTGCGGCAAAGGCCCTTCGCTAGCGACCGCCCCCGCCATACACAACAAATTATTGGACTTCGTTTCAGATGTAGCCGACAAAAACAAGATCCCCGTTCAATGGCGCTCCCTGAGCAGAAGTACAGGAACCGATACCGATTCTTTTGCTTATGCCAATGATGGATGCCCGTCGGTTTTGATCAGTATCCCCTTACGCTACATGCACACAACTGTGGAAATGTTACATAAGAGTGATATAGAAAATACCATCCGGCTGATCTACGAAACGGTCCTTGCCTTGACACCTAAAACCAATTTGAGATATCTATGATTTCTCTACTCTATATTGATCCCGGCAGCGGCAGTTATTTACTGCAAGTAATCATTGCCGCTGTTTTGGGCGTACTCTTCTATTTTAAAAACGCCTGGATGTGGATCAAGAGTTTTTTCACAAAACCGAAGGATAAAACGAAAGAGGAAGATCATGATTCTTCAGAATAATCCGCATCCGGCCTCCTACAGAGACCCCGCAGGATTTTTATATGTACGGGGCGACAGCCTCTATCGCTTTGTCGCGAATTCTTACAAAGAGAATTTTGAATTACTAGTAACCAGCGGACTGGCGCAGCAACTTGTACAAAAAGGACAGCTTCTTCGCTTTGAAGCAATCACGGAAAATCATTTCAACAAGTCTGATTGGTTTACGACACTCCGTCCTCAATATTTGCCATTTCTAAGTTACGCCTGGGAATGGAGTTTTCATCAACTCAAAGATGCAGCACTTTGCACATTGCGTGTTTGCAAACAAGCGTTGGATTATGGACTCATCTTAAAAGATGCCACCCATTTAAATATCCAGTTTGTTGAGAACAAGCCGCTGCTCATTGATCATTTGTCGTTTGAAAAATACGAAGAAGGATCTCCCTGGATTGCTTACAGACAGTTTTGTGAATGTTTCTTAAACCCACTGTTATTGTCGGCTTACAAGCAACTGGATATAAGTCGTATGCTGAAGGCTTATCCGGAGGGTGTTCCCGCTGCAGTAACGGCCTCGCTATTACCCTACAAAACCAAACTCAATCCGGTTTTATACTTGCACGTACACTTGCAGGCAAAAATGAGCAGCCAAACAACTGCATCCGCTAATTCAAAAAAAGCAACTGTTTCACTGAAAAGCTTAAGACAGATACTCGAAAATCTCGAAAGCATCATAGAACATCTGAACCCAAAAGAGACGCGAACAACCTGGAACAATTACTACGAAGAGACTATTTTAAGCAAAACCTATTTAGATGACAAAAAAGTAAAAGTTGCAGAGTGGATCCAATCAATCGATTATCATAAAGTACTGGATCTCGGTGCAAACGAAGGTACTTTTTCGTTACTCTGCAAGCCGCAGTCACAAGTAATCGCTTCAGATTTTGACAGCAGTTGTATAGATAGACTTTATACACAACTGAAAAAATCTAAAATTCATCATATACATCCCGTGATAATTGATTGGATGCAACCTTCTCCGGCAATGGGATGGGATAACAAGGAACAAGCATCGTTTCTAAATCGGTGCAAATCGGATCTTTGTCTGGCACTTGCTGTAATTCATCACTTATGCATCGGCAAAAACTTACCTTTTGAAAAAGTTGCATCTGTTTTGAACAACATCTGCACGGAGTTGATTATTGAATTTGTACCAAAATCGGATCCCAAAGTCAGGGCAATGCTTTCAACCCGAAAAGATATTTTTGATCATTACAATCAGGAAGCATTTGAAAACGCTATGCTACAGTATTTTAATTTGATCAAATCAACGACCGTAGAAGGATCCGATCGTATTTTATACCATTTTCAGAAATCAAAACAAACAACCTGATTCTTACGGACAATCCATCTCACGAAAGAAGCAATAGTTGGAATGAATAAAACAGCCCATAACGAATCACCTCATCGCCAAAATATAAAACAGGCTGCCCCGTTTTATAAACGATTTTTTCAAGGTCACTACTTCTTATATCTGGCGCCTCTTGTTTTTTTATGGAACGGCTACAACGACCTTTTTGGCTGGATTGCCGGCTCCTCGTTGTTTCTTACGGGACTATTGATATACCTGCTGCTAGGCATCGTCTATTTTGTAGTCAGCAAATTTCTGGAAACAAGAACCAAACGTGTACTTTCAACGGCTTTTATTCTTACGGTTGTGATGCTCTACGGCTATCTGCATGACACATTGAAGTCTTGGGCGCCCAATTCTTTTTTTTCATCATACAGTTTCTTTATTCCGTTTTTAATTCTGATCGCATTGGCAGTAACAATCCGAATCAGAAGTAACCATTCCGGCTTTACCAAACTACTCTTGTATTGCAATACACTCATCATACTGCTTCTTGCAACAGAGATTGTGAAAAGTGTCATGCATTTCAGGGAATACCAAAAAACCAGAAATCTGATCGATCCTCGTTTCAACGTTTTCAAAACCTATCAGAAATCCACAGTCCCTGAACACGAAAAACCGGATATTTTTTTCATCGTTTTTGATGAATTGGCTTCTACAGGTTCTTTAATGAGCAAATGCAACATAAACAATTCAGGAATTGAACAGTTGCTCCAAAAAGAAGGATTTTACACTGCATCGGATGCCCGATCCAATTATGATCGTACTTTTTTCTCCATTTCCAGTACGATGAATATGGAATACCTTCCGGTAAAGCCCCAAGACCAACTCGATGATCTTTTCAAGGCAGGAAATTCGATGCTCAACAACTCACTGATTCAGATTTTAAAATCAGAAGGTTACGCAACCTATCAGCTTCAGCCCATTTCTTCCCGTAACAATGACTGGCCAGAAACTTCAATTTTTGATGAACGTCGAAACAACCACATTTTTTACAAAACCCTTCCCGGAAGAATCATACGTGATCTCAGCTGGCATTTTTATGACCGAATGCCAAAACTGCTGCAGACTATTGAATACAACGCCTACTTGCGAAAAAAGCAATCGATAGAAACGCCATGGAAACAAATAAAAAAATTATGCAGCAAGTCAGAAAAGCCAAAATTCGTTTATGCGCATTTTATGGTTCCTCACGCACCAAATTTTTTTAAAAAGGATGGATCCTGGATGTCCCACCTGGAACGGAAACGGAAATCTGAATACGAGCTGTACCAAGAACAAGTTTTGTATGCCAATACAATCATTACAGACATCACCCGGACGATTAAACTCCAAAACAAAAAAAACACCATCATCCTGATTGCAGGCGATCATGGTTATCGATATCAAACGATACCGGGCACACCTGAAAATTTTGAAATTTTTTGCTCTGTATATTTTCCGGATCAAGATTATACGCATTTACAACAAGATCTCAATCCGGTTAACTATTTCCGAATCATTTTAAACCGCTATTTTCATTGCAGATATAACTTGCTCCCTTATCAGGCATTCACAACTGAAACAACACAACAGGGAAAACAAGATCCGGATTTGCATTAATCACTTTATTTTTATTCCTAATTCCAAGCAGCATGTTTCGCACAAGCAATCTGAAAGAACTTTTAAAACGCAAGCCTCTGTTTCTGGTGTTGGTTCCATTGTTTTTTATCTACAATGGCTACAATGAATTATTTGGGTTTTTGACTTTTGGCTTTGTTTTAGAAAACACACTTCAGGTTTTATTGGTGACTGCTTTTCTGTTTGGTATTTCACAATTGCTATTAAGAAACAAAACCAAAGCCGCAGTAGCAACTTTTTTCATCCTGCTCTTCTATTTGTCGTACGGTTTTCTTCACGACTCACTAAAATTATTGCCGGTACATCGCGTTTTTTACACTTACTCTTTTCTTTTGCCATTCGCCTTATTAATAACGATCGGCATCTATAGAATACTGTATCGTTCAAAATCAAATTTTCACCAGTTATTCCTTTACATAAACCTATTGTTCACTGCACTGATTTTATCCGAAATCCCACATAGTGTAAAACGCTACCGACTGGACCAAAGCGTACACAACTTGCTTGATTTTCGGTTTAAAGCGCTGAACGAATACAATCCATCCGCACCCACACCGGACTCACTGAAACCCGATATTTATTTTCTGGTTTTTGATGCCTATGCTTCGTCCAAAAGCCTGAAAGATGAATTGCAAAAAGACAATTCAGTTTTTGAAAACTTCCTGAAACAACAAGGATTTTATACAATTGAAAAATCGGCGGCCAACTATAATTTCACCATCCATTCGATCAGTACAACATTCAACATGGAGTACTTGCCGGAATTTATTTTGCCGGTGATGAAAGATCCCAAAGCCTATTTCTGGGGAACAGCCTCTATTTTAGATAACTCCTTATTTTCAATTCTGAGAAAAGAACAGTATCGAATACACAACCTGCAACCGATATCATTTAACAATCACCAGTGGCCCTTAGATCCTTATTTTAACGATTTAAAAGAACGGCACTTCTTCTTTAAGACCTTCCCGGGAAGAATCTATCGTGACATTTTCTGGAATTACAATCAGATAGAAATTGGACTGATAAAAAAAATCCAACACACATTAATTGACAAACGAAATGAGGAAATTGAAAAGCGTCTTCAATATACAAAACAGGCCATTGAAAACACATGTTCAAAGGTCGGACCACCAAAATTCGTATACGGACACTTTATGTTGCCCCATGAGCCCTATGTTTTTGACCGTAACGGCCGAATTCAAACCCGGAATTACAGCAATCAAAAGTCATCCGATTTTTACTTTGAGCAGTTGCTGTACGCAAATTCCATTCTGTCGAACCTGATTACGCACATAAAAACCAACAACAAAAGAAATACGGTGATTATTGTAGAAGGCGATCACGGGTACCAATCGTTCACAGGAAAGAAAAACAATTTTACATCCTTTGAAAATTTAAATAGTCTTTATTTTCCGGATCAGGATTACGGTATGTTAAACGACTCCCTTTCGCCGGTCAATACGTTCAGGATTGTATTAAATAAATATTTCCATGCCGGTTTCCCATTACTGGAAAATTTACACACACCGGTTTCGGCAGATGACGAAAGTATCAACCCAACAAAAAAGATACTGCCAGCTCATAGCCTTTCAGACCAAGACCACTGATCGTTCCTTTACATTTTGAGGACACATGAGATATTTTTCTGAAGTCCTCCCGTGCATGTACGTTGGATATGTGCACTTCAATTACAGGCGCTGTAATAGCAGCAATCGCATCACCAATAGCAACAGAAGTGTGTGTGTATCCTCCGGGATTGAGAACGATGCCGGAAGAATCAAATCCAATGCGTTGCAATTCATTAATGAGTTCGCCTTCAACATTACTTTGAAAGTAACTGAATTCCACTGAAGGAAACTTTTTCTTCAAATCGGAAAAGTATTGCTCAAAGGTTTGACTACCATAAATGCCAGGCTCACGTGTTCCAAGCAGATTTAAATTGGGCCCATTGATAATTGCAATCTTCATGTTGTAAATTTAAGAAAAGCCTCCGTTTCCGAAGGCTTCCTTGTTTTTCTAATTTTGTTGTGCTTTAATCAACTGAATGAACTCATCAAAAAGATATCTTGAATCATGAGGCCCGGGTGTACTCTCAGGATGGTACTGCACCGAAAAAGCCGGACGATCTTTTAAGCGTATTCCTTCAATTGAATCGTCGTTCAGATTGATATGTGTAACCTCAACATTTGTTGCTTTTTGAACAGATGAAGGGTCCACACCAAAACCATGATTTTGTGTTGTGATTTCACACAAGCCGGTTTTCAGGTTCTTAACCGGATGATTCAAGCCTCTATGGCCATGATGCATTTTAAAGGTGGAAATGCCATTTGCCAAAGCAATCAGCTGATGACCCAGACAAATGCCAAACGTAGGCTTGTTTTGACCGAGGATCGCTTTTACAGTTTGAATGGCGTAATCCATACTTGCCGGATCTCCGGGGCCGTTGGAAATAAAAAATCCATTGGGACTGAATTCGACCAATTTACTTACATCAGTTTTTGCAGGAAAAACTTTGAGATATGCTCCACGTTCCACCATGCAGGTCAGAATGTTTTGCTTAACACCAAAATCCATGACAGCAATACGAATGTCCGATTCGGGATTGCCCAGTGTATAGCTTTCATTCGTACTTACCGTGCTGGCAAGTTCCAGGCCGGCCATCGAGGGCACTTTACTCAATTGAGTTTTTAACACTTCCACGTCAAGTATTTCGGAAGAAATGATGCAATTCATCGCACCTTTGGTACGCACATGCGTTACCAGGGCTCTTGTATCAACATCTTCGATTGCTACAATTTGCTGTGCTTCGAGGTACTGCTGCAATGAATGATCTGCAAAATATCGAGAATAGCGGTCCTCCAGATTGCGACCAATTAAACCTCTGATTTTTACGCTGTTGCTTTCAACATCTTTTGAGAATGTACCGTAATTACCGGTATGCACATTGTTCATGATCACAATCTGACCGGTATAACTTGGATCGGTAAAGACTTCCTGATAACCGGTCATCCCGGTATTAAAACAGATCTCCCCTGTTGTGGTTCCTTTTTTTCCAAATGCCTTACCCCAAAAGACATTACCATCTTCGAGTAATAAAACGGCAGATTGCATTCCTGTAGTTTTATGTGGTTGTGTGTTCATAATCGATTGCAAAATAAAAGAGGCAGAACCAAATGGCCTGCCTCTTTATGATAAAATTTTCAACATTCAAATTAGTCAGCTGACTTCTCTTCTGAAGTTGTTTCTTCTGAGGCAGGCGTTTCTTCAACTTTTGCTTCAGCTTTAGGGGCTGCTTTTTTTGCACCACCTGCACGACGTGTTTTCTTGGCAGGAGCAGCAGTTTCACCTTTACCTTTTCCGTAGATTTCATTGAAATCAACCAGCTCAATCATCGCTTTTTCAGCATTATCACCCACCCGAATACCTAATTTGATGATACGAGTATATCCTCCCGGGCGACCTGCTACCTTATCGGCTATGGTTGAAAACAATTCAGTAACTGCTTCTTTATCCTGAAGATAACTAAACACAACACGACGGGAATGGGTCGTATTGTTTTTAGCCTTTGTTATTAAAGGTTCAATCCATGTACGCAAGGCTTTAGCTTTTGCTAAAGTTGTAACTATACGCTTGTGCTGAATGAGCTCACAAGCCAGATTGTTGAGCAACGCTTTGCGATGTGAAGCGGTGCGGCTGAGATTGTTGATTTTGTCTCCGTGACGCATGACATTTTTTGATTTAAAGTTGAACCCTCAATACTGAATCGTTCAACTATGTTTAAAAATTAGCTATACCGTGTCAGGAATTATAGCCTTTACTATAGATTTCCGGAATAAATTAATCCAGATTGTCTACACCCAGTTTGCTTAAATCCATTCCAAAATGCAAGCCACGTTCTCCAAGAACCTGCTCAATTTCGGAAAGAGATTTTTGACCGAAGTTGCGGAACTTCATCAAATCTTCCTGTTCGTATTGAACCAGTTCACTTAATGAGTTGATCTTCGCAGCTTTCAGACAGTTGAATGCACGCACGGAAAGATCCAGATCTTCCAATGGTGTTTTCAATACTTTACGCAACTGAAGCATTTGTTCATCCACCACATCTTCTTTTTTCTCTTCTTTGTTATCAAAAGTGATATTCTCGTCTGTGATGATCATTAAATGCTGGATCAGTATACGACTAGCTTGTTTTACAGCTTCTTCGGGATGAATGGTTCCGTCAGTTGAAACATCCATTAATAACTTTTCGAAATCGGTTCTTTGCTCCACACGTGTGTTTTCAATTGCATACTTCACGTTTTTGATCGGAGTAAAGATCGAATCAGTAGCGATGTATCCGAATGGTGCATCTTTGGGTTTATTCTCTTCAGCAGGAACATAACCACGACCTTTTGCGATATTGATTTCAATTTCAAGTTTCGCACTGGGATCCATGGTGCAAATCAACAACTCAGGATTCATCACTTCAAAACTTTGAGTAGCTTCTCCAATTAAAGAAGCTGTAAACTCTGTTTTCCCTTTGATGCTGAGGTTGATTTTTTCCTGACTTACTTCATGTTCAACTTTTTTCTTAAAGCGAACTTGCTTCAGGTTCAAAATCAGTTCCACTACATCTTCAGAGATTCCTTTGATGGTAGCGAATTCATGATCTGCGCCTTCAATTTTAATGCCCACAATTGCATATCCTTCGAGCGAACTCAATAAGACACGACGAAGTGCGTTACCAATAGTTACTCCAAATCCGGGTTCAAGCGGACGGAATTCAAATTGAGCATCAAAATCATTAGCTTTTTGAAGTACAATTTTGTCGGGTTTTACGAAATTCAAAATGGCCATATTGAATTTTTGTTTTTTGTTTGTTTGTGGGCGTTAAGCCCTGATTTGTGTTTGAATCCAACAATTCTGTTGATACCAAATGACGGAAAACGATTACTTGCTGTACAACTCAACGATCAGTTGTTCCTTGATGTTCTCAGGAACGCTTTCTCTTTCAGGGTAAGCAATAAAAGTACCTTTCATTTCAGCTTCGTTCCAGTCAATCCAGCTGAATTTCGGATTTTTACCTTTGATTTGACTTGTAACTGCAGTGTTGCCTTTACTTTTATCTTTCAAACCAATAACATCACCTGGTTTCACGCTGTAGGAAGGAACATTCACCACTACGTCATTTACTGTTACGTGCTTGTGACTAACAAGTTGACGAGCGGCAGGGCGACTGGGAGCAATACCCAAACGGAAAACCGTATTATCGAGACGTGCTTCCAGTAAGCGCATCAGGTTTTCACCGGTTACCCCTTTTAAGCGGGCTGCTTCCTCAAATGTTCTGCGGAATTGTTTTTCCAAAACACCGTACGTGTATTTGGCCTTTTGTTTTTCACGCAACTGAAGGGCGTATTCGCCTAAAGTTTTGCGTTTGCGCTGAGCGCCATGCTGACCGGGAGGATTGCTGTTTTTTCCCAGCCATTTTCCATTTCCAAGAATGGGTTCCCCGAAAATACGGGAGATTTTGGTCTTTGGACCAGTGTAACGTGCCATAGTTTTTTATTCATTTACGCTTTTTAGAAACCGGTGCTTTGATCAGTAAAAGCGTTAAAAATTAATCAAACACCCTTTTTTAAATGAATCAATGGCGATTCAATATGTTGCTGAAAAAACATACCGATGTATTAATTCGGCATGTTTTCAATCATTAAACTCTGCGTTTTTTAGGAGGACGGCAACCATTGTGAGGCAATGGAGTTACATCCTTGATCATTGACACTTCAATGCCGGATTGAGCAATGGAACGAATAGCTCCCTCACGTCCTGAACCGGGTCCTTTTACATATACATCTACACGTTTTACGCCTGCTTCAAAAGCCACTTTTGCAGCTTCGGCAGCAGCCACCTGTGCAGCATAAGGTGTATTTTTCTTGGAACCGCGGAATCCCATCTTACCCGCACTGCTCCAGGAAATAACCTGACCTTGCTTGTTGGTCAAACTGATGATGATGTTGTTGAAACTTGCAGTGATGTGTGCATCGCCGTAAGCGTCCACTTTCACTACTCTTTTTTTGGCAGCGGCTTTCGCGCTGTTTTGTTGTGCTTTCGCCATAACTTTTTTAATAAGGTAATCAACGTTTAAAAATAAATTCCTTTAAAGGAACCCGACCAACCCTCCGTTTGCACCCAACATCCGCAATTGGTCAGAAAAAATGGTGCAATATGTTCAACCCTGATTTTATGCAACGAGCCTCAGGTGGTTCCTGAAGCTCATTGTCACTGTTTCAAAGTGATTATTTTTTAGCTGCTTTTTTCTTACCGGCAACTGTTTTACGTTTACCCTTACGTGTACGACTGTTGGTTTTAGTCCGTTGTCCGCGTACAGGCAATCCTTTACGATGACGAAGACCACGGTAACACGCAATATCCAACAAACGCTTGATGCTCATCTGAACTTCACTACGCAGTTGACCTTCTACTTTCAACTCATTGGTAATGATATTACGAATCGCATTCAATTCGTCATCGTTCCACAAATGAACTTTCTTGTTCACATCAATTCCTGCTTTTTCAAGAATATAACGAGCAGTTGAAGGACCAATTCCGTAGATATAGGTCAATCCTATTTCGCCTCTTTTGTTTTTGGGTAAATCTACACCGGCAATACGAGCCATAGTTAATTATGATTTTTTGTCTTTTTGAATTTTCATTGACAGATTCATCGTTGAACAACACGCTCGAAAACGTGTGTTTTGGAATCGGCCAGATTGATTATCCCTGACGTTGTTTGTAACGGGGATTCTTTTTGTTAATCACATAAAGCTTGCCTTTGCGACGAACGATTTTGCAATCGGCACTACGCTTTTTAATGGATGCTCTTACTTTCATAAATATATGTTTTGATGCTGCCCTTATCTGCCTGCAGCTTATTTATACCTGAAAATGATTCGACCCCTGCTCAAATCGTATGGACTCATTTCCACTCCTACCTTGTCGCCCGGCAGAATACGGATGTAGTGCATCCTCATTTTACCGGAAATGGTAGCCAGAATTTCATGGCCGTTTTCCAGCCGCACACGGAACATCGCGTTACTGAGCGCTTCTATAATAACTCCATCCTGTTTAATTAGATCCTGCTTGGCCATACTTTTTGGGGTCGCAAAGATAGGAGGAATTTCCCTAAATTTTATAAAAAAAGTTCTCCGAATCCTTTTTTTTGCAAAAAAGCATCCGGAGAACCTCATTTTAAGTGACCAATTCCGGGTTTTTAGATCGGCAAATCGGTCAAATGCACCTTGGTCATGCTGTTGTAGTAATTCTGTAACTGATGCAGGGACATTTGTCCGGGTACATGACGGCGATCTTCACGATACCAAAAATGAAGATTGTTGAAATCATTTTTTTGATCCAAATGAATCCGAAAAGCACCTTTCATGTACTTGACCCCTCCATCCGGCTCCTCCACTTTGGAAAAATTCAATTTCAGGAGTGCTTCATCATTCAACGTAACGGGACTCAAATCTGCTTCTTCGTACCAAAAATCCTGTTGTCCGTTTGTACGAACCAACGCCTTTTTCTGCATAGAATTGACTTCCAACACCTCTCCGTCCATTGTGGCTCCCATATTATTGACCCAAACATAGTCACCGGATTGTAATTCTGAGATTTTTATCATGGCATATCGTTTAGTGTATCCCTAAGTTACATAAAAAACAAGGCAATTCCTAGCCTGAATCTTTTATGTGTTTTATGGATCAACCAACTGATCTTACTCAGCCCAACTCATGGTGTATTGATCATTTTCAATTCCAAGGGCTTGTTTGGTGATCATCAACGGACGGAATGTATCTACCATGACCGCCAGCTCTTTTGTCTCTTTGGCGCCAATGCTCCGCTCAACCGCTCCGGGATGAGGACCATGTGGTATACCGGCCGGATGAAGCGTAATCATGCCTTTGGTGACATGTTTGCGACTCATAAAGTCCCCATCTACATAATACAATACTTCATCACTGTCAATATTGCTGTGATTGTAAGGGGCCGGAATTGCCTGTGGATGGTAATCATACAACCGGGGCACGAAGGAGCACACCACAAACGAATTGGTTTCAAAGGTCTGATGAATAGGTGGCGGCAAATGCACCCTTCCCGTAATAGGTTCAAAATCGTGAATGGAGAAGATGTAGGGATAGCAATATCCATCCCAGCCAATGACATCAAAGGGATGGGTTCCGTAATGCAGACCATACATAAACCCTTTCTTTTTGGCCTTGATCAGAAAATCTCCTTTTTCATCATACGTTTTCAGATCCTGCGGAGCACGTATGTCCCGTTCGCAGAAGGGCGCGTGCTCCATCAACTGACCATTGTGACTCAGGTATCTCTTGGGGAATCTCAAGGGAGAAAATGACTCCACAATAAACAAACGGTTCGATGAATCATTGAATTCAATCTGATAGATTGTACCACGGGGAAGCACGATATAATCACCATAACTGAAAGGCAGTTCGCCATACTGTGTTTTCACTTTGCCGCTCCCCTCATGAACAAAAATCATTTCATCGGCATCTGCATTTTTGTAAAAATAATCGCTCATACTTTCTCGGGGAGCTGCTAGAACAATATGACAATCATTATTGACCAATACCGGAATTCTGCTTTCGAGATAATCATTCTTAGGCTGAATGTGAAAACCCTCAAAACAACGATGCTTCAGCATTTTTTCCTCTGCAACCTGCGGACTTACGTCAATATGCGGCTCTGTCTTTATGATAAGCGTAGGTGGATGGCAATGATAAAGCAAAGAATAATCATCACTGAACCCTTCAGTAGAAAACAGTTGTTCGCTATAGAGTCCTCCATCGGGTTTACGAAACTGAGTATGGCGTTTATGAGGTATAGACCCCAATTTATAATAATGCGGCATGATTGATTTTTATGAGTTTGTAATTGAAAGTCGAGATTCTTTATGAATCAAAAAGAATATTGTAAACCAGGACTGAAATCCCGTTTTAAAACATCAAGAAATGTGCTTTTGAACTGTGACTTCGGGAGAGTTCAAGTGTGGCCAGCAAAAAGACATACTTCCATTTCCGTTTGTCGATCCAATATGTGAAATTGCGATGAAATGGCATGATGTTCATTTTGAACATTTCAAATTTAATAAACTTTCTGCAATTGACACGAATCGGACTCCTTTCGGACACACATGGCTTTTTGGATGAAACCATTTGGAAGCATTTTGACTCCTGCGATGAAATTTGGCACGCAGGTGACTGGGGCCCCGGCCTCGAACAATTAACGAAACAAGGAAATATACGTGGCGTATACGGCAATATCGACGACAACAGGATCCGTAGCGTATTCCCGGAACAACTTGTGTTTACTTGCGAAAAGGTTAAGGTGCTGATTCGTCACATTGGTGGCTATCCGCCCAATTACAATCCCGAAACAAGAAAAGAGCTTGCCCTGCATCAACCTCAGTTGTTCATTGCCGGGCACAGCCATATATTAAAAGTGATGTATGATCCAAAGATTCAATGTTTGCATATGAATCCGGGTGCGGCTGGCAAACAAGGCTGGCATAAAACAAGAACCATCATTCGTTTTGCGATTGATGGTTCCGATATCAAAAATTGTGAAGTAATTGAATTAGGGCCGCGGGGCTCAATTTAATTCATTCCCGGAAACAAGGGACGAGCCACTGCTTCGCGAAATGGCCATGGAACGGCTGCCAAAATCAACAGTAAAGCAATTACATATAAAAGAGCTGCCTTCTTATAAAGTTGCTTTTTCGATTTTCCTCTTGCCAGCGTTATCAAAACGATTGCCAGAATCATAGCCGAAATGTGTTCTATTACCCAAAAACGAGCCATACTGTCTTTCATTACATTGGCCATGCCCCCCATACGCTCGATCATTTGAAACCCAACAGCTTTACTGTTAAAATATTGAAACAATCCTAACAACAAAGTGATATGCGCGGTAATAAGCAACCAAAGACTGGTTTTAAGCAACCCCTCTTTCTTCGTAAACGCTTGTATCAGTGCTACAAGCAATAAAATTAAAATAATCCAGCGTAGGGCATTGTGTAAGTGTAGAAGGCCTTCGTACATAATCGTTTGTTTAATCGATGACAAAGAAAGAACAGAAAGGGCAAACCACCAAGTGGTTCTTTGGTTAAACATCAAGACTATTTTAAATCTGATTCTAACTATCATCAGCTTAGGCCAATTGGATAAAGGATACTCCCATGCTAACGGAAACTACTTATGAACAGTCTGCCAACAACACGTTAATTGATTCCTGAAAAAATGAAAATTCAGGTACTTTTGCGCCATGTACAACCGCTGCTATGTCATATTACTCGTGTTTGTTTTGTCTTTACATGCCTGTAAAGACCGAAACAATACAAACGGGCATGAAGCAGCAACGACAACTTCTCCCCTTTCGCTCAATGAAATGGAACAAAAGCTGCAAACAGACAGTACGGCTTCCGACAGTGTGCGCGAACACTTGATCGAACGTTACATGGAAACGGGCAATACCGGAAAAGCTCTTTTTCACATTCAACACCTACTCCATAAGCAGCCGGAGAACCCTGCATATTTATACATGATGGCTGATGCGTTGGAAAAAAAAGGTGACACAACGCAGTCCATTCACTATTTTGAAAAAGCGATTGAATCAGCGGGCGTATTTTCGGAGGCGGAATTACGACTCGCTTTTTTATATGCCGAAACATCCAATCAAAATACAATTGAACTCTGTGATAACCTGTTGAAGCAAGAAGGCGCTTTTAAAATGAGAAGTGATATATTACTCATCAAAGGCTTATACTTCGGACGTATTGGAAATACAGATCAAGCCCTTCGTGTGTATGATCAGATCATTCGAGAAGATTATTCCTACATGGATGCCTACCTCGAAAAAGGACTGATTTACTACGACCAAAAAAAATATCAGGAAGCATTCAACGTTTTTAAATTGAGCACCACCATCAAGAACAGTTTTGCGGAAGGATATTTCTGGATGGCGAAGACCGAAGAAAAATTGTTGCAAAAAGAAGCCGCCATCAATAATTACAAAAGAGCATTGGCGCTTGATCCTTCCATTATTGAAGCTAGAGAAGGATTAAAACGCTTGGGTATCATAAAGTAAATCAAATATTTAAAACAATCATATATGCCGTTAATCGCTCCGTCTTTACTTTCTGCCAATTTTTTAAATCTGGATGCCGACTGCAAAATGCTCAACGAGAGCGCTGCAGATTGGTACCATCTGGATGTAATGGATGGACGCTTTGTCCCTAACATCAGCTTCGGCCCCATGCTCATCGATTTCTTTCGTAAAGCAACGAACAAAGTATGCGATGTACACCTGATGATCGAAGAACCCGAAAAATATGCCGAAGCGTTCCAGAAAGCCGGAGCCGATATTTTAACGGTCCATTATGAGGCCTGTACACACCTGCACAGAAACATCCAGCAAATCAAAGCACTGGGCATGAAAGCAGGCGTGGCACTTAATCCCCATACGCCGGTTTCCTTTCTTTATGATATTTTACAGGACATTGATCTGGTTTGTTTGATGAGTGTGAATCCGGGCTTTGGTGGCCAAGCCTTCATCCCGCATACACTACAAAAAATAAAGGAACTAAAACTTCGCATTCAGGAAAAAGGATTGAATGTAATGATTGAAATCGACGGAGGTGTAACACTTCAAAACGCCAAAAGCATTGTTGATGCCGGCGCCGATGTTTTAGTAGCAGGCAATACGGTCTTTAAATCTCAGAATCCGACGGAGACCATTTTGCAATTAAAAAACATCCTGTAAATAGCTCCATTACAAACTCAACTTTTTGATTTATCCGGATGAAGGCATCAACAATTACAAGCTTACTCTTCCTGCTGGCCGTTTCTTTGAGTACGCTTGCACAGAAAAAAAATGCAACGGTCACCGGAAGGGTCCTTGATGAAAACGAGAACCCACTCCAAGGCGTATCCGTTGCTATATTGGGTAGAACTGTCGGTGTGCTTACGAATGATTCCGGATCTTTCACGATTAAGGTTCCAACAGAAAAAGCATTTGCATTATACTTTTCATTTACCGGTTACGTTCCGCAACAACGTAATTTTTTCTTAAACGAAAACGAAACCGAGCGCATCGTGCTTCGTCTTGAGCGAAGCGCAAAAGAGTTGCAGGAAGTAACTGTAAAAGACGACCGTATTCGCTCCGAGCCTTCAGCTTTCCGAATCAATCCAAAAAACGCTTTGCAACTACCTTCCGCAACAGGAGGTATTGAAGCGCTCATCAAAATCTTTGTAGGAAGCAACAACGAACTAACCTCTCAATACTCAGTACGAGGTGGCAATTACGATGAAAATTTAATTTACGTCAACGACTTCGAGGTCTTTCGTCCTTATCTTGTTCGTCAGGGCCAACAGGAAGGGTTGAGTTTCATCAATCCCGAAATGGTACGAAACGTCAACTTTTACAACGGAGGATTTCAATCGAGATTTGGCGACAAAATGAGTTCGGTACTGGACATTCAATACAAACGGCCTAAAGGATTTGGCGGATCTGCTTATGTTTCATTACTGGAACAGGGGCTCCACCTCGAAGGCTCTACCAAAGATGGAAAAGCGACTTTTATACTGGGTGGCCGTAACAGAAGCAATCAAAACCTTTTGAGTAGTCAGCAGGTTAAAGGAAATTATGTCCCGTCCAGTAATGATTTTCAAGGTTATATAACCTGGCAGCCAACGCGAAAATGGCTTCTGGAGGGAATGACCAATTTCTCCGGTACAAAATTCACGCTCAATCCTCAGTTCAGCAATCAAACATCGTCTGTGTTCTCTCCTTTTTTTACGGCCAATCTGGGACTGGATGTTTATTTCGCCGGCGGTGAAGTAGACCAATACAAGACGAGTATGGCAGGTCTTGCCGCCACCTATATGCCCACCAAAGCATTGAAACTAAAATGGATGGTCAGCCATTTCAGCAACAATGAACAGGAATCGTTTGATATACAAGGCGCCTATCTTTTTGGAGAACGTGATTTCGACCGAAGCAAATCTACGTTCGGACTCATTGTAAATCCGCTGGGTGCAGGCCTTTTCCAAAATTTTGCCCGCAACAGACTCACGATACAAATCACAAACGTTTCACACAAAGGTAGCCTTGAAAAGAAAAATCATTTTCTACAATGGGGTAACAGCCTGGAACGTCAAACGATCAATGATAAACTGAATGAATGGGAATTGCAAGACAGCGCCGGTTACACATTACCCTACAACCCCTCTTCACTTAACCTGAGTAGAGTAATTAAGTCAACTGCGAATCTCACTTTTTTCAGAGCGCAAGGTTATCTTCAGGATAATATCCTGCTAAACGATTCGCTGAATATGACATTGCAAATTGGAGTACGCTACAATTTCAATTCACTGAACAATGAATTTCTGCTGCAGCCACGTGTACAATTGGCCGTAAAACCCCGATGGAAGAAAGACGTGATTTTAAAACTGGCAGCAGGCGCTTACCATCAACCTCCATTTTATCGTGAGCTGAGAGACTATTCAGGAAATGTGAACACACAGGTGAAAGCACAAAAAAGCTGGCAACTTGTTACGGGTATTGATTACAATTTCAAAGGATGGGGAGGACGCCCATTCAAGCTGCAGGCCGAAATGTATTACAAGAACATGTATGATGTGGCCCCTTACGACATCGACAATGTACGTATTCGTTATTTCGGCAACAACAATGCCAAAGCGTATGCAGTAGGCCTTGAAACGCGCTTATTCGGAGAGTTGGTAAAGGATGCCGAAAGCTGGATCAGTGTCGGGCTTATGCGCACCCGAGAAAATCTGAACAACGATCAGTGGTATAACTACAAACTGGATTCATTGAACAAACCGGTTGACAGTACACTGGTAAACGGAGGATGGCTTCGTCGTCCTTCCGATCGTTTACTTACTGTTGGTATGTTTATACAGGATTATCTGGCAACAAATAAAAATTTCAAGTTCCATATGAACTTTTTATATGGAACCAATTTGCCTTACAATATCCCCAACAGCACCAAATACCGCAACGCATTAAGAATTGACCCGTACATCCGGATTGATTTTGGTTTCAGCGCATTACTTCTGGATGCCGAGAAAAGCAATCGCAGAAGTCACAGCCCATTCAGGAACTTTCAAAATATTTGGGCCAGTTTGGAAATCTTTAATGTAATTGACCGACCCAATACCATATCGTACTTACTGATCAAGGATTTTTCCAATAACATCTATACAATACCCAATCGACTTACTCCCCGGTTGTTGAATTTCAAGATCGTGGCAAGGTGGTAAGACTTTAGAAGCATTCAACCCAAAAGTAATTTGGCAAGCTTTTTCAATTCACTTTGTTCTGCAGCAGAGATCACCTCATTATTGTCATACTTGGCCTTTAAAAACAGAATACGTTTATGGCCGGGATACAATTCCAGAATGGATTGCAGAAGCATTCCTGTTTGATCATCCTTAACAAACAAAGGGGCAGCGACGATCGGCTTGGAACGTTCTCTGGTGGGACGTTTCATGATGATTGCTTCCATTGTTGCCAATTTGTGTTCTGCAATCCCATGAACTTTCAATGCTTTTTGCCGTAACCCTTCCAGTTGCTTTTTGCTGAGATGACCGCGCTCCTCGTACTGACGTGCAAGACTTTGTACGAACGGCGAGTCGGGCCGGGCTTTTAACATAAAATCCAGCACATCCTTGATGACATCTACACCCGGTTTTTTTCGTTGCATGTGGCGTCTAAAATAATAAAGTTATTTGTTCACTCCGAAAAGAATATAAATGAATACACAAAGCTGAAAGCAATTGCACCATTGAAAGCGTTCCTATAAAATACAAATTCGTAATCGCTTACCATTTTTTTTCTCAATCACAAATTCACACTTTGTTAATAACTATAGCATTTAAATTCAAAAATGAATAAGTAATATTGAAACAGGATGAACTAGTAAGGCCTCAAAAGAATGAAACCCAATTTTCGAACACAATTCTGATTCAGCTTTTACAGATGATCGGAATTCTAAAATGGAACTACTTTGACTGAAACAATCATCAACCTCGAAACTGTTAACCCCATTGAATTTTTTGGCGTTAACAATGGAAAATTAGACTTACTAAAAAAGAAATTCCCACTTCTTAAAATCCTCTCGAGAGGCACCCAAATCAAACTCAGCGGCAGTCCGGAACAAGTAGAACAAGCCAAAGAGAAAATTGACTTGCTGATTTCCTACCTTGAACGGAACGGGCAACTCAGCGAAAACTATTTCGAACAAATTTTAGGCGGAGATGATCAGGAAACCATTGATCATTTTACGGAACGCAATCCCAGTGAAGTTCTTGTATTTGGTCCGAATGGCCGAACAGTTCGAGCGAGAACACAGAATCAAAAGAAGATGGTTGCGGCTGCCGACAAAAACGATATCGTATTTGCCATTGGCCCTGCAGGAACGGGAAAAACCTACACTGCGGTTGCATTGGCGGTAAGGGCGCTGAAAAATAAATTGGTTAAAAAAATCATTCTTACTCGTCCGGCCGTTGAAGCAGGCGAAAGTCTTGGTTTTTTGCCCGGAGACCTGAAGGAAAAAATCGATCCTTATCTGCGCCCTTTATACGATGCGCTTGATGATATGATTCCCGCCGATAAACTCGGGTATTACATGAGTACACGCGTTATAGAAATTGCCCCACTGGCTTATATGCGCGGACGTACGCTCGACAACGCATTCATCATTTTGGACGAGGCGCAAAACACCACCGATCTTCAATTAAAAATGTTCCTCACACGTATTGGTGCCAATGCTAAAGCCATTATTACCGGCGATCTTACACAGGTTGATTTACCAAAGAATCAACGAAGCGGATTGGACAAAGGAATCCGTATCTTAAAAAATATTGACGGAATTTCTCACATAGAACTGGATGAAGAAGATGTTGTTCGTCACCGCCTTGTTAAGGCCATTATCAAAGCCTACGATCGTGACCACCATCAGGAAGAAAGCCGAAATCATTAAACATACACATAACCCTTAGATTCAAATCCCGATTCCATTGTGAACGGGATTTTTTGTCTCAGGAAATGAAATCAGACAGTAAACCCGTTTATTTCCAAAGATGCCGTTATTTTTGGATTCAATTCCATTTCAATGTTAAGACAACTTGCAATCATCGCCCTTGCTATTTTTAGCTTTTGCGCCTGTGACGAAAAGAAAGAACGTCCATCTGATGCATTAGGTACCGCACGCGCATTCATCAGATATTCGCTCGATGGCGATTATAAAGCCGCACGTGAATTAATGTATCAAGACAGTGTTAATTTATTTGAGCTGGAACAGATTGAAAAAAAATACAAGACAGATCTCAGCAATGCAGAAAAAGAAAATTATCGAAAATCATCGATCCTGATTCATTCTGTAGAAAATGTATCGGATTCAGTTGTGATCATCAACTACTCCAATACGTTCCGAAAAAAACAAATGCCTGTCAAAGTCTTTTTGAAAGACGGACAATGGCAGGTTGATTTCAATTACACGTTTACCGGTAATCTTTAAGATCAAAACTCATGTTGAAACACATAGTTCTGGTTGGATTGGGCGGTGCAATTGGAAGCATCCTTCGCTTTGCAGTTACATTGGCACTACGTTCTTCGCTGTTTCCCTACGGAACCTTCTTTGTGAATTTAATCGGCAGTTTTTTTATCGGTCTGGCATTCGCCTATTCGTTGAGAAATCCTGCTTTTGAAACGAACTGGCGGTTGTTCATAACAGCGGGTCTGTGTGGAGGCTTCACCACCTTTTCGGCGTTCTCGCTTGAGAATCTTTCACTACTGCAACAACAAAAAATAGCACTATTTTTGGTCTATGCCGCCGGAAGTGTATTGTGTGGTTTACTGGCCACATGGGCCGGCTACAAACTTGGCGCTTAATTTATCCAATCACTTGTCCTACAGACTAATCCCGGAATCCAGCTCATTCGTGCTGCGGTTCCTGAGACCCGGAAATTCGGGTCGGATTTTGTCTTTTGCAATTTTTAAAGGTACTTCGCATACAATAAGGAGAAGCAAACAATGAGCAATTCCAAAAAAAATGACGCTTTAGGTAAAGGAATCAGATCGCTTTTAAAAAGCATTGATGAAGATTTAAAATCTACGAGCGGACAGTTGAATCCGTCTGTAACAGAAACCGTGACATCGATCAGTCGGATTCCTGTTAGTGAAATTGAAGTTAACCCCAAACAACCCAGATGGGATTTTGATGAACAAGCTCTCAATGAGTTGGCAGAATCCATCAAAATGCATGATATCATTCAGCCAATAACGGTTTCGAAAACTGCTACTGGCAAATACCGTCTCATCGCCGGTGAACGCAGATGGAGGGCAAGTAAAATCGCAGGACTGAAAGATATTCCCGCCTACATCCGTCAGGCAAATGATCAGGAATTACTGGAATTGGCCCTTCTCGAAAACCTGCAACGAGAAAACCTCAACCCCATCGAAATTGCCCTGAGTTACAAACGATTGATGGAAGAACTCACTTACACACAGGAGCAAGTGGCGGAACGCATGGGAAAAGACCGAACAACGGTTACCAACTACATCCGGTTACTGAAATTACCGCCCGATATCCAGTTAGCAGTTCGTAACGGAGCACTCAGTATGGGGCATGCAAGAGCTTTGATCAATGTAGACACCATCGATAAACAACTGTATGTGTTTCACCAAATCACAGACAAGGAATTATCGGTACGCCAAACAGAAAATCTGGTTCGTCAACTTTACAAAGCGTCCACGTCTAAAAAGGAAGTAAAATCTGATTTACATCAGGCATTTAAAAAGATTGAAGACAATCTTGCGACACAGTTCAGCACAAAAGTAAAATTGAATCACACTAAGAAAGGAAACGGAACAATTACCATTGAATATTTTTCGCTGGAACAATTCAATCACATTCTGAAACAATTAGGCGTTAGCGTGGAGTAAGATGAATATGAAGAATTTATTCTTTTTGATCCTATGTCTTTTTTGGAATACTGCTTTGATGGCACAAACCGTCAATGCTCCAAAGAATCAAAAGCAGGACAGCACTCATCTTCAACACAAAATACACAGCCCACGTAAAGCCACCATTCGTTCAGCGATCCTTCCGGGCTGGGGTCAGGCCTACAATAAGAAATACTGGAAGATCCCGGTTGTTTATGCGGCATTAGGAACCTGTGCAGGCTTTTTTATTTACAACCGAAGCGAATACATCGCCGCAAGAGATGCTTACCGGTACAAAATGGATGCAGACCCTTCTAACGACGGAATGATTGATAAAAAATTCATTCCGGTGGACCCCGAAGCCATACGTCAATATCGTATCGCTGTTCGTCAAAATGTTGATTATTCTGTGCTGGCATTCCTGATTTGCTGGGGCCTGAATGTTGTAGATGCAACCGTTGACGGCCATTTAAAAACCTTTGAAATCAACGAAAAGCTGTCCCTGCAAATCAATCCGGGATACATTCCTCAAACAAAACAAACACAAATTGGGTTGGTCGTTCAATTCCATTCCGGCAGAAAGAATCAATCAAGATAAGCACCCTATTGTTAAACTACAACAGCTCTTATCAAACAGACTCACATTCGTAACACAAAACAATCGAAATTTTATTATATGAATATTGCACTGATCGGTTACGGGAAAATGGGCAAAGCCATCCACGAAATCCTTAAAACCAGAGGACATCATGCAGATTTGATAATTGATCTAAGTAATGCACAGGACTTAACGGCCGAAGCCATCAAAAAAGTTGATGTGGCAATAGAATTCACAAGCCCTCATACAGCCTATCAAAATGTATCTTTTTGTTTGCAACAGGGCGTTCCTGTTGTATGCGGTTCAACAGGATGGCTGGATCGTTTGGAAGAAGTCAAAAAGCTGGCCACTCAAAATAATACCGGCTTGATTGTAGCCAGCAATTTTAGTGTGGGCGTTAATCTTTTTTTTGAGCTCAACAAAAGATTGGCACATTTAATGAATGCACAGCCCGCCTATGAAATACAACTGACCGAAATTCATCACACTGCAAAAAAAGATGCACCCAGCGGAACCGCCATTTCTTTGGCAGAACAAATTCTGGAAGCCATTCCAAGAAAACAAAAATGGGTAAATACGGCATCACGAAATCCATCCGAACTTAGTATCGTTAGTGAACGAATCGACCCCGCACCCGGTACGCATCATGTAAAATACAGTTCCGAAATTGATGATATCGAAATTATACATACAGCTCACAACAGAACAGGATTTGCCTATGGAGCGGTTTTGGCTGCTGAATTTTTAAAAGGCAAGGCAGGATTCTTTGGAATGAAAGAAGTGCTTAACTTGTAACCTCCATGCGCACATTCTGTCAATTTTTTGTTTTCCTGATTTCGCTAAGCTTTTATGGATCTTCGCTGTATGCACAGCAGGAAACGCTTGACAGTTTGCGTAATATCATCCGTGAAAAACATTCCGATAAAGTAAAAACAGACGCCTACGTTTTGCTTTCCGGAAAATTATCGACGGTTAGTTTCAACGAAACCCTAAAAATTGCCGAACAAGGACTCGAACTTGCCCATCAACAAAAAGACTCATTTGCAATCGCAGAACTCAACCGCAACATGGGCATTGCGTTTTACTTTAAAGGAGATCACGAAAAAGCAGCGGCCCTCTTTTATTATGCCGCCGGCATTTATGAACGACATCAAAAAACCCGCGAACTGGCGGTTGTATTAAATGACATCGCCAAAATATACCGTAAAAACCGTGACCTGAAACGAGCAAAAAACATTTATGAACGATCACTCACGTTGTTTCGACAATTAAAAGATTCGGCAGGCATCCAAATGATCCTTAACGAAAGTGGTGTAGTTTATGAATACCTCGGAGACTATAAAGAAGCATTAGCAAGATACAATGCCTCACTTCAGTTGGCCTCCTTGCGAAAGGATGAAATGGGAAAAAGCTGGTGTTACAATTTCATAGCCGGCGTTTTTGTCTTGCAGCAAAAATACACGCAAGCTGAAGAATTCAACATCAGAGCTTTAGGTATCCGTCAAAAGTTAAAAGACAGTTTTGCCATTGCAGTAAGTTACTCGGACCTGGGAATTTTATATAGTTCCTGGGGCAAATACGAACGCGCCCGCTATTACTTTGAGCAAAGTAATTTTCTTGCAGAAAAAATGCAATACAAAGAATTGCTATCAAACAATTATGCAGAACTCAGTAAAGTCGCAAACATGACCGGCGACTTTAAAACAGCATTGGATTACTATACCTGGCACACACAATTGAAAGACTCCATTTTTAATGCTCAGAAAACCCGCCAAATTGAAGAAATCAGCACCATCTATGAAACACAAAAAAGAGAGCAGCGCATTCAGGAACAACAAGACGAAATACGAAAAAGAAACCGCCTTTTGTTTTCATCCTTGTTACTCGTCATCGTCATATTGCTCTTAACGTATTTGATTTATAACCGGTATACCCTGAAACAAAAAGTTGCTTATCAAAAGGAAATCCTCAGGCAACAAGAATTGGCTTCCAAGACAATCCTTGAATCAGAAGAAAAAGAACGTACCCGTATTGCCAAAGAACTGCACGATGGAATCGGACAAAAAATGAGTGCTGCAAGAATGAACTTATCCTCATTAGCCAACAATCGGGACACCCAACCGAAAGAACAGCAACAAGCACTTTCCAATATCATACAATTGGTGGATGAGAGTTGTAAAGAATTGCGAGCCGTTTCACATAGTATGATGCCACTGGACTTGCTCAACAAGGGCTTGCCACAGGCCGTTAATGCCTTTCTTTCTAAAATCGAACCATCCGTATTGAAGACCACTTTCCATTTTGAAGGATTTGAAAAACGTCTGGATTCGAATAGGGAAACGATCCTCTACCGGATCCTGCAGGAATGTGTGAACAACACTCTCAAACACGCAGCGGCCAGTCAGCTTGATATCGCACTGATACAGGACACTGATGGTATCAGTATCACAATTGAAGACAATGGAAAAGGATTTCTACCGGAACAATACCAAGACCAAAACGAGGGCATCGGACTCAAAAACATCCGGTCCAGAGTTCATTTCCTGAAAGGAACAATTGAGTTTGATTCCGGACCCGGCAAAGGCACATTGGTTGCCATCCACATACCTGTAACAGCATAAGAAACAGCCATCTTATTTTAAGTATATTCGAATTCAAATTTGAACACTTCGTATGTCTGATCAAAAAATAAAAATTGCAATCGCAGATGATCATCAGATTGTAATTGACGGCTTACATTCCTTACTGAAAGGTTTCGATCGCTATACAATCGTTATTGAAACAACGAAGCCCGAAACCATGTTGGAACAATTGAAACAAGAACCCGCTGATATCTTACTAACGGATATTATGATGCCCGGTATGAATGGCATTGAATTGGCCCAGCAGATTCGAAAGGAATTTCCGGGCATGAAAATCATTGCACTATCCATGAATGGTGAAGGAAGTATCGTCAACCAAATGATTGAAGAAAGCGATATCAATGGTTATTTATTAAAAAATATCGGTCAAACCGAATTCATTCAGGCGTTGGATAAAGTTTCAAGCGGAGGCATCTATTTCAGTGAAGAAGTGTTGCAAGAAATGTTAACAGCAAGTGAACGAAAAAAAATCGCCGAAGAAAACAAATTAACCAAACGCGAAATCGAAATCATCCAACTAATCGAAAAAGAATACACCAATAAAGACATCGCCGAGGAACTATTTTTAAGTGAGCGGACGGTTGAAACGCACCGAAAAAACATCTTTAGAAAAACGAAAACCAACTCATTGATTGGTCTGATCAAATACGCCTACGAGCACAAACTGATTGTCCGGCAATAAAACAACAACTGTTTTTCATACCCTCGAAGACCCACTGATTCATAGTGCGAGAAATTTCTTTATACACCTCAAATAGGTTGTTGACAGGCTCTTACATCTTTGCCTAAATCAACCATATAACGGAACAGGTAACCAATATAAAACAGCACAGTAAGCAAACTCTTATCTATATTTAAGGTTCATCTACTATTACAACTGATATTGAATCGATATGCAAACCATTCAAGATGTACACCGGCAATTTGCAGGCTTATTTAAAAACGAAACCCTGGCCCCATATGCCTGGTTGCTCTCGAAAAGAATGCAGGAAGGACATATCTGTATTCATCAAAACGACCTGACTCCTTTTGTTCCGGAACTACCCTATAAACCACCGTTTAAACCGGAACAATTACAAAAACTAACCGCTTTCATCGGGACAGATCCGGAGGCTGTTAAACCCTTCATTTTACATAAAGACCGCTTGTATTTACACCGCTATTTCCGGTATGAAACACAAATCCTGCAATCCATCAGCCGTTTACTGGAACAAGAAACATCCGTATTGGAATCAAGGATGGAAGCCTGTTTACATATTCGTCCATTGCTGGAAGCACTGCAAACAGACAAGCCCGGCAGCGACCTTACGCCACATGAAAAAATAGATTGGCAAACCGTAGGCGCAATCCTGGGCGTACTGCACAATTTCACGATCATAACCGGCGGACCCGGAACCGGAAAAACAACCACAGTGGCAAAACTGTTGGCACTGCTCTATTCCATTGATCCCGATTGTAATGTTGCACTTGCTGCACCAACAGGTAAAGCCGCTATGCGAATGGCCGAATCTCTAAAACAAACCTGGTTGCCATTGGATCAAACGATCAAAGAAAAATTTGGCTCACTGCAACCCAACACAATCCACCGCTTATTGAAATATATACCGGATTCTGTAACATTCAGGCACAACCGGTCGAATCCGCTACCCTATGATGTGATCGTGGTTGATGAAGCATCCATGATAGATGTCGCACTGATGGCAAAACTGCTGGAAGCCTTAGGTCCGAATTCCAGAATCATCTTACTGGGCGACAAAAACCAACTGGCGTCCGTTGAAGCCGGAAGCATGTTTGGTGATCTTTGCAAAACACTTGAAAACATAAACCGATTTCAAAGTCAAACACGATCGTTCATCAATCAGTTGATGCCTAACCCGGAACAACAAATAACAGAAGATTTTATTGACCTCTGTAAACATCCTTTATCGGAACATATTACAGAACTTGTAAGAAGCCGTCGGTTCGAAGGCACAGGAAGTATCGGAAAATTCAGTAAAGCCATTTTGCTTAATGCAGAACAGGAGTTGAAAAAAATGATTACGACGAACGATGACATTACCGTTCAAATCGATACAAGTTCGGATCCCAAACGACTGGAATCGTTTATTGATGGCTACAGGGAATATATTCAGGAACCCGACATTGCGATGGCACTCAAAAACATGAACAAGCTAAAAGTGCTTTGTGCAGTAAGGGAAGGCGAATATGGTCTTTATGCGTTGAACCGAAAAATTGAGCACTTTCTGCAAAAGCAAAAACTCATACATATCGATTCCGAATTTTACGAAAACAGACCGGTTCTTGTAACCCGTAACTACCCCGATCTGAAGTTATTTAACGGTGATATCGGAATCGTTCGGAAAGACGAAAATGGATCCATTCGCGTTTGGTTTGAAGACAATGATCAAAAGATTCGATCTATTATGCCCGGATACATCACAGATGCCGAAACGGTTTTTGCCATGACCATCCATAAAAGTCAGGGTTCCGAATACAACAATGTACTGATTGTTCTTCCTCAAAACACAGGAAACGCTTTGCTTACAAGAGAATTACTGTACACAGCAGTAACAAGAGCCAGAAACCAAGTGATTGTACAAGCTCCGGAAAACATTTTACTCGAAACAGCAAAAGGCAGTGTAAAAAGAGCCTCCGGAATCATAGATCGATTTGATGAAATTTAAACTCTGCAAACCACCATGTCTGTTCAATTATACGTTTCTAATTCACTAAAGCCTCTGGCCGGTCGCATTGCATCAGATCTGAAACAAGACTACGACAATGTATTCAGGCAGCATTTTGTAGTGACCCAAACAGAAGGCATGAATCACTGGCTTCGGTTACAAATTGCCGAACATCTGGGTATTGCAGCCAACTGCCGCTTTATCAAGCCCAATGATATTGTAAGTCAGATATACTTCTGGCTGGGAGGCAAAAGCAAAACTGTATTTAATACAGACTATGCGAAATGGAATTTATTTCACTTTTTAAGTGATCCGGAATTTATGCAACAATTTCCGGCCATTGCAACCTATTATCAAGAAAACGATCTGAAACAAATTGCACTTGCAACCAAAATTGCAGATTTATTTGACCAATACCAGATCTATCGACCGGAAATTATTCAGGAATGGAACAAGGCTTCACTTTCATCAGTTCAAGATGACTGGCAACAATATCTTTGGATCCGCCTACGTCAAGCTTCCAATGAAGATCTGCTGGACAAAACAGGCATGATCGAATCCATTATTGAATTGCTGAAAGAAAAAGAAAAACAAATTCTGCTGCAATCCAAACTTCCGTCACTGTATTTCTTCGGCATAGCTGTTATAACACCGTTTTATTTAAAACTGTTTTACGCATTATCCCGCATTATTTCAATTCGGTTTTACTTATTGAATCCGGCACCCACATCATATTGGCTGGAAGATCAGTCAGAAAAAGAAATAGCCCGCTTTCTGCAAAGACAAAAAAAGAAAGTCCCACATGACGAATCGCCTATTGTTGGAAACACCTTGCTTCAAAGCTGGGGCACGATTATCAAAGAAAGTTTCGCCTTGTTGTTTCGTGACGAAACCTATATCAACCATTACAATGATGAACTGGCAGTTGAGCCACCTCCACCTCAAACCCTACTTAAAAAAATCCAGCACGACATCTTTTACAATTCTCCGGAAGAAGAACGCAACCTCATTCTTTCTTCGGACATAAAAGACGGCTCGATGACGATTAATGCCTGTTTTACACAGGTACGTGAAGTTGAAGTGCTTTACAATTACCTGGTTCAATTGATTGATCAAAAAAAAGAAACCTTATCGGCAAGAGATATAGTTGTAATGGTAAGCGATATTGACACTTATGCTCCTTACATACGTGCCGTATTTGAGCATGCACCTTATACTTTTCCCTTCTCAATTGTGGACGAACGTATCGCATCGGGCAACAATTTGTTTAATGCCATTGAATTACTGCTCTCGATCGAAGAAAATGAAATAACTGCAGAACAAGTCCTTGAACTTCTGGAATCAAAATACATACGGGAGCGTTTTCAAATCAAGGATGTGGAACTCATTCGAAAAGCTGTATTACATGCCGGTATCCGTTTTGGACTTAAAGGAGATCGGGAAAATGAAACGCGGCAACTAAGCTGGGAATACGGACTGCAACGCATTCTCTATGGAATTTGTATCAGCGGGTCTCCTGAATTTGAGACCGAGACCGATCGACTGTTTCCGATTGACCTTGCAGAAGGCAGTTCCTCGACAGAACTCATCCGCTTTTGTCATTTCATGGAAATGCTGCAATACACCGTTCGGAAAAGAGCAGAAGAAAAACAACTCAACGGTTGGATTGCATATCTGCAGGAACTTGTCGAAAACATGGTGTTTCAGGCAGGTGAACAAGAAGACGAAGCATACCACCATTTCATCTCCTATCTTGAACGACTCTCACTGCTGGAACCGATCCATGATAGTAATATCAGTTTTGAAGTATTTCGACACAGCTTTCTCAATCTTTTGCAAACTGAAACCAAAGCGCAAACATTTGCAGGATCAGGTATTACCTTTTGTTCGCTGATTCCAATGCGGAGTATTCCTTTTAAAGTAGTAGCGATGCTTGGAATGAATTTTGATCAATTCCCGCGCAAAGAACAACCCATCAGTTTTAACTTGATTGCAAGAAAAAAGCAAAAAGGCGACCGGAATGTAAAAGACAACGACAAGCATTTATTTCTTGAAACACTTCTATCGGCTGAACAATATTTCTATATAAGCTACATCGGTAAAAGTTCAAAAGACGCAAGCACGATTCCTCCCTCCTCATTGGTTGACGAACTGATTGACTATATCATTCGTGGAACAGAAGACGGAACAGAACAATTACGATCGGATTTGGTAACCACGCACCCCTTGCACGGCTTTAGTCAGCTCTATTTTAACGGCAGCGGACTTGTCTCTTACTTAAGCGACGACCATTTCAAGGCCGGGGAACCAAAAAGCGAATCCAAAACTGAAACACCGGATTATACGTTTGAAGAAATTGCCATATCCGATCTGTTGCTTTTTTTCCAGCATCCATTCAAATGGTTTTTAAATAAATCGCTGGGTATTTACTACGAAGAGGATGAACAATTGCTGCCTGACACCGAATTATTTGAATTAAATAAACTAGAACAATGGCAAATTGATCAGGATCTGATTTCTTTAAACGAATCTGAATTTGAATCTTACTACCGTACATTGAAGCAAACAGGCAAATTACCACTAAGAAACATCGGACGATTCTACTTTAATCAGGAAATTGAAAAGATTCAACCATTTAAAATACGGATTGATGAACTGATCAATGGTTTAACAGCGGAAACAAGAGAAATCCATTTGCAACTGAGTAATCATTTGGCAACAGGTACAATCCATTCAGTTTATGGAAACAATTGCATACTATACAATACATCATCCAATTACAATAAGTTTCTGGTGAAAGGATACCTGACCTTTCTCTTTGCTGCAGCGCAAGGATTGGATCTCGACTTTTATTTTGTTCTAATGAAGGACCCCCAAACATATTATTTAAGTACGAAAATGATCTCTAAGGAGGCTGCAACTCAAAAACTTGAAGCACTTTTAGAAATCTATAAAAATGGATTTTACGAACCTTTCCTGTTCTTCCCTTCCTTAAAAAACCCGCTGAAACTGTTTGAAACAAACGACCCCAATCGTTTTATGGAAAATATTTCTAAACTGAAGAGCACCCCGAACGATTATACATTTGATGACCCTTATGTGAATAAAGCTCTCGAACTCGGATATTTTTCGGATAAACATTACGAAGCACTTCGTAAAAATATGCTGCAACTATTCACTGATCTCAATAATTTTTTTCCCGGAATCATCCAATAATTCTATTTATGGCTCAAAAACAAAACATCAAACCGTTCGACGCCACAACTGTTCTTCTTCAAGACAGCAATTTAATTGAAGCCAGTGCCGGGACCGGAAAAACGTATTCCATTGCCATTTTAACCTTACGCCTCCTGCTGGAAAAGAACATGCTCATACAGGAAATTCTGATGGTCACTTTTACAAAAGCGGCTGTAGCGGAACTGGAAATGCGCATCCGATCCTTCATTCGTATGGCTTATGTGAAAAGTTGCGGTGGCACAATAGATGACACAACCATTAGCGGTCTTGTAGTAAAAGCGCAAGCCCTGCATGGTCCGGATGAAATCGAGAAATGGTTAAAAAACGCAATCCTTTTTTTGGACGAAACTTCTATTTTAACCATTCATAGTTTTTGTCAGCGTACCTTATCAGAATTTGCATTTGAAACACAGCAGATCATGGGCGCTGAATCGATGAGTGAAGAAGCGCTGACAGATATCAGCACACATGCAATCAATCATTTCTGGCGAACCCAAATCACGGGCTTAGACTATGCTTTACTCCGATTTCTAATGCCGAACTACCTGTCAAAACCAAAATTAGAAACGATCATACAAAACGCGTTGAGTGGAAAAACCTATCTCATAGCGGAACCCTATGAAGCAGATTTGCTCTCCCCACAACGGCAGAGTGCCTATGCGGCAGCTTTTGCAGATTATGAAGAACGCATCCGGTTATTAAATGATCGGTTACACTCCTACATAATTGAACACAAAACAGAACTGATTGAACGGGTCGCTGCCGGTAATAAAATTGCGCAGAAGCAGTTCCCGCCTGAGTTATTTGAAAATCCTGAAATGCTTTTAAAGATTATCAGAAAAAAAACAGAGACGAAATATGTCGTCGATATGTTTTCGGACCTTATTAAGTTGATGACAGAAATTGATTCCGTAAAGGAAGAACTCACCAAACAGATTCGGCTGCTCATCAATAAAATTTATCAATATGCAATTCATGAAATCACAGACACCATCAGACGAAATAAGGACGACAGAAGTCTGATGTCATTTGATGACATGATTTTAAAATTACATCGTGCAGTCGTACTGAAACCCAATCCTCAGCTCATTGCGGCTTTACGAAAAAAATACAAAGCCGTTTTTATTGATGAGTTTCAGGATACCGACAGACTGCAATATGAATTATTTCAAACCTTATACGGAAAAGAAACGATTCTCTTTTACATAGGAGATCCCAAGCAATCCATATATGGATGGCGGAAGGCCGATATTTTCAGTTATTTAAAAGCCTCCAAAGAAGTGCAAAACCGTTATGGAATGAACACCAATTACCGTTCTTCGAAGTCGGTTATTGCAGCACAGAATGAATTCTTTTTGCCAGAACCCGATTTTGATACGTTTCATTTCGGAACCTCGCCCGATCGTATTGAGTATCTTCCCGTAGAAGCTCCCAAAGACAGGGAACCCGGCACCTTGCTTTATCGCGGCAAGCCGGTTTGTCCAATGAGCATTCTTGAATGCGAAAAAAATGATGAAGTCAATGAGTCCGTTGCAGCCATTATTGCAGCACTTTTGGAGAATGACGATTACACATTAACCGAAAAAGAAAGCACCCGAAAAATCCGGCCTTCAGATATCGGCATTCTGGTTCGTTCCAACGCCAGAGGAAATGAACTAAAAAAGATATTGTCGGCATACAAAATACCTGCTGTCACCATCGACGAATCCAAATTATTAAACAGTGAAGAATCCAGAGAATTATTATATCTACTGGAAGCAATTCTTGAGATTCATTCCGGGCCAATACGTAAAGCGTTACTCACAAAAATGGCCGGATTTACAATCGCAGACTTATACCAACTGAACGAAGAAGATGTATTAAATCGGTTCAAGTCGTATCAGGAAACCTGGCTCAAACAAGGCGTGTATGTGATGCTGATGAAATTCTTTACCGACTATCGGATCAAATCGCGTTTTCTTGATCCGGAAATCCCCAATGGGGAGCGCTTTCTTTCCAATCTTTTGCAGCTACAGGAATTATTGCATAAAATACAAGTAAGAAAACAGTTTGCTCCCATTGAATTGATCAACTGGCTACAAAAATCTATCGAAGGTCATTCCGCTGAAGGAGACGAATATCAACAAAGGATTGAGAGTGATGATGAGGCGGTAAAAATTGTAACAATCCACAAAAGCAAAGGCCTGGAATACAGAATAGTTTTGGCACCCAATCTGGATATGACGGATACTAAAAACGACTTAAAAAGTTTCAGGGACGAAACAAGCGGGGATTATGTATTTGCAGACACCGTTTTACTGGAACCTGAACAGATGCAGATGATAGAAACACAGTTTGAACAGGAAAACAGAAGGCTGATGTATGTGGCCATTACAAGAGCAAAATATAAATGTTATATCCTCAGTAATAGTCATCATAAAACCACAGGACTGAAAACATTCCTTCATGCATTAAGAAATACAAATCCCGTAAATATAGCATTTGAGTCTGCGCCTACGATCCCGGCCAATTACCGTTACAGCCAAACAGCAACCACATACCCCATTGCCTACCAAAAAGCAGAATCATTTAGTCTGACACAAATCAACTGGAGAAAAATAAGTTACAGTGCGCTTAATCCGGAACATGGATTCGGCGTAAGATTCCTGAACGGAAAGCCTGTAACCCCTTATGATCTTTTTGTTTTTGAAACATTAAGAAGAGGTGCATCAACAGGAAATCTCCTTCATTATATTTTTGAACATATCGACTTTTCCGATTCATTTTTGAGGGAACGCATTATTACCAATGCTTTAAAACGACTTGCGCCGGGCTTGGAAGAAACCTATGCGAGTCATCTTGAAACTCTGATCGATCATTGTACAGCCGTAAAACTTCATAGTGAGCAGGAAGCATTCTCGCTCAACGAAATAAAGAACGAAAAAAGACTCAACGAACTGGAATTCGATTTCAACGTTCAATTATTTCACACCAACCAAATTGAACAACTTTCAACACCCGAAACACCTTTTCAGGTAAAAACATCAAGACAACTGGAAGGCATTATGAACGGGAAAATGGACCTATTCTTTGAACACAATGGTCGTTTTTATATTCTGGACTGGAAGTCGAATTTTTTGGGAAATCAAGCCGAGGATTATTCCGCCGAAGGTATTGCGATGGCCATGAACGAAAACAATTACCACTTGCAATATCATATTTATACAGTGGCGGTTTGCAAGTACCTGTCTTTGCGGTTACCCGATTTTAATTATGAAACCCATTTTGGCGGCGTCTTCTATCTATTTCTTCGAGGAATCAGAACAGAAAAACCGACAGGAATATTTTTCAAAAAACCGGAATGGAAAACTGTTGAAGCATTAACAAACATACTTACAAAATCCGTTCCGGGTCAGTTTGTCTGAGTAGCTGAATCATTGATCCGGTTAAAGAAGTCATGGAATTAGAATACAATAACATCCTTACCCGACAATTTTAGAAAAGTAACTTTTAGCAAAGTGTCTTCAAAGGATCAGATTCTGATGCAATTCGTAAATTCGAATCGAGGAAGGGAGTAACTGCTATAAGTTGACTGATTTCTTCGTTTTCTTATTGGCCCTAAGCAAATACTTACTCGCCATTCCAGTCGCGCACCATTTTGTCAAATTGGGTCCAGCTGATTTTGATCGCTTTCTTTCGATTAGCCGGATAGTAATCCAGTCCACCTTTTGAAATTCGGATTTGTCCGAGCTTCGTTCCATCTTTTTGAATATAAAAATCAGCATCTACCTTTCCCATTTCACGCTTAGGAAGCTCAAAAGAAACAGTGTGTTTAGCCATAGTTTTTTGAAACAAATGTACAGAACGTATGGCGCTTGGCGAAACGAAATGAAGCAATTGAAATGAACTTCTTATTGGTTCGTGCGGACACGAACCAAGGCGGGGGTGCATATGTGCTATTACCATTCTGATTGTACTGTTTCATTGAATTATTAATTTATAGGCTTGTTAAGCCATATGCATCTTTAAAAGCTTCATTAGCATCACGGCTGTAAAAGTATCTTCCACAAACTGCTTTTTGGCATTTGCGATTTCAGCGCCTTGTTGGAATTTTATCCAAGGGTTTTGAGGGTTATTGTTTTCCGGCATTTTCCTGTATTCAATCAAAGCAGTATCTAAAAGATCAAGCAGTTGTTGTGGGTTGTCGGCTTTGACGATTCTTTTTCCTGCAATTATTTCAGAAACACTTTCAATTTTATCCAATTCTAAAAGTGCACAAATTCGCAGGATTTCATTATTCGTGGACAGGTATTTGTTTGAGCAGCAAATCCTGTCATAAAGCCTGAAAAATTCTTTTGTATGCATAATGGTGTGTTTTGTTGTAGAGGTGAATCGGGAGATACGGGAATATTATTTCAAACCGGTCAAACCGGAGATTGTGTCCTTACTTACTGAACAAATGCTGAAAAACAGACCTGGCAAAGGGAAGATCGATCTCCTTTTTATCAATAACAGATCTGTATAGGAGTGATATTATAATGCTCTCAATCAGTCGGGTTGAGCTGATATTGAGTGTGCTGATAAATTCAATCACTTCATCGCTGAATTGAAAACCGGCTTCCGCCAATTTCATTTCCACTATTCTTCGAACTGATTCTTTATCTGTTTCATGTATCAGTTCAATACGTTTGCAGGGAACAGGTATTGCCTCATCTGTGCTTGTGATAATCACTTTTGCTTTAGTTTGGCTGATTAACCTCCAAAATTGATCTCTTCGACTTAAAAAATGTCTATTCTTTTTCTCCTTTGTTTTAATAAAATAGCTGTCAATGAGAATGACGGAACAACCATCCAAATAATCAAGATCCTGAATACCCTGTTCATTTTTATGCAGTCTTCCCAGAACGTTTTCAAAACTCAGATACAGGATTGCTTTATCAGGGTTTTGTGCATTTATCTGATTCATACAGGCCCGTGCAAGATGCGTTTTTCCCACACCAATCTTTCCGGTTATTAAGAGGACATGATCTTTTGAATCCTGCTTATTAGAAAATTCCAGAGCGGTTTGTTTGGCGTCTACATTTGCATTAAGGCTTACAAAATTTTGGAATGTTTGGGAATTCTCCGGATGTGACCTTTCCATAATTAAATTTAATTGAACCTAAAATTCAAAATTGAGAACTGCAAAAGCCAAAACATGTCGCTGTACTATTTATTTAAACAATTGACTAATTGTGCCCCCCCTTCGCCCTGGTTCGTGTCTGCACGAACCGAAACGATACAGTTTTGCAACTAACCCGTTATACTGCTTGATGGTTTTTCAATCATACACTTCGAATAAGCAGCTCCAGCATCCTTACCATCGCCAATGTGTCAAGTTCACAATAATCCAGCAGGGCTCTGCGGGTTGCCTGCTTTCCCTGTTCATCCTGAACGTGCTTCATGTTATAGAATGCAGAACTGGCATCCGAACCATCCCCAATTTCAAGTTCATCATACTTCATCGCCGGCAAGACGGCAGGTAATACCTTTTTAAGCGAATAGGAACCTTGCATCTCCGGCAAACGATAATGCGTCCGGAAAACAGGCATCAGGTCCACCATTCTTGCTTGAAGGTTTTCTATGTCAACGGACAAGTGTTCAAGTTCATTCTTCAATTGTTCCAGAATCATGTTTTCAAAAGTTTTGTTGTAGACAAGCACGGATCCTTCCTTTGGGATGCATTCCAGCAACCTTTCTGCAAATTCATGGTGGCTGATATGGGGACCTTCCGCCAGGTAATATTTATGCTCGGCTTCGCTGTCCGCCGATTGCTGAATATGCAATGAAAACTGAAATGGCACCTGTCTGAAAGGCCAATGTCCGTCATGCTCCGGAATAGCCGCCATCCATGTTTCAAAATCAAGGAACTGCAAAGGGTACTCCAACCCTTCCAGAAACTGCTTAATGGCTTCCTGGTTGATATATTCTTCCTCAACAACATCAACCGTTTTCTTTTCAATGCCTCTACTACAGAATCCCTGAAAATCACAGGCATAAGGACTGTTACATTGATTACCCATTGAGATTTCAGGCGGTTGCTTTGATTGCAGCAACAATTTCAGCTCTTGGGCCTTCTCTTCGATCATTGGTTGAAGATCCTGAACCTCTTGCGTTACAGACGTGCAGCAAAAGAGCTGCTGAATATCGAGCTCCCCTTGTCGTATATAATCCCGATTGAGATGAACAATACTAATTTCTTCAAGAACAAGGCCTGCATTCATAATCACATAATATTGCAAAGCGGCATCCTGAACATAGGTCGACTTTACACTGTTAGACCCCTTTACCTCAAATGCATACCACTTTCCATCTTTCTGCACCAGAATATCAATGGCCGCAAGGATTCCGTCAAACTGAAAGGCTGCTTCATAAATTACGTTGGTGCCCATGCTAATCAAACGGGCCGTATCTGCTACCGATTGTTGATACTTGTAAGGTGTTTCGGGACTTGCATCCACTCCATTCGGAAACAATTGCCGGGCCAGCAATCCTACATTTGTTCCTGCTTGGAAAATGGCTGTTTGCTCTGCTGACTGCACATCCCTCTCACCCGACATAAATTTGTGCAGCCAAAGTCTTTTTGGGCATTGACAACCAATCATGAAAGTGGATTTGGATAATATGTGACGTCCCGGAAGTTGCATATTCATAAATACCTGAAATTAAAAATGTGTTTGAAAATAAAGAAGCAACTGCTTATAAGAAAAGCTACATTGTCTTGTAATTCATCATTGAGTCGGCATCTTTTTTTTGGAGTGTTTATTATCGATACAGTTTGATCGTTTTCATCAGACTTGCTTGTATCTCCTTTCTAAGTTGAACCGGACTAAGAACTTCCAGTTCTTCTCCATAGGAAAGCAATTCTTTGATTAAATCATAAGAGACGCAAAGACACAATTCAAGAACCACTTCTCTGTTATTTTCGTGTACGACCTTTTGGGAATGGTGAAGCGGATAGGATTTTACATACTGTCCCTGCTCATACATAAATTTTAATTGAATCAGTTGTGGTTGCTCGTCTTCCGGCCTCAGCACACCGAAAGAATTTGCAAACAATTCCCTGAGATTGTAATTGTAGGATGCCCTGTACCGGGTTTTACTGACATCTACCTGTTCCATACGGTCCAATCCAAATGTTTTCAGCTTTTCATCTTTGGTATCTACGGCAATCAAATACCATCTACCCTGTGACTCTTTGAGTCCAAGTGGATGCACAGTTCTATTGGTGTTTGTAGCATCCCAGTATTTGTAGTGCATGAAATTTACAATGCGTTTGTTTCTGATGGCATACAATAAACCGTAAAAATGTTCAAGACCTTTGGGCTTACGGGTTTCCAGTAATACGATGTCCGCAAATTCCTGTGAGGCGTTGACTGCGTTGATGATTTGATAGGATTCAAGTAAACGATGGCTATGCTCCTGTGTTTCCGGTCTGTTTTTGATGTAATAACGGAGTTCTCCCTTTTTCTCATTAACAATTTCATATTGAAACTGTTCCCTTATATCCTGAATATCCCTTTGCAATGTGCGTTTTGAAATAACGAAATTTTTATCCTGCAAATCAGATTCTGTTTCAAGAAAACGGGCGAGCTGTTCAAATGTTGCCGGTCCTCTTTCCAAACGACGGATGATGAGAGAATAACGGGTGATATAATGCTGTTTGGACATATACGCTGTATTGATGAGAAAACAAAAATATAAGAATGTAGCGTCAAAGCGTGTCGCTTGTTTAAATATTTAGCATTCGTCGAAAAATAAGAATCAACACCCCATAAAAATTTGTTTACAAACATCTTAAAAGAAGAAAATCATGTGATTCAGGCATAACGACGCATTTTGTCTTTCGGACTTTGTATGTTGCAATTCAGCAATCTTAGAAATATGAAATCTGAACATACTACCAAATCAAAGACTCAGTATTTAAACTTGAAGGACCGACTGGATTTGATTGAAAAAAAAGTGGACATTCAAAAAAAGAAAATCGAGATTGAAAAAGAAAAGTGGGTGATTGATGAAATGATGAAAAAGCAGGCTTCCGCATCGGAAGAAGTTACACTTCTTCTTGAAAAAGTAACTGTTCTAAAAGATTTATTAGCCGGAATAACCGTTGACAGCGAAAGAACAATCTTAGGCAGCGAGCCATTCTTAACACCGATTGTAACGGACAAAGACCGCCAATTGATTAAGAATAAAATAATGGAACTGATTGCAGCCTTTTAAGTGCTCAAAAAGTATCTCCTCGCCCTGGTAACCGGGACGGAGGGGGATGTATCACTGCATAGGGTTAATAGACAAACTCATAATTACCAAACTCAGTACATTGTTCATTCAAAAAAGCCGGGCGCACAAGTGTCATAAATTTAAACGGCATTCTCGCCCCCGGATACCAGTCTCCCGTTTTTAATAA
>JBMLSG010000098.1:0-8832 GCA_049240625.1 Lacibacter sp. | reverse complement strand
TGTTCCATTACCGGTATCCAATTGCGGTTACGTTTATTGAGTAAGATCTCTTCATAGCCCGCCATTTCCGGTGAACTGCGCATAAAATCAAACAACTGAGTCAATTCCTGTTTGGTATAATAACCCAGCATTTTGTTGAACTCGGCTTGTTGTTTATCGTACTGCCGAACCCATTCCAACAACCATTTGATTTCCTGCTGATCCGGAATGGAGTCGAATACAGCGATCTGCGCTTCCAGTGTTTCCAGTCCGTTCACACTCTTTCCGGCTGTTTGTGCCATATTAACGAAATACGTCTCATACGATTCCGGCCGGCCACAAGGCAATATCGTTTGATACAACAGGCTTTGTAACATCATCGGTTTAAACTGATTGAACATCCGAATGGGAAATCCTGTTTTCGCTTTGAAAAACGAATCTGCCATCGCATAATCCGAACCAAACAACTGTTCCAGCGTTTCACCTTCCGGCAATTTCATTAATTGCATCATCTTCGATTGCATGGAAGGGTCATCCATATCCATTTCCAGGTAAATATCATCGGCACGGTTGAATTTGTTTCGAATGGTATCGGACATCAAAAAATCATCTTTGCAAATGATGTGAATGGTTCCAAACAAATACGACGGTTGCTGCAATCCATTACCGGTTATTTCCCATAATAAACTTTCCTTTTGATTGGTTTGTGCATGCGATGTATTTGCATACATAAGCAGAAAGACGATAAGCAGTGACATCAATTTTTTCATACTTCTTATTTTAATTGTGTGTTGTTTCTTCGTTTAAATCATTCAGCATCTCCTTTAATTTATCGATATGCCTTCCGTATAGTTTTCGGATGTACCATTTGGTAAAATAAAACAATGGGATGCAAAGCAGAAAAGATACAACCAATAGAACGAAAGAAACGAGCGAAAGAAAAAAAGCATCTTGCGGAAGTCCCGTTGGAGGATCATAGGAATAGCCGATCCAGAAGGAACAAAGTACGACAAGGGGTATAAGCACGATCCCCGACCATAAGTAAAACCGCAACAAGCGCTCCAGTGATTTCAATTGTTGCTGCAGATTCGATCGAACTTCGCAAACGGGACATTCCATCCGATTCAACAAACGATACTTGATACCGAAATAAACCAGATAAACGGCCTCGATTACCAATAACAACAGCCATAACATTCCGGGTACTGATTGAACATCCCGAAAAATCACATACACATACAACACAACCATCACAGCAAGTTCGATCTTTAAATTTCGCTTCATTTTTGCAATGGCTGATCCGGACTGCCGTTGCAACATTTGCCGGACTTCCTCTCCGGAGACTTCTTTTTCCGGACCTCCGGAATGATTCCAAATTTCTTTTAACGATTCAAGTTCCATACTCAAAATTTTTAGATTGTTGTCTTAGTTTCTCCTTGATCCGATTCATTTTCACACGCAATGCACCCGAGCTGATGCCCATAACTTCTTCCATCTCTTCATAACTTTTGTCTTCGAGATACAATAGCACCAGTGCACGTTCGATTTCTGTAAGTCGCGCTATCGCCTGATGCATAAACCGAAATTGTTCTTCCTGAACCCGATCCTGCTTTTCGTCTGATGCTTCGTAGGGAATCCATTCGGGATAACTTACCGGTACACGCCGCTTGTTTTTACGAATAGTAGACAATGCAGTATTCAGAGCGATACGGTAGATCCAGGTACTGATTTTAGCCTCATGCCGAAAACTGTTAAACGATTTCCAGAGTTGAAGGACCATTTCCTGAAACAGATCTTCCCGGTCGCCGGCGTTAGTTTCATAGAGATTGCATATTTTATGCAAAAGCCCCTGATGCGCTTTCACCATGCTCAAAAAATCCTGTTGTTGATCCTGTGTTGCCAAAGTATTTCGAAACTGTTTTTCAATTAGTGCGTTAAATTGCAAAAAAGTTACAGGATCCGGAAAAAAAGTACAGATGAAAAAAATCTACCATCTTTCAACCTGCAGTACCAACCAGCGTATATTAAAAGAAGTTGAAGCCGCAAACAACAAGGTTGTCTTACAAGACATCAAAACAGAACCCATCACACCCGGTCAACTGGATGAAATGAAAAAAAGAGCCGGTTCGTATGAAGCATTGTTCAGTCGCAAATCGCTCAAATACCGCAGCATGGGTTTACACGAACAAACATTAACCGAACAAGATTACCGCAATCTCATCTTAAAGGAATACACATTCCTGAAACGGCCTGTAGCGCTCATTGGCAACGAGATCTTTATCGGCAATTCCAAAGCAGTTGTGGAACAACTTAAAACCGCATTACAGGAATGAGGAATCGGTTTTTAATCCGGACCGCTGAACCCCATTCGTTGTTTCAATTTTGAAAACCGTTGTATCTTGTATGGGTAATACTACCAACCCATGCATGAACTGACAAGCCTTAAATTCAGGTTTTTCTCCTTCCTGTCCATGATCTTACTGGTGTATGTGCATGGTTATAACCTCAACGATTCTTATCTGCAACCCTTCACTCTTGTAAATGAGCCCTGCACGTTCACTGCCTTCTTCGAATACCTTACGGCAAACGGATTGTTTCGTTTCCGGATTCCCATGCTGTTTGCCATTTCGGGCTATTTATTTGCATTACACGATCAACAGCCACACCAATCCAGGGTCCTAAAACGCATACGTACATTATTGATTCCTTATTTGTTTTGGAGTGGTGTTGCGCTCATCATCACGTTTATTGGTCAACAATTCCCCGTTACGGCACAAGCGATTTACAATGCACAAATCGATCAACTGGGCGACAATCGCCTTTACACCGAAATCGGTTGGGGCGGCCTCTTTAAACGATGGACATTAACGCCCGTTGCCTTTCAACTATGGTTCATACGGGTGTTGTTTGTGTACAATTTAATGTACCCCTGGTTGAAAAAAGCTGTACTAAAAGCTCCTGTTTTAAGCTTCTCCATTGGAGTGTTCCTGTGGCTTTCCATGATGGGCCTTCATTTTATTGAAGGTGAAGGATTGTTGTTTTTTTCGCTGGGGATCTGGATGTGCAAAAACCAATACGACACGGAACGGATACCGCGTATGTTGAACCTGAAATGGATTGCCCCTGTTTTTTTCGCCGGAGCGATACTTAAAACCTGTCTGGCCTTTTATGCACCTCCTGTTTTTGGCTCGTATCTTATTTTACTGTTATTGCATAAACTCGTCGTATTTACCGGACTGGTGACTTGCTGGTATGGATGCAATGCCCTCGTGCAAACACTTATGCAACGCAGATGGTTTGTTGCGCTTACATCTTTTTCATTTATCATCTACGCCCTGCATGTTCCGCTCGTCAACTATTTACACCATCTTCTAAAACCAATATTCCAACATCTTCCCTTTTACCGGTTACTGGACTATTGCATTCTGCCTTTCATAACAATTGTTCTCTGCATCCTTACAGGTATGATCTTACGGAAAGGACTTCCCCGTTTGTATGGATTTGCTACCGGCGGGCGCGGCCTTTCAACAATTAAAAACCTATGATGGGCTTGAGCTTACCCCATAATTCATTGTCAAAACTTGAGGCTGCAAGTTGTACATTACCGGCACTTTCGCCCATGCGCACGACCACTAATTTTTGTGACGGAACAACGTATAGTTTTTGATCGTTTTTCCCCAGTGCAGCATAAAGATCGGCGGGCGCATTAGGAAACAGCATTCCGGAAAAAACGAATGAAGTGGTGGGGAGCATGTGCGTTGCTTTCCCGTTGAGCCAGGTGAGGTAGCCGTAAGAGGAATTCAAATTTTGTGAACTGTTCAACATGGCATCCAGGTAGGCGGGATCGTTCAGGATGGTGGTTTGATCCCACTTTCCTTTATGCATCAACAACAATCCATACCGCGCCATGCTGCGTGCGTTGCTGAAATACACGTTGTTGTATCCTATTTTATTCCAGAGACCGTTCATTCCGATCCGGTCACGGATTTTTTCCTGGAAATAGGCATTAAAGGATTTTCCGCTGGCGGCTTCGATGACTTTGTCGAGCATCGTGTATGGAGCATTGTGATAAAACCAACGGGTGCCGGCATCGGACTTATATTGTAAACAGGCGGGATCGGTACAATCTGTATCCGCTGCGGTTTCGTCCAGTCCGGTTGTCATGGTCAACTGGTGCCGAATGGTAATCAGATTTTCTTTTTCGGAAGGTGCACTCGTCCAGCCCGCACCCAAATACTGCGCCGTGCGGTCATTGATACTCAGCAACCCTTCCTGTTGTGCAATACCAACCAGCAATGCCGTAACTGTTTTTCCGGCCGATGCCCAGTACCGCAGGGTTTCCCGGTTGGTGGTGCCAAAGTATTTTTCTACGACGATTTTCCCGTTCTTCAAGATGATAAACGAAACCGTATTCTTGGATTCCAGATACGTGTACAGGTCGTTCAACAGCGTTTCATTCCAACCGAGAGACCCCGGTGTTGTGGATTGCCATTCCGTTCCGGTTAAGGGCGGGAAATATGCGGCTTCCGGTTGCGGGTCCGCCGGCGTTTCCGGGGGACGGGTATTTTTTTTACAAGCACTGATTGTTCCTGCGAACAAAAAAAGGACGAGCATCCGGAGTACCATATTCTAAATTTAGGTTATAGACCTGATTGTACCCCATTGGTTTAATCCGATCATTCGATGATACGCAATTTGGCATAATTGAGCATGATCTTCTTTTCGCCATTCAGTTCAAACTTGACCGTTGCAATGGGATTGTGCGCCGCACCCTCCATCTTCACCACTTCACCAAAGCCAAATTTCTGATGTTCCACTTTTTGTCCGACCTGCAGGTTGGACGTATCGCTGGGAACAAAATCTTCCGATGGTTTGTGCTCTACAACCTTGGGAGGTGCAGGTTTGGTGGTCATGTAGGAAGGCGTTTCTTTTTTGGCAGATGGTGGCGGACCGTAGCGTCGTTCCGCTTCCTTGGCCGCACCTCCAAAACCTCCGCGCATCCGATCCATTGCAGATCCGCCGCCGCCCCACTGGGTTCCCTGACTGCGACTGTTGACACCGGAATAGCTGCGGTCAACAAAGTTAGTCGGTAATTCATCCATGAATCGACTGGGTTCGTTCTGCACCAGTTGTCCAAACCGGTAACGGGTATTGGCATAGGTGATCCATAATTTTTTCTTGGCCCGGGTGATGACCACATAAAACAACCGCCGTTCCTCTTCCAGTTCCTCACGCGTATTGATGCTCATGGCGTTGGGGAACAACATCTCTTCCAGTCCGGCAGCAAACACACATCCAAATTCAAGACCTTTTGCCGCATGGATGGTCATCATTTTGACCGTATCGGCATGCGGGTCTTTTTCATCGGCATCGGTCAGCAGTGTGATTTGTTGTAAATAGCCGGCCAGACTCTTATCTACCAATTCGCCGTCTTCGTTATCCGGGCTTTCGGTCCATTCCTTGATGGAGTTGAGCAACTCCTGAATATTTTCATATCGTTGTACCCCCTCGGTGCTCTTGTCGTTGAACAACTCTTTCACCAAATTCGTTTGCTTTCCAACGTGCACTGCCACTTCGTAGGCGTTGTTTTTGGACAGCATACTGGCAAAACTCTTGATCATGGTTACAAAGTCTTCAATGGCCTGCAAGGTACCGGCCTTGTAGCCAAAGCCATGTGCTTTTTCGAGCACTTCCCACATGCTGATATTGTTTTCGTTGGCAAAGAGCAGTGCCTTGTCGACCGATGTTTTACCGATGCCGCGCACCGGGTAATTGATAATACGTTTGAGTGCTTCTTCATCTTTCGGGTTCACGATCAGTCGCAGATACGCCACCATGTCTTTGATTTCCTTGCGCTGATAGAAACTGATACCGCCATAGATGGTGTAAGGGATTCCCATTCGCCGTAAAGCTTCCTCAAATGCACGACTTTGCGCATTGGTACGGTAGAGTATGGCGAAATCTTTATTACGAAAATGATTTCTCAGTTTTTGTTCCTGGATGGTATCGGCTACAAACTTTCCTTCGTCGTTATCGGTTGCAGTACGTACGATCCGGATTTTTTCTCCTTCATCGTTCTCGGTCCACAAGTCTTTCGGGATTTGTCCCTTGTTGTTTTTGATGACCTCGTTGGCCGTTTTCAGAATGCTTTGAGTGCTCCGGTAATTTTGTTCGAGCTTCACCACCTTTACATCATCATAATCCTTTTGAAACTGCAGGATGTTTTCGATGGTAGCGCCCCGGAAACTGTAAATGCTTTGCGCGTCATCGCCCACCACACATACATTTTCATGCATAGCACCCAGCAGTTTGATGATCTGATACTGTGCCGGATTGGTATCCTGATATTCATCAATCAAGATATACCGGAACTTATGCTGGTACTTGCTCAGCGCCTCGGGAAACGATTTCAGCAACTCATAGAACTTCAACAGTAAATCATCAAAATCCATGGCACCGTTTTTGAAACAGCGTTTTACATAAGCACTGTAAATCTGCGACAAAGCCGGACGGTTGCTGCGCATGTCTTCCTGCTGGATGTAATAATCGGTTGCATAGTCTTCCGGTCCAACCAAGCCGTTTTTCGCCTGCGATATGCGGTTGTAAACCGTTGCGGGCTTGTAATGCTTATCGTCCAGATTCAATTCGTTAATAACAGTTTTAACCACGCTTTTCGCGTCATCGGTATCGTAAATGGTAAAATGATTAGGATAGCCCAAACGGTGCGCTTCGCTGCGCAGAATGCGGGCAAATACCGAGTGAAATGTGCCGATGTATAAGTTACGGGCTTCGTTGTTACCCAGAATATGCTCCACACGCTCTTTCATTTCTTTAGCCGCCTTGTTGGTAAACGTGAGCGCCAGAATATTAAAGGCGTCCACACCGCTGGCCATCAGGTGGGCAATTCGTGTAGTAAGCACCTTCGTTTTTCCGCTGCCGGCCCCCGCTACAATCATGATGGGTCCGTTGATATGTGTCACCGCTTCGCGTTGCCGGTCGTTCAATCCATTTAAATAATGCTGCATGGATGCAAGTTAAATGATGCAAAGTGATGCTGCTTCAATGTGGAGAAAAGTAATGCCGTAAACAGGCAAGTTTCCTCCCATGAAAAACGGTTCACCGGCTTGTGAAGCCGCCCTGCGAATTTGGGCATGTGCAATTTTTAAATTACATTAGTACTTTAACCTCTGCATCAACCCCAGACCGTCCGGCTCCATGTTGATCCCGACAATTTTGAGCATAACCCCGATGAACAACATACTATAGCCTGATACAATGCATAAAGCATACATGTGTTAACAAAGCCAATATGTTGATTATGCAAACCAGAACTACCAATCTTGTTACTATAACCGGAGTACTGCTCCTGGAATGGGTTGTTTTTGATGTCGTACGCTGGCTGCTGATTTGCAGACAAACCGAAACCTTTCAGGAGGCAGTCGATCAGTACCTCTCATTTTTCCCTGCCTGGATCAATAAACCCCGTACCGTTATGGCAGCCGATCTTGCAATGGCCTTAATTGCAGGTATTTGTTTTTTGATTTCCTGGAAGCGGCGGTCGCCCGGCATCATCAAAAAAGGATTGTTCCTTCTTTTGATTGGCTCTATGGTCCTTTTCGGATGGCTGGCCTTTTCGCTGCTATAAACTTCCCGCTTAAACGGCAATGAACGATTTGGATAAGAGCCGCCGGAATCCTTGTATCTTCGACAACAGAAATTTCTCATGATACAAGTTGGACAATACAATCGCCTTATTGTAGAACGCATTAAAGAGGCCGGAGTTTTTTTAAAGGACGGTAAAGACGGACTGCTTTTACCCAAACGTTTTGTGCCCCGCGGCACCAAAGTGGGCGATGAACTCACGGTGTTTGTGTATCACGATTCCGAAGACCGATTGATTGCCACCACGCAGCACCCCACTGCAGTTTTGGGAGACATCGCTTTTTTAAAAGTGGTAGGGGTTGGTCCTCACGGCGTGTTTCTTGACTGGGGTTTGATGAAAGACCTGTTTGTGCCCCGCAGTAAACAACTGGACAACATGCGTTTGGGTGGTGAATACCTGGTACACCTGTATCTGGATGAGCAAACCGGACGAATCGCGGCTTCACAATACATCGAACACCTGCTGAGCAATGAAGAACTCACGGTCAAAGAAAAAGAAGTCGTGCAGTTGCTGGTATACCGCAAAACCGAGATCGGTTATTCGATGATCATCAACAATAAGCATATTGGATTGCTGCATTTCAACGAAGTGTATCGGGAATTGCAGATTGGTGATCGTATGGAGGGTTACATTAAAACCATTCGTCCCGATAATAAAATTGATCTTACTCTTGGCAAACCCGGTTACCAACGGGTTGAAGACGAATCGGGCAAAATCTTACGTTTACTGGAAGAACACAACAATTATTTGCCTTACCACGACAAAAGCGAACCCGAAGCCATCTACGATTTTTTTGGCATGAGCAAAAAAGCCTTTAAAATGGCGCTTGGCAAATTGTACAAAGAGCGAAAGATTGAACTGACAAAAACGGGCATCAAAAAAGCGGCCGAATAAAAAAGCCGGCCTTTGTGAAAGCCGACCTTTTCAATTTCATTCCATCTGTTGAAACTTAAGCTCCGCGCTGGGCACCGCCCACGTGTTTTCCGCCTTTACCCGATGATTTGGTGTTGGCTTTTACTTTGGGTGCAATAAATGCCGATTTACTTGCAGGCAATGTGCTTTTCTTTTTATCCTTCTTGTTTTTTCCGGTGTTGAGTATAGACATAATGGTTGATTTTTTAATGCTTATAAAATCTAAATCTACGGCATTCTTTTTTAAAATCAATTCGCATTGATCTTTTCACCTTCTC
>JBMLSG010000097.1:0-1719 GCA_049240625.1 Lacibacter sp. | reverse complement strand
AAAACATCTTCAGGTATCGTAAAAAAACATCCGGCGAGTCGTAGTTTTACTATTGCGCAAGTGTAAATACGAGCGCATCTTTGCACTATAAGTGTTTATCCTTATTTCAAATAATGGTTACGCACTTACACCCTAAGAGTTCTAATTACCGTACCTAAAAAGAAAACAACATGTACCAACTGTACCCATCTGCCTCTGATTTTTTTTCCGGAACATTTCGCAAATCATTTTTTCTCATTGCTTTTTGCTTTTTGCTGATGAGCACTCATGCGCAATTGACTTTCCAAAATCCGGTTTTAGAACCAGGAAAACCAATTCTTACTATAGGCTCCGTCTATCGCTTTTCGAATGTTACAGCAGGTGTTGATGCATTAGTACGTATCGACAGTCTTGTTAACGGTGCTCAAGTTCAGAATATCGATCAAACCGGATTTGGCTATGATCATGCATTTCAACCTTACATTAAAATTGGCACAAGTACAAGATCATCATTTCAATCTTATGCCGTTTTCAATATTCAGTTTGTAGCGAATGGCACAACCAATGCCGTTACAATGCAATCGGTTACTGCAACAAATATTGACCTGGACGGAAATACAGACTTTAAAGAATTGTGCGAAATTAATATGAATGGTGGTACCGCTACTTATGTTTCCAACACGCCACAAATTTCTGTCACAGCGTCAAATGGTAAGTTTTTGGGTCAAAATACAAATGGTGTTGAATACAATGGTATCGACACAAGCGCCCGTGCGGTGATGTTCAAAGTAACGCAAACAAATATCAGCAGTTTTAAAGTTCGTTTTGGAGTAACAGCAAGAAAAAACACACAACCTATTCGTCAATTCAGCTTGTACATGAGAGATTTCCAATTCTCTAATGCAGCAGTCATCCTGCCTGTAAACTTGCTAAATTTTAATGCAACACTCAGCAATAACACAGCCTTGTTAAATTGGTCTGCATCTGACATGAAAGATTTCAGTCACTTCATCTTGGAAAAAAGCAGTGACGGAAAAAAATTCAGTGAAGTTGCAGTGTTTTTCACAAACAAGATGGAAGAGGAATTTCAGTTCAAAGACAAACTGCATACGAATACATCAGAATACGTGATTTATCGTTTAAAAATGATTGACAAAGATGGCAATTTTACCTATTCTTCAACAAAGATGATACGGTTTTTCACTGCCGAAAAAAACATCCAAGTCAGAAGTTTTCCTAATCCAGTAATGAATCAACTGAATGTAACAATCCCGCAAGAATGGCAAAATGCTAAGGTATCCTTTGAAATATACAATCAACAAGGATTGAGGGTGATGCAAGTAAACAATTCAAAAACCAGTCAAATACAGGAAATCAATGTCCAACAAATGGGCTCCGGCATCTATATTTTAAAAGTCAGCAACGGAAAAGAATCCATCACAACTCAAATTGTTAAATTGAAATAATAAACAGAACTAAAGATTCAAATGTAAATAACCTGACAAAATCTAAAGGCTGCTCCAGAATGAGGAGCAGCCTTTTTTATTTTTTTACAACCGAAATCGAATTCGGGATGGTTCGGTGTTCAATTTGGCGCTTTTAACTATACCATGAATATCGGCTCAAATTAAATACCAATTTCAAAATGTCTTTCCGGAATGATGATTTCTGTAAACCCTTTCCGGCTCAATCGCTGCTGAAACGCCTTTTGAACCTCGTATTCACCATGTACTAAAAACA
>JBMLSG010000096.1:2196-4687 GCA_049240625.1 Lacibacter sp. | reverse complement strand
GGTAAAGCGGCCGACGCGGAGCCCGGTGTGTACGATGGCTCGGTTGTTCCAAGTGCTGCAACAGGCGGAACCTTCCTTGCTGCGAACTATACGATTTCTTATACTTCAGGAACACTTACCGTGTATACCGTTGTGGGAATACTTCCGGCCTACAGAACTCGTTCAGCTGGTGATTTCAGCAACATCAATACCTGGGAAGTGGAAGATTTTCCTGATTGGGTACCTGCCGATCAGGCTCCAACCAGCGGAAGTGATGTTGAAATCCGTCATGCCGTGAATCTGGATGTGAACTATATTGTAGGCAAAGCCAAAAGCTTTACCATTAGCGGAAGCGGTACACTTACCGTGAATGCAGGGAAAACCTTGACTGTTGAAGGATCTGCCAACTTTGGAGGAAAAGCAGTGGTGTTGAAATCGACAGCTCAGGGAACAGCCGCTCTTGGTCAAATCATCGGTTCTTTATCAGGAGCAACCAATGTAACAGTAGAACGCTATATTGGTAACAATAAAAGAGCCTGGCGCTTATTAACCATTCCTGTAACCGGAACCACTATCCGTCAGGCTTGGGCAGGAAGAGCTGCCAACGGAAATGCGCCTGCAGGCGAAACAGCAGGAAGCGGAACATTGCTCACCGGACATTTTTATACCAGTGGAACTACTTCTGCTGCAGCGGGCTACGATTGGTTTACCGCCAATGTGAATCAACCTTCCAACATCCGTTTTTACAGCGTGGTGAATGGAGCAGGAGTGTGGACCAGTGCAACCAATACGCCCAATGTGTTGAATGCACCCGATAAACAAGGATACATGGTATTCATTAGAGGCGATCGTACCATTGCTTCAGGAACAAGTGCATCAACTACAACCCTTAAACCCACCGGTACGTTGAAAACAGGAAATCAAACTGTTGCCGTTAACGCACAATATGTTATGGTTGGGAATCCGTATGCGGCCGCAATCAACATGGAGAAAGTGTACCTTAACACCGGAAACAGTGCTGTAATTGAACGCAATTTCTGGGTATGGGATGCCCGTTTGGGCGCATCCGGTGGTTACCGTGCACTGAGCTGGAATGGTTCAAGCTACGATGTAACAGGTGGCGGCAATGCCAGTCAGTTGATGGTTGTAGAATCGGGTGCTGCATTTTTCGTACAACGTAAATCAGCCGACGGTACAATTTTGATTCAGGAAAACGACAAAGCAACATCACCTAACAATCCTGTATTCCGTACCGCTGCAACAACAGCTGCCTCTAAACCCGCACCCCGTACAGGAAAACGCGGAATTACCGGAAACATCAGTGTCAATCTGTTTCAGATGAACGGAACTACACTGGACATCCAGGTGGATGGTGTGATTGCACGTTTTGGAAATCAATACTCCGAATTGCCAACTGAAGTGTTTGATATTGAGAAGATCAACAACTTCAATGAAAATATGAGTCTGGTACGTAACAACCGTTACCTCAGCATTGAAAGCCGTCCGTTCCCGAAAGTGAAAGACACATTGAGTCTGCCATTCTGGGGTCTTTCCAACCGCAGCTATGCCTTGCAAATTGCTACGAACGGATTAGGAGGTGCTATCATGTCGGCCTATCTGGTGGATGAGTTTACACAAACACAAACGCTCATTGATTTTACACAGCCCGTGTTTCAATACAATTTCTCGGTTACTACCAGTGCAGCGAGTAAGAGTTTGACCCGTTTTAGAATTGTATTTAACGCATCGCCTTCTTTACCGGTAACCTTTACCGATTTGAAAGCCACACAAAACAATCAGAAAGTACGTGTTGACTGGTCTGTTGGAACCGAATCTGAATTGGAAGGATATGAAGTGGAAAGAAGCACTGATGGTGTTGTGTTTTCAAAGATTGGTTTTGTTCCTGCAACAGGAGACAACAATTACAGCTTTACCGATTTGCAACCGGCATCGGGCATGAATTATTATCGTATTCGTTCGGTAGATCTCGATGGTACATTTAAGTTCAGTCGCATTGTAAGTGTTTCTACAACGGCAACGGGAGGCATTCAGGTGTATCCTACGCAGGTAGTGAACAATCAGGTGACCGTTCAACTGAATGCGATTCCTGCAGGTGCTTACCGGATGCAATTGACATCTGCGGCTGGTCAGGTTGTGTTTACCGGAATGGTACAGCATAACGGAGGTTCTTCATCACAGATTTTGGATTTGAGCAAGGCCAATGCCAAACAAGGAGTTTATTTCCTTACGCTCACCAATGGATCTGCGTTACGTGAGACCTTTAAGCTTCAGTTCTAAGTCGTTCAATCGTTTTCATTTTTAGATTTCAGATAAAACCAAACGGCCCTCCTTTTCAGGAGGGCTTCTTTGTTTTGTTGGGTCTTTACCTCACGATCGTTGCTGCGAGGAGGCGCACCAAACGACCGTCACTGCGATGAACGAAGCGCACCAAACAATCGTCACTGCGAGGAACGAAGCAGTCTCATGATTATGTAACGATACTTAATTATAA
>JBMLSG010000096.1:0-2096 GCA_049240625.1 Lacibacter sp. | reverse complement strand
AACTCGCAATGACGGGCATAAGAAAGAGGTACGAAGCAGTCTCAGTCCACCCGGGGTGTGGCACAGCCGACCCCGGGACTAACAATAAGATTGCTTCTCCACAAAATTCTGCTAAGTACCTGCATACTCTCAATGACTTTTAAAACGAGTGGCCCATTGTTTAATTGCAAAACATATAGCTATAAATACGTGCAATATCTATTTGTTTTTATATGTAATTTTTGTTTGGATGTTGATGGCGCATTTAAAAGTTCAGAATTAATAAACTACGTTTTCAGCACAAGCATTCCGTTTTACTACATTTGCAAGCGATTGAAAAAAGGAAGCATCTCCATTCAACCATTACAAAAAGGATTTGTTATACACGTATGAATCAGGAAGCATTATTACTCTGGAGAAATAAGATCACAGCACATCCTTTATACAACCGACTTCAATCGCTTGATGATTTAAGAATCTTTGCTTCTCATCATGTATTTGCTGTTTGGGATTTCATGAGTTTATTAAAATCATTGCAACAGAAACTCACTTGTACGGGAGTTCCCTGGCGACCAGTAGGCAATGCATCCACACGTTTTTTGATCAACGAAATTGTAACAGGAGAGGAGAGTGATGTAGATCCCGACGGGAAACGATGCAGTCATTTTGAATTGTATCTCGCCGCCATGAAAGAAATGGGCGCCAATACCGCTGCCATCGAACAACTGTTACACTTACTTTCACAAGGAGTACCTGTACGCGAAGCACTCTGTCAATTGGAACTGCCTTCGTCCATTATAGATTTTTGCAATTTTACCTTTGATGTCATTGAGCATGCACCGGCACATGTGCAAGCGGCGGTATTCACTTATGGCAGAGAGGATCTGATACCTGATATGTTTCATGAATTGGTGCAGCAGCACAAGCAACAACACCCCGACAAACTCAACACCTTTACCTATTATCTGGAGCGCCACATTGAAGTGGATGGCGATCATCACAGTCATTTGGCCAAAGAGATGGTGGCTCATTTGTGTGGAGAAGAAGAAGTAAAATGGGAAGAGGCTCATTTGTTTGCAGAGCGTTCACTGGAGATGCGCTATCGCTTATGGGAAGGTGTTTTGCAACAATTGCAAACCGCAGTTCGCGTTTAAAAAAATCATTTTGTTTTATGGATTGGAAAGTGTAGGAAAAAAAGAAGGAGAAATAGAAATTTCTCCTTGATCAGATTTTTTGGTCAAAAATCCTAACTACTTAACCTTAATACAAATGCATGAAAATCAAATTTACATTGCATCGATACCTGTTGAATCATCAAATCGATAAACTGTTTAAATAAATCGACAAAAGGTAGGCTTCTCTATCTCTACTTCTTTTATCTGCCTGTTACCGTATGTGCGTACTAAGATACGTATTGCCTCTTGTCGATTATATCATGCGTTTCGTCGGTTTCACCTTCCTTCTCCTAAGGCATAATTGTAATTTTAAATGATGATGAATGGCTCAAACAATATGCTTGATACAGCACCCTATGTCCGTTGTTGTCAATACATTAAGTTTTTGTCGGTCTGACAGTCTCCGGATTGTCATTTCTTATTTGTTGAATGACCAATGATTGTTGGATTTAAACAATCTGCCTGAAATCAATTGCAGGAATTATTCAGCGTATAGGAAGAAGCGTTGTAATCATCGCAAAGATTTGGAATTCATTATAGAAGAACTATTGATTAAAATCCGTTCTATGAATAAAAACTTGATTCAGTCGTACATGCCAACTTGTGTTCACAATTGCATGCGGGAATTATCCAATTTGCTTCAGTATGAATATGAAAAATATGTGTATGCGTTATCCAGAAATCGAACAATGATTGTGTCGCTAAATGCACAGCAGGATAACCGTTGCAACGATCAAAGTAAAGTGATTCCGTTAAGTGAATCTGCTTCTAAATGAACCGACAACAGGTTCATGCAACCTTGAACAACTCCCCATTATTACTTAAAAAGTATTTTATGCGTTATAGATCAATTTCTGAAACGGCAAATGAGATAAAAATGTTTTTAAATCAAACTACATACAGACAACCGATGCGTTTAAAGAATACAACCGGCAGGTTATT
>JBMLSG010000095.1:0-3023 GCA_049240625.1 Lacibacter sp. | reverse complement strand
CCCAAGCAAAAAATCCCTGCTCGCTTCGCTTGCTAGGCTTTTTTATTTGTCTGCTTCCTGAAGCAAGCTTCGGTCACATCCAAATAAAAAAGCCCGCACTTTGTGCAGGACTTTTTGTTTGTGCCCGGGACTGGATTCGAACCAGCACGCCCTTGCGAGCACCACCACCTCAAAGTGGCTTGTCTACCAATTTCAACACCCGGGCCTATACCTTGTACTCAAATTCGGGTCGCAAATATAACTCATAAGTTTAATACTTCAAGCAATCAAACGGATGAATGCAGCGGTTTTTAATCTCAGGACTCTTTGTTAAGTTTAATTCTGAATGTTGTTCCCTTCCCGGGCTCCGAATGTTTGACGTACAATTCTCCTTTGTGGTATTGTTCAATGATGCGTTTGCTTAAAGATAAACCCAGTCCCCAGCCACGCTTCTTTGTACTGAAACCGGGCTTAAAAACACGCTCCCAGTTGGAACGTGGAATCCCTTTGCCGGTGTCCGTTACATCGATCAGAATGTGCCCGGTTTCTTCCAATAGTTCAACAGTGATCGTTCCTTTTCCTTTCATAGAGTCAAGAGCGTTTTTTAACAAGTTCTCAATGACCCAATCAAATAATTGAGGCGAAAAGGCGGTCATAATCGGAAGTTCTTGATGGCGTTTTATTTCAAACACTACACTGCCGGCAGCTCTGCGTTTCATGTATTCAACCATTTTTTCAACATGAAGGGTCAAATTGTTTTCACTCAGTTGTGGAGTGCTGCCGATCTTTCCAAAACGATCGCTCACCAAACTCAGGCGCTCCACGTCTTTTTCAATTTCCGCTACAATTTTTTCATCTGTTTGCATTTCACGCAACATTTCCACCCAACCTCTGAGTGAACTTACAGGTGTGCCCAACTGGTGTGCTGTTTCTTTGGCCATGCCCACCCAAACCTGATTTTGCGTGGATCGGTTGCGCAATTGAATGGATACAATCGCAAGTATGATGAAGAGGGCAACCACGATCAATTGTACCAATGGGTAATAGCGAACTTCCTGCAGCAATAAGGATTCGCCGTAGTAATATTTGTTGATCATGGAAGGGTCTTTACTCAATTGCAATACGATCGGCGGATTACTTTTTTTAAATTCTTTTAATTTTCGGGCCAGATAATAGGGGTTGTTCAAAACCTTGTTGCTGTCGATATTGATAAAACTGATGACGCTGTCCTTTTCATCGGTTTCAATAATGGGAATATTTTTTTGTTCATTGCGAATTAGTGACGGAAGCTGAATATCGGTGTCGGGTGCTGCATTGATCAGAAACTTGCTCGCTTCCACCCAGGCTTCCACTTTCATACGTTCATCGGCTGCAATTTTATCGGACAGATAATTGGAATAAACAATTGTTCCTGTAACAATTCCAATGGCGATTACGGCAAAGAGGGTTCGCCAGTTTAAATATTGTTGAAGCATCATCGAATTTAGAGAACAGTTTGCATCTGTTCTGCTATTTTTGAAAAATATTTATGGCATCTTCATCGCATCCCAAAGTCGCTATTGTGATTCTCAATTGGAACGGCAGTTCGTATCTCCGGCAGTTTCTTCCATCGGTTCTGGCAACTACTTATCCAAATCTGGAAATCATAGTGGCGGATAATGCATCTTCTGATGATTCCGTTGCTTTTCTGCAACAAACGCATCCTTCTGTTCGGGTGTATACAGGAAGTGAGAATCTTGGATTTGCAAAGGGGTACAATTTTTTTCTTCAACAAGTGGAGGCCGAATATTATATTTTGCTCAATTCCGATGTGGAGGTTACTCCCGGTTGGATTGAGCCTGTCATTGAGTTGATGGAAGGTCATCCTGCTATTGCCGCTTGTCAGCCTAAAATTCATTCATTCAACAAACGGGATGAATTTGAATATGCAGGAGCATCGGGCGGATGGATTGATGCGCTGGGCTACCCGTTTTCAAGGGGACGTTTATTTGATACATTAGAAAAAGATGAAGGACAATACGACGATGCGGTTCCGGTTTTTTGGGCAAGCGGAGCAGCATTGTTTATCCGTTCGAAATGCTTTCATGAGGCCGGAGGTTTTGATCCTTATTTCTTTGCACATCAGGAAGAGATCGATCTTTGCTGGCGTCTGCAAAGAATGGGCTATCTCATCTATGTTTGTCCGCAGTCGGTTGTGTACCATGTAGGGGGCGGAACGCTTCCGGCCGGCAGCGAACGAAAGGTGTACCTCAATTTCAGAAATAACCTGATCATGATGACCAAAAATTCCTTAACAAAGGAGCTGTTATGGAAAATTCCCCTTCGATTCATGCTGGATGGCTTGTCGGCCTGGAAACAATTGCTGCAAGGACAACCTTTCTACTGGAAAGCGGTCTTCATGGCCCATGTTTCCTATTTTATCTGGTTGTTCCGCATCGGTAGAAAAGCAGTCGTACCTTATCCAGCTTTGCAAGGTTATTATATGGGAAGCATTGTGGTTCAATATTTCCTCAAACGGCGAATGATTTTTTCAGAAATTGTACGTACAAAATAAACGTTGCAATCAGAACAACCCTTACATTTGCAGCAGAAAAAAAGCGTTATGTCAAATCAGGCACAGGATTCTAAACAAAAAGATTTTACCAGCAGTTGGGTGGTTTCATCCCGTTTTCTTTTTTATGTGAAGTTGTTCAGTATTGCCGCATTTCTATTGGGCGGCTGTTACAAACTTTACAGCTACCGTTACAAAGGTAAACCACAGGTTGAAGTTCCTTCCAGTACTTTGTACGATCCCAAATACAAATAATTGAATGTATAAAAAGGAAGCCGCCTCAAAAGGGCGGTTTTTTGTTGTGAACCAATTTTTGAATCAAAAAAAGTTATAGCTATTTTTTTGTCAATTAGGATAGCTTCTTTACATTTGCACCCCGTCTGTTAGGATCTTCTTTACAGGTAACAACAGACAAACAGTTCTTTTTAAGATCACAAAAGCGGAAGTAGCTCATTTGGTAGAGCACGACCTTGCCAAGGTCGGGGTGGCCGGT
>JBMLSG010000094.1:0-3854 GCA_049240625.1 Lacibacter sp. | reverse complement strand
CAGGACCTGATCAAATCAGTAGCGCAACCTGTGGTGAAACAGGTGTGACACTCGCAGCCAATACACCCACCGTTGGTACAGGTGCATGGAGTGTGGTAAGTGGCATAGGAGGCAGTTTTGGTGATGCCGGCAGTCCTTCCAGTTCCTTTACCGGAACGAGTGGCACAACGTACACATTACGATGGACCATTACCAACGGAACCTGTTCGGCTTCAACCGATGATGTTGTAGTTACGTTCAATCAAAGTGCTTCTACGGCCAATGCCGGAACTGACCAAACAGGCAGTGCTACCTGTGGATTGACCTCGGTAACGCTTGCAGGTAATACACCCTCAGCCGGAACAGGTGCCTGGAGCATCGTTACGGGCAGTGGCGGCAGTTTCAGTAATGCAACAGAGCCCGGAGCAACCTTTAGCGGTACCGCCGGAGCTACGTATAGCTTACAGTGGGTGATTACAAATGGTGTGTGTATCACACGTGATACGGTTGACATCAAATTCAACCAAAATCCAACTTCAGCCGATGCCGGTCTCGATCAAACAGGATCGTCCACATGCGGACTTACATCGGTAACACTGGCCGCCAATGTACCAACGGTAGGTAATGGTACCTGGACAATCGTGAGTGGAACAGGAGGAAGTTTCTCTGATGATACAAGCCCTACCGCCACCTTCTCAGGAACGGCTGGTGAAACCTATACCTTACGCTGGACCATCAGTAACAGTCCTTGTACTGCTTCATTTGATGAAGTCAATATCAAATTCAATATCAACCCCACAACCGCCAGTGCCGGTCCCGATCAGGTGAGCAGTGCTACTTGCGGAACAACCAGTGTTACGCTCGCAGGCAATACCCCCGTCACCGGAACAGGTGAATGGAGTGTGGTAAGTGGAGCAGGAGGCAGTTTTGTAAGTGCTACTAATCCCGCAACCGTGTTTAGCGGAACAGCCGGAGAAACCTATACGTTACGTTGGACCATCACAAACGGCGCATGTACTTCAAGTGATGATGTGGTCATTACTTTCAATGCCAATCCAACACAGGCCAATGCGGGTAATGATGTTTCACAGTGCGGAAACACCACATTTATTATGAGTGCCAACAGTCCCACTTCGGGCTCCGGTCTGTGGTCGGTTCTTTCCGGATCTGTTTCCATTTCCAGCACATCCGATCCCAATGCAACCATAACGATTACCTCCGGTACAACCGCAACACTTCGCTGGACGATTTCGAATACACCTTGTACGGCCAGCTTTGATGATGTAACCATAACATTTGATGCATCCGGTGCAGGTTCCTGGCAGGGAACGGTGAGTTCCGATTGGAGCAACCCCGCCAACTGGTCTTGTTCCACCTTGCCTACGTCTGCAACAAATGTGGTAATTGCATCCGGTGCTCAAAACAATCCCAATATCAGTGGAGCCAATGCAACGGTTAATAGCATAACTATCAACAACGGAGCTACGTTAACGCTCTCCGGAAATTACAACCTTACCATCACTTCGGGTGGCAGCTTTACCAATAATGGAACGGTAACAGCTACGAGTGGTACCGTTGTCTTTGCCGGATCAGGAACTGTAAACGGTTCTTCAGCAACCAGCTTTAACAATCTGACCTTAGGCGGTGCCGTAAGTTTTGCAACGGTTCCAACAATCAATGCAACGCTTCAAATCAACAGTGGAGGATCCGTTCTTTCCAATGCACCGAAATACGGAGCCGGTTCAACCTTGTTGTACAACACAGGTGGGACCTATCCAAGGAATCTTGAATGGACTGCTGCTTCAGGAACACTGGGTACAACACCCGGTTATCCCAATAACGTGTTCATTCAAAACAATACAACATTGAATGTGGGTGATGCAACTGTCAGCACCGGACAGGGTAGCAGAGCGATGGCTGGAGATATGACCATCAATGAAGGCTCAACCCTTACGATGGGATCTATGGCTAATACGTTGACAATTGGTGAAAATTTATTGATCTATGGTTCGCTTACGTTGTCAACTGCATCTGGAGGAAACTTGCTTGTAGGTGGCGATTGGACACGTACTGCAACAGGAGTGTTTACTTCAAACAGTCGTACTGTTACATTCAACGGATCGGTTAGTGATCAGGTGCTTACCGCATCGGGTGGTGAAACGTTTGAGTTTCTGACTGTCAACAAATCGGCCGGCATTCTGGACCTTGCCAATGATGTGACAGTGAGTCAAACCTGTACGCTTACCAGCGGTACGTTGGATGTCAATACAAATACGCTTACTATTAGCAATACCATTACCAAGGCAGCAGGTGGAACACTGGCCTCGCAACCTACCGGTACGGTATTGTATAACAAGGCAACCGGGAATCAGGATGTGATTTATGCCGATTATGGAAATCTTACCTTACAAAACGGGAATAAAGTCCTTGCCGATAATGTGGGCGTTGCAGGTAATTTCACCATTCAAAGCAGCACTACAGCCGATTCTATTTCCAACATCCGCTTTAACGGAAACAATGCACAATCGATCGCGGGTTTCCACAAATACAAGAATATCGCGATTTCGGGTACCGGTGGGTTTACCAAAACCTTTACAGGCGATGCTTCGTTTACAGGAGATATGACCTTTACCGGAGGCACCGGAACGGTTGATCTGGATGGTTCTTCCAATGACAAATTGTTCACGATCGTTTCGAATGCGTCACGCACAGCCAACATCGGCAATTTGAACAACTGGACTATCAGTGGTAGTCCGGTGGTGGAACGCTATATTGGTCCGGCGAAACGCGCCTGGCGTTTATTGGCAATTCCTGTAAACGGACCAACCATTCGTGAAGCAATGACACGACTTGTAAATGGGGTATTCCCGGCACCTTGGTGTGCAGGAGACCTGAGTTTGCCTATACCTGCTGCAGGCGGTGGTACTTTATTAACCGGCCATAGTATGAGTAGTTGTTTCAACGCCAACTCTATTGGATATGACCATTTGATTAATGGCGGTAACTCTTCCATCCGTTTCTATTCGTTCGTCAATGGAAGTGGTAGTTTGGGCAGTGCTACCAATACACCCTTGGTGAATCAGCCTGCAACACATGGTGGTTATTTTGTGTATGTGCGGGGCGACCGTACAATAACCAGTACCGGCAGCGGTGTAACGACCATGCGTCCTAAAGGAACAATCAACCAAGGCGATACCGTTGTAAATGTGGATCAAACCTACCAGGTTGTTGGTAATCCGTATCCGGCGCAGATCAACCTGGATGACATGTACAACAATGGCGACAATAATACGGCGATTACTTCCAACTTCTGGGTATGGGATTCCAATCTGGGTGTTGAAGGAGGGTACCGCTTCCTGAGCAGGAATTTTGATGAAATTAACTATACCGTTATTCCGGCGCCGGAACAGGGAATGACCGATAATGATTACCTCATCGTGAATTCCGGACAAGCCTTTTTTGTGGAACGGAATGGTGAAACAGGTGGTCCTATCACGATTTCGGAAGAAGACAAAGTAACGGGCGGAAATGGCAATACACCCTTATTCCGTATAAGCAATCAGCCGGCGGCACGAATCAATGTGAATTTGTATCGTGCCAGTGGAACCACTTTGCAAATGCTTATGGATGGAACCGGAGCTCGTTTTGCGGACGGATATAGTACCGCGACCAATGAAGTGTATGATGTTTACAAAACCAATCAGTCATTTGAAAATATAGCACTGAACCGGAATCTGACCAAATACATGAGTATTGAAAGTCGTCCGTTCCCGTTGGTGAATGATACATTATTCCTGACATACTATCGTACAACGGTACGAGACTATGCGTTAAAGATCAACACCCGTGAATTTGAAGGATTGAACTACAACGTG
>JBMLSG010000093.1:0-27175 GCA_049240625.1 Lacibacter sp. | reverse complement strand
TGTTTTTTCATCCTGTATCCATTCTAAATTTGCAATATGAAAAAGAAGAGCCTTGTTGTATTATCCGGCGCCGGTATCAGTGCTGAAAGCGGTTTGAAAACCTTTCGTGACAGTGATGGACTGTGGGAAGGATATGCCATTGAAGACGTAGCGACTCCACGTGCATGGAAAAAACATCCGGAGCGCGTACTGGAGTTTTACAATTTCAGGCGACGAAACGTATTGGATGCGCAGCCCAATGCCGCACACATCGGTTTGGCTGAACTGGAGGAATGGTTCGATGTGCAGATTATTACACAGAATATTGATGACTTGCATGAACGTGCGGGATCCTCCATGGTGTTGCATCTGCATGGTGAAATTCTTAAAATGCGTAGTGAACAGAACGAATCGTTGGTTTATCCGATTACCGGTGATCTGCATTGGGGCGATTTGGCTGAAGATGGTGCGCAACTACGTCCGCATATTGTATGGTTTGAAGAGCCGGTCCCTTTGATTGAAATAGCTGCGGCCATGGTTCAGCAAGCCGATATTCTGGTGGTGGTTGGTACATCACTCGTTGTCTATCCGGCGGCCGGATTGCTTGATTTTGCAGATGCTACGATTCCCAAATTTATTTTGGATCGTAAAGTGCCAACAACTTCCGGTATCCGTCAATTAACCGCTATCGAACAGCCGGCAACAGAAGGTATTACTGTTTTGAAATCCTTGCTGAACAACCTTCGCTGAGGCTCTTGATTCAAGAGGAATGTCCTGCAATTGTTTCGGTTTCCCGGAACGCGATTCCAAGTTGTTTCAATTCGTGCAAGACCGGTTCGTAGATCGCAGATGCGGTTGGTATTTGAAGTCCTTTTATTTTTATTTTTTCTTCCAGTATCAGTCGGGCTGCGATGCCCAAAGGCAATCCCACCGTTTGTGCCATAGCGGTATGTAAATGATCGTTCCCTTTCACGATCAAACTGCTCTGGATTTTATGATGTTGTTCATTGAGGGTGTATTCTATTTCATGCATCATCACAACAAGGTCCTTGTCGGTTGGATGCAACAAGAGCTTTTGTTCCAGACAATATTGCAGCAGATCTGCACTGCAAGTAACCTGTGTCGGAATTATTTCGGATCGATCCAGTTCCAGAAAAGCAAGTTGTTGCTGAATGTAAGACGCCTTTTCCGTACCGTATTGACGGTGAAGCCATTCCAATAAAGTTTCGCCATTGATTCCGGCGGCTTTTAATTTGGATTGAAACCATTCCCCATTTGTCCGACACATTGATACTAAATCCTTGTCGTTTTCGTCTGTGATTCCCAATTCGATCAGGGCATCCCATCCAAGACAAAAATCAGCGTAGCGAAGAGTCGTCCGAATAAATGTGGAGGCAGTTTCCAAATGATAGAGTGGGATGTAACTCAGGGAGTCGCGATTGGGGTACCATGCAAGCAACGGTAATCCCTTGATGTGAAGGGTGCTGCAGTTGTTAAACATGTCACTGTATTGCTTTTGACGAATCGTGCCTTCTTCCTTGTAAACCGCTCCGGCTTTTCCGGCAAGAACCACATTGCGTGGATTCCAGCTTATTTTGTAATGCCAGGGATTGTTGTCACTCTCGGGTGCAACGAGACCTCCGCAGTGGGAGAGAAAAGAAGTGATGGTTCCGCCTTTGGAATGAATGTTGTCAATCAACTGCATGGCGCTCATATGATCGATGCCCGGATCCAGCCCCATTTCGCATAAAAACAAAAGTTCCTTGCTGTTGATCTCGGCTTCCAGGTTTTTGATGGCGGCATCTACATAAGAGGCGGTTAATAAACTTCTTCCAATGGCTACACAATCTCGTGCAACGTATATATGAAGTGCCGGAGGCAGTAAGGAAATAACCAATGATGCGGCTTCTATCAACATGCTGCGTTCATCTGCATCCGTTGCATTAACGGCAACGGCTTGTATGTTGGGGTGGTCGCCGGCTTTTGATTGGGCTAATTCCAAATTGTTGTCGGCAAGGATCAGCTTCCAGTTGTGTTCAATGCAAACTGTTTTCAGGTAATCGATTAATACCGTTGCCGATTTGCCGGCACCAAAGACAAGAATCGTTTTCATTGTTCCATTTCATTTAGTTCAAAGGCGCTCCTGTAAGCCAGGAATACATGTCTGTTTCCGTAGATGTTGGACTAATCCAAGTAGACTTAATCCGCGGCAAGGTACGATGTTTTCTTAAGGGAATCAGTTCCGGCACCTTGCTTGAAAATGACGGACAGAGACTTCCTTTAAAACGGAATCCAGATGAGGGAATCGGGCCGAATGGGTTTTGCGATATAAAAATCAAACTGCTCGTGGGGGTGTTGCAATTTTAACTTTTTCTTCAGTAAGCGAGGTACACGTTCTTCGGGGTAAATCGGAACCTTCAATTCTTCCAAAGCCCATTTGTTCAATGAAATCATACGCTCCGGTTTACAGGGGAATGAACTATCCGATTGTATAGGGTTATTGTTTACGGAAGTTTTTTGGACGGGCAAACTGGTACAGATGATCACGCGGGGCGATGTGCCTGAATACAATCGGGCCGATAGATAGCGATCCCACAAGCCTACGAAGCTTAGTAAAGGCAATACGCCCCATAGCAAACATAAGACGATCGTGAATTTTCCAAGTTTCAAAAAAGGTTTCCATTGAATTTGAAATGCATTGTCTCGCAGCAGGAATAAGATTCCGATCATGGTCAGATTCCAGGGCCATACAATCGCGTTGTGTTGTATGCCCAAAGGGCCTATGAATGCCAGAATAAACAAATGCATGCCCAAAAGTAGATGAGCCGAAAGACGTCTGGTGTTTGAATACAAGAGACCGATGCCGGTAATTGACTCATACAAACCGGGAAAATATCCTGTTAGCGTAACTGGAATCGAAGCGTGTGTGCTTACGTTCAAATTCAGAAAGGTTTCAAGAATCTGTTCTTTCCATACGTTATAGGCAAACATCGGATTCAGCTTGCTAATGCCGCTCCAAATGTAAATGGCAGCGGTCAGGAAAATCAACCATGCAGTTGCCTTTTCGTTTTCTTTTCTGCTAATCTGATAAATGAATAACATGGTCAGAAACTGGTATTCCCAGGGTTGCCAGCGATTTTGATCCGGTAAACAACTCAATAATTCAGTCAGAATCAATAACGTTATCAGCTTTCGTGAATCAGGAAATAAAATGAGACATGAGAGGAATACCAAAGAGGCGATCCACAGTGGCAGATGCAGAAACTCCGGAAAATGTGCAAGGGAAGGGTGGCATTCCAGTAAAGGGAAATTCCTGTTTGTTAACCACAGTTTCCGGCTGATTAGTTTTTGTAGTAACCAGCAAGCACTCATGACCTGAATAATCTTCAGATGTAACCGATAGGTGTCTTGAAGTTTATTGGGGTTTTCTGTGCTATGTAGTAAGTTCATCAAAGCGCTGCAATCATACAATTAAAATTCCGTTCGTTTGATTGATTTTGTGCTTTTCCGAATTAAATGCAAAAAAGAAACTAACGGTCAGTAGGGTTTTGGGGGTTTGCACATCTTCCAATAAATTTGCTGCTCTTAAAAAATAGTTACATGAGAACAATAGCCATGCGTGAAGCACTGCGTGAAGCCATGCAGGAAGAAATGAGAAGAGACGAACGTGTTTATCTGATGGGTGAAGAGGTTGCAGAATACAACGGTGCCTACAAAGTGAGTCAGGGCATGCTGGCTGAATTCGGTGAAAAACGAATCATCGATACGCCCATTTCCGAATTGGGTTTTACAGCCGTAGCAGTTGGCTCGGCGCAGAACGGTTTGCGCCCCATCGTTGAATTCATGACCTGGAATTTTGCTGTACTGGCTCTGGATCAAATCTTGAATACCGCTTCCAAAATGCTGGCAATGAGCGGCGGACAAGTGGGTTGTCCCATTGTGTTTAGAGGCGCCAATGGTTCGGCCGGACAATTGGGTGCGCAACACTCAACCGCTTTTGAAAGTTACTATGCGAATATTCCAGGCTTGAAAGTGATTTCGCCCAGTACGCCTTATGATGCCAAAGGGTTGTTGAAATCGGCGATCCGCGATAACGATCCGGTGGTCTTCATGGAAAGTGAATTGATGTACGGCGATAAAGGAGAAGTTCCGGAAGGGGAGTATCTCATTGAAATTGGCAAAGCCGATATCAAACGTACCGGAAGAGATGTTACAATTGTGTCTTTCAATAAAATGATGAAAGTGGCGCTGGGAGCAGCGGAAGAACTGGCGAAAGAGGGCATTGAAGCGGAAGTAATTGATTTGCGTACCATTCGTCCGCTCGACTGGTTTACCATTCTGGAAAGCGTGAAAAAAACCAACCGCTTGGTTATTGTAGAAGAACAGTGGCCAATGTGCTCCGTTTCATCTGAAATTGCTTACCGCATTCAAAAAGAAGGCTTTGATTATCTGGATGCACCCATCTTGCGTATTACCAGTGCCGATGCGCCCATGCACTATGCACCAAATCTGGTAGCAGGTTATTTACCTGACGTGCCACGGACCGTTAAGCTGGTGAAAGAGGCGATGTATCTTAAAAAATAGACCTGCCAACCGAATTAAGCCGAAAGCCGTTTCTTCTGAAGCGGCTTTTTTTATGCCAAATCGGACAAAAAAGTAACCATAAAACTTTTCTTTCCCACTTTTTTTGTGCACCTTTGTCTTGGTTTTTCATAGGATATTGGATTTTAAACGAAGCTGGATTTCCATCCGGCTTTTCTTTTTTTAGGATACGCCTTCAATAAAAAGCTGAAGGGTATGCAGCAGAACCCAGACAAAGCCATATGTAATGAAAACCAAGGTAACGCCCAGGGCAGATAGCTTTGCCAGCGTTTTGAACTGATGTTTGGGAAATGATAATTTCTGTTTCATAAGAGTAGGGATTTAAGATTCAAAACTACACATCGCAATGCTCCTTGTCAATCGGTGAAAACCTGTAATTTCTTTAAGGTTCTTTTGGATGCAATCATTTTTACTTAATAAATATTCATTATTAAGCAAATGACAATTAGCTTGTTATATTATTTTATTTTGAATTTAATTTTAGAAAGAGTCTCTGTGTGATTCATTGCTTCTAAGTAAATGGAGCGTTTCTTCATCGGGTTGAATTGCAGCTTTTATTTTCAGAACCGGGACTTATTGAAACCCTTTTGCGGTATTCCTTTGATTTGGTTAGTTTTGAATCTTTACAACACAACTGCCACTTAATACAACATGAGCCATATTTTAATCATAGATGACGAGAAAGCCATCCGGAAAACGTTGAGTGAAATTCTGTCGTATGAAGGATTTAAAATGGACGATGCGGAAAACGGAGAAGAGGGGCTTAAAAAAATTCAGGAAACGAACTACGATCTGATTCTTTGTGATATTAAGATGCCTAAAGTAGACGGGATGGAATTTCTGGAAAAATGCCAGCAACTGAAGCCCGATGTTCCGATTATCATGATTTCCGGTCATGGTACCATTGAAACGGCTGTGGAAGCAGTTAAAAAAGGAGCGTTTGATTATGTCGCCAAACCGCCCGATCTGAACCGGTTGCTCATTACCATACGTAATGCCCTCGATAAGCAAACACTGGTAGCCGAAACCCGTGTATTAAAGCGAAAAGTGAGTCGGGTACAGGAGATGATCGGACAAAGTGCAGCTCTTTCAACCATCAAAGAAACCATCGATAAAGTAGCGCCAACAGACGCACGGGTTTTGATTATAGGTGAAAATGGTTCGGGCAAGGAACTGGTGGCGCGCTGGATTCATGAAAAAAGCAATCGGTCCGGCGGTCCTCTTGTTGAAGTGAATTGTGCAGCCATTCCGGGTGAGTTAATCGAAAGCGAATTGTTTGGTCATGAAAAAGGGTCGTTTACCTCTGCGATCAAGCAACGCATCGGCAAATTTGAACAGGCCAGCGGAGGTACCTTGTTTCTGGATGAAATTGGAGATATGAGTCTGACGGCTCAGGCAAAAGTGCTTCGTGCTTTACAGGAACATAAAATCACACGGGTGGGCGGCGACAAGGACATTACCGTTGACGTTCGGGTAGTAGCGGCCACGAACAAGGATTTGCTGAAAGAAGTGGAAGCAAAAAATTTCCGACTGGACCTCTACCATCGCTTGAGTGTTATCATTATTCATGTGCCGTCGCTTGACGAACGCAAAGAGGATATTCCGTTGCTGGCTCAACATTTTTTACAACAGATTGCGGATGAATACGGACAAGCAGTGAAGGGCATTGATCCTAAAGCAGTGGAAGCATTGCAGTCGCATCACTGGACCGGCAATATCCGGGAGTTTCGCAATGTCATGGAACGTTTGGTGATCCTGTCCGGTAAATCCATTACGGCAGAGGATGTTTTTCAATTTGTGGTTCCGCGGAATTGATTTCTTTTTTCGTTTATTAAGATGGGCAGAGGGGCTGTGCTTAAAAAACACGTCATTGCGAATGAAGTGGGCTTTGGGTGAGGCTTGTGGCGAAGCAATCTCATAAATGCCACGGTTCTTAAGAAAGAGACTGCTTCGTACTCGCAGTGACGGTTGATTGGTGTACGTACATTAAAAATAAACACGTCATTGCGAGTATGCAGGGTTTGTGTATAGGGTTCGTGGCGAAGCAATCTCATGAATGTCACGGATATTAAGAAAGAGACTGCTACTTGCCTCGCAGTGACGATTGAGAGGTGGACGTACATTAAAAATAAGAACGTCTTTGCGAGTTTGCAGGGTTTGTGTGTACGGTGCGTGGCGAAGCAATCTCATAAAAAGGAATCGGTACTTAACGAACAGACTGCTTCGTACCTCGCAGTGACGGTCGAATTGATGCTTCCTTCCTCATCGCACTACCTTACACAACATGTTAAATGAAACGCAATCTTTATCACTGGTTGTAGCGTCCATTATGAATCCCTTATTTTTGCCTCCTTTAAATCAACTACCATGGGCTGGATTATTTTTATCATCGGCACGATTGGATTTCATATCGGATTGTACGGATTGTTTCAGAAAGCAGGACTCAAACCATTACTGGCTTTCGTTCCTTTTTACAATACCTGGCTCATGGTGGAGCTTATGCAAGTGCGGAAGTACTGGTTCTGGTTGCAGTTTATTCCCATCGTGGGACAGTTTATCACGCTTTCATTGTTGATTGATTTTGTAAAACATTTCGGCATTTTTTCATTGGGAGCACATACGCTCGCCGTCTTTCTGCCATTTGTCTATCTCCCTTATATCGGTTTTTCAAAGGATACCCGTTTTGTGGGGCATGAAGTTGTGCAGGCACACAAAAAATCCGCTGCTCGCGAATGGGTCGATGCGGCGGTTTTTGCGATCGTAGCCGCTACCATCATCCGTACGTTTTTATTTGAAGCGTACACCATTCCAACACCTTCCATGGAGCGTTCGCTGCTGGTGAATGACTTTCTTTTTGTGAGTAAACTGAGTTACGGACCGCGCATACCCAATACGCCCTTGTCGTTTCCATTTGTTCATCATACCATGCCTATCGTAAAAGGGAAGTCGTATCTCGAATGGATCCGTTTGCCCTATCAGCGCATTTTTGCTGCACCGGTCAAGCGCAATGATGTGGTGGTTTTCAATTTACCCGTTGGGGATACCGTCATCAACGACGAAGAAAACTACGGATCCAAAGTAACCTATTACGAAGTGCTTCGTCAGGCAGGTGGCGATCGTTCCAAAGTTTGGCAAACCTTTGGCGATATCATCATTAACCGACCGGTTGATAAGCGTGAGAATTTCATTAAACGCTGCGTTGCGATTGCAGGCGATACCCTGGAAATTCGTAACGGTGTTGTGTACATCAATGGTAAAATGAATGATATCCCTCCGGGAGCCGAAACCAATTATTTATTGCAAACGAAGGGACAGGCGCTGGATCTCACCATGCTGGAAGAAGAATATGGAATTCGAGAAGCTGCCGGAGAGGTGCGACAGGTGGGCGATGCGTTGTATGAGATCTTTTTGACACGCGAGCAGGTGGCGAAGTTTTCCAAATTGTCGTTTGTGATGGCTCTCACGCCCGTGAACTATCAATATCCCAAAGACAACCAGTATGTTGGCGGAGCCGATATTTTCCCGAATGATTCCGTGCATTGTAAATGGACCATTGACAATTACGGCCCTTTATATGTTCCTCAAAAAGGCGCCACCATCCGTCTGACCTTGGACAATTACAGTCGGTACGAACGTGTCATCCGTGCTTACGAGGGTCATCAACTGGAAATCAAAGACGGCATTATTTATTTAGACGGCCGTGCAACGGATCGTTATACCTTTCAAATGAATTATTACTGGCTGATGGGCGATAACCGTCACAATTCGCTGGATAGCCGCTATTGGGGCTTTGTGCCTGAGGATCATGTAGTTGGAAAAGCGTCGCTGATTTTTTTCAGCTGGGACCGCGGACCTCGCTGGAACCGCCTGATGCGTTCGATCCATTAAAAGGTTTTCAATTTTTGGATCAATCCATCCTGCAAACGGGATGGATTTTTCGTTTTTGTTATACCCTCAAAGTGCTTGCTTTTTAATTTTGGAATGATTATTGTTAAAAAATACAAGCTGTTCTTAGTATCGAAATACATAAAATTACTTATTTTAGTGTTGCTTAGCTCTTGAATGCACGCCTTGATGTGGTATGAAAACGTTCCGTATTTCTACGTAACGTTTGATATAAAATTTAAAAACGATCCATTAATCAATTAACTTGGAAACTTGTTCCGGGAACTCAATGTAATATGAAAAGATCGCTTCTTTCATTGCTTGTAATGGTACTGTTTGCTGGTATGCAAATTGCCAACGGTCAAACCATTTACGATTGGCAGGCCACTGCCCCGGATGGTAATTTTTCCGCTTCTTCCGGCGCAAGTCGTTGGTATGATAATATTGGGACCTATTATACAACGGAACCTCCTGCAGGAGGGATTTTAAGGTTTGACAATAATATATTTATTAACAACACGAACAATATTACCGGCACTTATAATCTTCACCAACTAATATTTGCAACAGGTGCTACAAGTGGGAGAACTATTACTAATTCGGGCACGAATGCATTTCGATTCAGTGATTTTTCAGGGAATAAGCCAATTATTTCTAATATTTCTTCCTCGTTCCATATTTTTAATGTAAATATTATTGGTGATGGAGATGCAGGTGATATATTAGAAATCAATCCAGTAAATGGTAGTTTACAAATAGGGGGAACAATCGACAATAACGGTTCTCCTTTACATATCAATGGGGCAAATGGAAGAACCTTGATCTTGTCTAACATCATCTCTGGTTCCGGTTCTTTTGAACTGAAGGGCGATAACATAGTTCGAATGATTGGTGCTAATACATACACAGGAAATACTACCGTTAGCATGGGTGTTTTAAGAACAGAATCGAATGTTATAGCGAATACTAATGGGGCATTAGGCAATAATGTAAGTGGCTTGACACTGAATGGAGGTCGAATTGAAACAGCTTCATCCATTTTTAGCAGACCCATAACGATTACAGGAAATGCTTCAGGTTTAGATGCATTTGGTGCCAACCGTACAATAAGTTCTCCTGTCAACATGCCCGGTCCTGGAAATTTTACGTTGAATCTTGGTGGTTCCAATGGTTTTGATCTTACATTATCTGGGGTTATTTCAAATTCATCCGGTACGTTATCTATTAATAAGACAGGGTCCAATAAGGTTTCTTTATCAGGTGCCAACACTTTTAATGGCTCTGTAACGATCGCTCAGGGTACGCTTTCGATTGAAACCGGAGGCTCGTTACCAACCTCAGCCAATATTATTTTATCTTCTGGCACACTAGAAATTGGAGATGTAGCTGGCGGATCTTCCATCAATGCAGGAACTTTTTCAATGACTGCATCTTCAACTATAGATTTAGGAAACGCTTCGGCTTTTACACTCACTTTTTCTTCGATGACTTCCACCTTTTCAGGAAGCCTTAACATATTACAATGGTCGGCGGATAATTCTAGAAGTATCGTATTTACAGATGTGACGAATCTGACACCTGCGGTTTTGTCTAATATTCATTTTGAAGGCTATGGATCGGGGGCACAATTAATAGGTGGCAATATCTTAGTTCCTGCTTCATATATTTTTCAAACTTTAACATCTGGTTCCGGTGTTTTTTCGAATGGGGCTTCATGGCTGGGGGGGGTTGCTCCAACAGCCAATAATGGAACGGAGTCTATCTTTATTCGGTCAGGATTTACACTCACAATGGATCAATCTTATCATTTGCGAAGTGTAGATATTATTTCCGGTACTTTACAAATGGGAAGTTATACTCTAACGATCGGTACTTCTTCTGTAAGAGGTAAATTGAATAATCGAGGAACAATTAATAGTTCAACATCTCTATTGGATGTTTATGGTTTTACATTGCATGGAAATGCTTCGACAACTTTGAATAACGTTACGATAAGGGGAGCAGCAAGATTCAAACTTTCCCCTACAGTTAATGGAATATTGCAAATGGTATCTACGTCGTCTTCCGTTCAAGGCCTTTCACCTGTATATGGCGGCAGTTCGTCATTGATTTATAATAGTGGTGGAACAATAACCAGAACGTTGGAATGGTATAGCGCAACTGCCGGGCCCGGATATCCAAGAGATGTTACTCTTTCCAATAACACAAGGGTACTCACGTCCAGCTTGCAAATTAATTTAGGTACTTCTAGAAATCTTACCATTGATGCAGGGTCTTTTTTGGATATGTCTTCGTTTGATGCTCAGTTTACTGTGACAGGTAATATTGTCATTGATGGACAATTTAGTATGTCCAATACTAATAATCGAAATTTTAATTTGATTGGAAATTGGACAAGAAATAACGGAGGTGTTGTGAATTTTGGAAGTGGAAGCGGAAGGCAAGTTTATTTATTAGGGTCTACTAACTCTACAATTACCGGACCTGCAGGAGGGGAAACTTTTCCTTCTTTGATAATCAATAAGCCCTTTACAACACCTAGATGGACCGTTACACTAAATTCTCCTGTTAATGTCACTATAATGCTTTCTACCTTAAGTGGATTGATTCGGACAAGTTCTACTAACTTATTAACATTAACCGGTTGTGGTGGATGGCAGGTTGCATGGCCAAATAATCCGGGTTCAATCAGTAGTTTCATTGATGGACCGATGCGAAAGATTATGAATACAGGTTGTGCGACCAGTTTTTTCTTCCCGGTAGGAAAAACGATTAATGGAGCAGGTGGACCCGAGTATCATTATCGTCCAATGACCATTCGTCGTGCAACTGGAGCTGTTCCAGAATATACGGTGGAATTTATGCGTGCAGATCCTCATTATGCTAATGGAGGAGCGTGGACACCTATTAGTGCAAATGCAAGAGCAGAGGGACTACAGGAAATTAGTTTTTGTGAGTATTGGAATGTTACGCGTTCGGTCGGCGCTTCTGATGTGGATGTTGAATTAACATGGTCTAATAATCCGGTAGGGAAAAGTAATTGTAACGAACCTGCACCATATATTACTGATGCATCTTCTGTTGTGGTTGTTCCCTATTATAATGGAGAATGGGGAGATCAAAGCTCCAGGTATTTTGGCAGGACAACAAATTATGGACCTGCAATTAACAATGTCTCTCCTTTTTTAAGTTCAGTGTTGTGGGAATATAACAATCCAAATGGGATCGATACATATCTGAAGTTTACAATCGGAACTACAGATGTAAAGAAAAATCCATTACCCGGAACAAAAGTAGAGTTGTCGGGAATGATTAAAGTCGACGCAGCCTCACTTTCATGGAAAGTAAGAGGGAATGATTTTGCTAAAACCTATCGGATTCAATATAGTAATAACGGAACGGACTATTATACAGTTTATTCGATTGATGCGGCCATTGATGTTTCAGATTATGAATATTTTTATCAGCATATAGGGCTATTAAGCGAGGTGAATTTTTACAGAGTAGAATATGTATTATCAAATGGACAAACTTTTTTTTCCAATATAATACGGTTAAGAAACAATAAGATTTTTAATCAACCAATAGTGTTTCCTAATCCGATCATTGGAAACTATGTAAATATATTTATGAACGGATTGAAGAAAGGACATTACAATTTACAATTAGTATCGTTAGAAGGAAAGATTTTCTGGAATGGAATAATTAACCATGATGGAGGATATCAATCACATTCAATTTCAGTTCCTGGGGAATTAACAAAAGGAATTTATGTGTTAGTTTTAACAACTTCAGATTCTGAGCCTATTCGAATAAAAATACTTAAGTAATCTAATTTTTTGCAGACGACGTGCTTAAGTTTTGACGGGATACAACTTCTTTTGAACTGACTAATCGTTTTTAAGTAATTCTACTATTGAAAGTAATTCCTTTTTGCGTTCTTGATTGTTGTTTGAGTAACACTTTGAGAATTCTATTAGGTAGTTAATAATAAGCTCTCGATTTGTTAGTGGCGCATAAAAAGAGGTTCGTTCGGGTGCTTGAATTCTACTAAAGTATGATTGAATGTCTTTGTAAGAGTAAATTCTGCCATTTGTGCCATCAATAAAAAAAAGGATATCATGCGGAATTTGATTCGAAGAATCCGGGCTAAACGCTGCAAGAATAAATTGATTAGGTATGCCAATAACCTGAAGGTTTATTTCCAGTAATTTACTTAAGATAAACATGAGAAGACCGTTACTGATCGCGTTGCCATTTTTTGATTCAAGAACTTTGCTTATGAGAAATTCGTCTTTTTGATTATAATTTATTTCAGAACTTTTCAGCTTAATATGTTGAAATAGAATATTGCTTAAAACATTGATTTTTTCTAAAATTGTTAGATGTTGGTTTAATTCAAGCCAAATTGCACGTTTAATTCGATTTAATTCATTATAAACCGTTTCTTCTTTTAAATCAGGGTAGTGGAATTTAGCTGCCAAAATTAATCCTTCAAGAAGGTCGTGGCTTTTATTTGATTTCCAATTGTTGAAGTTTTTATAAAGAGAATCAAAGTGGATGTTGTGAATCAATTCTTCAATTCGCTCTTGCAAAACCAAATCTGCTGTTGTTTCCCAGTATGATTCGAGATTAGAAATTACGGGGATACCATAGCTTAAAATTCTGTTGCTAACAACTTCATGTACCTCATTATCAGGGTCGTCTAAAAGGCTAATTAGGGCATTTATTTCGATATTATTTTTCACATTATAATTGTTCAATTTTGACTTTAAATTCGAGAATTCATTTTGAAACAATTGTAAAAGTTGTCCACATTGTTGTGGAGAATAGTTTGTCAATATGCTTGCTGTCCTTTAGGATTTTTATTTCCTTGTCCAATAGGATAGTCAGTTGAAATTTTGTAATTTCAATTTATGAATAACAGTAATAGTATTACTGATTTCAATTTTTCATGTTTTTCATATTCAAATAGAGTAGTAGTTCTATCATTTGTAAAGATGTTGCAGCAATCGGTATCATGATAAAATCGATGGTTTTTATGAAGGCTTTCAGTGTATTACTTTTGTTTATTGCTACAGGAACATATACCTGGGGGCAAATTAGTGTAAATCAATGGACATGGATAAATGGCGACTCTACTAGTTTTAACAACGTACTGGTTGGGGATTTTGGTTTAAGAAATATCCAATCAAGCACGAATCATCCATCTGCACGTCAAGGTGGAGTGCGTTGGACAGATTCAGAGGGTAATTTTTGGTTAATGGGAGGAAATGGATTTGACGCACTGGGTAATTCAGGTTTGTTAAATGATTTGTGGAAGTACAATACGGCTACCAGAGTTTGGACTTGGGTAGGCGGTAGTAATCAAATTAATGCTTTGTCAATTTATGGTACAAAAGGCGTATCAAGTTTGAGTAATTTTCCAGGAGCACGTGAAGCATCAATAAGTTGGACAGATGAAAATGGAAATCTTTGGTTAATGGGAGGAAGGGGATATGCTACAGGAATTCAGCCAGATTTACTGAATGATCTTTGGAAATATGAAATAAACAAAGGAGCATGGACATGGATTAGCGGTAGCAACACTACCAATGCTGGTAGCGTATACGGAACTTTATTAACGCCTTCTCCAACCAATGTGCCGGGCGCCCGCTGGTACAGCGTTAGTTGGACAGATAATACAGGTAGTTTATGGTTGCTTGGGGGAATTACAAACTGTTGCAGGTTAAATGACTTGTGGAAATTTGATTCTAAAACTAATAGTTGGACATGGATGCATGGAAGTAACAATGTCAACCCCATTGGAACATACGGAACGAAAGGTGTTTTTAATTCATCTAATACACCGGGAGGGCGATATGCTGCGCTGGGTTGGACTGATTTATCAGGAGATTTATGGTTAATGGGTGGTTTAGGTTCGGCAACTACATCAAGCCAAGGTTCTTTAAATGATCTGTGGAAATTTAATGTGATATCAAATCAATGGGTATGGGTAAATGGATCGAATTCAATTAATCCTACTCCTAATTATGGTATTCAAGGAGTACAAAATGCAAGTAACGTACCTTCCGGATGCTTCGTTTCAATGGGATGGCGCGATCAGTCTGGATCCCTTTGGTTGTATGGGGGGGGGAACGGATTTGGAAATCTCGGCGATTTGTGGAAGTATAATATTGCTACGAATGCGTGGACATGGGTAAAAGGCACGGCTGGCTTAAATCAAGCAGGAAGATATCCTTTAAAAGGTAATAGTACACCAGGAGCTATGCCAGGTGCCAGATATTCAGCCTATTTGTGGCCTGATACACAAGGAGGTGCTTTTTTAATGGGCGGTTTAGCCATCGATTCAGTAAACAATATAGGTGTCTTAAATGATTGTTGGCAGTTTCAACCACTTTCGGCTCAATGGCAATTTCTATCTGGAAGCCCATTTTCATATTATTCATATGGAAATTATGGTTCGAAAGGCATATCAAGTGGATTCAATTACATGGGAGCTCGTGAGGGAGCGAGAGTTGTTACTTCAAACAATTCAAGCTTGATTTTTGGTGGAAAAGGATTATCCAGAAAAGGGCAAATTGGTTTTTTAAATGACTTGTGGAAATTTGATCTGTCAACTTCAACATGGTTATGGCTTTCCGGATCCGACACGATTAATCAAATAGGCGTTTTTGGGGTTAAGGGGGTTCCTTCGAGTGTAAATATTCCGCCATCTCGTTCTTTATCTTGTGAATGGGAGGGCAATGATGGCACCATTTGGATATTTGGAGGAAATAGTGCAAATGGTTTATTAAATGATCTTTGGCAATATCAACCGTCTTCCAATTATTGGACTTGGATTGGAGGCTCTTCCGGTTTGAACAGTTTAGGTGTTTATGGCGAAAAGGGCGTGGAGTCGAATATAAACATACCTGGTGCCAGAATGGGTGCAGCATATTGGAAAGATAAAGAAGGTAATTTTTGGCTTATGGGCGGATATGGGAGATCAAATACTGGACAATATGGAAATATGAATGATTTATGGAAATACAATTATTTATCACGTCAATGGAGTTGGATGGGAGGGAGTTCTGCTTTAAATCAATCAGGTTTTTATGGACCTAAAAACAGTTCAAGTGGTGGCTACCCAGGGGCACGTTATGGATCTGTAAGTGTAGCTGATTCATCTGGTAATTTATGGATGTTGGGTGGGTATGGGTATGATGAATTGGGAACATTGGGGTACTTAAATGATTTGTGGAAACTGAATCCAAAGGATAATGTTTGGGTATGGGTTAGCGGCAGTAACACTGTTAATAAAATTGGTAGTTATAGTACAATCGGTATTCCTGATGTTAACAACACCCCAGGAAGCAGACAGTATGCCGCAGGGTGGATCGATCGAAGCGGTACTATTTGGGTTTCTTCCGGTAGCGGGTATGCAAAAAATCCAAATAGATCTGGAAATTTATCTGACTTGTGGACATTTAATATCAATACGAACGAGTGGACATTCGAAAACGGGTCAGAAGATGAATCACCTATCGGATATTCAGGAGTTAAAGGTGTTCCATCACCCATCAATCTTCCGCCTGCTCGAAGTTCATCCTTTCAATGGGTGGATGCCGATGGAAATTTATGGATGATGGGAGGGATTGGCAGTTATAAGAGGTCGAATACATCTGTTTATTATAATGACTTATGGAAGTATACTGTTCCATGTAAAGTGAAAGCAGATTTTTGGATTTCAAAATCTACACAATGTTTGGTTGAAAATCAATTCGTTCCACAAAACAAGAGTTTTACAAATAGTAATAATCCAACCTATACATGGTCAATCGGTGCAAATATTGAATCGAGTGCTGTTGAACCCGTATTTAAATTTGATGTTCCAGGTCAATATAATGTGAAATTAGTTGTTAATGCCGGTGGTTGTATAGATTCAGTGAGCAGAACTGTGGAAGTATTGGAGAGTCCTATAGCCGATTTTGAATTTTTAGGAAATGCCGATTTTTGCAAAAATGGTTCAATAAAATTAAATGCGACAGGCATTAATGCTTCATATAATTATGTGTGGATGAAGGATGGTTCAGAATTAAATCTGCCATCTAGTCCATTTTTGAATCTTTCTGAATCCGGATCTTATTCGTTGAGGGTTACGAATCGTAGCAACCAATGTTCAAGTCAATCGGCTCCTGTATTATTTACAGAAAAGGAATTGCCGCCTACTCCAACAGGACTGAATCAGCAGACTTTCTGTAATGATGCTAGTATTGAGCAATTGAATGTTGAAGGATCCGGTATTAAATGGTACGAAACAGAATCTGCGCAATTGCCATTAGCTGCGCAAACAAAACTCTCAAATGGCAAGTCTTATTTTGCGACACAGACAAACAATGGATGTGAAAGTACAGATCGTTTCGAGGTTATGGTACTGATTAAAAGTACAAATAGTCCGTTAGGTCAATCTCCACAAATCGTTTGTAATCAGGGTATGATTTCAAATTTAGTAGTTGAAGGAATCGAATTAAGATGGTATGATGCTCAATTAAATGGGAATATTCTTTCAATAACAGACCAACTGATTGATGGGAAGAGTTACTATGTTTCACAAATTGTTGATGGTTGTGAGAGTAATGAAAGATTAACAATCAAAGTTCATTTGTTGAAGCCTGAAATTCCTTCCGGATCAACTTTGCAACAGTTTTGTGGGATTGCATTTGTTAAAGATCTACAGGTAACCGGTTCTAATATAAATTGGTTTGATCAACCAAATGGCGGATCAAAATTAAATGTTGATTTACAGTTGATTGATTCAGATGTTTATTATGCAAGTCAGACAGTTGAAGGATGTGAAAGTAATGAAAAGTTGGCAGTGAGTGTTAAAGTTGTTGACCGACCAAATGCACCGACAGGGACAGAAGTTCAGGCAGTCTGCAAAGGTGCTGAATTGTCTGATTTAGAGGTGCAGGGAACCGACTTACAATGGTACTCAAATTCTAGTGGGGGTAGTCAATTGTTGCCTTCAACTAAATTGGAAGATCAAACTTCTTATTACGTTTCTCAAAGTGTAAATGGTTGTGAAGGATTATCAAGGTTAGGAGTCTTTGTCAACTTTATGCAAATGAATGAGAAACCGAAAATTATAGTGAATGGGCCTAACTTGATTTCTAGTCAACAATTTGGTAATCAATGGTTTTTGAACGGAGATTCTGTACGGGGAGCAACTTTTCAGGTATTCAAGCCATTAGTAGATGGAACCTATACTGTTTCAAATTCTTCAGGTCAATGTGGGCTACTAATTTCAGAGCCGGTCAATTACAAAGTGAATTTTGGGGAGTTTGTTAGAATTGCACCAAATCCTGTTTCAGATAAGTTGTTTATTTATTGGTTTGTTCAAGGTGCTCAATTTTTGCAGGTTGATTTATATAATAGAATAGGCCAACTTATAAGAAAGCAAGGGATTTTTAGCTCCGGATCATTTATTGATGTAAAGGACCTGTATCCTGGCTTACATTTCATTCAACTAATTTCTGCTGACAAGAAGAAAAGATTTGTGCTCTCATTTGTAAAGTTATAGAAATGAAGTGCTTATGGTAGTTTTTTTAATATTATAAGCTGTTGGAACAGCAAAATATGGTCTTTAATTGTTGTTTCTTATTTGTATGTAACAAAAAAAGGGGTGCTATAAGATATTATTTGTATATACGTTTGTTCTTTTTTGTAGAAAATATTGCTCTGTTTTTGAAAAATGTTATTTTTTTTTATAACATTGTCATTCGCTATTCCTCTGATCTAATGATTATTCACCGACATTTTTTCTATAATAAATAAGATTTGCTGTGGCAAACTGTGGCGTAGCCATGTTATCATTATTGTAATAATATTTATTCTGAATGTTAAGACTGAATGTACAATCTTCAAATGTGTTGATTCTCTGTAAAGATCAAACGGTGGCCAATTTTTGGCACAAAGAGTTAAAATCATCAGGGATTCCTGTATCAATAAAAAAGCGAAAATTTTCAAATTGGTACAACCGTTTAGACAAAGCAATTCTATTTATCGATCCTGAAATTGAAGAAGTGAATATGGCAAAGAATCTTTCCTTGTCTTATTCCAAGAAAGTATTCATTCTGTCTGATAATCCTCAATGGGCGAATAATTGTCATGACAAACCGATTTATGTGTTGCCACGTAAAACACATCCTTTAGAAATGGCTCGTTTTTTAGTTGAAAAACTTAGTCTTTCTTTAGAGTCTTCTCAGGCTACTTACGCCTATTCAATTTTCACTTTTTAATAACGAGTATTGAGAATTTATATTTTTTTATTTCTTGCTTTAATTACTTCTTGTATTCCATCCCGCAAAGCGATTTTGCTAAGCGACATTAGTGAAGGGAAGGATTCAATTAGTTTGACATTAATTGAAAATTCAAAGATTATTTATCCGGGCGATCGGGTAACAATTTCTATTTTATACCCGGGGCCGGGAGAAATAATTGTAGAAGGTGTTGGGTCTGGCGCTGCTCAAGGAGGAGGCGGTGGGCAATATGTGGGTTACTTGGTTGATCATAATGGAAATATTGAGGTTGCCGGATTAGGTTTGATACATGTTGAAGGGTTAACTCCACAAGAACTATCGGATTACATAAAAGAAAAAGTGTCCGGGTTGTATAAAGACGTGTTTGTTAAGTGTCAATTGGTTGGGAAAATTCTTTTTTTGGGTGGAAGCGGAATGCAGGGGTCGGTTCCAATTAGCAATGAACAGTTAAATATTATTCAGGCTTTATCTCTAAGAGGTATTAATGATCAAACTTTACGTCGAGACAGAGTTTGGGTTATTCGAGAAACAAAAGGAATAAGGGAATATGGGTTGTTAGATTTAACAAAGAAAGAGTCCTATCGGTCACCATTTTTTTATTTAAGAAATAATGATATAGTTTATATTGAACCAGGAAAAACAAATACATTTTTAAATGTAAATGCTCCTGTTCGGAATATATTCTCGATTGTATCATCTTCAATTGCCTTATTATTTAGTTTGTGGATTTTTTTCCGTTAGCCTAATGAATTAATAAAAATGAATAAATCGTTTGAAAGAAATCCATGGGAAATACAGTCTGACACAGACATGAATCAGGTAACTACACCTGTTTCTCCAAGAAAAAATGTAAAAGTATGGGATATTCATTATCGGCGTGTTTTATCAATTTGGCCGTGGATGATCCCCTCCGGGCTTTTGTTTCTTTTTTGTTCATGGCTTTGGCTTAGATATCAAATAGAAATCTATCAGGTTAGCGCAAGTATGATAGTTAGTGACCAAGAACAAGTTTTAGCATCTGCAAACATTCAGCCAAATTTTACTAGAGATCCGATAAACGATAATATTGCGCGTATGCGTTCACCCAATTTGTTGAAACGATTGGTTGATACAATGGGGTTGAATTATCATGTTGTCAAACGTGGGAGATTTAAAAACACAGATTTATATGGAGCTGTATCATGGAAGATTATCAGTAGCAATCCGATAGCGATTGCTTTTGATGTTCGCCCATTAAATAAAGGGTTTCAGTGGAATTCAGATAATCAGTCTGGTTATGCAAACTGGGGGGAAGCATTTTCAATTCATAATCAGAAAATTGTTATTGAAAAAAAATCTGATAATCTGGGTGCTTTTAGTTGTTTTATGACGGATTCCTGGAATGATGCATTGAATTTAAGTGGTGAATTACAAATTGCTGCATCTAAAGTAAGTAATGTTGTACAGCTCACTACTGTTGATACTGATCCACAAAGAGCTGCAGATATTTTAAATACACTAATTCAGGTTTACAATGGCTCAATATTGTCTGGTAAAAGAGCATCTCAGGAGCAAGGGTTGGGTTTTATAGAAGAAAGATTGACGCTATTAGCTAGGCAACTTGATTCAATTGAATCTGTTCTGGCTAAGTTTAAATCGGAAAAAGGGCTTTTGATAAATGGTGATTATTTAGTAAAAACCATGAATCTGCAAGAGCAAATCGATCAGTTTCGACTCAACAACAATATATTAAATTCTACAGAAAAAGTTATTAATAATCCTAAGATACCTGATACACAAAAGTCATTTATTGGGGTAGGTGAATCGAATTTGCAGCCTTATATCAATGCAATAGTAGCTTTGCAGACACAACGAGATCAATTAGCACTAACATTAAGTCCAAATCACCCCAAATTGGCACTCATTGAACAACAAATCCAATTAGCGAGAAAGAACTTCGAAGCACAACTGGAGAATTACAAACGGGTTACAAATTTACAATTGGACTTTATTAAGAATAAAGAATCAATTAATAAACAAAATTTTCAATTAACACCATGGGAAGAGAAGCGTTTGAATGAAATCACTCGATTTCAAAAAATTAAGTTAGACCAGTTTTTGGCAATGCTACAAAGAAAGGAGGATTATGCTTTGTCATTGGCCAGTATTTCTGTTCAAACTTTTATCGTTCGTCCCGCTCTGGTTCCTTCAGCTCCCATTGGAATGAGCAATTCTCAATTTCTTCTTATAGCTTTTTTCTCAGGAATTTGGCTCCCTTTTATTATTGCTATATCTGCAGAGTTTTTAAATAACAAAATAATTTCCCGTAAACAACTGCAACAGATGTTGACTCCACCCGTTATTGCGGAATTAGATCAGGTCAAAGTTGGGAGTGATAATATGATTCAGGTTCGGAAAAAGGATCGAAGTATTTTCGGTGAACAAATTCGTTCATTGCGGGCAGGGCTACGTTACTTTTCACCTATCGATAATCCATTTTACATTTTACTTACATCAAGTATGAGCGGTGAAGGGAAATCGTTTATATCTATTAATTTGGCCGCAAGCTTCGCACTACAAGGGAAAAAAGTTGCTTTACTTGAATTGGATCTTAGACGCCCTAAACTGAGCAAAATTTTTGGTTTTTCTAAGAGTTCGGGATTGAGTAGTTTTCTTATTGGCAAATTAGATGTTAATGATATTGCTATTCGTATTGGAGAAGAAATGGAGTTGGATTTATTTCCAGCCGGTATAATCCCTCCAAATCCTTCTGAATTATTGAGCAGTGATAAAATGACTGAACTTAAAAAATATTTAGATGAACATTATGACGTGGTAATTATTGATACTCCACCAAATGGAATTGTATCTGACGCACAATTGATTCAATCTTGGTGTCATATTGCATTAATAATCACGCGATTTAGAATGACAATTAGAGAGCAAATAAAAGATATTGAAGAATGGTATCAATCTGGTATTTTCAGACCTATGGCAATTATTTTAAACGGCGTTAGTGTTCACGGGTATTATGGTAGCAGATATGGGTATTATTATACCAAACGAAAATATGGCTATAAATATTACAGTGACACGAACGATACTCCTGAAATGGAAAAAAAGAATCTAATATAACGGATTGTTTACTGAGTTGAATAAATAAAAAGGGTTTTCACTATTATGCAACATATATTTTTAACAGGTTCTGCAGGTTTTATTGGTTTTTCGCTGACAAAAAAACTGTTGTCGATGGGTTATAAGGTAACTGGCTACGACAATCTTAATAGTTATTATGATGTAAATTTAAAATATGATCGCTTAAAAGAGTCTGGGATTGACATAAAGAGATTAGAAACGTCTAATCAGGTTGTTTCCGAAGATGGTAATTATAATTTTGTAAAGGGGGATTTGTTAGATAAGAGTTTAATAGATTCCCTATTTGATCTTCAATCATTTGATGTTGTAATAAATCTAGCGGCTCAGGCAGGTGTACGTTATTCCCTCACTAATCCTTACGCATATACAGAGAGTAATGTTACAGGCTTTTTGAATATTCTTGAGGCATGCCGTCATCATAACGTAAAGCATTTACTTTATGCAAGTAGTTCGAGTGTTTATGGATTAAATACAAAAATGCCTTTGAGTGAAACTCAAACGACTGACCACCCAATGAGTTTATATGCTGCTACTAAAAAGGCCAATGAAATGATGGCACATTGTTATAGTCAACTCTATCATTTGCCAACTACAGGGCTGCGTTTTTTTACCGTCTATGGTCCTTGGGGTAGGCCCGATATGGCCTTGTTTTTATTTACAAAGGCAATTATTTCAGGAGAGCCTATTTATCTTTTTAACGAAGGAAACATGATTCGTGATTTTACCTATGTCAATGATATAGTCGAATCAATCAGCCGTTTGATTCCATTGGCTCCTGTAACAAATAATGACTGGGATAGTGACAATGCCCAAACAGACAAATCATCTGCTCCTTTTCGAGTTTTAAATATTGGGAATAGTAATCCCGTACAGTTAAGTTCTTACGTGCAAGCAATAGAAAATGAGTTAGGTGTTACTGCAAAAAAAATCATGAAGCCAATGCAACCCGGAGATGTTCCTGCAACACATGCAGATTGCAGTTCATTAGAGAAAATAACTGGATATAAGCCAAGGATTCGGATTGAGGAAGGGGTTCATGAGTTTGTAAAATGGTATAGGGCATATTACCAAATTTAATTTCTATTCTATAAAAACAGAAAGCTATGTTGCGAATCGGCATCATCGGATATGGGTACTGGGGGCCCAATCTTTTAAGAAATTTTAATACTGCCAATAATTGTGCCGTACTATATGTTGCAGAAAGGCGAAAAGAAAGATATGAATCAATTCAAAAGATCATTCCGGGTGTGAAGTGTGTATCGGATGCTGCGGAATTGATCATGCAAACCGACATAGATGCAGTTGTTATTGCTACACCTGTTTTTACGCATTTTCCTATTGCAAAATTGGCCCTCGAATATGGAAAGCATGTCCTACTTGAGAAGCCTATGGCATCTTCAACACAGGAAGCAGAACGGTTAATTGAATTAGCAATCCAAAAGGGCTTAGTGTTGATGGTGGATCACACCTTTTTATATACCGGTGCTGTTCAAAAAATTAAAAGCCTGATTAAGGAGAATGTTATTGGAAAACCCCGATATTTTGATTCAACCAGAATAAACTTAGGCTTGTTTCAGCCTGATATTAATGTCTTATGGGATCTTGCACCACATGATATTTCGATCCTAACCCATATTATCAATGAAAATCCTGTAAGTGTCAACGCAACAGGTATTTCACATACACATAATGGGATTGAGAATATCGCTTATATGACAATAAATTATCAATCGGATTTCATTGCGCACTTTAATTGTTCTTGGACATCTCCAGTTAAAGTACGTCAAACCTTAATTGGAGGGGATAAGAAAATGATTGTTTATAATGATTTGGAACCATCAGAAAAAGTACGTGTATATGATACAGGGTATGAGCATAAAACTGAAGAAGATAAAAATCGAATTTTAGTTGATTATAGATCCGGAGATATTTTTATCCCAAAATTGTCATCACAAGAAGCGTTGCTTGGTGTTGCCAATGATTTTATTTCATCTATTCAGAATAAGCAAACACCTTTGGCTGATGCCAGTTTGGGTCTGAGTGTTGTAAAGATTTTGCAAGCAGCACAAGAATCTATAAAAAATGCAGGAAAAGAAATAAAATTGAATTAACATGAAATTGATTACTATACAAAATGAGAGGCAAAGTTTGAACAATGTTCAAATAGGAAATCAAGTGAAAATATTCAATTTCGTCAACGCATATGGATGTTCTATTGATGACGGGACCAAGGTTGGTGCTTTTGTGGAAATTCAAAAAGGTGCTTCAATAGGTAAGAATTGCAAAATATCCAGTCACACATTTATTTGCGAAGGTGTTCATATAGAGGATAATGTATTTATTGGTCACGGTGTTATGTTTACGAATGATTTATTTCCACGGGCAACCAATCCTGATGGAAGTCCGCAGACAGATACAGATTGGAATTTAATTGAGACATTCGTTAAAAAGGGGGCATCAATAGGTAGTAATGCCACAATTCTTTGTGGTATTACTATCGGAGAGAATGCACTTATTGGTGCAGGGGCTGTTGTGACAAGAGATGTGCCTCCCAATACACTCGTAGCAGGTACACCTGCTCGAGCAATTAAAGAATTATAATATAGTTATTTTATGGATAAGAAAATACCATGTCTGGATCTTCAGGGGCAGCATCAGCAAGTTAAATCTGAAATCTTTGAAGCCTTTGAAAAGGTATATGCCAAAACTGCTTTTTCCGGTGGTTTATTTGTAGAAGAGTTTGAAAATAATTTTGCCGGTTATATTGGTTCGAAATATTGTATTGGAGTAAGTAATGGAACTACAGCATTGCATCTTGCTATGTTGGCATTAGGGATTGGGCATGGGGATGAGGTAATCATACCGGCCAATACGTTTATTGCAACAGCTTGGGGGGTGTCACATGCCGACGCTACACCGGTTTTTGTTGATTGTGATGATACTTGGAATATAGATCCTGAAAAGATTGAAGCTGCAATAACATCAAAGACAAAAGCTGTTATCGGTGTACATCTTTATGGGCAACCTTTTGATATAGATGCAGTACAATCTATTTGCACGAAACATAATTTATTTTTGGTTGAGGATGCCGCTCAGGCACAAGGAGCAAAATACAAGGATAAGGTTGTTGGAATTTTTGGTGAAATGGCCTGTTTTAGTTTCTATCCAGGGAAAAATCTTGGTGCTTGTGGTGAGGCAGGAGGAATAACAACTTGTTATGAAAAGTATGCAAATCATTTGAGATCATTACGTAATCATGGTTCAACTGTGCGCTACTTTCATGATGAAATTGGGTATAATTACCGAATGGGAGGGTTGGAGGGGGCTTCATTGAAAGTGAAGTTGAAGTATTTGGAACAGTGGAATAATAGAAGAAGAGCGATTGCAAACCGATACAAAAATGAAATTGCAAATTCTAAAATAACGATGCAACAACAGCCGGAATGGGCAGATGGAGTGTTTCATTTATTTGTTGTGACTGTTCAGGATAAAAATGATTTCGTAAAATATTTAGAGCAAAATGGTATCATCGCGGCTTTTCATTATCCCGTTCCTTGTCATCTTCAAAAAGCTTATCAAAATCTGGGATATAAAAAAGGTTCATTTCCGGTATCAGAGTATTTAGCCGAACACTGTGTTTCTTTGCCTATGTATGCGGAGTTAACTGAAGAACAGGTGGAGAAGGTTATTCGCGTAGTAAATAGTTATTAATAATGGAAAAGCTTATTATATTTCCTTTTAATGGAAATGGAATTGAAGCATTAGATTGTATTCAGGATCAGTATGATTTTATAGGATTTATTGATGATACTCCAGGTAAAATTGGCATGTCTGCTATAGGTTATCCGGTTTATGATCGGTCAGCAATTTCAAAGTATAAAGATGTAAAAGTGCTGGCTGTACCTGGAAGTCCAACGAGCTTTCTTACGCGAAAATCATTGATTGATGAACTCGGCCTACCTAATGATAGATTTGCTCGTGTCATTCATTCCAATGCTTCTGTTTCAGGATTGTCTGTAATTGGAATAAACACGTTGGTCATGGCAGGAGTTGTTCTAACAAGTAATTGTAAAATTGGAAATCATGTTTGTATTTTACCAAATACAACAATTCATCATGACTCCATTATTGAAGATTATTCGTTAATTGGATCCGGGGTTACCATTGCAGGTAATGTGACTATCAATTCAAATTGTTACATCGGAAGCGGCACCAATATCATCAATGGGATACAGATCGGTAAACAAACAATCATTGGATTGGGTTCCAATGTTTTAAATGGATTTCCCGATAATTCTAAGGTATATGGAAACCCTGCAAAACTTAAATACTAATGTTTTTATCTGTTGTGATACCGGCTTATAATGAGGCTCAAAATATACCATATGTTTCAAAGGAACTGATTGAGAGAGTTTCTGAGTTGAAGGAAATCAGTGAATTTGAAATCATATTTTGTGATGATCATTCAAATGATCAATCTCTGATGGCCATTAAAAAGCTAGAAAATCCAAAAATTAAATGCGTCAGACTCAGTCGACGTAGCGGAAGTCATACCGCAATTCGGGCAGGTCTTAAAAAAGCAAAAGGAGATGCAGTTCTTTGTATCTCAGCTGATGGACAAGATGATCCGTTGATTTTGCAGAAAATGATTCAAAAGTTAAATGAGGGAAGTCAAATCGTTTGGGGTGTGAGAACCAGCAGGGATGAGCCTTTCTTTTCAAAACAACTGGCTCTGATTTTTTATCGCTTATTAAGCTTTTTTGTTCCCAATGAAAACAAAATTGATTTGGCAAATGCGGACTTTTATTTACTTGATCGAAAAGTAGTGAATGCATTGAATAATTGCCCCGAACGAAATACTTCTCTTTTTGGATTAATTGCATGGATTGGATTCCGGCAGGACGAAGTTTATTATATCAGGCGTGAGCGGATGAATGGGAAAACAAAATGGGGATTAAGAAGCAAATTAAAACTTACACTAGATTGGATTTTTGCTTTTTCCGGTTTGCCTTTAAAGTTGATTTCGCTGTTGGGTTTTTTGATCGCATTTCTTGGATTTGTATATGCAACAATTATTATCTGTTTATCTTTGTGGGGTTATACAACTCCAGGATGGGCAGAAACTACAATTACTATTTTACTTTTAGGTGGTATTCAAATGATAATGATAGGTGTTATAGGAGAGTATCTATGGCGCACTTTAGATGAAACAAGAACCCGTCCGCTGTATTTCATTGAGGATGAAACCTAAACATGTTAACGATGAAAACATT
>JBMLSG010000092.1:0-2780 GCA_049240625.1 Lacibacter sp. | reverse complement strand
GGTATCATCAAAACTACGACCGCATCGCTCAGGTGTGGCAGCACAACGTTTACAACGGAGTCGTGCAGTCACAAATATCAAATCCGTATCAAATGGCGGAAGAGATACGCAACAATTTTGGCAGCGACTTCAAGTATGTGCTGCAGGCATCGTGGAATAGCACCCATATCCTTTCTTTTGGTGAAAAGAAGTTCAATAAAGACGGATATTTCTTTGAGCCCGAAGTGACTGAAATGCTTACGTTGAAAATGCTAAAAGGCACGCGGGATGGATTGAAAGAACCGTATTCGATTTTACTATCAGAGTCAACTGCGAGGGCTTATTTTGGAGATATCGATCCCATCAACCAAGTCATGCGACTTGACAATAAGCACGATGTAAAAGTGACAGGGGTTTACGAAGACTTACCCTACAATACTTTCTTTCGCAACATGAATTACTTGTTGCCATGGGATTTATACATCATCTCCAATGAATGGATCAAGAAGATGGAGAACCCCTGGGGAAGTAATTTCACTCAGACATTTGCTCAACTCACAGACAAGGCCGATATGTCATTAGTTTCTGCAAAAATCAAGGATGTTAAATTCAACAAACTCAAAGACGAGGGAGATCGGAAATACAAGCCTGTCGTTTTTCTGTTGCCCATGAGCCAATGGCATTTGTATCGTGAATTTAAAAACGGGGTCAATGTTGGCGGACGGATTGAGTTTGTATGGCTATTCGGTATCATCGGCATGTTTGTACTGATGCTTGCGTGTATCAATTTTATGAATTTAAGTACAGCCCGCTCAGAGCGCAGAGCAAAAGAAGTAGGCATCCGTAAGTCTATAGGTTCGGTTCGCGCGCAATTGGTGAGCCAATTTTTTAGCGAATCATTAGTGGTAGCGTTTTTAGCATTTCTTGTTTCGTTGTTGCTAGTGCAACTCATGTTGCCAATGTTCAACCAGGTGGCCGACAAAAAATTGACACTCCCGGTATTCAACCCTGTGTTTTGGGCAGCCGGAGTTTGTTTCAGTTTGCTCACGGGCATCATTGCGGGAAGTTACCCTGCACTTTATCTGTCTTCGTTCAATCCCGTTCAAGTTTTAAAGGGCACATTTCGAGTGGGAAGATTTGCGTCCATTCCTAGAAAAGTTTTAGTGGTGGTGCAGTTTTCTGTCTCGGTTACGCTTATCATCGGAACGATCGTTGTGTTTAATCAAATTCAATTTGCGAAGAACAGACCGATTGGGTATGAGCGAAATGGATTGATCAATATGTTTTTGACAACTCAGGATTTGCATAAACATTTTGAGGCTGTAAGAAATGAGCTGAAGAGTTCAGGCGCCATTGTTGAAATGGCGGAGTCGGGCAGTCCGGTTACGCAGGTGTGGAATAGCAATGGAGGTTTCGAGTGGGAGGGAAAGGATCCCGCCTTGGCGGTAGATTTTCCGAATAATGGCATCACACACGAGTATGGAAAAACCATTGGCTGGCAGTTCAAAGAAGGCCGTGATTTTTCTCATGAATATTCAACGGACTCCAACGCGTTTGTCATTAACGAGGCTGCTGAGAAATTTTTAGGATTCAAAAAAACGGTGGGGGCAACGCTGACATGGGAAGGAAAACCATACACGATCATCGGCATCATTAAAGACATGGTAGTAGAATCTCCTTACGAACCTGCGAGAGCTTCATTGTTCCATATTTCAAAAGACGATGGCAATGTAATTATTATGAAAATTAATCCAGAAATGGCTTCACGTGAAGCAATAAGCAAAATAGAAACAGTTGTTAAAAAGTATAATCCTGATGCGCCCTTTGAATACAAGTTTGTAGATGAAGACTATGCTCGCAAATTTGGAGATGAAGAGCGCATCGGAAAACTCGCAAGTTTTTTTGCTGCGCTTGCCATCTTTATCAGCTGCCTTGGTATTTTCGGACTGGCTTCATTTGTAGCAGAGCAAAAGGCCAAGGAAATAGGCGTACGGAAAGTAATGGGCGCGTCTGTGTTTACCTTATGGAAAATGTTATCGCGTGATTTTGTGTTATTGGTGACTATTTCCTTTCTAATCGCAAGCCTTCTATCGTTCTATATGATGAACAACTGGCTGATGAAATATGAATATCGAACTGATATTTCCTGGTGGGTTTTTGCAGTGGCAGGAATGGGAGCTTTGGTGATCACACTGGCTACGGTAAGTTATCAAGCTATCAAAGCGGCATTGGCCAATCCGGTGAATAGTTTGAGGACGGAGTGAATAGAGTTTGCAAGTTCCCAGTTACAAGTTACTTGCAACTGGGAACTAGAAACCAGAAACTTGTTATTTTCCATTTGAGTAATCCACCACCAAATTGCAAAGTGTATTCACACCAAGTGTGAGACCGCTGTCGTCAATAATGAATTGTGGCGTGTGATGCGGTCCAGCTTTTTTAGGGTCTGTTCCTTTAGGCATTCCGCCCAAAAACAAAGATAACCCTGGTACTTTTTCAGCGAAGTAAGAGAAGTCTTCACTTCCGGTTTGAGCCGGGACAAGTTTTACATTTTCTTTGCCCGCAGATTTTTGCACGGATGGGAGCATCCGGTTGGTCAAAGCGACATCATTGACAGTTACCGGGTAGCGAATACTGTACGGAAGTTCCACAACGGCAGTCGCTCCTGCTGCTTGCGCAGTATGCGTGGCAATTTCATTGATGCGCTGGATTACCATTTTTTCATCTTCGGCACTGAGTGTCCGAACAGTACCTAACATTTCCACTTTTTCGGAAATGATATTGCTGCGATTGCCACCATGAAT
>JBMLSG010000091.1:0-15030 GCA_049240625.1 Lacibacter sp. | reverse complement strand
ACTGATCAACAGAGATCGTTTCTTGTCCCAATACCATGGTGGCCAAAACGGTAGCTACATAAGAACCGAACAGATCGGCACCCATACCGGCTACGTCGCCCACGTTATCACCCACGTTATCGGCAATGGTGGCAGGGTTGCGGGGATCATCTTCAGGGATACCGGCTTCTACTTTACCTACCAGATCGGCACCTACGTCGGCAGCCTTGGTGTAAATACCGCCACCCACACGGGCAAAAAGCGCAATGCTTTCGGCACCCAGTGAAAATCCGGTCAGTACTTCAATGGCGCGCAGCATTTCTTCACCATTAACACTGGCTCCTTCGGGAACAAACAGTGCTTTGAGGATGATGAACAAAGAGCCAAGACCCAATACGGCCAAACCCGAAACGCCTAAACCCATTACAGATCCGCCTGTAAAGGAAACGTTCAGTGCTTTGCTTAAACTGGTTCTTGCTGCATGGGCGGTACGCACGTTGCTTTTGGTGGCAATGTTCATACCAATGTAACCGGCAACGGCACTGAATACGGCACCAATAACAAATGCTACGGCGATACTCCAGTGACTGTGCGGGTTGGCCATGGCCATCACACCCAGTAAAATGGCTACAATAACAACAAAGTAGGATAAGATTTTCCACTCTGCTTTCAGAAAGGCCATAGCACCTTCTGCAATGTGTTTACTGATTTCCTGCATACGTTCATTGCCGGCTTCTTGTTTTGAAACCCAGTTGAACTTTACAAACATGTAGAGCAGACCAATGAGGGCCATGCCCGGAACGAGATAAATCAAATTGTCCATAATCTTTATCTATAAGGTTGGTTTTGAAGGACGGCAAAGATAGGGGAAAGGGCTTAAAATGTACTTTTTCGAAGCCGAACACGCTCAAATTGAATACTGTATGGAAAACGTATGTGTTTTTATAACTAAAAAGTCGGATGGAATACCTGCCTCCCGATGATGCCGAAACATTACAAACAGTTTGCTACTTTTGCGGTCGTTAAAAAAATCAAAGGGGTTCATCCTTTTTAATAAGATAGGTCCATAACGAAAATTTTATCCCAACAGAGATGATTCTTTCAAGGGCCGGACAAAGGGACATGAACCCATCAAAAAAATAGATATATGAAAAAGCAGTTTTGGACGGTTTTGTTTTTAATGAGTTCGGTTGCATTCTTTTCCTGCAGCGATGTTCAGGATGAAACGGATGAGGTGAAGATCGAAAAAACTTATGAGGAGCGTGTCAATGAGATCCGCGAAGGCATTCGCAAGAATCCGGAATGGCTGGCCAATGTGGAGAAAAAGGCAAAAGAAAAAAACATTCCGCTGGATTCCATGATTTTACTGGATGCGCGCTGGCTGGTGGACGATCAGGACGGCAAACATCTGGATCCATCTGTATTAAAAACGCCTGCTGTTGATACATCCAACATGCAGCAACGGATTGCTGACATGGAATCGAAAATTCGTTCTAATACCAAATGGATGAGCGAAATCACCCGTAAGGCAGCAGAACGGAAGATCTCAGTCGACTCCATGCTTAGAATCGATGCCCTCTGGATGATCGATGAAGAAGACGGAAAGCACAAGCAATAAGCAACGGACATTCCGTGTTTTCCTGTTTCCGTGATTCTATTTTATTTATAAGACCCTGAAGGGATAAAGCTGTAGTTTAAGGAGCGGACTTGTACTTTTTTCTCCATTGAAGTTTCCCTTCTTCATTGTAAAACAGGAGTTCCTGCAAATTCCCGTCTGCATTGTAGGCTTTCCATTCCTTTTGCGGGAATCCGTTCTTGTAATGTCCTTTCCAAAGCAATCCGGTTTGGGATTGGAAATGCACCCAAATGCCGCTTTTCAGTCCCTGCTTGTAATAGCCGGAATCTTTCAGTCTGCCGTCGGGAAGATAATTTACATACAAGCCGTGATGCAGACATTGCTGAAAGATGGGATGGTACTGATAAGGACTGTTTCGGTTTTTTCGAATGGTTTCGCCCAGCGGTTCGTCTTTGTCTGTATGAGCCGGAAACGAATAATGGGCGCTTAAATAATCCATCACCGATGGGCCTTTCTTTTTATACAATCCGGTAATGGGATAGTGGTAGATTTTAGGATGATTGAGTTGCAACTCACGAAAAATTCGTTGATACAAATCGGCATCATAGGTGCGTACGGCAATCAAGGCTCCCTGTTGGTTCCATACTTTCCAGGTTCCGTCGGGAATACCTTTGAAAAAAAATCCGGAGTCCAGTATGTTGCCGTTTTCAAACCAACTCTGCCAGGCACCATGCAGATGGTGATTTTTTAAATGCCCCCGGAACAGAAACCCTTTGGGGTCGGAGAGAGAAAAGGAACCGTTGGCTTTTGCAAAACGCGTGATCCATTCATGTGTGGAGGGACCGTAAAAATGGAGTTTGATCAATTCCTTGCCGTTGGAATGCGAAACAGGATTGCCCGGACCGTGTTGTGCAATCACAATACGAAACAGAAAAAGAGAGCAAATGAAAAGAAAGTTGAACTTTTGCATACGGCAACAGCAATCGGATACAAAACTACTTATTTGTTACGAAAACATTGTTAAGGTTGAGTTTAAAATGCTTCACCCAATTGGACATAAAAACCATGATTTCCTTTTCCGCGTCCTAAGGCATAATCAAACCGAATGTGCAGTTTCTCGTATTTGTTGATGGCATACCGCAAGCCGCCGCCATAGGAGTACTTTAAGTTTTGGAGGGAGGTTGTACTGTTGGGACCTGCCACATCGCCCAGTCCGCAGAACCCAACACCACTGATGCGTTTCAACAACGGAAACCGGTATTCGCTTTGGAACAGAACGTAGTGCCGATCACGAAAACGTCCGTTGAAATAACCCCGCATTTTATCGGATCCGCCTAAAGAGGCCAAGCTTCGAATAGGCACTTCTTTACCAATATTCATTTGCGCAAAGGCCTGAAATGCCAGTACATGACGTCGTTGAATGGTATAAAAAAACCGACTGTCGAATTGCAGTGAGGAAAAGGTATAGTCCGATAAAAAAACGGGCGCATATTGGTGGTACGTAAGCGAGAGCAATTTCCCCTTCATGGGCCAGAAGGTATAATTTCGGTTGTCCCATGACACACTCATTCCCAAGCCGCCAACCTGATAGGGGTTTCGTCCGGCTACATCCTGCCGGTCAAACCATCCGTTGCTGCGTATATGCATGTCCGTTACGCGTTGAAAGTCCAGAATCAAACCCAAAAAAAGTTTTTGTGCCAACTGCCGTTTGCCATGCAAATTGATGTAATACTGTCCAAATTCATAGGGCTCTTCCTGCTCCGGATCGGTACCATTTCCCAAACCCCAGAAACGATCGGGGAAATAACTGTAGGAATAATGATTGTATAAAATAAAATGTTCCCCCGGAAAAAAAACGGGTCCATTCAGCAGCAATAAAAATTGCTTTCGTAACGAATAGCTTCCAACAAAATTGATGGACGAGGTTCTTGTAAGGGTATCTTTTTTTCGGTTGGTATGGAAGGTGTAATTGGCACCTACACCAAAAGACCAGTCGGTTTCAATGGATCGCGATACAATGGGAACAACAATCCAGTGGTTGTTTTTACGCGATGAATCGGTTCTTTGCGTATAGGCCGTACCGTGAAAGCCCAGGTACAGCACCACGATGCAAAACAGGTATTTCAAGGATTCATTGTTTGTCATCACACGGAAGGTCGTTGCAGTTGCAGATAGGCTTTGCCAATGTGTTGAATGAGATCGCCTGCTAGCAAAGCTTCCTGTGAAAGTTGCTGCGCACCAAGATCACCTGCCAGTCCGTGTAAATACGTGCCCAGCAAACAGGCCTCTTTCAGGGAATAGCCCTGTGCCAGCAACCCGGTTAAAATACCCGTTAATACATCACCACTTCCTCCGGTTGCCATACCCGGATTGCCGGTATTGTTGATATAGGAACTGCCGTCCGGACAAGCAATCAAGGTATGATGCGTTTTCAGGAGAATATACACGTTGAGTTCTTTGGCTTTTTCCTTTGCACGTTCCATGCGTTCAAAATCATTTTTCGATGTTCCGAAAAGTCGTTCGAATTCTTTGGGATGGGGTGTAAGAATGCATTCATCGTGCAGGTGAGAAGCGAAATCTTTTTTGATCGAGAGTAAATTCAAGGCATCGGCATCCAGTACCGTTGGTACACGAACGGTTTCCAGTAAACGTAAAACAGTCGTTCCGGTTGTTTCATGCATTCCAATGCCCGGTCCAATACCAATGGCGTTGTACCGCAAACAGTCATCCGGAAGTTTGCTGATATGATTTTCCTGAGGATCTGCTTCAAACATCGCTTCGGGTAATGCGGTTTGAAGAATGTTGTTGCCGGAGGATGCGCTGTAAACGGTTACCAGGCCCGAACCGCTGTGCAGACAAGCTTTGGCCGCGAGCAATGCAGCGCCCATTTTTCCGTACGAACCACCCATGATGAGCGCATGACCGTAATTGCCTTTGTGTGCATAGGAATGTCTTGGACGGATGAGTTGTTTCATCATCGTGATTTCTGTGAGGAAGCTGTTCGATTCGGTTATCGCCGCATAAGAAGCTAATAAGCCGATGTCTAGAATATGAACAGTCCCACAGAGATCTTGATTCTCATTGAGGAAAAAACAAAGTTTGGGCACTTGAAAACTGAGGGTGAAATCGGCATGAAAAACCGTGTTGTCTTTGGAACTTTTATCTGCAAACATTCCGGTGGGTATGTCAATGGCCACACGAAGATTGTTGCTTTGATTCAAATGCTGAATGAGTTTTTCGGTGATCCCTTCCAGTGGTTTGTTGAGACCGGTTCCAAAAATGGAATCAATAATGAGATGACCGGACGGAATCTCCGGGAAAAAACCTTGTTCCTGAATGAAATGAATGTTGAAAGTGAGACCGTGCAAGCGGTGCAAATTCGTTTGAAACTCATCGGTACCGGGAAATCCAAACTCCAGTATATAGACCGAAACGGTACATCCTTGTTTCAAAAGCAATCGCGCAATGGCCAGTCCGTCGGCGCCATTGTTTCCTTTACCGCAAAAGATGTGAATGGGTTGCCGGATCAGGTTTTGAAGAATCAGCCATTCAACCGATGCGGTGGCGGCACGTTCCATCAAATCAATGGAAGCGATGGGTTCATGTTGAATGGTATAGGCGTCCCAGTTTCTGATTTGTTCTGACGAAAAGAGTTTCATATGTTACGTTTTGGCGGTAAAACAAAAACCAACCGTTTCATTCACAACGTACGGCAGCTTGTTCAAAACGGTTGCTTCTTCTAAGATACTTCATTTTTGTCAGGTAGGTAAGCTTGGTTCTTGTTCGTTACTGCGAACAGATTTTGCGGGAGAACGATTTGTAAACTGAAACCATAGAACAGAGAACAGCATCGCCAGTAACGAAGCCGCCATAACAGACATTTTACTGGTAGTTTGACTCATCGTATCCGGGAATGCGAGCAATGCAATGAAGATGCTCATGGTAAAACCAATTGCGGCCAGCAGTCCCAAACCAATCAGGTGTTTCCAGTTGAGATTCTTTGCCAGTTCACCCCATTTGAGTTGAACGGCGATCCAGCAAAAGCTTACGATCCCCAAAGGTTTACCAATGAGCAATCCGATGAGAATGCCCAGACTTAAACCCGAGCTGAGGAGTGTGCCGATATGATCCGGTAGCGCAATTGCGGTGTTGGCAAGGACAAACAGCGGAAGGATCAAAAATTGGACGTAATGGTGCAATGCATGTTCGATATGGGTGAGTCGTTGTAACGGAATGGTCACTGCAAATAATACGCCTGCAATGGTTGCGTGAATGCCGGAGTTGTACATGCAAAACCAGAGGAAGAGTCCGGCAATAAAATTCCAAACGCCAAAAGGAAGATTGCGCTGATTCCAAATGACGAGAACAATCCACACGGCCAAACCGGTGAGCAGCCAGAACGGATGAAGGGTTCCGGTGTAAAACAAAGCGATGGCAACGATGGCTCCCAGATCATCAATGATGGCCAGGGCTGTGAGAAATATTTTTAAACTCAGCGGAACTCTTTTTCCCAACAACGATGCGATTCCCAGGGAAAAGGCAATATCCGTAGCCATCGGAATGCCCCATCCGTTGGAATGAATGGTGTTCAAATTCAGCAAACTGAATAAGAGGGCCGGCGCAAGCATTCCGCCCAAAGCGCCCATTGCGGGCAGGATCGATTTTTTAAACGATGCCAGTTCGCCAATCAGCATTTCCCGTTTGATTTCCATACCAACCTGAAAAAAGAACAAAGCCATCAGTCCGTCGTTGATCCAATGGGTGATTGTATGTGGCAGGTAACTGCTGTGAAGAAAACTGTAGTCCAGCAAACGGATATAGGAAGCACCGATGCTGCTGTTGGACAATCCCATTGAAAACAGGGTTGTAACCAGAATCATAACGCCGGTAGCCCTGCTGTCATGAATGAATTCCAGCAAAGGGGATATAAAATTCCGTTTCAGAAAATGAAAGGCCATACGTGATGCATTCAGGTTCGAATATAATACGTTCCCGGGCCTTCTTAGAGAAAGAGTTCAATTTTGTTTTTCGGACGTTTCGCATCCATCCAGAAGAATCCTTTCAACTGAAGCATGTCTTCGGGTAGTTTTCGGATAGGGTAGGTTACACCTTTTACCGATCGTGTGTATTTTACTTTTTGGATCGCCTGGTTTAGGAAGTACAGTTCAATGATATCTGCATAGGATCGGTTCATGCCCACAAACGCACTGTCATTGTCCTGTGCATAATAGATGGATGCGGCGATTCCTTTCACTTTTACGTAGCGCAGGTTTCCGGATTCAAAGAGACCTTGCAGGGTTCTACCGGAAATCTGGTTGTAAAACCCGCGTTGCTGTTGGACTTCCTGGATCAGAAACGCATTTTCCCGGACGTTCAGTTCCGATGGTCGTTTGTTTTGCGTTTTAATCAGTATCGTATCGCCGGAGATCTGACTGCCTTTGCTCCATGCAACAGGATTGTAATACAATTCAAACGTGCTGTCGATGCCCGAGAAAAACAGACTGTCGCAGATGGCCTGAATGGAATCGCTGTAAATGCGGACATGACGGAACGCGGTAATGAATCGTACGGAGTCGGCATTTACAATGTTTTGTTTCTTCACAACCGAATCGGTGCTTGCGCCCTTCTGTTGGGTACGCAGGGTATCCGTTACCGGCGGCATGGCGGAAACCGTTGTGTCGAACGAATGAATGTACCCCTTGCGTAAAGTCGGCAGGTCGCGAATGGTTCCCGAATAAATCGTGTCGGCAGCGATGTAAATAGAATCCGATTCCTGCACCACTACTAAAACGGGTTTCTCCGTAGCCAGTACATTTTTTTTGATCTTGTTGAAATAGGCTCTGTTGGAAAACAGCAATACGCCCTGCGCCGTGTCTTTGTATTGAATATTGCCTTTTGCCTCACCTAGACCCGTTTTTTCGTCGAATGCAAAATCATCGGCAATCAGTACCGTTGTGCTGTCCTGCATACGTGCCCTGCTTCCAAATTTTGCTTTTTTGAATTTCAGATCGTAGTAGCCCTCACGGGTGTTCACAACCGAAGATTTGCTTTTAATGGTAGTGGGCGCAATGAAGGTTGCAACCTGGTTGCCGGTATTATAGAGCAGCGAATCGCTGGCAAGTGCAACATCCGGGTCGCTCATTTTCACGTTGCCAATAAAATAAACGTCTTTGATATCGGCATAGTAAAAGCCTTCGTTGCTGGTGAGCGTTGTTTGTTTGCTTTCAATACGTCCTCCGTTGCGGTAGGTTCCGATCTTCGCATTCATGTCGTAATCCATCTCATCGGTAAACAGCGTCGAATTGCCGTCGGTGAGTTTGACCTGCTTCCGGAAAGTGGCCAGTTTGCGGGTGCCTTCGTATTGCATGTACGAGGAATAGATTTTTATGGAATCGGCATCCCGGATCTGTACGTTGCCGAAGGCCTCCATAAAATTGTTCTGCTCATTGTAAATGATACTATCGGCCGAAAAATAAGTTTCTCCCTGACGGATTCGGACATGTCCTTTCAGGATTTGCAATTGTGTAACCGAATCGATGGTTCGGAACAGGAACTGATCGGCCTGTAAAATTTCAACAATCCGTACCGTATCCTGTGCTTGTGACGGACGAGGTGGCTGTGCTCCCGCGTTGATTGAACCGATGAACAACAACAACGAACTCAGCAAACAGCGGAACATCCAATTGAAACCATATTGATTCCGGCTTTTGAGTGGAGGAACAGGAACTGTTTGGATGTTGTACGTCAACGGCATCAAGAAATTGCGGCGTTGTGCCGGTTAGGGTTTTTGAACATGAGGGGTATCTGATAACGGGGCCTTGAGGGGTTCCGTTTTGTCTTTCTTTCCAAATACCGAAACACTCACGTACCGTTTGGGGTGCAGTTTAAAATCGTCTAAAAGCGTATTCAAACTGCGACTGGTACTTTGTAAACTGTTGTACAATTTGGGATCGTTTACCAGCAAGCCAAGCGAACCTTCTCCATTGTTGACTTTCGTGAGCATGGTTTGCAATTGCGCCACGGTTCGGTTCAAATTCTGGATGGTTTCCTTGAACTGCGCCTCCGATAATTGCTGCGTGGTATTCTTTAAATTGGTGATGGCGGTATTTAAATTTTCATTGTTGGTATTGAGGTTACCTGTAAATGTTTCTGCATTGGCCAGGGTACGTGCCAGAGCTCCGTTTTTACTGTTCAGTAAAACAGCAAGGTTGGCGGATGTTTCGTTGAGATGCGCAATAACGGAGCGCAGATTGCTTTGCGTAGAGTTGTCAAACACATTGTTGACTTTGCTTAACAAGATTTTGAGCGTGTCCACCGTATTTTTTACCGTCGCCAAAACAGGGTCTACGCTGTTGGAAAGTTTCGTGAGGATGTCCGGATTGGCACCACTACGCAACGTATCGCCCAGTGCAATGTAATTTTTGGAATTACCCGGAACGATGATAACGGAAGAACCACCCGTGAGCGAACCGTTTACATAGGCAACGGAATTTTCGGGAATGTTCACTTCTTCAGACAAGTTGATGGCAACCACCACCTCGCTTACATTTTTATCGTAATTGTCAATTTCATACACATTCCCGATCCGGAATCCGTTGATCTTAACGGGGTTTGAAATCTCCAAACTTCCTACATCGGCAAACCGTGCATAGATCACATCCGACTTGCGTACCAGATTTTTACCTTTCAGGAAATTATACCCCAGAACCAAAAGGGTAACGGAAATAACCGTTAGCGCACCTACTTTGGTTTCATTAGAAACTTTCATGCTTGTAATGGATGTTTAGTGTTCCGAACGGTTGTTCCATTGTGTTCGGATTGCGTCAAAAATAGGAAATGTTTATCCTCCGCAATAAAAGAGTTCCTAACCGGATGCAGGAACTGCGGCGTTCTTATTTTTTATTGGTGCCCGCAGGCGGACTGTTTCCTTTTTCAACCAGTGTTTTATAACGGCGAATGGCACGGGTGATGCTTTCGGCCATCGATTGCTGTCCTTCTTCACTCAGCAGAAACTCCTCTTCCTCACGATTCGATAGGAAGCCAAGTTCAATCAAAATGCTGGGCATGGCGGTTGCCTGTAACACGAAGATCCCTTTCTGGCGTTGTTTTACACCCCGACTGAACCGTCCGGTTTGAACAAATTCTTCTTCTACAATACTACCCAGTTTGACACTGCTGGCAAAGAACATTTTGGTCCACAAGGCCACCTGTTGTTTTACGATGGGATCGTTGATGTTAACATTGATGGTACTATCGTCTTTTTCATTTTGAAACACATCGCCGTTTTCCAGTAACACATCTTCCTTTACATCGGTTTTATGAGCCGCAAACACATAGGTTTCGGTTCCGTGTGCAGGATTGGGCAGGTAATAAGTTTTATAGACCGGAACCACACGTGTCTTTTTGATTTTCTTTTTCTTTTTCCCTTTTCCGGAATACACATAATAGGTTTCGGTACGGGTTCCTTCCTGACGTACATCCCGGATCTTGGGCGCGAAATTGCAGTGGATGGAAACGAATAAATCACCCTTGTTGTTGTTGGCAATGGCGGCACGGTCTTTTAAAGAAACGAAATAGGGCGTTGGTCGTGTCTCCACCACATTTACATCGGGCAGTTGCTTTTTGATTTCGGCAACTACTTTTTTGGCGACTTCATACGAAATCACGTCTTCCTGACTGGAGGTGCCCTGCGCGCCATCCGGACTGCTGAGGGAGCCTTTAAATCCATGTCCGGCATCAACAATAATCGTATGCACTTTCGAACTCTTGGTTTCCTGAACCGGTTTCCAATAAAAAGAAACAAGAACAAGTGCCAGACATAAGATGCTGTAAAAAAGTGGAAGCCGTTTCTTTATCATATACAATCGTGTGCTTTAAGAATTTAACAGACACTGCGAACATTCACAGTGCATTAATGCAAATGTGGTTATTTTTGCGCCCACTGCAATATGTTTAAACGGCACAAAGTTAATTATAAAACCAGTTTCACTTCAGTAATTGCAGTGTTGCTTTTTGTTGTGTGCTCGGTTTATGGTCAATGGGTTCCGTTCGTCAATGTGTTCTTATCGCCCGACTCATACCAAACAACAGACTCCATTCCCGATCCTGCAAGCACCAATCAATCCAAACTTAAACGCAAGACAGGTAATTTGATTGTGTCCGATACCGTACCAGCAAAGCAATACGATTCCACCGTACAGAGAACCGATACCTTCAACTTAAAGTTATCAAAAGACTCCATAGATGAACCCGTCAATTTTGAGGCCGAAGATTCCATGGTACTGGATGTTCCCAACGAAAAAATTTATCTGTACAACAAAGCATCGGTTCAGTACAAAGACATTCAGCTTACAGCCGCCTTCATTGAACTGGATCAGCCCTCTCAAATTTTAACCGCCTATACATTAAAGGATACCAGCGGCAAGCGAACAGGTGTGCCCGCCTTTAAACAAGGGGAGAGCGCGTTTACCTCCGATACCATCCGTTACAATTTCAAAACACAGCGCGGACTCACGATTGGCACCTATACACAGGAAGGTGAAATGTTCATCTATGGTGAAAAAGTAAAACGGATCGATCCGCAAACCTTTTTTGTTCAAAAAGCACGATTTACCTCTTGTAATTACGATACACCGCATTTTGCGTTCCGGGCACGAAAAGTAAAATTCATCAGCAATAAGCTTGCGGTAACGGGTTTGGTGCATCCCGAATTTGAAGGCGTACCAATACCTGTTGGTTTGCCGTTTGGATTGTTTCCGCTTAAACAAGGACGACGCACCGGTATTTTACCGCCGCAGCCGGTCGCCAACCAGCAACTGGGATTTGGACTGGAAGGGCTGGGCTATTACAAAACCTTTGGCGATTACTGGGATGTGACCCTTCGCACCAATTTGTATTCATACGGATCCTGGAATGTGTTTCTGACACCCACTTACCGAAAGCGTTACCGTTACAACGGCGGGTTTAACCTCAGTTTCATGAACAACAAATTTGGATTTAAAGGCGATCCGGATTATGTACCTGCCTCGCGAAACTTTGCGTTGCAATGGAATCACAGCGTAGATGGAAAGGCAAGGCCGGGAACCAATTTCAGTGCCAATGTCAATTTCGCCACCAGTTTGTTCAACCGCTTTCTGCCCAACAATCCGATGCAGAATTTCAATAACCAGCTCAACTCTTCGATTTCCTATCAGCGTTCCTGGGCGGGGAAACCTTATAATTTAACCGTATCGGCCAATCACAACCAGAATACCGCTTCCCGTTTGTACAATGTCAATTTGCCGGATGTGGGCTTTACCGTCAATACCATTTATCCGTTTCAGAAAAAGAATTTTGTCGGAACGCCCAAATGGTATGAGAAATTGGGGATCGCTTACAATGGGAATCTGCGCAATCAAATCGCTTTCTACGATTCGGCGTTTAGTTTTAAAAAGCTGATCGATACGTTCCAGTGGGGCGCACGTCACAGCATTCCCATTCAGCTTTCATTACCGGCGTTAGGTCCCATCCAAATTGGACCGGCCATCAATTTTGAAGAAGTGTGGTATGCGCAACGCTTCGAACGTTCCTGGAACAATGCACTTCAAAAAGTGGATACACTGGTAACAAAAGGATTCTACACCGGACGACAAATGAGTTTCGGACTCAATTTCAGTACAGCGCTTTTTGGAACACTCAATTTCAAACGTACCAGTGCCGTTCGTTCTATCCGACATGTAATTCGTCCTACTGTGGGATTGAGTTACAAGCCCGATCTGGCAAAAGACCAGTGGTATGAAACACAGGTGAATGCCAATGGTGATCGCTTCCGGTTCAACAAATACGAAGGCTCTATGTTTGGCGGACTCAGCGAGGGTAAATCGGGTTTCGTGAGTTTTACACTCGACAACAACCTGGAGATGAAAGTGCGCAACAAAAAGGATACCAGTCAGGGGGGCATGAAAAAAGTACGTTTGATCGACGGTTTTGGCTTGAGCACGGGTTATAATCTGCTGGCCGACTCCTTTGCGCTAAGTGATTTTAATTTGTACTTGCGTAGCAATTTGTTTGAGAAAATCAGTCTGACAGCCGGTGCTTCTGTATCTCCTTACCAGCAGGATGCAAGAGGCCGAAGAATACGTCAATACACCTGGCAGGGCGATCGGTTTTCACCCGGACGTTTCACCAGTGGATTTGTATCGCTCAATACCCAGTTTCGTTCCAAGCCTAAAAATGAGCAAAAAGATAAAGAGAAAAGAAATCAGGATCGTACCCGCTCCGGCGAATATGATGAACAGGAACGTGAACTGAACAGAGTTCGCAACAATACCGCCGAGTTCGCCGATTTTAATATTCCCTGGAGTTTGAGTCTGGCGTATTCACTCAATTTAAACCGACAATTAAAACCCGATTATTCCGGATTCACAACCCTGTTAACGCAGTCCATCAATTTTCAGGGCGATTTTAATTTGACGGAAAAATGGAAAATACAGGGACAGGGGACCTTCGATATCAAAACCCGTACCATGCAATACTTCACGGCATCTATCAGCAGGGATTTGCATTGCTGGCAAATGTCAATCAACGTTACGCCTATTGGAATTTATCGGTCCTTTAGTGTGAGCATCAGTCCCAAATCGGGAATGCTTCGTGATCTGCGCATCAATCGCACCCGTTTCTTTTACAACCTTCCGCAATAGGAACTGCTTCGTAAGGGCGGTAGCGTTGCTACTACCTGCAGGACTCGAAATGATCCCACATAATGCGGTACACTTTTTCTTTCAAAGCCTTTGTGTCTTCCGGCTTATAGTTTTTTACATCAATGGGTTCCAGAAAATGCATTTCCACTTTTCCCGGCCAGCAGTAGAAGGTTTTGTTGGCAGGAATGATATTGCGCGTATTGAACAGTACGCCCGGCATGATGGGTTTGCCGGTTTCGATGGCCAAACGAAACGCACCGTCTTTAAATTCTTTCAGCGGTTGAGCAGTTTTGTTGCGGGTGCCTTCCGGGTAAATACACATGTGCATACCCAGTTGCAGTACTTCTTTCATGGCGCTGTAACTTTTGGCGCGACTGTCGTCGTTTTTACGATCTACCAGCACACTGCCGCGTTTGTAAATGATGCCGAAAACCGGAATCCGCGACATTTCAATTTTGGCGATTGTTTTATTCGTTCCGGGAATGCCTGTTGAGGTTACCGGAACATCCATGAACGAGTTATGATTGCATACCACAACGTAATTTTCATTGGGGCGAAAATGTTTTTTGCCCTTGATGGTGAGCCGTACACCAATCAAGGGTAAAAAGATCTTCATCCACAATCTGGACAACTGAATGAACCATTTGGTTCGAAGGGGTTCGCGTACTCCTCCCGTTAGAAGTGCCGGAATGAGTACAATCAGTAACATCGTGGCCGCAAACAGCAGAACGGCCCACAAGGCCCAGATACGGGCTGCTATGGATTTAAATACATTCATGGTAATTTCCAGTCAATCGGTTCAATGCCCTGTTGAATTAAAAGTTCATTGGTTTTTGAAAAATGTTTACAGCCAAAAAATCCCTTATCGGCACTGAAAGGCGAGGGGTGAGCGGCTTTCAAAACATAATGACGGGTTTCATCAATCAGGACTTGTTTTTCCTGTGCAAATTTACCCCACAGCAAAAAAACGATTCCCTTTTTTTCCTGTGATAGTGTTGTAATGACACTGTTGGTAAAAGCATCCCATCCAATTTTGGAATGACTCAACGGTTCGTTGGCGCGTACCGTTAAAAACGCATTGAGCAGCAAAACACCTTGTTGCGCCCATTTGGTTAAATTTCCATACCGTGGCGGCATACCGATACCCAGATCCGATTCAATTTCCTTGAAAATGTTGATGAGTGATGGCGGAGGCTGGATGCCTTCGGGAACTGAAAAACACATGCCATGTGCCTGTCCCGGACCATGATAGGGGTCCTGGCCCAGAATCACCACTTTGACGGTATCAAAGGGCGTTTGTTCAAATGCGTTGAAGATGAGTTTGCCCGGAGGGTAAATGACTTTTTTTTGGATTCGTTCGGTTTTAAGGAAAGAAACCACTTGCTCAAAATAGGATTTTTTGAATTCGGCTTTCAGGGCTTGTTTCCATCCTTTCTCTATTTGCACATCCATGAATCTCCGGTTTGGATGCAATGGTACTAAAAATTATCTTTGCGCTTCATTTTATCGGTTTTTCGATTATGGAAAACGATGAATGAAACGTTCCACTGTTACTTCAACGAAGGAAGTTGAACAAAAAGGTCCCGTAGCTCAGTTGGATAGAGCAACAGCCTTCTAAGCTGTGGGTCACACGTTCGAATCGTGTCGGGATCACAAGTAAAAGACCTGTTTAAGATTAAACAGGTCTTTTTTTATGGGTTGTTGTTTAATGCTATTGTGCATTTTTCTCAGCAACTTCTCCTGCAATGGATGTTGTGGGTGAAGTGCTGCTTAACGTCTCGAATGACACCAACCTGA
>JBMLSG010000090.1:0-1800 GCA_049240625.1 Lacibacter sp. | reverse complement strand
TGTTTCGTGTTCATAAAATTTACATTTAAACAACGAAACTAAACAGGCAAACCTCAATCTATTTGACGTTTGACCGATCGGCTGTATTTTTTGGAAAAAAGATTGGTCCTGTGAGCAGATCTGATACAAACTCCTGACTAGTCATCATTTCCGTTTAATCAACCACCGGATAAAAGATCTCACCCCAATCTTCATTTTTGTTGTCAATGATAATGTCAATAATAATTGGTATGAAGAGTTTGAGAATGTTACATGCATCTCTTACCTGTGCGCGGTTTACTTTGCTCTTATAAGTAGCTCCTCCGTGCATAAGCTGGTTGCGCAGCATGTACAATCTGTCGAGAACCACTTCTATTAACTTAGCCACATCATTGTTGGAGAGGTAGCGATTTGCATCTTTATTGGATTGATCAAAAAGTTTTTTCCAGTTTACCGATTCGCCGCGCCGTGCTTCCCAAAAAGGTTTAAAAATATATTGGTTTTCGATGATCATTCTTACCGGACCCGAGAATTTATCCCAAAGCAATTTAAAGAACCGCTTTTCATGGTCATGACGAACGAGTTTTGAAATAAACTCGTTGAACTGCTTCCTTTCTGTGATATCATTTTCCGATCGATCGTCAATGGCATAACAGGCATTGTAAGAAACCCACAATGCTATAAACTGCAAATCGTGATTGCCGGTGTTTTCTTCAGCACACTTCAACCAGCTGATGGCACGGTGTAAGCGAACTGCCAGCGTTTCCGGCATTTCTTTTTGCTGTTTGAGTTTTCGTTTTAAATCGGCTGATGACATGACAAAGATTTTTTTATAAAATAAAATCCAAATAGTTTTCTTTACGGATCAATTGAAATCCAGCTTCCGGATAGTTGATTGACACAATCATAATTTATCACTTCAATAAATCCCCGAAAATATCATCAATCAATATCTAATTTATAATTGATATAAAAATATCAATTTTTAGATGCACCCGCTCTATAAGATACTTCAAGCAAGGGATCTGCAATTTGATTTGAATTAATTTTTATGTGCCAGCAACATCCATCGGTCCAGCAAATAGGATTTTGCGGCTCTTAATTCAGCCACATCCACACGAAGCGGTTGCGTTTTTCGAATGGCAATAATGTGTTCGAACAGGTCGTAATGCGCCTGGTGAATGGTACGGTCGGTAATTTCTGCATGATGCTGAAGACGAAGCAAACGTAGATAATACGAAAGGTAGGAACCTCTAATAGGGTTGCCATTTACGAAGAAAAGGATTTTCTTCTCGCCGGATGGCAAAACAGGCGGATTGATGTTTTGAATAATGGGTTCCGGAACAGCGGATTGCTCTTTATTCAAATAAACAAGGAGACGCACAAACAGGAAAATCAATAAAAAGTAATGATGGTTTTCCATAAGCAATGTTGTTTTGAATCGCATCCTTCGTTCAGGATGCAACGAATAATGATAAGCACCGTTACAAAACAAACGCCATGCTGCTTATGATGTCAAATTGTCAAAGGGGAAAACGCAGAGAATCCGACTGATGAAGGAAGGAAACATCGTGTATCGAATCTGTTATCTTGAGTGGATGCCGTCTGTCTTTTCTTCAGAAGAAGTCAATTCAATATGCCAAATAAACAGTTTAAAAAAGTCTGTTTCGATCTTGAAATAAAACGACAATGGATTAATATTTGTCTTCATCAGTTAAGGCTTGCTCCATATCATCTGCAACCTTGGCTGCAAGTCGAATCAAATCATCCAATACGCTTTGAGCAGCATTGGCACTGATGCGCAGGCTGTATTCCAGTAAA
>JBMLSG010000089.1:0-2224 GCA_049240625.1 Lacibacter sp. | reverse complement strand
GAAGAAGTAATTCAAGCACATGTGAACCAACAAGGCCCGATGCGCCCAGTAAGACTGCTGATAAATGTTGCATGGTAAAGGGTTGTTGCAATTTAGAGGATTTTGTTGAGTTGGCGATCACAACGTCTTCCTCCAATTTGTGACGAAATCAATTCTTAACAAGAATGTATCTTCGTTTGCTTGTACATTGTACACAACAAAAGCGGCGATCGATTGTTGTTAACGATTCAGCGAAAACTATCATTATGAAGCGTGTTTTTTTCTATTTGTTTTTTTTCTTGCCTTTGACTACTTGGTGTCAAAATACAGGTGCTGTAAACGGAGTGGTTAGGGATGTACGCACTCTGGCACCTATTCAAAATGCGACTTTAAAAATTCCCGGAACGGATTTTAATACGATAACTGATAGTCTGGGATTTTACCGCTTTACGGGGATTCCTACTCAAACCTATTCATTTGAAGTAACTGCTACCGGCTACCAAACACAACGCAAATTCGATATCACCATTACCTCGGGTAATGTTGTTGAACTTAATTTTGAATTGGAGGAACAGTACAAACAACTGACAGGTATCGAAGTTAAAGCCGGCTACATTAAGCCTGTTGGCGTTTTGAACTCTGTGCAAACACTCGGAATCAATGAAATCGCAAAATATCCCGGAGCCAATTTTGATATTGCTAAAGTAGTACAATCCTTACCGGGTGTTTCCGGCTCGGTAGGCTTCCGAAACGATATCATCATTCGCGGTGGGGCTCCTAATGAAAATGTTTATTATCTGGATGGGGTAGAAATTCCTACGATCAATCATTTTGCAACTCAAGGAGCAGCGGGTGGCCCTGTGGGCATGCTCAATGTATCGTTTATTGAAGGAGTTACTTTGCACACTTCAGCTTTTCCTGCACGATACGACAATCCACTTTCAGGTGTTTTACAATTCAAACAACGAACAGGTAATGCGCAACAGTTTCAGGGTAATTTTCGACTGAGTGCAAGTGAAGTGGCTTTAACGGGCGAAGGTCCTCTAGGTAAAAAAAACAGCAAGACTACGTTCATGGCTTCTGTCAGGCGGTCTTATTTGCAGTTGCTGTTTCAGTTGATTGATTTACCTTTTTTGCCCGATTACTGGGATTATCAGTATAAGGTCACACACAAGTTGAATCCTAAAAATGAAATCAATTTGATAGGCATTGGCTCGATCGATAATTTCACCTTTAAAGCGCCAAAGAATCCAACGTTGGAACAAATGGCAATCCTCGATCAAATTCCTGTCAATACACAACGTACCAATACAATGGGCGTTTCATGGCGCCATACGTTGAAAAAAGGATATATGCTCACGGTTCTCAGTCACAATCGGCTGACCAACAACTTCGATAAATTTGAAAATAACGAGGAAGGTAACGAAAGCAAGCGCATTCTCAAATACCGCTCATTGGAAGAGGAACTCCGTTTTCGGTTTGAATACAGCAAGTCGTTGGGTAAGTGGCAATTTAATTCAGGTCTGTCTGCAATTGAATCACATTATGAAAACAGCACTTTTCAGCGCAGAACCGGATTTGTAACAGAATACGGCACTCATTTTCGTTTTTTACGTTATGGGTTATTCGTACAAGCCGGCAGAAAGTTTTTTGATAATCGTCTGAACGTAAATGCCGGATTACGTGCCGATGGAAATACATTCATGACTGCGGGCCAACAAATCGGTAAGACCATCTCTCCACGTATTTCATTGGCTTATGCACTTACAAGAGAAGTGAATATTAATCTGTCTGCAGGACGTTACTATAAAATACCTCCCTATACGGTATTGGGCTTTAAAGAGAATAACAATTATGTAAACAAGGCTACGGACTATATTCAATCCGATCATCTGGTAACCGGTCTTGAGTGGATTCCCGCTTCCGCAACACGTATTACCCTCGAAGGTTTTTATAAAAAATACAGCAACTATCCCGTATCATTCCGAAATGGGATTTCGCTGGCGAATTTAGGAGGTGATTTTGGTGTGCTTGGAAATGAAAGAGTGACTTCTTCCGGAAAAGGGAAAGCATACGGATTAGAATTGATGATGCAACAACGACTCACCAAGCATTTTTACGGCATTCTTGCATACACTTATTACTACAGTTTGTTTACGGGCACAGATGGAAAAACTTTCATCCCATCGGCCTGGGACAATCGACATTTGTTGTCTTTTACAGGCGGATACAAATTCAAAAAGAA
>JBMLSG010000088.1:0-2297 GCA_049240625.1 Lacibacter sp. | reverse complement strand
ACCTAAAACCTTCTGATCCGTAGTCAGATGCTCTATTCAGTTGAGCTACGCAGCCTTCCGTTTTGCGGGATGCAAATATAAGACGCTTCTTTTAAAATCTGAAATCTAATGTGAAACTTTGTTTCAATTCATTTGGATCAGAATCAGTTATATAAAAAAAAGAACCGGGAATCGTTTCAGTTCTCAATCGTTTAAAGTGGTTCGGTAATTCATTTTGCAGATCTTAATAAGCTATTCGATGCAATTGATTTTTAGCCCGATGGTTATCTGCAACCATTAATAATTCCCAGAAGGTCTGTTAGTTGCAGCGTTTCCGTTTGTTTGTATTCCCTGTATTTTTCTGCTACCACATCCACGGCGCAATCGCAGTATTTTCGGGCGTTTTCTGCTCCAATCAACTTGCCTGTTTTGCTTTCGCAGTTATGGATAAAACTATTGATTTGTCTTTTGGTCCAGTAGCGGGCAGCTGTTCTTGCTACCGTTTTGCAGGATAGGGAAAACGCTAGAAGGAGACAGCAAACCGGAATGTATAGATGTCGAGACTTTATCATTTGGTTGAGATTGATTGAGCGCAATGAATCTTTTTACAAAGATAGATTTCTGTTTGTTTTCTATTCCACGAAACCTTTTGTGTGAGAAACTGCGACTACCGGGCATCATTTTACATAAAAGGGGACTCTAATTTTCGTTCTTGTTTTTGGATTCAACAGCACTGTTGTATTCTGTTCAATGGAATGTTCGGGACCTGTTAGTTTAATTTCGTCAGGTCAGATGTTGAAAAAAGGGAAATAATTATTTAGTAACACGGTAATAACATTTGTTTGTTTTCCTTAAATTGCGTGGCCCTGTAAAAAGGGGTGGGTATTAGGAATAAAATAGTGCGGCATTTGAAAAGATTTTTTTTGATTGTTTCTGGTCTGTTCTTTTGATGAGCGCAATTTTTTGTTTTTTAATACGTTATAAACTTTAGTATTGATATTCAAATCGTTTTTTATGATTCTTCCAATGGATCTATTCAAGAATAGCATTATGAGAAAATTTTCACCTTTATTCATTTTAGTTTTTCTTTTTCATGCTTTATCCGGACTCTCGCAGATTGTTATCAATGAGGCCTATATCAGGCCGGATGGAGGTGTTGCAACTCCTCCGAATGGATTGATCTATTCAAATAGTAAGGAATACATTGAATTGTACAATGCTGGTTGTGCTCCTGTTAATGTTGCGGGCTACTTTCTGGCAATGAAACAAGAATTAACAAATGTTGCAACGGGTGGAACCATTCGTATTCCGAATGTTCCTGCTGCCACGATTGCTCCCGGTGGCCATTTGGTTTTAGGCTCCGGGGTTCCCGGAGGGATTGTTGCAGGAAATATTGATATTCCCATTACAGGAGCTGACCGTTGTTTGTATAACGGAAACATGGTACTGGCAAATGCCGATGGATGGCTGGCTTTATACGATGCAAGTGGAACCCCCTTAGATTGTATTTACTGGTCCGGTTCGCAAGGAAATATTACGGCAAACCAAACAGATTTTAATCCTTCCGGAGGAATCTGTTTGCCTGCAGGAAGTCCTGCCGTGACACTTCAAACAGCGACTCAAATTTATCAATCTAAGCCTTGTATAGTATCTTATGTTGGAAATTCAAGTCCTGTAATAGTCTATAGAACGTCCGACGGTGCTCCAACCTGGGGGTTTGCTGCTTCTTTCAATGCCGGTACACTTCCATCAACGATTAATAAATCAGTAGCCGGTGGTAATTGTAATGGAGGTACCTGTAAAGTCATTCCGCCCGTTCAGGCTCCGCCAACTATCGGCACAGTCACGAATGCTGCATCTTGCGGTAGTACCGGTTCTGTAGTCTTAAACAATTTGCCCGGAAATTTGAACAACGGTCAGGCTCCTTGCTCTAACTGGACTGTAACCCGTAATCCCGGAGGTGTAACTACAACCGGAAATACAACATCAACAACGATTTCGAATCTGCCTCCCGGTACGTACACATTTACCGTGACGAATTTGGGTGGATGTACATCTGTTGCTTCTAACCAAGTTACGATAACCGGACCTACCAATTGTTGTACCGTTGGAGCTGCATCTGGAACTCCTGAAGTCTGTCAAAATCAAAATACAAACATCAATATTACTCATGCAACCAATGGGGCAACCGGATTAGGTACTATTACCAACTTACCGGCAGGTTTAACGCCATCTTATTCTAATAATACCATTACGATAAGCGGGGTTACAACAGCGGCACCAGCTACTTATAACTATACGATACAGGTAACCGGATC
>JBMLSG010000087.1:9493-39016 GCA_049240625.1 Lacibacter sp. | reverse complement strand
AAGGTTGTTTGTCAATAGGATTCTTTAATATTAGGAAAATCCTTTGTTTTTACATCTTTTATATATTGTTGCACAGCACCTGTAATGGATTCGTGTAAATTCAGATATTGACGTAAAAATCGTGGCTTGAATTCGGTATTGATACCCAGCATGTCATGCATAACCAAAACCTGTCCGTCACAATCGGAACCGGCTCCAATGCCTATGGTTGGAATTTCCAATGATTTCGAAACATCTCCGGCCAGTGTAGCGGGAATCTTTTCCAACACCAGTGCAAAACAACCGGCATCTTGTAACAGACGGGCGTCATTTCTTAATTTATTAGCTTCGGCTTCTTCTTTTGCGCGCACATTGTAGGTGCCGAATTTATAAATGGACTGGGGCGTTAATCCCAAATGCCCCATAACGGGAATGCCGGCCGACACAATACGTTTGATTGAATCCAAAACCTCTTCTCCGCCTTCCAGTTTAATGGCATGTGCACCGGTTTCCTTCATGATGCGGATAGCGCTGGCCAATGCAATATCCGAGTTGGATTGATAGGTTCCAAAAGGGAGATCCACAACAACCAAACAATGATGAATCCCTCTGATGACGGATTGCGCATGGTAAATCATTTGATCCAGGGTAATGGGAAGCGTTGTTTCATGACCTGCCATTACATTACTGGCAGAATCACCTACAAGTAAAACGTCGATCCCGGCAGCATCAAACAATTTTGCGAATGAAAAATCATATGCGGTGAGCATTGAAATTTTTTCGCCTTTCATTTTCATTTTTTGCAAAGTATGGGTAGTAATTCGCTTGATTTCTTTCTGAATACTCATAAGCAGTAGTTTGAAATCCTTGTAGATGATTCAAATGTGATTTCAGTTCAAAGTTAGTCTGATCCTGAATTAGTATGTTGCCTTTCTTTTGATTTCGTCGTACAACAAGTGGACCAATCCATCGGCCAGACCAATTTTGGGGACAAATATTTCGGTTGCCCCGGCCCATCGCATCACATTGACATAAATTTGTAAAGCCGGAACCAGAACATCGGCACGGTCTTCGCGCAATTTGTACAATAAGATCCGTTCCTTTACACTAAAACTGCTGAATTCTTTCAGGTAATCTTTTAATAGATCCAGATGGAGCGGTTTACCTTCTTTGCGTTTTGATATTGAAAACACTTTGTTGATGTTACCGCCCGAACCAATTGCAATGAGATCATCGTAGCCTTTTGTGCCCTGTTTGATGTAAGATTTCATCTCGTCCCATTGGCTTTCCAAAACCTGATTTTTGAGCAATCGTATTGTGCCAATATTAAAGGATTCTTTGAATGATAACTTTCCGTTGGAGAAAAGGGTGAGTTCGGTACTTCCGCCACCAACATCGATGTATAAATAGGTATGGCCGGTTTCGAGATTTTCGGCTACATGATTTTCATAGATGTACGACGCTTCTTCATCACCACTGATGATTTTGATTTCAATTCCGGTTTCCAATTTTACTTTTCGTAAAATGTCCTGAGCATTCGAAGCATCACGCATGGCCGATGTTGCACATGCTTTGAGATGCTTGACTTCATAAATATTTAAAAGATGTTTGTAGGCCTTGATGGTTTCTACAATCCGGTTGACTTTTTCTTTTGAGATAGTCCCTGTTTCAAACACATCGAATCCCAGTCGAAGTGGTACTCGAATTAAATTTAGTTTATTAAATAGCGGAATGCCTTTTTCATTTTCAACAACTTCTGTGATGAGTAACCGGGCGGCATTACTGCCTATGTCGATGGCGGCCAGTTTCAATTTGCTTCAAGGTTTTTTGAAAGAGAAAATTGTAAATCTCGACCTGCGAACGTATGGTTTTCCCTCTGGAATGAGCATATTTGTTCTCAAGTTGATTGTCCAAAATTCGCGCTTTTACATTGTCTTTTAACTGAATGGAAAGATAATCTTTTAATTCTTGTTTCAAAATGCCGTTGTTGATTTCTACAGCAGCTTCGATGCGGTGATCCAGATTTCGCACCATCCAGTCTGCCGAAGATATATAAACTTTCTCGTTACCCTTATTGTGAAATATTAACACACGGCTGTGTTCCAGATACTGGTCTACGATGCTCACGGCCTGAATGGCTTTTTTGAATTTGGCTTGATCGGTCAGCATACAAAAAATTCCCCGCACGACCAATTGGATGGGAACACCTGCCGAAGCCGCTTCGTAGAGCTTTTCGATCATTTCTTCATCGGAAAGACTGTTCATCTTTAAAATGATTCCACTTTCCAGACCTTTTTGAGCATTTTTAATCTCATTGTTGATCTGTTGAATAAAGAAACGTCGCATTTTTACCGGGCTGACCAATAAGGTTTTGCACTGTCTTAGAATTTGCATCCTGTTTGCCAACGGTCGTTCCAGAAATAGGAAGATACGATTGATATCTGCCATGATGTTTCGGTTGGCGGTCAGCAAACAATGATCGCCATATACTTTTGCCGTACTTTCATTTAAGTTGCCTGTGCTTACAAAGCCGTACTGAATGGTTTTCTGTTGAACTCGTTTTTTGATGAGACAGATTTTGGCATGTACTTTCATATCGGGAATACCAACCAATACTTTAATGCCTTCCAGTTCCAGTTTTTCTTTCCATTCCAGATTCGCTTCTTCCTCAAAACGGGCTCGTAACTCCAGCATTACAGTTACTTTTTTGCCATTTCTTGCTGCATTGATTAATGCATTGATGACTTTAGAATTTTCTGCGAGACGGTAGGCTGTAATTTTGATCTCTTGTACATCTGTATCCATTGCAGCTTCCCTCAGCAGATCGGTAACACTATCGTACGCATGATAGGGGAAATGGAGAAGTATATCTTGTTTCAAAACAAGGTCCGTCACACGAATTGCTTTTTGCAAAAGGGGATGAACAAAGGGCTTTTTCCGTTCCTGTTTTTGTGAAAAAACGGACGATGGAAAATCCATGAAATTTCGAAAGTTGTGTATTCTCCCACCGGGTATGATGTTGTCTTTTCGTGTCAAATTGAGTCTGCGAATCAGGTATTCCAACAATCCGGCATCAATTTCTTTGTCATAGATAAAACGAACGGGTTTCCCTTTTCTTCTGTTTTTAATTCCTTTTTCTATTTTTTGAATCAGTGTGGAGCTCAGGTCACTGTCCAGATCCAGCTCCGCATCTTTTGTTACTTTGATGATGTGTGACTGGTACCGATCAAATTCCATGAACGAAAAAATCTTCGGCATACAAAACCGAATGATATCCTCCATCAAAATAAAGTGATGTTTGCCGGCAGGCGAGGGGAGTTGTATGAATCTTCTTTTGTTACGGGCCGGAACTTCAATTAGGGCATATTTTTTTTGATAGGCATTCTTTGAGTGACTCATGGCAACCGCCAGATACAGGGAACGTTCTCTTAAATAAGGTGTTTGTTGGGTACTCTCAATCATCAGCGGAATCACTTCATGACGAATTTCCTCATCAAAATAGTTCTCGACAAAGCGTTTCTGGTCCTTATTTAACTGAGATTCGTTTAAAAGAACAATTCCTTCTTTTTTCAGATCCAGTTGAACATGTTTCCAAATTCGATTGAATTCGTTTTGTTGTTGCAAAACGACCTCCTGAATTTGTTCTAAAATTTGTAAAGGATTTTTTTCCAGGTGCATTTTCTTTTTGGACGTATTTCCAATTTCGGCCATACGTTTTAACGTAGCAACCCGAACTCTGAAAAACTCATCCAGATTATTTGAAAAAATTCCCAAAAAGCGGATGCGCTCACGAAGCGGAACGGACGTGTCGTTTGCTTCCTGAAGAACCCGTGCATTGAATGATAACCAACTTATATCCCTTACGATCGACTTACGTTTTACTGATGGCATAACAATGTTTCCGTTGGAAGGATAGCCAAAAATACATACCAATTCAATGGTGGAATATTAAGTTTTTTATAAAATTCGCACTTAAAGACGATAGATTCTATCAGCTATAAGGGTCGTTGATACACCCGGTATCAGTGGAATGATCTCAACCTTTCCACCGTTTTGCATCACATCTTCAGCGCCTACAATGGATTCAATGGTATAATCGCCACCCTTTACCAAAACATCGGGTTTCAGTGTTTGTATCAGTTCTAGTGGAGTTTCTTGTTCAAATAGTACAACTGCATCAACCATCATGAGAGATGCAAGTAGCAATGCCCGGTCCTGTTCTTTGTTGAAGGGTCTGTCGGGACCTTTAATTCGATTGATGGACTTATCTGAATTTAAACCTACAATTAAGAAATCACCAAATGCAGCGGCTTGTTCCAATGAATGAATATGCCCTGCGTGTAAAATATCGAAGCACCCATTGGTAAACACGATTTTTTTACTCAGTAATCTGCAACGGGAGATTGTGGCTTGTAGTTGGGCCACATTCATGATTTTATTATGAGTGTATGATGAAATATTCATGAAATGATTTCTTTTTCTATTGCCGTATTTACGTTCTTATTTCTTTTCCCTGAATCGAATAACCCAATCGATAGTGACATTTCAGGTTTTCGATTTTACTCATTAAGATCTATCGTTCATCACGGTTGATGATGGGAAGTACAATAAAACTGAATAAGCCGCCTAACAATAAAACAGCCGTTTGCGCGATCCATAAAATCCAGCCAAAAGTAAATCCTACTAATTGCGGAATTTGATACAACAAGAGTGTTTCCTGGATTGCAAATTGATAAGCACCCAAACCTCCTTGTGTTACAATCATGCCGATGCTTCCAAACGATAAAATTGAAAGAGCTTCTTTGGGTCCTAAATGGGCGACTTCTTCCATAGCATAAAACCCGATCCATGAACTTAAAAAATACAACGACCAAATGATGAGTGAATAGAGAATAAATAAGCCCTTTTTTTGGATGTAGCGAATACTGATTAAGCCGCTCCAAATACCATTTAGAATAGATTTGATTTTTAAAGTCAGCGTGTGATTTCCTGTACGTTTACGAAAGAGCCTGAAAAGGAGGTACAAAACAACAGAAATCAAAATAAGGATTGCTGCGTTTTTGAGATTGAGGTTACCTTGTATCGAGGTGCCTGCTTTACGGATCAGTTGCAAGGCAAAATCACCAACAATACTAAATTGGACGAGGATGGTGATCATAAACACTGAAATCAGACACATCAGATCTACTGCACGTTCGGCAACGATCGTTCCAACAAGTTTGTCAGGGCCTAATTTTTCATAACGTGCCAAAATGGTGCATTTCAAAACTTCACCTAATCTGGGTAAAGCCAGATTGGCCATATAACCAATCATCACCGCATTGAACACATTGAATGTGGTGGGTTTATAGCCGAGCGGTTCCATTAATATTTTCCAACGCAGTGCTCGGAAAAAATGGCTCAGCAACAACAGCAGGAATACAGGTAGAAATAAAATGAATTTTGCTTTTCGAATGGATTCTGCAATTTGAAGCCAGCCTTTATCATCAATCCCCTTTGACATCCACCATACAATAAACACACCCAACCCTAAAAAAAAGATGAATTGCAGTAGGGTTATGATGCGTTTTCGTAACATGTGCTCTCAGTAATTAGAGTTTGTTTCCTTCTTTGGGAAAGACCAACCAGGGTTTAAATGTTTTGGCCTCTTCAAACTGCATGGTGGCATAAGATATAATAATAACTACATCGCCAACAGCACCTTGTCGGGCAGCGGGTCCGTTTAAACAACATACGCCGCTTCCTCTTTTCCCTTTTATGACGTAGGTTTCCAAACGATTTCCATTATTGACATTTACCACTTGAATTTTTTCGTGCTCAATAATATTGGCGGCATCCATCAGGTCTTCATCCAGCGTTAAACTGCCAACGTAGTGCAGATTGGCTTCCGTAATGGATGCACGATGAATTTTAGACTTTAATATTTCGATTTCCATATTGCAAATTTAATTTGAAACTTTTGAATCCGTATTGGTATCTGTTAAAACGAGGTTGTCAATTAGTCGGACATCGTTGATAAAAGCCGCTATCAATGCTACGGCATGTTGTTCCGGGTTGTATTTTCTTAATGGTTCCAATGTTAATGCATCGGCAATTTCGGCGTAATCCACCCGAAATCCGTGACGGGTTAAATGTTCTTGAGCTTTGGTTTTGATTTCCTCTAATTCCTGTTTCCCGTACAAGGTTTTCATGTTTAACAAGCACTGATAGATTTGGCTTGCCGTTTTGCGTGATTCGTTATCAAGTCGAATGTTACGACTGCTCATAGCAAGACCGTCCTCTTCTCTCAGGGTGGGGATGATTTTTATATTCGTATGTTGTTTGTATTTTTTCAGTTCCAGCAAGCGATGAAGTACCATGCATTGCTGATAGTCTTTTTGACCCAGATAGAGTGTATCGGGTTCTACAATTGTTAGCAATCGGTCTACAATTTGACAAACACCCTGAAAATGTCCCGGTCTGTATTTCCCTTCCAAAATCGTTTCCAGTGAACCTATCGGGTATTGTTCCAGCATTGCGGTACCGGAAGGGTACATTTCCTCAACAGAAGGGAGAAACAAGATGGAACATTGCATGGTTTCCAGTTTTTTTATGTCCTGTTGCAATGTTTGAGGATATTTTTCAAAATCAGAGGGATCGTTGAATTGTGTAGGATTCACAAAGATGCTGCATATCGTTCTGTCTTGTTCCTTTCGGGAAGCTTTTATCAGTTCCATGTGTCCGTCATGTAAAGCACCCATGGTAGGAACAAAACCCAGTTTTTTCCCTGTTTGCCTTTCGCGTAACAGTTGTTTTTTCAGGTCCTCTGTCTTGTGAAAAATGAGCATAGGGCGGCAATAATACCACAGAAATCCTTAAAAAAGAGACGATTCGTTAAAATTCTTTACCTTTGCACACCTCAAATAACACAGTAAAGATTTCATAACAAACGCAAATGGTAGCAGCAAAGAAAAGAATATTATTCATAGCAAGTGAAATGTCGCCCTACCTGGAAGAGACCGATTTCTCTTCTTTTGTGAATCAACTGGCTATAAAATCGAACGACAGCGGTTATGAAATCAGATGCATCATGCCAAGATTCGGTGTTATTAATGAAAGAAGGCACAGATTGCATGAAGTGGTTCGGCTGAGCGGTATTAATGTTACTATTGATAATGATGACTACCCATTACAAATCAAAGTAGCATCTCTTCCCAACGCACGATTACAAGTTTACTTTTTGGAAAATGAGGATTTTTTCAAGCGTAAATTCATTTTTCACGACGAAAATGAAAAATGGTTTGATGATAATGACCTCCGAACTATTTTCTATTGTAAAGGTGCTTTAGAAACCGTAAAGAAATTTGGCTGGCCTCCGGATATCATACATTGCAGTGGCTGGATGACCGGTTTAATTCCGCTTTACATTAAAACTGCCTATAAAAAGGAGCCGGTTTTCAGTAACAGTAAAATCGTCTTTACGATTGGTCAAAATACATTCAAAGAAAAGCTGGGTTCAAAGTTTTTAAAACTTGCGAACATCCATGCCAATATCAAGGATAAAGATTTTGAACCATTTAAGGATGTAAACAATACTTCTTTGTTCAGAGGTGGTGCTGCTTATGCCGATGCGATTACCTTTGGTGCTGAAAAAACGGATAAAAAACTAGTGGAAGAGTTCGCAAAAGTTAGGGGCAAAAAAGTAATTCCTTATAAAGAGGAAGATGCTTTAACAGACTATTTGCAACTCTTTAGTGACCTTTCCTCAAAATAACAAAGGCTCTCATGACGCGTTTTATGATCTCGGCTAAAAAAGGAATCCGGCTGTTTCATCTTTTAACTGTTCTTGGTTTACTCTTATTTTCCGGATGTAATAAATTAGAAAATACTACACTGGGTGCTGAACTTTTGCCCGGAACCGATCAATTGAAGACCGATACCATGTTGATCCCGGTTTCCACCATCTCTTTTATAGAACAGGACACAACCGTAACCGGAAAAAGAGAACAACACCTGATCGGTTATTACAATGATCCGATGTTTGGCACAACTACGGGTGCTGCCTATTTTCAAACAGTTCCGTTTTCATATCCTTTTCAATTTCAGGTTTCGAAGGACAGTTTGTATCTTGATTCAGTCGTTTTGTCGCTTTCCTTCACTGGGACATATGGCGATACCAATGCGGTTTCAAGGATCAGCGTGTACCGGATTACCGACCCCAATTTTAAGCCAGATCGCAGATACAAAATCAACGAAGCTCCTGATTTTTTTACAACTGATTTCTTAGGTTCAAAATCATTTACGGCGGCAGAAATCCGAAAAGGGTACAAGCTCGCTTTCAAAACAGATAGTGCCTTCAATCAATTACGCATTCGCTTGAATGATGCATTGGGACGGTCTATTTTGGACGAAAACAATGTAACAGGAGCGTTTCGTAATGATACAACGTTTAAGGCTTTTTTAAATGGATTTGCTTTGATTCCCGATTCAACAACATCGGGTAATGCTATGCATTATTTCAGTTTGTCGGATGTTAAAACACGTCTGAATGTTTACTACCGAATGTTGAATCGAACGGGAGTTGTCGACACACTGGTGGCCAATTTCCCTTTTGTGCCTGAATTGATCCGAAGTGCAAATGCAAATAAAATTCACAGAAACTTTTCAGGATGTAGTGCAGAATCTGTTTTGACTTCGGGATTGCCCTCGTCACTTTCCTATATCTTAACGGCACCGGGCACGGCCGTACGCATTCAAACACCGGCATTTGACACACTGGTTGGGAAAAAATACATCGTCCATAGGGCTGAAGTTGTTGCCCGTCAGCTTTATGAAGGACCGTTGGTTCTGGAAAATCTTTTTACATCCCCGGTTTTGCATTTGTATGCAATCGATCCGGAGGGTAAAAATGCACCTTTGCCATATGACAGCTTGAATTACTGGAGTCCTGCATCTTTTGATTTCTTCCGGAATGTGTCATTGTATAACATCAATACCCGGTATGTCGGTGGTTTCCCTTCGTATGTCAAAGACCCGTCATCCAATACAGTGTCGGAATACAAACTGAACATCACCCGTTACGTTCAAAACGTCATCAATGGGAACACCCAAAGGAGGGATCTAAAATTGACGGCACCGTACTATACAGAGTTCAGAAATGGCGTTTCCAGTGTAACGGGGATTAATCCACTTGCTTACGGAAGGGTCAAGCTGGGCGGAGGGTTACACAGCCAATATCCGATGTTTGTTAGAATTTATTATTCAAAACAATGATATTGAATACATTCCGAACTTATCTTTGCTCGCATTAAATTTCAACACAAATATGCCATACTTATTTACATCGGAAAGTGTATCCGAAGGACATCCGGACAAAGTAGCAGATCAAATATCTGACGCACTGATTGATAATTTCCTTGCATTTGATCCTCAATCAAAAGTAGCTTGTGAAACATTGGTAACAACCGGACAGGTCGTTCTTGCCGGAGAAGTGAAGTCAAAAGCTTATTTGGATGTACAGGAGATCGCCCGCGGTGTAATTCGTAAAATCGGCTACACCAAAAGTGAATACATGTTTGAAGCGGATTCTTGTGGTGTTCTTTCAGCCATACACGAACAAAGTTCCGATATCAATCAGGGCGTTGATCGTAAGAAAAAAGAAGAACAGGGGGCCGGTGACCAGGGAATGATGTTTGGTTACGCTACCAACGAAACAGAACACTACATGCCTTTGGCATTGGATCTGGCTCATAATTTGTTGATTGAATTGGCTGCTATCCGCAGAGAGAAAAATTCAAAGATGCCGTACTTGCGTCCGGATGCCAAAAGTCAGGTTACATTAGAATACGATGATAACAACCGTCCGATTCGTATTGATGCGATTGTTATTTCTACTCAGCACGATGATTTTGATTCAGAAGCAAAAATGTTGGCGAAAATTAAAGCGGATGTCATCAACATTTTAATTCCAAGAATCAAATCGAAGTACAAGAAATATGCGAAGTTGTTTAATAATGATATTAAATATCATATCAACCCAACCGGAAAGTTTGTAATTGGTGGTCCGCATGGAGATACAGGGTTGACCGGACGTAAGATCATTGTTGATACATACGGTGGTAAAGGTGCTCATGGTGGTGGTGCGTTCAGCGGAAAAGATCCTTCTAAAGTGGATCGTTCTGCAGCCTATGCAACACGTCATATCGCCAAAAATCTGGTAGCTGCCGGTCTATGCGATGAAGTGCTGGTTCAGGTATCTTACGCTATTGGTGTAGCGAAACCAACTTCCATCAATGTGAATACTTACGGAACCTCGAAGGTGAATTTGACGGATGGACAAATCGCCAAAATAGTAGAAGGTATTTTTGATATGCGTCCTTATTTCATTGAGCAACGTCTTAAACTCCGTAATCCTATGTACAGTGAAACTGCAGCTTACGGACATATGGGACGTGTTCCTGAAATAGTGGAAAAAACGTTCAAGTCTCCGGATGGAAAAGTGAAAAAAGCAAAAGTGGAATTATTTACATGGGAAAAATTGGATTACGTATCAAAAGTTAAAAAAGCTTTTGGTTTAAAGTAATCAGTCTATATTCTGCTAGAAACCCATAAACGAATCTGTTTATGGGTTTCTTTTTTTGTTTCTTTGCATCGTGAAACCATTCCGACAAAAACAGCAACGTCCCAAAAAGTCAACACTCATCATTGGAAAACTCAATGTGCTTAATGCATTGAAGGAAAGCAAAGAGTTGGAACGCATTTTTATGCAAAACAATCTGAGCGGCGAATCAGTTGAAGATGTAAAACGCTTAGCTGCAAAAAACAATGTTCCGATTAATAAAGTGCCTGTTGAAAAACTCAACTCCTTTAATGTGGTCAATCATGAAGGAGTTATTGCTGTCTTATCAAAAATTCAATATCAGGATTTACAAAGTATTATCTCATTTATAACAGATAAAGGAGAGGCGCCTTTGTTACTGATGCTCGATGGTATTACTGATATCAGAAATATTGGCGGCATAGCACGTACCGCTTATTGTTGTGGTGTACATGCTATTATCATTCCTGAAAAAGGAGTAGGGGCTTTGAATGAAGATGCCATTCTTACGAGTGCGGGTGCGTTGGAAAAAATTGCTGTGTGCCGCGTCAACAGTTTGATGAAAGCAGTGGATGATTTGCACTTAAATGGCATTAAAGTGTATGCAAGTGAAATGACGGCCACTACTACCATTGATAAAATTGATTTTAGCGAACCAATTTGTATTATTATGGGAGGGGAGGAGAACGGTATTTATCCTGCACTCATGAAAATATGCGATGATAAAATCAAAATCCCCATGAAAGGGGACTTTGAAAGTTTAAATGTATCTGTTGCAACAGGTATGATCCTGTATGAAGCCATGAAACAACGAATTTAACGTAAATAATAGCCAACGATGCCGCCAATCAAACTTATAGAATGCCCACGAGATGCTATGCAGGGATGGAAATCTTTTATTCCGACCGAGCAGAAAGTACGCTATATTCAATCTTTATTAAATGTAGGGTTTCACACTCTTGATTTCGGAAGTTTTGTGTCGCCCAAAGCCATACCTCAAATGGCCGATACAAAAGAAGTGCTTCGCTTACTGAATTTGGATGCGTCTCTACCAACAAAGCTTTTAGCCATTATAGCCAACGAACGTGGTGCTGAAGAGGCCACTGCTTTCGATGAAATTACCTACCTCGGCTTTCCTTTTTCAGTTTCAGAAACCTTTCAGCAAAGAAATACCAATAGCTCAATTGCAGAATCGTTGAAACGTGTGGAGACGATTTTTACCACTTGCGAAAAAAATAAGAAGGAATTGGTGGTCTATTTGTCGATGGGATTTGGTAATCCATATGGCGATCCCTGGAATGAAGAAATTGTATTTAAGTGGGGTAATCAGCTTGCACAAATGGGGATACGGATTTTGTCCCTGGCCGATACTGTTGGGGTTGCCACGCCTGAACAGGTTTATCAAATGACCTCATTCATGATTCAAGAATTACCTGAATGTGAAATTGGAGTTCATTTGCATGCTACCAATACCAACTGGAAGTCGAAAGTGGATGCAGCATACAAGGCGGGTTGTATTCGATTTGATGGAGCTTTAAGGGGAATTGGTGGGTGCCCCATGGCCAAAGACGAACTGGTCGGGAATATGGATACCGTAAGTATTATTTCTTTTCTGGATGAACAAAACGTAAATCTATCTATCAATAAGGAAGCGCTGGCCGAAAGTCTGCTGATCGCTGATGAATTATTTAAATCATGAATTTCTTTACAAACATCGATATCAAGCCTTTGCCGGCACCCATCACATATGCTCATAAAGTGATGTTGATCGGGTCTTGCTTTACAGAGCATATCGGGAATAGTTTGTCCGAATCCAAATTCCAAACGCTCCAAAATCCAAACGGTATCTTGTTTGAGCCTTCCAGTGTTTGCAGAAGTTTGGTTTCTTATATTCAAAATCGTCAATATTCGTCTGCTGATTTGCATTTATACAATGAATTGTATCAAAGTTGGGATCATCACAGTCGTTTTTCCAATCCGGATCGTGATGTATGCTTAAATGGCATCAATGCATCACAACAAAATGCGCATCGTTTTTTGAAAGAGGCAGATTGGTTGATAATAACCCTTGGTTCTTCTTTTGTCTATAAGTTGCAGGAAACACGTCAAGACGTCGCTAATTGTCATAAAGCACCTGCATCATGGTTTGAAAAATATCTGATTCCGATCGATGAGCAAATCGCAGGCCTGGACAATACCATTCATCAATTGTTTCATTTCAATCCGAAGTTAAAAATCATATTTACGATTAGTCCGGTCCGACATTTACGTGATGGTGTAACCGAGAACAACCGTAGTAAGGCACGATTAATTGAAACGGTGCATCATTTGGTTCAAAAATTTGACCGTTTGTTTTATTTTCCGGCATATGAACTCGTTATAGATGTGTTGAGAGATTACCGGTTTTATGATATCGATCTGGCACATCCCAATTATGCCGCCACTCAATTTGTGATGGAACATTTTACGGACTATGCTTTTGATCATCCAACCAAAACATTATTGACGGAGATACGGCAGCTGGTTACTGCTCGTAAACACAAGCCATTCCATCCGGATTCCAGTCAGCACCGTGATTTTCTAAATAGAAATCTCCTCAAAGCTGAGGCATTGTCAAAGCTTTATCCAAGCCTTGACTTTAGTTCTGAAATCACTTATTTCAACGCATAATTAATATTATGTTAAGTTAAGTAAATGTTTTAGGAATCCATCCTGTATGTCCTCCATATAAAAAAGAAAGCTACCCAATGGATAGCCTTCTTTAATAAAGATTCGTTGAATACTCCTATTGATTGAGCACTTGATATTTTTTGTCGTAGTACTGCTCCTTTTCTTTATTGCCCAGGAATCGATACGCATCCACTAAAATGTAAAGTGTGTTCTTGTATTCATTTTTAAGTCGTTTGTCCTTTTTGAAACTTTCAGGATCAGCAGCTTCAAAAATGGCCAGGGCATTTTCCAAATACGGTAACGCTTCATTCATGCGCAGTTCCATTTTCTTTTTTAATTCGACCTTCTTTTGGGTATCGGCCGGAGTTGCACCTTTGATCGTTTTTAAATCATCCTGAATGGCAGCCGCTTCATTAAAATACGTTTTGCCCATTAAAAGATGCGCATCGGCATTTTTAGAATCAATTTCGATACATTGTTTCAGTTGGGTGACGATTTTTTCAAAATAAACCGGTTTCTCCTCATTTGTTGCTTTTTGATCCATGTACAGCCAATTGAACATTTCGGCAGCAAAATCGAACCGAATTTCATAATCTCTGGATTCACGTTGCAGGACGGTCTCATATTTAGCAAACAAATTGGGACCTACGCCGTTTTTACGTTCATTATCCAGGTCTAACTTATCATAATAAGTGTCGTTTGGATATAATTTACGTCCAAGTGTGGTATATTTTGCCGTGCTGACCTGATCTCCTTTTTTATTGTAATAATAAGTTACATAGCGATAGCACATATCAAAACCTTCTCCCGCTACTGAAGCGTCACATAATTTCTGAAAGAACTGAACGGCATCCTCCATATTATCTGATTGCATGGCTGCAGCTCCTGCATAGTAAAATAAGACGGTATCAATTTCACTTAGTGCCCATTTGTTGTTATAAATAAATCTTCCAACACGATTGGCTTGTTTGTATTTATCCAGAGAGCCTTTGTAATCCTGATTGTTATACAATTCATTAGCCTCTTTTTGGATTTCAAGATAGTTGTCAAAAATGGGATAACTGCGTAATGCCATATAGGTTTCCGCTTGCTTGGGATCCAGCTCCATGGCTTTTTGATAGGCTTCAATAGATTGGTTCCAGGCATCCGGAGTACCTGATTTTAATTCGGCAGATTTAGCGATTTGGCCGTAAATCATCCCTTTATAAAACCAGCCTTCCCAGCTTTTTTGCTCTTTTTCATTGGTCAGTAAAAGATCAACAGCCTCTTTCGCTTTCAACCAATCCTTTTTTTCATACGCATTACGTACTTTCTTTAAGTCCTGGGCACTGCCTGATCCAAAAATCAGAAACAGAGAGATTCCTAGAAGGAAAAGATTTTTCATTTAAGTTTATTTTTAATTAATATATGCAATTTGCTATAAATCAATTTATTCGGAAGCGTTACTTGTTTCAGTTGATGAGTTCGGTTCTTCCGGGATAGTACCTTCCGGTGCGCTTTCATCGTTTTCAATGAGTTCATCTGCCTCTTCAATTCTGCTGATGGCAGCAATCGCATCCCCTTCATCAATTCGAATCAAACGAACTCCTTGTGTAGCGCGACCCAGTTCACTGATTTGACTAATTGCCATGCGGATTGTGATACCGCTTTTACAACTAATCATCAGGTCTTCTTTTTCGGTTACTTCTAAAATACCAACCAGAGATCCTGTTTTTTCGGTTACATTAATGGTTTTTACGCCTTTCCCACCGCGATTGGTTATCCTGTACTCATCTATAGCGGTACGTTTTCCATACCCTTTTTCGCTAACAACCAATACGGTGCGTGAACGATCTTCTTTATTCACACAAATCATACCAACAACTTCATCGCTTTCATCGTCAACTTCAATTCCTGCAACACCAATCGCTCCTCTTCCTGTAGGACGTACCTTTTCTTCGGGGAAACGTATTGCGCGTCCGCTTTTTACAGCCATCATGATTTCGCTGTTTCCATCCGTCATTTTAGCTTCCAATAGCTGATCGCCTTCTACAATCGTAATGGCATTGACACCGGTTGCTCTTCTTCTACTGAAATCCTCTAAACTTGTCTTTTTGATGATTCCTTTACGGGTACAAAGCACGATGTAATGGTTTTTTATAAACTCTTCATCTTCAATGTTTTTAACATCAATGATGGCACGTACTTTATCGTCGGGACTCAGTTGCATCAGGTTTTGAATGGCTCTTCCTTTACTTGTTTTATCGCCCTCAGGTATCTCATAGGCTTTTAACCAGTAGCATCTTCCTTTTTCTGTAAAGAACAATAAGGTGTGATGTGTGGATGCAACAAATAAATGTTCAACGTAGTCTTCTTCACGGGTTTTGCTTCCAATTGCCCCTCTTCCGCCTCTACGTTGTTGTCTGTATTCGGTTGTAGATGTTCTTTTTACATAACCAAGATGTGAAATTGTGATGACTACATCCTCTTCCTTGATGAGATCTTCCATCCGGACTTCATCGTCCAGATATGTGATTTCGGTACGACGTTTATCGCCGTATTTATCTTTGATCTCAATCAACTCTTTTTTAATCAGTTCATAACGCATTCCCTCGTTGCTCAACAATTCATTCAAATGGGCGATCAAATTCATCAGTTCATTGTATTCGTTTTTGATTTTGTCGCGCTCCATGCCCGTTAACCGTTGCAAACGCAATTCCAGAATTGCTTTCGCCTGAATTTCATCCAGTCCCCATCCTGCATTGATCAGGTTTTCTTTTGCAATTTCAGGTGTGGCAGAACTGCGGATCAAACTGATGACTTCATCCAGATGATCTAATGCAATCAGGTAACCTTGTAAGATATGAGCCCGCTCCTGCGCTTTTCGAAGTTCATAACGTGCACGACGAACAACCACTTCGTGCCTGAATTCGACAAACTCAGAAATCAGATCTTTCAGATTCAATGTACGTGGCCTTCCTTTAACTAATGCCACATTGTTGATGCCGTAAGATGTTTGCAACTCGGTGTATTTGTACAATTGATTGACAATGACATTTGCAACGGCATCTCTTCGCAGATCAATGACAATCCTGGTTCCTTCTTTCTGATTACTTTCGTTGTTGACGTGAACAATCCCCTCAATGGTTTTATCATTTACCAATTGACCGATCTTATCCGTTAAGGTATCTCTGTTGACCTGATACGGCACTTCGGTGATAATGATTTGTTCTCTTCCGCTTGATTTTGTTTCGATGGAGACTTTTCCACGCAGCACAACCCGGCCTCGTCCTGTATGAAATCCGGCTTTAATACCTTCCATTCCATAGATGGTACCTGCTGTTGGAAAATCAGGCGCTTTTACAAACTGCATCAGTTCATCAATCGTGATTTCACGATTGTCGATGTAGGCTATACAACCATCGATTACCTCACCAAGATTGTGTGGCATCATATTGGTTGCCATACCTACCGCAATACCACTGGAACCATTGACCAGCAAATTGGGAATTCGGGAAGGTAAAACAGAGGGTTCTTTTTCGGAATCATCGAAGTTGAGATTGAAATCAACAGTTTCCTTGTCGATATCATCCATCATACTTTCGGTCAAACGTTCCATGCGAACTTCCGTGTAACGCATAGCCGCAGGTCCGTCTCCATCCTGATTTCCGAAGTTTCCCTGTCCGTCAACCAAAGTGTAGCGCATACTCCACTCCTGTGCCATCCTAACCATTGCATCATAAACAGAACTATCGCCATGAGGATGGTATTTACCAAGCACTTCCCCTACAACACGGGCACTTTTCTTGTATGCTTTGTTGTATTGAAGACCTAGTTCGTTCATCGCATACAAGATGCGACGATGTACAGGTTTTAATCCATCACGCACATCAGGAAGCGCACGACCAACGATTACCGACATAGAGTAATCGATGTAGGCTGTTTTCATCTGTTCTTCAATATTCACCGGGATGACACGACCAACGTTCGAGTCTCCATTTTCCATTGTATTTTCTGTATGATCCATATTCTCAATTAAGGCTGCCAAAGATACCGAAAAGCAGGTTGATTCTCAATTGAAAATGGGGTTAATTCCGGATTGTTTTTCAACAAAAATCAGGCAGTTGTGGAAAAGAAAATCGGGTTCTTCCACAGTCGTTTTTGGGGGCCTTTTTTTTGCCGGAATTTACTGTTTTTGTTTTCCGGATGATGATCAAACGCATAAAAACATATCTTGAAAATAGTTTACCTTGCCGCCCTAAATTTTGCTATATGAACCCTAATGCCGGTCAATACTATTCTTCTTACCTTGGTTTGGAACAAATTTTAAACAGTCAGCAACCTCTGAGTTTTCAGGAAGGCAACACTCCTGCTCACGATGAAATGCTGTTCATTGTTATTCATCAGGCTTATGAATTGTGGTTCAAGCAAATTTTGTTTGAACTCGATTTTGTCCGGAAAGTCTTTTCCAAAGAGGTTGTTGACGACAATTCGGAAGATTTGAATCTTTGTCGCCATCGCTTAAACCGTGTGGTTAAAATACTCGAATTGCTCAACCAGCAAATAACAATTCTGGATACCATGACTCCGCTTGATTTTTTGGAATTCCGGAATCTTTTAACTCCTGCTTCCGGTTTTCAAAGTCTTCAGTTTCGATTGGTAGAAGCTACATTGGGTTTAAAAATGGAAAACAGGCACCATAAAGATTATTACAAGCGAACCAATGAAGGTGGTTTTGATCCGCAGGATTATCAGTCCATTCAATCTTTGGAAAGCGAACCCACCATTTTACAACTGATCAACAGATGGTTGGAACGTATGCCGTTCTTCGATTCCAGATACTGGAGCTCCTATCAGCCTGCTTTTCAAAAAGAAACTTCAGCGCATCCGTTCTGGAGCGACTATCGTGCATTGTACAAAGCAAGTCTTACAGAACGGGAATTACCTAAATTGGATGATTTTGATGCTGCGTTCATGCGTGAAAATGCCGCCCAGGTTGATACATTGAGCGATGCTGCACGCCGTTCGGCACTGTTCATTATGATGTACCGTGATTTTCCGGTGTTTCAGTTGTCTTTTCAAATTCTGGATAAACTGATTGAGGTGGATCATTGGCTTGCCGGATGGAGACACAAACATCTGGTAATGGTTCGTCGTATGATTGGAATGCGCGTGGGTACGGGAAACACTTCAGGTGCAGGATATCTTGACGGAGCGGTACAGCAACACTATGTGTTTAGAGACCTCTCCTCGTTGTCAACGTTTTTAATAGAACGTAAGAAAATGCCTGTCTTGCCTAAAGAATTAACACAGTCGTTGGGATTTGCGGGTATTTAAAACGAAAGGATATAACTTACAAAATCGGGCGGTTCAAGTTTATTGAATCGCCCGATTTCTAATAATCACGCTGAACCAAAAAAGCGGCCAATTGACGCAATGCTTCTTTTCTGGAAGCGGTAACTGCAACTTCTTCGAGATGGTGTAATGCTTTCTCGAGATAACTGTTTTTGAGTTCCAGTGCCCATTCATCAACGGAAGCTTCTCTGAAAATAGACAACACTTGCTCCACCTTATCGGAAGGGTTTTGCTCTTGCAAAAGCATTAACCTTTCTTTAGCCGAAGCGTTTGCCGTTTCCTGTGCGTGGATCATCAAAAAGGTTTTTTTATTCGATAGGATATCACCTCCTACTTGTTTACCGAATTTGGCAGGGTCGCCAAAGGCATCAAGGTAATCGTCCTGAATCTGAAAAGCGATGCCAAGATTTCGACCAAATTCATACAAATGCTTGGCATTTCGTTCGCTTGCACCTCCTATTACTGCTCCCATTTCAAGACTGGACGCCAGTAAAACTGATGTCTTAAGTTCGATCATGTGCATATACTCCTGCAACGAAACTGTTGTCCGTTTTTCGAAGTCCATGTCCAGTTGTTGTCCTTCCGATACCTGAAGTGCTGTTTTGTTGAACAATCCCAATACTGTTTTCAGATTTTCGGATGATATTTTGTAGAGGTAATCATAGGCCATGATCAACATCGCATCACCTGCAAGAATGGCCGTGTTCACTCCGTATTTATGGTGAACGGTATCCTTTCCTCTTCTCAGGGGGGCTTGATCCATGATGTCATCATGAATCAGCGAAAAATTGTGAAATAACTCCACCGATACGGCAACCGACCAGGCATCGGGATGAATTTCATCGAATAGCTCATTCCCCATCAGGCATAAGACCGGTCTTACCCGCTTCCCTCCAATTCCTAATATGTATTGAGCCGGATCGTAGAGTGTGGATGGTTGATCAGGAAAATGACGTTTTCCGAAATAATCTTCAAATTGTTTGAGCAGTTGTTCAAATGAATGCATATATGTTTACTTCTTGGATCGTTTTGTTTTTGGAGCCGTCTTTTTGGATTTACCTTTTGTTTGTTGGAGAACTTTGCCTTCCGTTGAAGCCCAATGTCCTAAAATCAGTTCATAGTCCAACTGTCTTTTTTCGAGATTGGCGGCCACTACTTTTATGGTGACTTTGTCGCCCATACGAAATGATTTACCGCTACGTTTACCAACGAGGCAGTAATCTTCTTCAACATAGCTAAAATCGTCGAAATCACTGATTGCAAACAAACTAACAAGTCCCTCGCATTTATGTTCAATGGTTTCCACCCAAAAACCAAAGGACGCAACCCCACTCACTACTCCATCAAACTCTTCGCCTAAAAACTGACTCATGTATTCGACCTGTTTGTATTTATTGGCGGCTCGTTCGCTTTCCATTGCAGCCCGTTCCCGTTCACTGCAATGGCGACATTTTTGTTCCATTTTTTTATCTGAAACAGGATTGCCATCCAAACATTGTTGAAGAATCCGGTGAACGAGGATGTCGGGATACCGGCGAATGGGAGACGTAAAATGACAATAATGTGCAAATCCTAAACCATAGTGACCAATGTTTTCGGAAGTATAAACAGCTTTAGCCATTGTACGGATTCCCAGCGTTTCCAATACATGTTGTTCCGGTTTACCATTCACATCCTGTAACATTTGATTGAAAGAGGATGCAATTTTTTCGGGAGAAGAGATGTCAAACGTATGTCCGTATTTTCGGGCAAAGGTTATGAATGGACCCAGTTTGGCCTCATCCGGTGTGTCGTGAACCCGATAGGGAAATGGTATGGGGGTATCTTTTATTTTAACGTTTCCAATATACAAGGCAACATGCTTATTGGCAAGAAGCATAAACTCCTCTATGAGTTGATGCGATGCTTTACTTTCTTTTATTGTGATGCCAATCGGTTTCTTTTTTTCATCCAGAACAAAGCGGACTTCCTGTGATGAAAAATTGATGGCTCCTTTCCTGAATCGCTCTTTACGAAGTTGTTGGGCCAATTGATTCAGTAATAAAACCTCATCCTGAAAAAGCCCTTCACCGCTTTCAATAATTTCTTGCACATCCTCATAGGTAAAGCGATGGTTGGAATGGATTAATGTTCGACCCAGCCAAACATTTTTGACTTCTGCGTTACTGTTCATTTGAAATACGGCCGAAAAGGTGTATTTGTCTTCTTTGGGACGTAAAGAACACAATTCATTCGAAATGTGCTCAGGTAACATCGGCAGAACCCTGTCGGGTAAATAAACGGAAGTTGCTCGTTCGTATGCATCCTGATCCAGTGCTTTTCCCGGTGGTACAAAATGACTTACATCGGCAATATGAACACCGATTTCATAGAAACCGTTATCAAGCTTTCGAATGGATAACGCATCATCAAAATCTCGTGCATCCACAGGGTCAATTGTAAATGTGAGAATATCCCGGAAATCTTTACGCTTCTTAACTTCTTCCGGAGTTATGGCTTCAACGATACGGTCGGCTTCTTCCAGTGCTTCGTCTGAAAAATTTAATGCAAATCCACTTTGAAGCAGGATTTGTTTCATCGCCAGATCGTTTAAGTCGTCCTGAGCGATCACTTCTACCACTTCACCTTCCGGTATACGCTTTTTCGCATCCCATTCCGTTAGTCGGGCAACGACTTTGTCTCCGTTTTTAGCTCCGTTTAATCGATTCGGTTGAATATACAAGTCCGGCATCGGTCGCTCGGTTTCGGGCAAGAAGAAAATATGATTTTGTTGAAAACGAATCAATCCGATGAAATCGACCTGCTTCCGTTCTATCACTCGTTTAATTATGCCTTCAATTCTTCCGGTGTTATTTTGTTTTACGATTTCAACTTCTACCAGATCACCATGTAAAGCCGTATTAAAATGCTGCGGTTTTACCAGCACATCACGTGGCATATCTTCTACAGTAACATATCCCATACCACTTCTGGTAATTTCAAGACTGCCTTTTTTGACCGAGCTTGAGGTGTTTTGTTTTCCGATCTCTCTTTTTTTCGATTTCTTTTTCATCTAATTGGAATCTGGTTTTTCAAATTTTTCAATGAAGGCATAAATCTGCTGACGGAAATCGGTCTCTTCTTCAAAGAGTATACGGTGCCGGATTGGCAATACATAAATAGGAAGTTCTTCTAGTTGCTCTTTGAATTTTTCGAGTCGTACGGCATCCTTTTCGGTAGTAAGGATGATTTTATGTGGATGGTCCATCTGGTCAAACTCATTTTTGATTTCTGTTAAATCATCAATGGTAAAAATGTGGTGGTCCGCGTAAGCCAATTTTACATACGTATAACTCTGTTCCTGAATGTATTTTTCCAAAGGCCTGGTATTTGCGATACCCGTTACCAATAATACTTCCGTGTTTTTATGTAAAGGGAAAGTCTGGTTTTTATTTAAGATGTGTACAGGTGTTTGATATTCGATTGTTGAAAAGTAAACCTCCTGGTGCTTTTTTGGATTGATTTCACGAAGGATCCGGTATTTTTCCGATTCGGGAAGATCAGACGGACATTTGCTGACTACGATCATGTCTGCCCGTTCGTAGCTTTTTTTTTCGTCTCTTAAATCACCCGTTGGAAGGAAAAAATCACGTGTGAATAAATCCTCAGCTTCCGTTAAAAGGATTGAGAGCCCCGGACGAATTTTCCGATGTTGAAAGGCATCGTCCAAAAGAATAACCCGTGTCTGCGGACAGTCATGCAACAATTGAGGAATGGCTTCTACTCTACTTTCACCTACGGCAACTGCAATCTCCGGAAATTTAAGATGAAACTGCATGGGTTCGTCGCCAATATCCAATGCCGTTGTTTGTTCATTCGCCAACGCATAGCCTTTTGTTTTGCGTTTGTATCCACGGCTTAAGGTTGCTACAGCATAATCTTCCTTTAACATACGTATCAGGAATTCAATCATCGGAGATTTTCCGGTTCCGCCTACTCGCAGGTTTCCTACACAAATGACCGGCAAATTGAATGAAACAGACGATAAAATATTTCGGTCGTACAATCGGTTACGAACCCAAATCACGAATCCATAGATCAAGGAAAACGGCAGTAATAAAAAACGGAATGATTGTAGTGTGAAATCAGCCAAATTCATAACAACGATGCGGTGTTACGCAGTAGTTTAAAGGTATGTCAAAATCTTCAGTATCGTTGATCTGTTCTTCCGGTTCAAAATAACTGAATCCGATTTTAAGCGCATCGGGTCGGCATTCAGCCAAAAAGCGATCGTAGTAACCTTTTCCATATCCAACCCGGTTGCCTTTCAAATCGTAAGCGAGTAAAGGAACCAAAATAAGATCATTAAGTAGTGGATTGCTTGGGGTACCGTTTACAGGCTCTGTAAAACCCAAATGGTTTCTTTTCAGAATGGTTGTTTCGTCCCAAACGACATTCAGCATCGTTTCCCGATTGTGAGCAATAAGTGGTATTAATACAGTTAATCCCGGATTTTGGAATTGCAGATAACTCAAAATGGCATCGGTTGGGATTTCCGAACGCTCTTCCATTGCCAGATAGGTATGAACATATTGCAAGAAAGGGAGTTGCAGTTTCTGAAACTGAATCAGAATCAAATCCTGCATTTTTTCTTTTTCAGAATCGGTAAAGACTGTGCGTTGTAGCTTGTACTTGTTGCGCAATTCTTGTTTTGTCACGCTCCTTCTTTTTTATTCACAAAAATGGAAAAGATCGTGGTGCCATAAACACGTTCGGCTTTGTAAAACGGAAATTGTTTGTAGTCATTTCTTGGAGTGTGTTCCAAAACAAACCACCCGTTTTCATTCAATAATGGACGTTCGAAAATGATTCGTGGCAGTTCGTCAATTGTTCCCAAAGCATAGGGCGGTCCTGCAAAAATGAAATCGAATGATTCATTACAATGTTGTAAATACTTAAACACCTCCATCTGAACCAGCTTTAGAGCAATGCCCAGTTTGGAGGACGTTTGTTGAATGTAACGGGCCATTGCAGGGTCTTTTTCAACAATGGTTTGGTCGGTTGCGCCTCGGGATGCCAACTCGTAACTGATACTTCCTGTGCCTCCAAAAAGGTCCAGTGTTTTAAGAGTGGAGAGGTCCAGATTATTCTCTAAAACATTGAACAACCCGCCTTTTGCAATATCGGTTGTTGGGCGTGTATGTGGCATTTTTGCCGGTGGCTGAAATGTTCTGCCTCCATATTTTCCGCTTATGATACGCATGTAAGTAATCGGTCGGTTAAAGCAAGTATGTGATTGGGAAGCTCAGTTTCACCGTTCGGAAAGTTGAAGGACAAATTTTGTTTCCAAATAGGTTTGTGAAGATATTGATTGAGCAAACGAGCCAAAGCCGACTGTTCGTCAACCAATCCTTGAATAAGGACCTCCGTTTCTTCGTTTTGTAGATTCAGTTGACGGATGCAATTGAGAATGTGATACAACACATCTTCCGGTGCTTTATAAGAAAATTTGTTTTGTAACAACCAGGATCCCTTATTGCTTACCCCTATCAGTATCTCATTGAAAAAAATGTCAACCGTAACGGTTGGCTCATCTGCTACTTCTTTTGCCATCAAAAAGGATTGTACTTGCCACCAGCAACCGGATGGAAAAAGTTGGTTGAGCATTTGTACAACAGATGCAGGAATTGTATAATAATTTGAAATGTCTTTAGCTGCGATCAGGTCTTTCATCATAACAGCATCCTGAACATTGCCGAGAGTCCATTTGAGTAAAAGTTCTTTTTCTTCATCGAGTCCTAAATGAAGCGGAATCAGGGAATTATTACAGGTATAATCAACAAACAAAATTTTCCGGAAAGTTCCTTGCATCCAGGATAGCTGTTCTTTGATTGTGCTTAAATCTTCATGTTGCAATGCTTGACCAAGCGGTGATCCGGTATGAAACAGTGTCCAGGAATATACTTTTTTTGTTTCGGGCGAAAAGACTGCCAAACCCAAAAAATCAGCACCTACCTGTAGCAAAAGGTCTTTCTCTGTTTGTAATGAAAGTTCAGAAACCGAATCTGCTATATGATAAGTAGGATGCAGCAATGTAAGTTCTTTGTGTTGTGTGCAATAATAACAATAATTTCGTCAAATTAATCAAAGTTTCTACCAGTAAGCGGCATGGGTCAATCGTTAAAACTACAAGTCAGTTACCGCTCGATACTGGCGCTATCACTGCCCATCAGTTTTTCCTTATTAATCCCCTTTCTCAACTTCACAACCAATAATTATTTCATCAGTCATTTAGGTGAAAAAGAAATGGGAATTGCCGGGATTACAGGTGTATATTTTTTGATCATGGCCATTATTGGTAACGGATTCAACAGTGCATTACAGGCGATCGTTTCCCGAAAAGCGGGTGAAGAGCAACCCGAGGCGATTGGCACGATTGTGATGCAAGGGATGAGGTTGTTACTCCTGTTTTCACTTGCGGGCATTTTGATTACACTTTGGATTGGTCCTTTCATTTTTTCAAAAGTGCTTCATGATTCAGAAGTGCAGAAACAAGCTGTTTCGTTTTTAAAAATCCGTATTTGGGGACTTCCGTTTTTATATCTTTTTCAATTGGGGAATGCATTTTTAGTAGGCACAACAAATGCCCGTTTTTTGTTTATTGGAAGTTTGTTTGAAGCAGGTTCCAATATACTTTTGGATTATGGGTTGATTTTTGGACACTGGGGACTTCCCCAACTTGGATTTAATGGTGCCGCCTGGGCATCCGTCATTGCTGAATGTATTGGGATGTTCGTTGTTTTAATACTTATTCGGGTAAAACAACTTCACAGGCAATTTTATTTGTTTCGCAGTTTTCATTTTGACTCAAAGCGTACATTACTTTTACTCAACGCCTCGGCTCCTCTTATCGCACAATACCTTATCAGTATCGTTAGTTGGTTTGTATTTTATGTGTTTATTGAACATCATGGTCAGCGTGCGTTGGCTATCTCCAATGTGATGCGTAATATCTTTTCATTGACAGGTATTTTTACCTGGGCATTTGCTTCTACCGCAAATACTATGGTGAGTAATATTATCGGACAAGGAAGATCGGACGATGTTCTTTTTTTGATAAATAAAATTGTTCGATTGAGTACGGGTGCTGCATGTATGCTCTTTATCCTCTTCAATCTGTTTCCTTACAATATTCTCTCTTTTTTTCAGCTGTCGAGTGATTTTATTGCGGAGGCCATTCCTGTGCTTCGAATGGTAACAGTCGGTATGTTGTTCATGTCTTTTGCTGTCGTATGGCTCAATGCTGTAACAGGCACAGGAAATACAAGCGTCAATTTACGGATTGAATTTGTGACGATACTGGCCTATTTGATCTATATCTCTTTGGTGCTGGAATATTTTCGTTTGAGTATCCTGTGGGCCTGGGCTTCGGAAATCGTTTATTGGAATTTGATTTTCATTTTGTCCTATCTCTATTTGAAGAGCGGTAAATGGAAAGGAAAATCATTTGATGCCGGATAAGGAACGATGCTTTCAGCAATTGAATGGATTTGAATCAAAGGGTTAAAAGTCCTGTTTTGTACAGTGTGTTTACCGGTTTGTTATCCCAAAATAATTCAAAATCATCCCATCCGTTTTGTTCATAGCTCGTTTCAATGTCCTTTAAAGTCATTCCGTTCCATTTGTTCGTGCCAAGGTCCTGCAACAACGCACAAAGCCACTCTCCTTTCTCTTTTGCAACCTGAATTTGTAATTGATTCGTTTTGTGAAGAATGGTTATGAGCAACTCTTCCCACTTTCTCCCTTTCTTTGATTTTTGGATCACTTCTTTAGAGCGTATATATCCTGAAAAATAGATTTTTGCATGTGCTTTTTTAGGGATCCATTCAGGTTCGAGAATGATCGTTTCAATTGCATTTGGTTTGATTGTTGTTTGCGGAATTTTGTTTTCGAACCAATTTTGAAGCGGTTCATCCAAACCAATTCCCTGCATGTAATTGAACAATGATTTTTTTAATCCAAAACTGAACTGTTCATGGTTCACTCCCGATGGATCTATGAAATCTATATCGTTTTCAGCAAACTGGATTTTGGAATCCTGAATTTTTTGAACGTTGAAATGTTCAGGATTCATCCCAATCGGACTGTGTGCGGTCATGGCAAAACGATGCCAGAACGCTGATTGTAAGATGCCCAGTTTAAAAAATTGTCGTACCATTTCAAGCGAATCAACCGTTTCCTGTACTGTTTGTGTAGGGAATCCATACATCAAATAGGCGTGAACCATAATTCCTGATTCAGTGAAATTTCGGGTAACACGGGCAACTTGAGCAACAGTTACTCCTTTTTGAATCAGTTCCAGTAAGCGGTCACTTGCAACTTCAAGACCTCCGCTTACGGCGATACATCCGCTTGCTTTCAGTAACAAACACAAGTCACGGGTAAAGCTTTTTTCGAATCGGATGTTGGTCCACCAGCTTACGATCAACTTTCGACGTAAAATTTCCAGTGCCAGTTCTCGCATTAAAGCCGGAGGAGCAGCTTCATCAACAAAATGAAATCCGTTGGTGCCTGTTTGCCGAATGATCGTTTCCATTCGGTCGCACAATAAGCGGGCTGTAATGGGTTCGTACAAGCGAATGTAGTCCAGCGAAATATCACAAAAGGTACACTTGCCCCAATAGCACCCGTGCGCCATCGTGAGTTTATTCCATCGGCCATCACTCCACAAACTGTGCATCGGATTCGCAACCTCAATTGCAGAGATGTATTGATCAAGTAAAAGGTCACTGTAATCGGGTGTTCCGGTATCTGCTTGTTTATAGTCTTTACAAAGTCCCTGATCAATATATGAAACCTGGTCTTCATGCATCAACCAGGTTCTTTTGAGTTCGTTCTGCTCGATTTCTTTGTTGATGTATTTTAGTATTTGTTCAATGGGGGCTTCTCCATCATCAAGTGTTATAAAGTCAAAATAGTCAAAAACACGGGGTTCTTTAAGTGATCTGAGTTCTGTATTTGGAAAGCCCCCTCCCATTGCAATTTTTATGTGTGGATGGTTGTGTCTGATCCATTGCGCACACCGAAAAGCGGAAAATAAATTTCCGGGAAAGGGAACAGATAGTGCAACGAGATCCGGATTCGTTAATGTGATTTTTTCATGGAGCAGGCGTAATAAAATACGTTCAATAAAGGAAAATGATTTCTGCAGCTCTATGTGCAGTTCGTCAAACTGATTGGCGCAACGACCTAATCGTTCTGCATATCTGCTGAAACCAAAATGTTCGTCTACACAAGCACAAATCAAATCCGACAGGTCTTCAAGAAATAAGGTGGCAATATGCTTGGCTTTATCCTGTATGCCCATTGCTCCGAAAGCCCACTGAAGGTCTGTTGTGTTTTGAAAACGACCGGCTTCCGGTAAGAAGTTTCTTGAGGCAATAAGTGCGGCTATGGTAGGGTTTTTCCCTTGCAAAAAACGAATGACGTCATCAATACAATGAATGTATTCTTCTTTAAGTGCAAGTATTTTCTGTATATTGTCACTGTAGGATTCATTCGGATGAATTGAAGCAAACATTTCGGTCAGTCCTTTTGAGGAAAACAACTGCAACAAGACTTCGATGCCCAGATCGCATTGATAAGACGAAATGTTTTTTGTATTAAGGAAGCCTTTTAAATAGGCTGTTGCCGGATACGGAGTATTCAACTGAGTAAATGGAGGCGTAATAAAAAGTACAGAGACCTTCAAATGATCGTTTTAAGTTGCAAAAGTATCATAAATTGAATAGATCGTTCAGGATCAATCTGCTCAATTCCGTTTCCATTTTTCCAGAAGTTGGGCTGCTTCCGCTTTGATGATGGCGTCATCGTAGATGGTATTTGGTAACCTTCGGATGTATTTAAGCAGTTCGATGGCTTTAGTTCGTTTGTTATTTTTTTCATAGGCTTTTGCCAGTTCCAAATAGTTGAGAATAAATCCGGGACTCAACACCCTGGCTTTTTCATAGAAATAGATCGAAGAATCAAAGGAAGCTTTCGGTAAACCGCCAAATAGAATTCGGGCTGCACCTCGTTCAATGGCGGTTAAGTTACTGACTTCGTAATGCCATTTCCCAAGAACATGCATTGCTTTAAAGTTTTTGGGATTGTATTGCAGGGAACGTTCGGCAAATGTTTTGATATCTCGAACGCTTGACACTTTATCTTTTCCGTTTTTCATTAACGCCATTCTGCCAAATGCAACAGCCATTACCATATTGGCGTCAGAATCGTAGGGGTTTTCTTTGATGGCACGTTCTGCATAGATACGTGCGGCGTTGTAAAAATCATATTGCCTCTCTTCCTTAGGTTGTCGTTTTCCAATCCTGCTTGCCAATTCACTGCATCGGATGAGTGCATACAAATTTCGAGGTTGGAGTTTTACCACTTCTTTAAAGCGCTGATAGGCTTCTTCTTCCCTCATTTGTTTTTCCAGTAAATCTCCTTGTAAAATTAAGGCCTCAATACTTTGCGCCTGTAACGGCTGATTGAGTAACAACAAATAGCAGATGAAGAAAAGAAAGGTGCATTTAGGTCTCATGATGCCGGAAACGATTTTTCAAGCGTGATTCCGGTACTGCCTTTAAAATTCGGAATCGGCGGCTTTTTCTTAAAGATACTTATTTGAATTTGAAGAACAGCAGGATATTGTTGCTTCACAGCATTACAGATCGACTCAGCAACCATTTCGAGTAACGCCTTTGTTTGCTTCATTTCTTGTTGTACGAGCACAAATAAATCAGCATAATTCACGGTTTGCTCCAATTTGGTGATCGGGTATACGGGCTCATATAAGACCGACAAATCAATGACAAACCAACCACCTGTGGGCTCCTCTCCCTCATAAAGTCCGTGATGTCCAAAAAGTTCAACTTGTTTTAAATGAACGGTCAACATATATTATACATTTCAGAAGACGAACATCTTCCCTATCAACTTGAAAT
>JBMLSG010000087.1:0-9393 GCA_049240625.1 Lacibacter sp. | reverse complement strand
GTGTAAACATATCGATTCAAAAACAAACCTACAGGAATCAACCGGATTCCTGTAGGTTGCAGAAATGCAAACTTTTGGATTAGATGGAACCTTTAGCACCTAAATAACGCTCTGCATCCAAAGCAGCCATACAACCACTACCTGCAGCAGTAACGGCTTGACGGTAGATTTTGTCCTGAACATCACCGGCAGCAAACACGCCTTCAATATTGGTTTTGGAAGAGCCCGGAATGGTTTGAATGTATCCGGCTTCATCCATTCTTAACCAATCCTTGAAGATATCGGAATTGGGTTGATGTCCGATTGCCACAAAGAAACCCTGTAAGGGTACCACCTGTTCCTCACCCGATTTGTTGTTTCTGATGCGCATACCATCTACCTTATTTTCGCCTAAAATTTCAACTGTTTCCGAGTTCCAGTAAATTTTAATATTGGGGGTATTTAGCACACGATCCTGCATGATTTTACTGGCACGCATTACATCTTTTCGGATTAACATGTGTACCGTAGTACAAAGCTTGCTTAAATAAAGGGCTTCTTCTGCTGCGGTATCGCCGGCTCCCACAATTGCAACTTCTTTTCCTCTGAAAAAGAACCCGTCGCAAACAGCACAGGCACTTACACCATAACCGTTCAGACGTTGTTCGCTTTCAAGTCCAAGCCATTTTGCACTGGCTCCGGTACAAATGATGACACTATCGGCTTCAATTAATTTCTCTTCATCGATCCAAACTTTATGAGGTGTAGAGGAAAAATCGACTTTTGTGGCCAATCCGTAACGAATATCGGCCCCCATTCTCTTCGCTTGCTTTTCGAAGTCAACCATCATTTCGGGTCCTTGAATGCCTTCGGGATATCCGGGATAATTTTCTACTTCAGTGGTTATGGTCAATTGACCTCCGGGTTGAATGCCCTGATACAAAACAGGCTTCATGTTTGCACGAGCTGCATAGATGGCCGCTGTATAACCTGCAGGGCCAGAACCAATAATCAAACAATGTACTTTTTCTGATTGTTCCATATTCTTCATTTTACAAGTCAACAAAAATAGAGGGATGTAATTGTAAATAAGTCTCTGCTATTCAAACAGAACGGTTTTGTGGATAACTAACGGGGAATGGTTAGTGATTTAAACATGGCAGCATAACCTCCAAAATAACCCAATGCTCCGTTGCTGATATTCCCTTTGATTTTGGTGGGTGATGAAAAAGGGTTTCCTATACTGGAATAGCTGAACTCAACCGTTCGCCAGAAATCATAGGTTGCTTTATCGATGTTGCAGAGTTTAATGGTAACGTTATCACCTTTTCTAAAGAATCCGATTTGTTCAAAGTCAATATCCGAATTTCTGTTCACGCCTTTGTCAATGGTAGCTTCATATGTGGTGCCATTCACTAATAAGTCATCAAATACAGATCCCAAGCCCGGGAAAAAGGGTTCGTCGTTCACTTTTGTAAAATAACGGACGTAATTTCCAAATTCCGGAGGGTCTGTAACAGACCCTTTAACCACCACTTTTGTGCTGGTATCCGGTGTAAAAGGTGCTTTTTCCCACCAAATGGAGTCCAATGTTTTACGAATTGCAGGAATGGTTGTAACTGCTTTATATTCTTTCCCATTCCAAAGAACCCTTAACTCATAGGACGTATTAAGTTCTCCTTGTATCCGTGTTGTTCCCAAGGCGGGGTCAAAGGAATAATAACTGTAACTGATTGCTCCGGGTAAGGGAACATCAATTCTGTTCAATTCCTGTGTTGCAACACCATTACTGATAAAAACTTTTGCATCTTTTATGAGTGAATTGGAAATGTCTTGTATAGATATCGTAGAAAAGAAATTCAGGCTTTTGGTCAAGACAACGACAGGGTCTTTCCCGTTTTCAATCGATGCGTCAACATTTAAGACCGGTTCGGCATTTTTGAGATTGAATTCGATCCTTTTTTCACAAGATGAAAATAATATAAAAACCACCACAAGCAGAGAAAACGCTTTCATAACTGCAAATGTACAATTCATGAAAGTCTCATGGTTATAAGAAAACATTAAATTGATGGACAATGGCACAGATATAAAAAATCCCTCCGGAAGAACCGGAAGGATTTGTACTTAATACCCATATAAATGATTTAGTTACCTAAATAACTCTTTAATGCGTTACTGAAACGTGCTTTTTGCAAACGTTTAATGGCGCGTTCCTTGATTTGGCGGATTCGTTCTTTTGTGAGATCGTATTTCTGACCAATTTGTTCAATTGTAACACCATTTTCACCGTCGAGTCCGAAATAAGCATTTACAATTTCAGCTTCACGCGGACTCAAAGATTTCAAAACTCTGCGTATTTCATTGCGCAAAGAGTCTTTCATCACATCTTCATCTGTATCATCACTTCCTTCCAGCAAATCTCCCATTGCTACATCTTCTGCTTCATGAACGGGTGCGTCCAGAGAAGTGTGTCGGGTATTGCTTTGAAAAATATTGTTGATTTCTGTTTCGCTCATTTCCAGAATATCGGCCAATTCTTCTGTTGAAGGTTCTCTCTCATGTTCCTGTTCAAAGGCCATGTAGGCTTTGTTGGCTTTATTGTAGGTGCCAATTTTGTTTTGAGGCAAACGAACCAAACGTCCTTGTTCTGCCAAAGCCTGTAAAATTGACTGACGAATCCACCAAACCGCATATGAAATGAATTTAAACCCTTTGGTTTCATCGAAACGTTGTGCAGCTTTGATAAGGCCCAGGTTACCTTCATTGATCAAATCACTGAGCGATAATCCCTGATGTTGGTATTGTTTTGCCACAGAAACCACAAAACGGAGGTTGGATTGAACCAGTTTATCCAAAGCGCGCTGATCACCCATTTTAATCCGTTGAGCGAGCGTAGTTTCCTCCTCCGGAGTGATCATGGGAATCTTTGAAATTTCCTGTAAATATTTTTCTACTGCCTGTGAATCACGATTCGTAATCTGTGTAGCGATTTTTAATTGCCGCATATGAAATGATCTCCTTGTTTTGTTTAAAACGTAAAATAGACAGGGAAAATTTTACAATTCGTTAAAAATGGTCGAAAACCTGTTTATTGCCGCAAAGTTAATACGCAATTTTCGCTTTTCATAGCGTTTGTGCATAACTCCATAAAATTAACTGCCAAAGCACAAAAAGGTTTATGTCAAAACTGTCTAAATCAATAAATAGATACAATTTTGATTCATTTTCATAAATAAACTACTTTTTTTATGGATAGGATTGATTTTAGAAGCGATACCGTAACAAAACCAACTCCCGGTATGCTGGAAGCGATGGCTAAAGCTGCTACGGGAGATGATGTTTTTGGCGAAGACCCGTCCGTAAATGAATTAGAACACAAATTGGCGAGTAAGTTTGGAATGGAGGCGGGTTTGTTTTGTCCGTCCGGCACAATGGCAAATCAAATTGCTATTAAACTGCATACCCAACCTGGCGGTGAAGTTATTTGTGATGAACTGAGCCATGTCTATCAATACGAAGGTGGCGGTATTGCATTCAATTCGAATGCATCCGTACGGTTATTGAGAGGTGATCGGGGCCGACTTAAGGCATGGCAAGTAAGGGAAGCTATCAATCCAAACGACATTCATAAGGCTCAATCACAATTGGTTGTTCTGGAAAATACTTGTAACAGAGGCGGCGGTAGCGTTTACGAACTTATTGATATAGAATCTATTAAAAGTGTTTGCCTCGAAAATAAATTGAAGATTCATCTTGATGGGGCGCGTTTATTTAACGCATTGGTTTCTACAAATCAATCTCCAATCGCTTACGGGGAACTGTTTGATAGCATCTCGATTTGTTTGAGTAAAGGATTGGGAGCGCCTGTTGGTAGTGTTTTGTTGGGGACATCAAAAGACATCCAATTAGCAAGACGGATCCGAAAAGTTTTTGGAGGCGGTATGCGTCAGGCAGGTATTTTGGCAGGAGCCGGATTGTATGCGCTTGAGCATCATATTGGTCGATTAGCTGAAGACCATACAAATGCGCAAGAATTGGCTAAAACTTTAACCGGGTTGTCGTTTGTGGAACAAGTCTTGCCGGTGGAAACCAATATTGTCTTATTTGATTTGCACAACAATTTTACTGCAGCTTCCTTTGTAGAACAACTTAAAGAACACGGAATTCTATGTTTCGCAACGGGTAAACATCAGATTCGATGGGTTACACATCTTGATATAACCCCACAAATGATAAAACAGACTCAGGCAATTTTGCAAAATTTGTCAATCAAACCCTCCTAGAGCAAATTTATTCCTGTGATCTTCCCGCCTGCTTGTTGAGCGCGATATAATATTGCTGAATCATATCATACATAATATTAACGGTTTCACCTAAGTGTAAATCGTTCTTACGTACTTTCAGAAACAGGTTGTTACGTTCTTTTTTCAGTGAATCTTGCTCGATGCGCACCAAATCATCTTTCAGATTCACGATATTCAGTGCTGCCGGTAATTTTGTAAGTGTATCGATTTGACGAACAGTCTCGCTTAAAGCTTTCTTTTCCTTGCGGTACTGGTCCAGTTTTAAAGAATACACTTTTTGATTGTTTTTAGACAACCAGTCGGTGTGTTCTTTTATTTTTTGAAACGAACTGTTTTGACGAATGCGGTCATTCGTACGCTGGATGATTTCATTTAAATTGTACTCGCTATTCCAGATTTTATATTGCGTACTGTTGATTTCATCCCATCCTAAAGCAGCGGGATCATCTTTTTCACGGTATTGCAAATATTCGTACTGGTCGGGTAAAATGATATCCGGAACAACACCTTTTAGCTGGGTACTTCCCCCTGAAATCCGATAGAATTTTTGGAGTGTCAATTTTAAAGAACCCAAATCAATCGGCTCACTGGTGCTCCAGGTATTTCGTTCCAGTTCGATGCTTCGTTGAACAGTTCCTTTACCGTAAGTGGATGTACTGCCAATGACCAATCCCCTTTTGTAATCCTGAATGGCTGCGGCAAAGATTTCAGATGCAGATGCACTGAATTCGTTTACCATTACAGTTAATGGTCCATTCCATAGAATATTATTATCACGGTCACGAAGAATCGTTGGGATTTCATCGCGACTTTTAACCTGGACAACCGGTCCATCTTCAATAAAGAGTCCCACCATCTGAACCACATCCATCAAAGAACCGCCTCCGTTTGTACGAAGATCGAGGATGATTCCGCTAACCTTCTCCATCTTCAACTTAATGATCTCTTTGGCAACATCATTGGCACATCGTGCGCCGTTTGGATCGTTGAAATTGGCATAAAATTCCGGCAAATAGATGTACCCTATTTTGTAATTGTCGGGTCCTTGAATGATTAGACTTTTTGCATATGTATCATCTAAATTGATTTTTTCACGAATCAGCGAAATAACTTTAATCGTACCATCCGCTTTTTTGATCGTAAGCCGCACTTCTGTACCCTTTTTCCCACGAATGATGCGTACCGCGTCTTCAACCGAAAAACCGCTTAAATCCTGAGGTTCTTCTGCTCCTTGAGCTACTTTTAAAATGTAATCCCCTGCACGGATTTCTCCCGATTTTGAAGCCGGGCTGCCGGTTACAACCGAGCCGATTTTGATATTTCCGTCTTCTTCCATCAACGTGGCGCCAATTCCATAAAATTCTCCGCTCATTTGTTCATCGAATGAACGTTTTTCAATTGGAGGAAAATAAGTGGTATGAGGATCCATTGTTTCTGTGATATCGTTCACGAAGAGGTTGAAACGATCATCATCCTTGAAGCGATTACGGAAACGGTCAAACATACGGTCATAAATCTTGGCAACCTTTTCCCGGGCTTGTTTTTCCATTTCCTGCTTGGATAAAGCCGGTTGTTCCCTGATTTTATTTTTTTCTTGCTGCTCAATCAGTTCAACATACTTTTCCAATGTGTGGAATTTTAATTTCTTTCTCCAGGCTTCTTTACGTGCAGCTTCATTTTTAGGATATGGCAGGTTGTCGCTTTCATCTATATAGGTTTCATCCGTATTGAAATCGAAGGGTGTTTTTAAGATTTCTTTATAGTAAACAGCAACCTCTGAAACTCTTTTTTTGAATACTTCATTGATCAGGTAAAAGGATTCCAATTTTGCACCATGAATTTCATCGTCAATCCTTTTTTCAAATTTTTTAAATTGTTCAATATCGGATGCTAAAAAATAGATTTTATCCGGATCCAAACTTTTAAGAAACCGGGTCATGACTTCTTTTGAAAAATTGTCATCAATCTTTTTAGGGCTGAAATGACCGTCTTCCAGCATCTCTCCAATCAACGCCAATATTTTTTCGTACCGATTTCCGGGCGTTTTATGAGAGGATGAGCGAACGGCAAAAAAGACACTACTGCCTAAAACCAACACAATTATAATGAAGAGGCTTTTCTTCGTAAACATATAAGATAAAAGTTTGGACATAGAATAAACGTAAAAATAACGATAAAAGATGAGGCTTAGGTAACCGTTCTTGTAAAACCATTGAATTAACAACCCTTTTGCAGCGTTTGGTTAAATAGGGCTTTATCTTATGAGATAAATAAAAAGGGACTTGTTAAAGTCCCTTTTATATTACTGAATTGCCAGTTTCATTTTTTGGGAGGTTCCCTTTTCATCCCGAATATCCATGATGTAAGTCCCGGCAGGTAAATTTGAATCTGTACTGAACACATAAGCAGAAGTTCCTCCTATGTGCTGAATCGTTTGTGCCGAAATTTTAGATCCCAGCAAATTATACAACAACAGTTTGTATGTTCCGGCTTTCAATTGATTGAATTCGACCTGTAACAAACTTCCCTTAACAACCGGATTTGGGTACAGACTGATTCCTTTTTCGATCGCTCTGTTTTGGACCGACGTTACATCCGTTTTCCTGAATACAATTCGAAAGCGGTCATTCGATGTTGTTGTGCTGGTTGAAACATTAAATGCGATTGTTGTTTTTCCGAATAAATCCAATTTTGTTTCTGTGTTAAGATACAAGTCCTGCAATACGGCCGATACACCCGAATTCAGTTCAAAATCTGATCCGCTGATATTCAGGATATAATCTTTTTGCTGCATGTTGTGCAATCTCAAAAAGAGGGTATCGTTACGATAGTGAGCCGGGCGGAACTCCATTGCAAGATCCAGATTGTTTCTTCGGATGGAGATATTTTCTCCTCCAATTCCAAATTTTTTAACATCAACCTGATCTACTAACTCAGAGAATCGATCATCGTAACCTGCTGTAACACCATCATACAATTGATTTCCGGCCGAATTTTTCAAATTCACTCTTAATAAGGCTGTTTTTGTTTCAGAAATTCTTCCTCCAAATACCGAATAACCACCCGTTGTTTTGTCAGTTTCAGCAAAACTGAGTGAACCTGTAAATCCCTCATTTACACTTACCCAAAATGCGGCTCCTGCAGGAATAACGGATGAGTTTCCGGTATAACTACCGCCTTCGTCTACCGGACTGGAAATATATCCTGCTCCGGAGTTACTCGTATAAACGTATCCCCCATAACCACTGAAGCCAAATAATTTGGGATCCCATACCCAGAATTGGTTGTTGATATTAATTTTTCCCAGAGTAGCGAAATCGATTGGCGACGCATATGGGTTGGCAATCATTTGATAACCTGAAGAAAGACTGGATAATGTATAGGATCCGTTAATAAGGTTACCTGTTGCTTTTAAAGTTGTTGCGGATGCGCCGGCTGATGTTGACATTTTACCGCCGGTTAAATTGCTGTAATACTGATCTGTAATAAACACCAAATACGGTTTGGGTCCATTATTAGTAAACAACAAAGCACTTTTTGTAGAAGACGGTGTTGTAAAAGCACTCACCGAATATCCGCGAAGATTAGAACTTGATCCAACATTTGCGTTCAATGAAAATCCATTTCCGGAAACTCCGGTACCAGTTGGACTCCATAATAAAGCACCTACCCCATTGATGTTCATACCTCCATTTTGCCAGTTGTCAAAAATGCTGTTTTGCACACTTCCTTTTAATGGAGCAGAAAGACCACGCCATTTTCTTCCCGCAGGTATATAGCGTTCAACCGTTACATTTCCGGAGATGGTGTTTCCGGTGTTTCTGCTTGAATTGGTTAAGTCTGCAACTACGGCAGTTCCGGATGCTGTTGATTTTAGCACCATAAAACCATTACTTGCTAACGTTTTATTGTTCACATTTCCAAATGAAACTGTGCCGGTAACGTTTAAAAGACCAGTTAGTGTTACGTGATTGCTAATAATTAAATTTTGAATTGTATTATTATGGAAAACGCTTCCATTCAGTGTTTGCAGATCAATGCCTTTTAATTCAACAGTACCGTTTAATGCGTGAATAATTCCGGAACTTAATATTGATCCTTCAATTTGTATAATGCCTGTACCATTGATTGTCAGGTTGCTGCCCGATTGTAAAGTGATGTTGCCAATGTTGATTGTACCACTGTTAATAATCGGATATCTCGTAAGACCTGATGGCAACAGAATATCCGATCCTTGATCAGGAACTTGATTTCCGCTCCAGTTGGATGCTGTATTCCAATTGTTATTTGTGGAACCGGTCCAAATGAATTCGTCCAGAGGAGCTCCAATTGAACCGTTAACGGTCATTGTAATTGCATTCGAAGTTGCGTTTTGGGAACTTAAACAAGTTGTTCCGGTAACGGTAATTTCACAGGTTACAATAGCTCCATTCGTAAGCGTAGTTGTACTATAGACATTTGATGCATTATTTCGAACAGATAGGCCATTGATCTTGAAATTATATAGTATGGATCCATTATTCGTATTGGACGTTTGTGCGGTAAATGTTGCCTGGTTTCCGATATTGATGGTAGTTGCAGGATTTACACTCAATACGACTGCCGGTGTAAAATTTTGTACAATCGATGCAGTGATGGAATTGGACACGGCTCCCCTTCCTGAGCAAGTGCCTCCGCTTACAACAATTTCACAGCTTATGACATCCCCATTTTGAATTTGTGTACTTGTGAAAGTGTTACTGTTTGTGTTTTGAGCCGATGTTCCGTTGATTTTAAAATTATAGGATGAAACTGTTCCTGAATTTAAATTGCCTGCTACCGCAGTAAACAAAATGGATGTTCCTGAACATTGGGTTCCGGAAGGTGTAGCAGTTAATGTTAAGACTGGTGGTTCTGCTACTTGCATTGCTATTGAATTCGAAACTGCATTGGCCGCTGAACAGGTTCCTCCTGAAATATTTACAGTACAATTAATTTGTTGTCCATTTGTCAGGTTGGATACTGATAGTATATTGGACGAAGTATTTTGAACAGTATTCCCGTTTATCTTAAAATCATATGAATCTATTGTGCCTCCTCCTAAGTTGTTGGGCGTTGCAGTAAATAG
>JBMLSG010000086.1:0-10783 GCA_049240625.1 Lacibacter sp. | reverse complement strand
ATCAAATAGTTGATCATGCCGGCTAATGTGGTCACCAACACCAGGTAATACACCATATTGCCGATGCCCATAGATCCTTCAAAAAAAGCCCAGTTCAAAAAAATTCCGACGGTCATGTGGAAGAGTAAAAACACCAATCCAACGGAAACGGTTTTTAATACCTTCCGAAGATAGTCTCTGATATCGGGCTCAAAGTCGTTCATTCCTACAAATTAAACTAAAAATGCTGTTGTACACAGCACAACAGCATTTTCTAAAAAAAGTTGAACGAATTATAAGGTGTAACGTATGGCCAAACCGCCCCAGTTACCGGAAAACAGGTAGTTCCTGTTAAACTCAAATGAGGGCTGCCAGTCCAGCGCCAGATTCAAAGGCATGTTGTTGAATTTGTAATCAATACCAATCACGCCGTCAATACCTATAATCGTGGTATTAAGCTTGTACAAACCCACATGGCCGCCTCCGCCCAAATACCACTTTAAGTTGCCTTCGGTATTCAAATCGCCGTGAAACTCATACAAGCCGGTAATACGTGTGCCATAGCGATTAAAAAATCCGATGAATTCCAACGCACGATCTTCTTTAATAAAGGTCTTAAGGGTGAGACCGCCACCATCCCATAATTTCACACCAACAGCCGTTTTGTAATCAATACTGTTGGCTGTTTTATTTTGTGCCGTTGCCTGAAAAGAAATGAATACGATGAGCAGCGCTCCTATAACTTGCTTCATGATCTGCTAATTTGGTTAAAGTGGTGCAAATGTAAATTATTTTATAAGCATGCGTGCAAATTGGATACTATCGCCACGAAACACATTAAAATCCACTTTGCCCTTGATTCCGTTCACCTGTCCGCTTTCGCTGTGTTGCCAAAACTGCCAGTCTCTTCCAATACGCGGTGCATGCGGCTGTAAATAATGGGCCACCCATAACGGATAGTCTTCAAAGGCTCCTTCCAGATAACGTTCGTAAAAATGCACATTGGTGTACAAAATGGGTTTTACATGATAGACTGTTTCCACTTCCTGCAACCATTCGCGCACACGTTGCTGTATGATTGCCCGCGCTACGCCATTGGACTGTTCCACATCCAGCACCGGCGGAAGATCACCCGGTTCCAATTGAACCTGCCGGATGAAATGACGCGCCTGTGCCACACCATCCCGTGAAGGGGTAAAAAAATGATACGCGCCTCTTGGAATACCTGCTTTTTTGGCCTGATACCAGTTACGGGCAAACAAAAAATCTTTTCTTCCGGTTCCCTCGGTGGCTTTGATGAACGCAAACTCAATGCGGATGCCCCCGATATTCATGTCTTTAACCGCTTTCCAATCAATCCGCTGCTGATACCGACTCACATCAATACCATGAATCTTGTAGTTGGAAGGAATAGCAATGCCAAATTCGCGATAACGGATCATCGTTGTTTCTTTGTCAAGCCGGTACAAATAGGCAAACAACACAGCCGCTCCTACAAAGAGTAATACAAGCAGATACATCAGAAAACGATTTTTTTTCTTTTTGACAGATCGTGCCATCGTACCTGCAAATCTATTGGGACGAGGTCATACTTTTCCAATCCCTTGAAAATATAGTTTACTTTTAACGCGCACTTAAGAGCAGCCGTAAAACTCAAGATGTCATGCAGGAGATGTACTGTTCATACAAGCGTTCCACCATCACTTATCTGCAAGGCGGTACAGGAACGCGTGTGCTGTTATGTCTGCATGGCTTTGGTGAATCTGCAAATAGTTTCAGCTTTCTGGAAGCGGAACTTGGTGACCGGTTTACGATCTATGCCGTTGATTTGCCCTGGCACGGTCATACCCTCTGGGAGGAGGGACTCTCTTTAACACCGGAGACGTTCCTCGCGGTATTAAAACAAATGATTCCCGGTTTTGAAACCTGTTCCATCACTTTGTTGGGTTACAGTATGGGTGGCCGGGTGGCATTGCAAGTTCTGCAACTGCTTCCTGCACAAATTGAGAAGGTGGTTTTGCTGGCGCCCGACGGTCTCCGGATGAATCCCTGGTATTATCTGGCAACCCAAACCCGATGGGGGAGCCAACTGTTTCGTTATACTATGAACCATCCCCGCTGGTTTCAACAATTGGCAAACCTGCTGAGACGAACCCGTTGCATCAACCGGAGTATAGCGAAATTTGTACATCATTACATCGATCGTGCAAGCGTGCGCGAACATTTGTACCGTGTATGGACCACCATGCATGGCTTTCGTCCACATTTAAAAACCATTCGAAACGAAATCATCAAACGACGTATTCCGGTTGCGCTTGTATTTGGTCGGTACGATCGTGTAATTGCATCAAAATACGGAAGGAAGTTTCAAAAAGGTGCCGAATCCTATATTGCCATACACGAATTACAGGAAGGGCATCAGTTGCTGCGGCCCAAACACCGCGACTTCATTATTTCGTTACTGCAACAGGTTTGATTATTTTGCACTCATGCTCTGGTACGGGTTGGCTTGGTTTTTACTGTTTCCTTATCTCCTGCTTCTGCTGTTCTATAAGAAATGGTGGAACCAACTTTCGCTGCTGAATGTTCCTTTAGCATTTCAACCTTCGGTTCGTTTTACAATTGTCATCCCTGCACGAAATGAAGAACAGCACATTGCCGCCTGCCTCGAATCCATCAGCCGACTCAACTATCCCCGTACGCTGATTGAAATTGTGGTGGTGGATGATTTCAGTACCGATGCTACGTTTGCAATCGCAGCTTCATTTAAAGAGGTACGTGTGCTGAAACTGAGTGATGTAGTGCAGCATCCCATCAATTCCTATAAAAAGAAAGCCCTAGAATGGGCCATTGAACAGGCTAACGGCGATTACATTGTTACTACCGATGCCGACTGTTGTGTTCCGCCGAACTGGCTCCGCAACTTTGCCTTTATCATTCAACAACAAAAAACGGTTTTAATTGCTGCTCCCGTAAGCATTCGTGATGAAGATACGGCCATCAAAAAATTTCAATCGCTCGATTTTTTAAGTCTGCAAGGCATCACCGCTGCAGCTGTAGGAGCCGGATTTCACAGTATGTGCAACGGAGCTAATCTTTGCTACAGCAAACAGGCTTTTGTTGCCGTTCAGGGCTTTGCTTCCATTGATCACATTGCCAGTGGCGACGATATGTTACTCATGCACAAATTACAGGAAGCCTATCCCGGACAAATTCGTTATTGCCACACACCCGAAAGCATTGTGACTACAAAAGCGGTTGAAACCGTTGGCGCATTTTTTCGTCAGCGGATCCGCTGGGCCAGTAAGGCCGATCAATACCGTGATCGCCGCATCTTCGCCGTGTTGCTGGGCGTTTATCTCTTAAATGCCTTTCTGTTGGTACTATTCACGGCTTCTTGTTTCAATCCCGGGTTGTGGAGCCTTCTTGCAATTTGTGTCGTACTGAAAACAAGCGTCGAACTGCTGTTCCTGTTTCCTGTAGCACGATTTTATCAGAAAGAACATCTGTTGTTGTATTTCCCTTTGGCGCAACCCTTTCATTGGATGTACATCGTTGCAGCCGGCTGGCTCGGAAAATTTGGACGCTACCAATGGAAAGGACGAACGGTACAATAGTTGAAAGGGGGGCGATAAAAATCTAAAGAATCCTTTACTTTTATTCCATGCACGAACCTTCCTTTCGGGAGCGCCTTCCTTTTTGGAAACGACTCATGCGCAATCTCAATTGCGTGATCGGGTTGTCCATTATCTGCATTGCTGTAGTAACCGCACTACTGGCTTATGTGCCTGCACCCGACCCAACGCCCGACGCCAATCGTGTTATCGTTGAAATTGCCGCACAAAAACCGGGCTTCCGGCAGCAGTTCTTTCTGGAAAAAAAAACAGAAACTCCTTTACCGGGCAATTGGTGGAGCGGACGGGAAGATGCCTTTTTTTCCATTCCCATTACCGGATGGAAGCTGAAGGGCACTGACAGCATCGTTGTTTCAAAATACATCGACGAAGGCATGACCGAATCCATCACCTATGCAACCAATGGAAGAAAGGTCAGCGAACTGATTACGCAGCGCACTTATTATTTGGGCACCGATAAATTTGGCAGGGATATTTTAAGTCGGCTCCTGATTGGTACACGTATCAGTCTGGGAGTAGGATTGGTTGCCGTGCTCATTTCACTCACGCTGGGTATTTTTTTGGGCGCCTGTGCCGGTTATTTCAGAGGGAAGACAGATGCGCTGATCCTCTGGTTCATCAACGTTACCTGGAGCATCCCAACGATCTTACTCGTGTTCGCCATCACCCTTGCGTTGGGTAAAGGTTACTGGCAAATCTTTATTGCCGTAGGCTGTACCTTGTGGGTGAATGTTGCCCGTTTGGTGCGGGGTCAGGTGCTTGCCATTCGGGAACTGAGTTATGTGGAAGCGGCCAAAGTAATGGGCTTTTCAGATTTTCGGATCATCTTCCGGCACATCCTGCCCAACATCATAGGACCCATCATGGTAATAGCAGCCTCAAATTTTGCAACAGCCATTGTTATTGAAGCCGGCCTCAGTTTTCTGGGCCTGGGCGTACAACCACCCCAACCGAGCTGGGGACTGATGATTAAGGAACATTACAATTTCATTATTACCAACAATCCATTTCTTGCTCTGATACCGGGTTTTGCCATCATGTTACTGGTACTGGCGTTCAATTTACTGGGCAACGGTTTGCGCGATGTACTGGATGTGCGAACGTAAAGCACCTTAGGTTGTACGAGGAATGAGATCAGGAGCTGCTTTTCTCCTGTTCCTGTAATTTGATTTGCAGTGTAATCAAGATCCCAATAAGGAGATAGAACAAAGTACCGATCTTATCCGTTTCAATCAAATCACTGAGCATGTTTAGGGTTACAATCATGCTGAGTATAACTCCCGATGTAATCGCTACTGTTCGGTCGAAGGGATCAGACAAACGGTGATAGGCTTTTTGCACGGTAGCGAACATCAAATAAAGCAGTAAACAAAACAAGAGCATACCGGGCAGTCCCTGTTCAATTGCCGTGAGAAGAAAATAATTATGTACCGATGATTTTTCCTCGTTGTCGCTCACCCAGGTTTTAAAAGCAGTTACGGTATAGCCTTTGTAATAATGCACAAAATTGTTGGGGCCAAATCCCGTGAGCGGCTCTTCGCTTACCATGCGGAATCCTGCAATCCAGCGGTAAAAACGTTCCATGGTAGAGACGTCTTTCAGTTGATACGTCGCTGCCATGTGTTCGTTGAGTTGGGAATGTTGAATCGTAGTATTGAAGTCGGGAGCAAATTTCAGGTAATTGTTATCCTTGATGAGCCAACCCAAACCCAGTACCAGCAACAACACCGCTATTCCAATCAGTTTCAGGAGATACTGTTTACGTATGGCCCACCAGGTTACAGCCCCAACAATTACACACAACCAGGCTCCTCTTGAATAGGCAAAGAACAGCGCAACCAAAAAAAGAATGATGAGCCACTGAATTGGTTTTTTCTGTGCTTCACTTGTATGTGCTTTCCAGGCATACAAGATGGGCAACAGACACACGATCATAGCCGAGTAGTTCACATGATTACGGAAAAAAGGCTGCAACACATTGCTCACCTGATCAAACGAAAAGCCATTGCCGGCCTGACGGACTAAGCTGTACACAATGGGAATGATGAGGGCGTAAATCAGCAAACGGGAGAGCCGGGCCGTATCTTCTTTTTGTCGGATAAAAACCAACGTGCCCAAAACAAACGGCACAATATACCAGACCTTGGCCAGTATATATTTCACTGACAGCAACGGATTCTGTGAAAAGAACAACGCAATCAGCATCCATAACAACTGTACAATCACAACAAGAAACAAACTGCTTTTCAATGCCTGTATGGGGAACAGCAAAGGCTTCAATAAAAAAAAGGCGAATAGTGAAGCCGTAAGCAGCAACATCAGACCTTCATCCGGAAAATCGGTAGACAAAGACCCCGATACAGATAATTCGGTGGAAAGCGGCAAGGAAAATACTAGCAACCAAAACAAGTCTTTGAGTTCGATTTTCAGAAAAAACAGAACAGCCAGCAACGCGAACGGCAGAACAAGAAGCAAGGGAAGCTCCCAAGCAATACCGGCAGCAATGAAAACGATAGCCGCTACTGCGGGCCACCAGGTGTTCTGCTGTATGGATGCAGCTTTCGTGCTCATGCCTCTTTGCGGTAGCGTTGTTTCCACTCCAGCAGGAGCAGGAATAAAATCGAAAACACAAATGAAACCACGGCGGCGGTGAGCATACCATTCAAAATGAGAGGTTTCTCCTTGCGGAAGGGTTGAACCGCTTCTTCAATCACAAAAAGCGCCATCACATTATTCAAACTCGTTTGAAATTGCTGGATCAGATTTTCTTTTTGTGTTAAGCCATTGATGATTGCTGATTTGCGGGCTGTAAGATATGCATCATTGCTACCCGCAAGTTGCAACTCCAGTTGTACTAAAGAATCTTTTTGTGCCTGATAATCCTGTTGCAGTTTGATCAGAATTTCCTGTTTCATCCCATTGGACTGTGCAACAGCTTTTTGGTTGGTGCGCTTTACAAACGCGTTGGCAAGATGAGTTGCCAGCATTTTATCCTCGTCCCACACGTTGATCTTCACATTTCCGTATTCATCCTTGTGGATGCGTACATTTTCTTTAAACTCCTTATCGGTTAAATAGGCACCGCGTACACCTGTATCTTTTATTTTATAATGCTGCTTCAACTGAAAACTATCGGCCAAATAACGAAACATTTCCTCCGATTTGGCCAGCGCCATCAAGCGATCGTTGTCGTATTCGCTTCCGTAATAGAAATACTGTTCCCAGAATTCGGTACGGTAAATATTGGCACGATCTCCCAGATTGGGATTCGCGGCCGTAAAAATTGCCGAGCTGCGGAAGATCGGTTTTTGCAAAAACAGAATACCGCCGGTTAATAATGTGGCAGTAAGAACCAGCATCAACGATTGTTTCCAGCGTTTCCGAATGATTTCCAATACAAGTTCAAGATTCATAAATGATAAATGAAGGGGCTAAAAATACATTAATTTTCCCGTCGCCAATTTAAAACCCAGTTTGGCGAAAAAAGTTGCAATAAAAACACAAAAACAATCCAGATCAGAAATACAAGGGCGAGTTGCAGGTAAAAAGAGAGTTCCGTTGTTTTCAATAAAAAAGCTGCAGTGGTTGTTCCGATTAGCAAAGCACCAATACGAAGAACCGACGCGAAGGTGAGTCGGGTCTTCCATTGTGAATAACAGACCCCCATCAAAGCCAGTGCCATGACCGACTGTGTTGCCACGGCAATCAATGCCGATGCCCTGGCCTGATATTGCGGAATAAAGTAAGCATTCAGCGAAACGTTAAGCAGGATGCAGCCAATAAGGATGAAGATAAAAACGCCCATTTTTTTATGTGCCGTAACGAGCGTTCCAAACAAATCAATCAAAAAAGAAGGGATGAGCACCAGAATACCCCATTGCATGACATAGGCCGTTGTATCGTTGGGGCTTTCATATACCAAAGCCTGCAGTTCGCGACTGTACACAAAAAACAATACGACCGGCAGCAAGGCAGCAGCCATCATCATACGAAACATTTTATTCAGCGAATCATGGATTGCGTCGGGCCGGAGTAAATGTCTGCTCCAGAACGACAATAAAAAACCGGCAACAAGATACGACATCACGTTAGCGGCATCCACAAAACGATACAGCGATGCGTAGATGCCCGCTTCCTGAACAGAAGAACCGTTCAACAATCCAAGAAGTACGCTATCGACCCTGCTGTGGACAAACATCAACAATACCAACACCGCAAAGGGAAGGCTTTGACGAAGCACCTCCGTTAACGGAACAGTGTTTGTATCGGTATCTGCTTGAGTCGTTGACCGAAATACGAGCAGTAAAGCAGGAATCAGCGTAAGCACAACCGTTATCAGTTGCGCTAAAATGAATTCCTCAACGGTGCGGGTACAGTCCGGACAAAACACATACAACAGCGCCATACCCGGTATAATGAGCAGCAATTTATCCATGATACTGAACCAGGAGCTTGCGGTAAAACGTTGTTGTGCCGATAAAATGGAACGTGCAAACGAAAGCCAGCTTATAGAAAGTTGCAGCGCAATGAGAGCCGGTATCCACAACCCGTTGCGGAGACCCAGCACATAGGCACAAAGCATTGTAACAAGAACGTACAAAAGAGTTAGCAGTAACTTCAAAGCCACTACGTTGCGCAACCATTTACGAACAAGCACGGAATGTGTGGCAATGTGCCGTTGCACATAAACCGTAAGGCCCATATCGGCAAGGATGTTAAAAATGACCGTAAAGCTCAGATAAGAAAAATAGCGGCCATAAGCCTCGTATCCCAGCAGCACCTGCATTTTGCGATCCACTCCAAAAATCCAGAGCGGTTTCACCAGCAGGTTGAGCAGTACCAGTAAAAAAACCGAGCGAAAAAACTGACGGGCCAAAGTGTAAACAGAATTTAGGAAAGTACGGCAGCGGGGGCTACCTGTACTTTACGGTTAAAACTTTCTTCGAGCGAAATAAAGGTTTCGGTGCGTTCAATCCCTTTTATTTTTTGCAAGGCATCGTGCAGTACAAAGCGCAGTTGATTGATGTCTTTACACACCACTTCAATAAACATGCTGTAATTGCCTGTGGTATAGTTGAGGCGAACGATTTCGGGAATCCTTTGCAACTCTTTGGCTACAGCGTCGTACATCGAGCTTTTTTCGAGGTAGATACCTACAAAGGCCGTGATATCGTAACCGAGCGCCTTCAGGTCTACGTTGAGACGTGTTCCCTTTACGATGCCCAGTTCCTGCATTTTTTTGATCCGGACATGTATGGTGCCGCCTGAAACAAAGAGTTTTTTCCCCAGATCGGCGTAGGAAACCTCTGCGTTTTCCATCATTTCGGATAAAATCCGGTAATCCAGTTTGTCAAGATTCAATTTGAACGCCATTTTGAAGCCGTTTATTTTATGAATTTAAAATTATCACACAAATATTTAAATAGTTTCGAATGTTTCAAAATTTTAGTTCGATAATTTGTAACAAATAAGCATATTATTTTAATATTGCATTGTAATTGTTCTTTGAACACATACTGTGGGGTGATGAAATTTTTGGCAGACATGCCCTCTCGTCTCGGGGGTGAGGATCACAGGATAAACGCAGCATAGAGCCGACGTTACTTTTGGTAAGGCCGACCAGGGTTGACCACTAATCTTTGTGTTGCAGCTAACTGCCTCGTGGAGGTTCGACTCCTCCCCCTACAGCAATAAAAAGCCCATAACTGATTTGAATTGAATCGGTTATGGGCTTTTGTTTTTTGGATCAGTTTCACTAAAGGTTTCACTAAACGAATAGTGGAACTTGGTGGGAGTTTTTACTGGATGAAGATGGGTACAGTTCTATTTAGCCCCGATACAAATAAATGGCGACTTTTTGTTGGCTACCGCATATGGTGCGTTGATAGGTATGTTCCAAAACAACGCGGATGGCGCATGGGATAATGCCAAGAAAAATAGTTTGAAAAAGGCGGGGAAATTAACAGCGAAATCTAATAATAATATTATTTGTGAACATTAATGAGGGAACATGAGAGTAAAATTATTATACCCCAACTAACAGCACTGAAAGAAGCTAATAAGTTAATTTCTTTGTAGATTAGTTATTCATTGCTAGAAATTAAATCATTAATAGGAGGAATATTAAGAAGTACAAAATTAGTAATCCCATTCTCTATTGAAGTGATTTTTAAAAGCCCATTTTCTTGTAATTGATTTATTGCATTTTTTACTAATGGTCGAAACATATGCTCAATAATAGGTTCGAATTCAGCTGACCAAACTAAATCTTTACCCCAATAACTTTGTCCTTCTTCAAAGTACTTTCCGTAAGGATGGTTATAATCATTTAAAATAAATCTTCCTTCAGAATCACAATGTTTGGCTCTTATTTGTTTTCCTACTTCCTTGTAATACTTTACTGTCCGATTGTGTTTTTCTAGTTGGTGTTTATAAAAGTCTTCTACATACTTCGGGAATAATGATAAGTCTTCAATTCTTTTTTTAAACCTTAGAATTCTGCCTTCATATAATTCTTTATTCTCGCTTCTGTACTTTTCAAAGTATGCTTTCCAAAAATAATATGATAAACCGCTTGGGGTATTATCATCATAAATTGATTCCATGGTGTTTAATGATTGATGTGCTATTTAATATTCCTTAATTCCCGCTCCAAAATCTCTAATTCTCCTTTGGCTTTTTTCGCCATATTCATGTAATAATTATTCATTTCTAAATCAGGAACACCATCCTCACCACTGCCCCACAAGTAAGCTGTATTTTCTAATCCATCTGTAAGCTTCCCCAAAGTTCGGCCATTCAAGTTAGAGTTAACAATGATTTGATTTGTTAACTTTAAATTTTGAATACATGAGAAAGCGATTTACAGAAAGTCAGATTGTATCTGCATTAAAGAAGCAGGAATCAGGGATCCCCCACCAAAGATGTATGTCGGGAGTTGGGCATCAGCGAAGCTACGTTCTACAACTGGAAAGCTAAGTATGGCGGTATGGAGGTCAGCGATGTTGCAAAGATGAAGAGCCTTGAAGCAGAGCTGAGCGAGTACAAGAAGATGGTAGCTGAACTAAGCCTGGAGAACCGGGCTATGAAGAGCTTTATTGAAAAAAAGTTGTAACGCCCAAGGAGAAGCGGGAGGCTGTCGACCACATTGTTGGGGAAGGACAGCTAAG
>JBMLSG010000085.1:0-34606 GCA_049240625.1 Lacibacter sp. | reverse complement strand
TTCTTTTGGTCTTTTTTACATGAGCAATCATCATATTCATTTCCGTAAACTTCAATATCCTCCACGTTTTCCCGCAGCAGCATCCTGCTTGAGAAAGCTGCTTTGTCGGCCAATCATCACTTATTAGGAACAACGGAAGGATTTTTTTTTCGAGTGGTTCAAAGTTGAAAACACAACCGCTTGAAAATTAATTGGTTGCTTGATTATTCTGTAAGCTTTCAGAAAACAATCCGGGGGCTGTTGCCGAATTAATTTGCATTCAAATTAAAATTATGCAAGTCTACAATCTGCTTCATCCCAAAGCAACCGCCACAACCCGAACGCTTTCCTTTTTAAAAGAGGACGGTATCTGGTTTGCCGATCTCCCCGAATTTCTGGAATTGGGTCTGGGTACCAAAGCAAACCTCATGATGGTGGACGGTGCCGATACCTTTCTGGACCTCCTTACCAAACACAACCGCATCACGCTGCAAGTATCCACGCAAAACTTCAAGGGTTCTACCGCCAAAATCAAAAAAATCAAACACGGTATGAATGTCGCCCTCCTCCGGGAGTTGGGCCATGCCCCGGTTGATTACGGCGCTTACTATGAGGCCGTAGAGCTGCATGGGAAACCTTTTCAGCATCAGTTGTGGCTTTGTCCGGTTACCGAATATGTGTTCGGCGCCTATCCGGAAGAAATCTTTATTCAATCACTTAAAAACTAAAAACAATGAAAACGCAAAGAACCATTTATCACCTGATTGTTGACCAAAGCGGGTCCATGAGCGATTGTATTGATGCAACCATCAATGGTTACAATGAACAACTGAACCGCATCCGGAGTATGCGCACAGAGTTTCCGGAACAGGATATCCGCATGGGATTGACGATGTTCAATTCCGAAATCAACATACAGGCCGTTGCTCAGGACATTATGAATGCTACACCACTTACCACAAACAATTACAAGCCCAATGGCACAACCGCCCTTTATGACGCGATCGGACAAACAACCTTGCAGTTGGAAGAAACCTTTGCCCGACAAGAAAACCTGCCCACCACGTTTGTGATTGTGGTGTTAACGGACGGTCATGAGAATAGTTCAAGATTGTTTAACTTACACCAGGTCCGATCGCTGATTCAAAGACTGGAAGCAACCGAAAAATGGACGTTCAGCTTTATTGGTGCCACACTCGATGCGGTGGAGGTAGCAGAGCAAATGGCCATCAAAGCCCGCAACAGCTATAGCTTTGATAAAGAAACGATGCAAGAGGCGGTATGGGATAAATTATCGGATTCCATGCACCGTTATTTTAATAAAAAACAAAAAGGAAAGGGGCTTTCCGATTTATTTGACAAAGAGTAATGAAAATACATCTGATTCCTGACGAAGCACTTGATGAAGAATTATACACACGGGTACTGAGCCTTTTGCAGGCGGTACCCGGTGTTAATAAATTTTATGCAACGGGTGAGGGTAGGCTCATGCTTCCGGATGACATGCGCGAAGAGCAGGAGATTCCGGATCGGGATGCGTTTGAAAAACAGGAGGTTTATTACCATTCTAAAATGAGTGAAATGAAGAGCACTCCGCCTGAACGACGTGTCTGGTCGTTCCCGCACAAACGCAAGGCCGTGCGCTGGCGTGATTTGTTTCGCAGTGTGCAGGAGTTTCGGGAAACAGAACAAATACCGGATCAGCAGTTCGCCATTTTGTTAACTCCAACGGCAAACCTCAAAAACTGGTTTGCTTCGCTCGATGAACAACAGCCGTTTAACGGGTTCATTCATACAGATGAATGGGAACATTTTATTCCCTGCGATCCTGCTTTCCCAATTGCGTTTGAAGTGGTGGCGCTGACCTTGCAGAAATCTATTTTTGAAACCTACAGTCAGATCCGCGAACGCACGCATGAAAAGGCGATTGGTTGCGTGAGTGATTTGTGCATGAAGAAGAGTGACATCATTTTAAAATTGCGCACGGCAGATGTTTGTGCGTATTGTATGAGCCGACTGGAACAATCCTTATCGCTGCCGGAAATACATCATGCTCTTTCGGTTATGGAATCGTTGCGCATGAAAATGCTTTTTGCACAAAATTTCCGTCAGAGCAGTCCTCCCAGCAAATTGCTCATTCGCAGAAACGGCAGGATGTACCTTACCGATTACGGAAACCTGGAAATCAAAATGCCCGCTTTGGAAAAAGCATTGTATCTGTTGTTTTTGCGGCATCCCGAAGGAATTTATCTGAGTACGCTCAATGAGTACCGTCAGGAGTTGTATGATCTCTATGCCCGTATTTCCAATCGCGGAGATATGGAAGATATGCGCAAACGTATTGATGAGATGACCAACATCCTCCGTGATCAGCCCAGTGTAAAAATCAGTCGCATCAAAAAAGCCTTTACCGATGCGCTTGGCAATGCCCTGGCCGAACACTACATTATACAGGGCGAAAATGCGGAACGTAAATCCATCAAGCTGGACAGAAAGCTGGTAGAGAATCAGCTTCTTTGAGTTTTTCCCAATGAGGAATCGGTACACAGGGCAAACCCAATTGCCCTTTCAGGTTTTTGCTCTTGAGTGCGTCTTTTTCATGTAGGTTTTTGACCTTATCTCCAACTGATTTTTCTCCTGATATGCTCTGATACACATCATGATCCGCCCCATATCATTGTTGTAGTTTGGTTCTGTAAAAATCCCGTTTATGAAAAAGAATCTTTCTCCAGAAGTGTCAGAGTTGATGAATGTGGTTCATTACAGGCCCGCTGTTTCAATGATTGTTCCGTTTGAAACCAAAATGGGACTGAAGGCAGAAGCCAAGCATGAACTGAAATTTTTGTACGATCAGGTGGAACGGCAATTGCTGGATCAGTATCCCGTTGAGTTGGCACAACCGGTCTTACAAAAAATTATGCGGATGATTGATTCACTTTCGCCCGATTCGCGCCACAAAGGAGTGGCTATTTACGCATCGCCCGTTTTTGAGAAACTACTCTATCTCGATGTCCCGGTCACACAAAAGATCATCATCAACGATTCTTTTGAGATCCGTGATCTGGTATTCAGTAAAAAAGAACTGCACAACTATTTACTGCTCTCATTGAGTAGTGAAACCTGCAAGTTGTATTTGGGTAATACCGTTTCGCTCATGCCACTGAAACTGGATGCGCCCAACTTCCTCGATGCCTACTGGCATGATGAACCGGAGCGTGTAGCCAATTTCTCGGATCCCGAAAAGTACAAGGAGGCACAGGTTGAGAAACTCATCCGTCAAATGGATAAAGAACTCGATCAGGTATTGCGTACACATGAACTTCCCGTATTTGTGGTGGGCAGCAAACCGGTATTGGCATTGTTCCGTTCCGTAACACATCATGCTAAAAAAGTGCAGGGCTATATTGAAGGCAATTATATGGAAGTTACCGAATCGGAACTGATTCATGCCATGCAGCCTGCATTGGAGATTTGGAGAAAAGCAAGACAGGAAAAACTGTTGCGTTTGATTGAGGAAGCTGCCAATGAGAAAAAACTGGAATGCGGTATCCAGAATGTATGGCACGAAGTGTATCAGAAAAAAGGCCGCTTGCTCATTGTTGAAAAAGACTTTATGGCCGCATGTGAACACGTTGCGGGCGGTACCATCGTGTACAAACCCACCAGTCGTGAAAACAATTTCAATCAGTCCATTGATGTAGTGGATGATGCCATTGAACTGGTACTGCAAAACGGGGGCGATGTGGAATTTGTGGATAACGGATTTTTATGGCAGTTTGAACACATCGCATTGATCAAGTTTTATCAATAAAAAAATCACTATGTCAAGGGATGAACATTTGGGTTCTTTTTTTAATGAAGTGAAACAGTTGGTCCGGTCGTATGCCGAAACAAAGTTGGGAATCATAAAATTGCAGGGGGTACAGTTTGCATCGAAGGCAATCGGTTTTTTTCTATGGTTGTTTTTCTTTTTATTCTTAATGGTACTCATTCTCATTTTCTGCGGTGTTGTGGCCGGATTTTGGTTTTCGGAACTTACGGGCAGTTATGTAATCGGATTTGGACTGGCCACGTTGTTACTGTTGTTGGTACTGGTGCTGCTTACATTGTTCCGTAAAAGTTTGTTTGTAAATCCCTTGATTCGTGCTTTTGTTCGGATGTCCTTTAGTGAGTCTGATGATGAAACCAATTCGGAAATGAAATAAATCAGCATGTCAAAATTGTTTGGAAACATAAAGAATCAAACGCAGCTTGAGAATGAAATGCTTCGCCTCAAGTTGAAAGAAAAAGAATTGGAATGGAAGTTGCGTGATAAAGCAGATCAATTCAAAGGAAATTTTCTGCGTCTGGCTGCCAATTCAATCTTGTTTCGGAAAACAGGTGTAAAAGAAGAACCGAAAGATTCCGAAGCATCCCAAACCGAGTCCTCCGGGAAATGGCAGCATGTTGCCGATCGTATTATGGATCACTTCCTCGACCGATTGTTGCACGGCATAGACGGAGTTTTGGACCGACTCTTTTCCGGCAGGAAAGAAAAAAAAGAATCCTGATTAACCTTTCTTTATTTGTCTGAAATAAAAAGTGAACAGAAAGACTCCTGCACGGTAGATTTCATAGCTCAGCCAAAACCAAAACCTTTGCAGAACACTGTAGTGCTTCATGACGTGTTCGCCGGTGATTTCCGTGCACTGATTTGCAATAATATCTTCCAGGTCTTTGGCCGTTGCAGCCCCCAATGCCCGGTCACGGATATCCAGATTCAACTCCACACTGGCATAGGCACTAATATTGTTGACATTGTAAGAGCCGATGGTAATCCATTGTTGATCGTACACCGAAACTTTACCGTGCAGGATTCCGGAGCGGTATTCATAAATTTTGATCTTGTTACGGAGGAGCCAGTTGTACCAGAAACGTTCGGCTGCTTTGGCGATAAGTACATCCGATTGTCCGGCAATGATCACTTTAATGGCAACGCCTCTTGCCGCTGCTTTGGAAAGCGCATTCCTTACAAATTGTCCGGGTAAAAAATAGCCCGACATAATGATGATCTCTTTCCGGGAGTATTTAATCAGTTCGAGATAACTCCGTGTAATTTCCACCTTGCCGCGTACCCAGTCGTTTTGTCTTGTACGTATAAACAGTTCCCCTTTGTGTTCGATGGTGTGGCGCTGCAATTGTGTAGTCAACGGTGGTTCATGGGCGCTTAGGGAACGATTCCATGTTTTGATGCAAATCTGTTCAATGGCAAGTGAAACAGGGCCCTGCACATACACCGCCCGATCAAGCCAGGCCGGTTGGTTGGGCATATCGTTGTAGCGGTTGCTGATGTTGATACCGCCAATCAATGCTTCGCCGTGATCGTTGAGCACCACTTTATGATGCAATCTTCGTCCAAAATAAAACTGTTTGCTCTTGAATACCGGTTCAAACCATTTAAACAGGATGCCGCCTGCTTTCAACTCATCGCAAAACGATTGTGAGAGTTGCTGCGATGCATAGCCATCTAAAAGAAGATACACCTTAACGCCCCGTTTGCTTGCTGCTAACAAGTGTTCTTTGACGGTGGTGCCGGTTGCATCGTTTTCGAAAATGTAAAATTGCATGAACAGGAACCTGTTCGATCGGTCGATCAGTTCATTCAGTAGGTTGAAAAAAGGTGTGCCGCCTTTCACTACCGCTCCGGCATTGCCTCCTGTAAAACTGTTTTTTTCGGTCCTTTTCATTTTCTGCAAAATAGAACGAGTGGCTGCGCCTCAAGTTACTTCATTTTGTCTGTTCAAAAGAAGAAGTCTTTCGGAGAATTCCTGCTCTTAGTAATGCTTTTTTAAGTATTTTGGCAGTCCTTTTTAACGAAAGGAACACATGCAATCGCCCGAACCACAATTTCAATTCTGCCGCAGGCGGGTGGTGATGGCACATGTGTCTGAAACAAAAAAAAACGATACATGAAAATTCAATTTTATCTCCGATTTCATACAACCTACGGTGAAACCTTGTCGATTACAGGTAATTGCGATGCGTTGGGAAATGGTATTAACGGTAAGGCCTTGCCGATGCAGTATTTGAACGATGAATACTGGACGGCCACACTGGATCTTTCCGGCACAGATCCAGAGCGTTTGCAATACCATTACGTGCTCTTAAACCGTCAGGGTGAAACCATCAGTGAATGGGGCGATGATCGCATTCTTGAACTTCAAAAACTGGATGGTACCGATGTTACCGTTTACGATACCTGGAACCACGCAGGAGAGTATGAGAATGCCTTTTTTACACAACCGTTCCGCGAAGTGTTACTTAAGCCTCATTCAACAGGTGCTTTAAAAGCATACAAAGGGAATACCCATGTGTTTAAAGTGAAAGCGCCTTTACTGAAAGAAAATGAGATCCTCTGTTTATCGGGTAGCAATCCCTCGTTAGGAAACTGGGAGGCCGCACAGGTACTGCCTATGCAACACGATGGAAATTGGTGGAGTGTAAAAGTCAATCTTACGAAAGAGAGTTTCCCCATTGCTTACAAATATGGGGTGTTGAATACTGCAACCGGAAAATTGGTGCGTTTCGAAGACGGAACCAACAGGATGTTGTACGACGGAGCCGCCAAAAAGAAGATTACGATTTTACACGATGGCTTCGTGCATCTGCCCAATACAACCTGGCGCGGTGCCGGTGTGTCCATTCCCGTTTTCAGTCTCAGAAGTCGGAATAGTTTCGGTGTTGGTGAATTTGCCGATATCAAATTACTGGTAGACTGGGCTAAGAAAGTAGGGATGAAGCTGATTCAGATCTTACCCATCAACGATACCACGGCAACGCATACCTGGACCGATTCGTATCCATACGCCGCGATTTCGGCTTTTGCCTTGCATCCCATGTATATCAGTCTGAGTAAAGTGGCAGGTGATGCAAAACATCCACTTATTAAGAATTTGGAAGCGAAGCAAGCCGAATTGAATCAACTGGCTGATGTTGATTATGAACAAGTGATGATTACCAAATGGGCAACCATTAAGGAGCTGTACCAGGAACAAAAAAAGCAATTAAAAAAGGATGAAGCCTTTCAGTCGTTCTTTGAAAGCAATCGGCACTGGCTGGTTCCTTACGCTATTTTCAGTTATTTGAGAGATAAGTACCATACACCCGATTTCTTAACATGGAAAGAACATTCGGTTTACAATGAAGAGGCCATACAAAAATATGCAGCCCCCTCACAAAAACATTACGATGAAATTGCGGTGCATTATTTCACGCAATACCATTTGCATCTGCAACTGAAAGAGGCCGTCGCTTATGCGCACGAACATCAGGTAATCATGAAAGGCGATATTCCCATTGGAATTTACCGCAACAGTTGTGATGCCTGGGTGGAACCGGAGTTGTACAATATGAATTTACAGGCAGGTGCTCCGCCGGATGATTTTGCAGTGAAAGGTCAAAATTGGGGATTCCCAACCTACAACTGGCAACGGATGGAAGCCGACGGATTCCGCTGGTGGAAAAACCGTTTCGAACAGATGAGTAATTATTTTGATGCCTTCCGCATCGATCACATACTGGGCTTTTTCCGGATATGGAGTATTCCCATGCACGCTGTTGAAGGGATTATGGGTTATTTCATTCCCGCTATTCCTGTGCACATCAGTGAATTTTCGCAACGCGGACTCTGGTTCGATTACGGACGTTTCTGTAAGCCTTTCATCAATGAAACCGTGTTATGGGAACTGGCAGGCGATCAGGCCAATGCATTACATTTCTATCTCAATCATACAGGCAACGGTTATTATGAATTGAAAGAGGAGTTTAATACACAACGCAAAGTAGAAGCCTACTTCGATCAATTGGAACTAACGGATTTCAACAACCGGATTCGTCATGCCTTGTATGACCTTATCAGTAATGTCATCCTGTTTGAAGTAGACGGCAGTCAGGGACAACAATTCCATTTCCGTATTTCCATGGAATCGACCTTGTCGTTCAAGCATCTGGGTGGTGATGTACAACATCAATTGAAAGACTTGTATGTCAATTATTTCTTCCGTCGTCAGGATGAGTTCTGGAAAAAAGAAGCCAATCAAAAACTTCCTGCATTGAAACGTGCCACCAACATGTTGATTTGCGGCGAAGATCTGGGCATGGTGCCGGATTGTGTTCCCGATGTGATGAAACAACTGGGCTTACTCAGTCTGGAAATTCAACGGATGCCCAAAGATCCCAAGAAAACATTTTTCCATCCTGCCGATGCGCCTTATTTGAGCGTGGTTACACCTTCTACACACGATATGAGTACGATCCGTGGCTGGTGGGAAGAAAGCAGAACCCTTACTCAGGAGTTTTACAATAAGGAACTGGGTCATTGGGGTGAAGCGCCTTTCTTCTGCGAACCCTGGATCGTTCGTAACATCATTACACAGCATTTGTATTCACCTGCTATGTGGAGCATCTTCCAGATTCAGGAATTGCTGGGCATGAGTTCGAAATTGCGCAGAGTGAATCCGCATGATGAACGTATTAATGTGCCGGCCAATCCCAAACATTACTGGCGCTATCGCATGCATCATTCGTTGGAGGATCTGTTGAATGAAACCGAATTCAACGAAGAAGTGTTGGCTTATATAAAACAGAGCGGTAGGATCTAAACCATTTTTCTGCATCGTCTTTTAAAATGCACCCTGTGACGGGTGCATTTTAATGGATGGCAACATATAAAAATCATTTTCCTTGCAACTGAAATACCGCATTACTACACTTCCGTTCAGACATCCCTTTACCATTTCGAAAGGGACCAAAACACATCAGTCGGCCCTCGTTGTAGAACTGGAACATCGGGGACGTAAGGGTTATGGCGAAGCACCGGCGATCGCTTATTATAATATTCCTATTGAACAAATGGTGGCTGACCTGGAACAGAAAAAAAACTTTGTTGAAAAATTCGCCTTCATCGAACCGGAACGGTACTGGCATTACCTGCATCATCTGTTCCCCAAAAATCCGTTTTTGGTGTGCGCATTGGATATGGCCGCCTGGGATTTATACGGCAAGCTGCGTAACAAACCCTTGCATGTGTTGTGGAATCTGGATCCGGCAAAGGCTCCTTTGTGCGACTATACCATTGGGTTGGATGCCGTTGACAAGATGGTCGCAAAAATGAAGGAAAAGCCCTGGCCGGTTTACAAAATCAAAGTAGGTGTACCCGGTGATCTGGAACTGGTGGAGGCGCTCCGCAAACACACCGATGCGGTGTTTCGTGTAGATGCCAATGCCGGATGGTCCCGAGAAGAAGCTTTGCCCAAAATTACTCGCTTGAAAGAACTGGGAGTGGAACTGGTGGAGCAGCCGCTCGCTAAAGACGATTGGGAAGGGATGGCGCAATTGTTCCGTGAATCACCGCTGCCTTTGTATGCCGATGAATCCTGCGTTGCCGAACAGGATGTACCGCGCTGCCTGAACCATTTTCATGGTATCAACATCAAATTGACCAAATGCAGTGGTATTACACCGGCTCTGCGTATGATTGAAGCAGCACATACCAATGGACTAAAGGTGATGCTGGGAAGCATGAACGAGTCTACGATCGGTTCCGCTGCCATTGGACAAATGGCTGCTCTGGTTGATTGTATCGATATGGACGGTCCGCTACTCCTTGCAGAGGACAACGCAAGCGGATTGACGTATGAGCAGGGGAGAGTCGTGCTGCAAATGGAGCAGCCCGGACTTGGTATCGCCGTTCATCCCGATTTGTTTCCGCAAGACTGATGTGCAATCCTTACCAGATCTTTACTCTGCGCTCTTCCGGAACAAACAGGGCTTGTCCGGGTTGAATGGAAAACGCGCTGTAGAATCCGTCTACATTCACAAACGGACCGTTCACACGCCATTTTGCAGGAGCATGTACATCCACCAGTAACTGATTTTTTAACGCTTCCTCCCGGATATGTCCCATCCACCCAAGTGCATAGCCTAAGAAATAGCGCTGGGCGGGAGTGAGACCAGCAATCGGTTGGTTCTTTTTGTATTGTTCCGTTTCTTTGAAAGCATCCCATCCCAACAACACACCACCCAGATCTGCAATGTTTTCGCCGAGTGTTGCTTTGCCGTTGATCTTATATCCCGGAATGGGCTCGTAGGCATTGAACTGATCCACCATTGCTTTTGCACGCAGATTGAATTGCTCTTCATCTTTGATCGTCCACCAGCTTACCAGATTGCCTTTTTCGTCAAATTTCCGTCCCTCATCATCGAAGCCGTGTGTGATTTCATGGCCGATAGTAGAAGCACCGGCGTTGCCGTATACGGTAGCGTCATCTAATTCTTCATCACGGTAGCCCGGAACAGTAAAGATGCCGGCAGGTAATACAATTTCATTGTTGGACGGATTGTAGTAGGCATTGTAGGTTTGTGGGCTCATTTCCCAGTCGTCGCGATTTACCGGTTTACCCAGTTTGTTGAGTTCGTAATCATGCCACCACGTATTGGCATTGATGAGGTTTTGAATGTAGCTCTCATTGGTAATGTTCATGCCCGAGAAATCTTTCCATTTGTCCGGGTAGCCCACTTTCTTTTTCATGGTGGCCAGTTTGGCAAATGCTTTTTGTTTGGTGCTATCGCTCATCCAGTCCAGTTTCGTAATGCGGTTTTTCAAGGCAGTACGGATGGCTTCCACCAAATCGGAGTAACGCTTTTTGGCGGTTTCATTGAAATATTCTTTGACGTAGAGTTGTCCCATCAATTCGCCCATTACCGATTCTTCATTCTGAATCACTCGTTTCCAGCGCGGTTTACGTTCTTTAGCACCGGTTAACAGTTTACGGAATTGAAACAGTTCCTGATTGTAAATATCGGGCAGGGCCACATTCAAACTATAGAGCAAACGAAAACGTAAAAGCTGTTGGATCGTTTGAATGGGAGTGGTTTGAAGTATCTTTTCCAGTGCTTTGTAATACTCGGGCTGACCCACAATCACGGAATCCAATCCGGTAACGCCGATCTTGTTCAAATACGTTTGCAGGTCGAGCGAAGGAGCGAGCCGGTAGAACTGTTGTACCGACATCTTATTGTAGTTGGCATAAGGATCTCGCAGATCTTCCAGTTTGCGGTGAACGGTTGCCAGTTGTGTTTCCATTTTCAAAATTCCTGCTGCCGACTGACGGGAAATTGTTGTGTCGATACCCGATAACGAGAGCGTCCGTGCAATGAAGGACGTATAAGCTTTGCGGATTTCGATGGTAGCCGAATCGTTTTTAAAATAATATTCACGCTCGGGCAAACCAATTCCTGTTTGCCAGAATTGCATTGCCATGGCATTGCTGTTTTTGGCATCCTGTGTAATGTAAGAACCAACAAGCGTACCTACACCAATCCGTTCCAGTTGTGCCATCAGTAAGGATGCATCCTGAATGGTTTTAATACCGTCAATTTGTTTGAACCAGGATTCCAGTGGCTTCAATCCGTTCTTTTCGATGGCGATCGTATCCATTGCTGTTTTCCAGAAATCGCCGATTTTTTGCGCCGTGCTACCGGAAGGTGCTTGTTCTGCAGCCGCCTTTTCGTTGATGAGTCGGAGCCGCTTCAGGTTTTCTTCCACCACCAGATTACCGATGCCCCAGTTGCTTTCTTCTCCCGGGATGGGATTCTTTTTGATCCATCCGCCATTGGCATAAAGGAAAAAATCGGTTCCGGGCGCAACTGAACTGTCAAGGTTGGCCGCTAATACATCGGGCTTTTGCACTTCCTGTTTGGTAGAGCAGGAAAAAAGAACTGTAATAAGACAAACAGCAATCGAACGTTTCATGATTCGTTATTTATTGAGAATAAAAGATATAAAAATTATTGAGATTAAAATGAAAAAGCCGGATATCGTTCAATATCCGGCCTAGTGGAAAAGAAGAAACAAGTTTATTTATTGTCCCAAACCAGTGCCGAAGCGCCCAAAATGGCAGCGTCGGCTTCTTTGAGGTTGCTGAACAGGACTTTGACTTTGTTTTTGAAGACCTGGATCAGGTTGGCTTCCATTGACTGGATCGTAGGATTCAGAATCAGGTCGCCGGCATTGGTAAGTCCGCCAAACAGAACAATTGCTTCGGGTGAAGAGAACATGACAAAGTTGGCAAGTGCTTCTCCGAGAATGGTTCCTGTGAACTCAAAAATTTTATTGGCAATCCGGTCGCCCTGGATAGCACATTCGTATACCGTTTGACTGGTAAGTTCATCGATGGAGTAATTACGCAACAAGCTCTCGGCATTGGGTTCCTGCGTGAGGAATTCGATGGCGGTTTCACGTACACCCGTTGCCGATGCATAGGCTTCCAGCGTTCCTTTTACGCCGGTTCCTTTGTGGATACGGCCACCATGCCGGATGATGGTATGACCCAGTTCGCCGGCAAAACCATCATGTCCCAGTAAAATTTTTCCGTCAATGACAATACCGCTTCCAACACCCGTGCCTAATGTGATGGTAATGAAATGCTTCATTCCCTTGGCACAGCCGTACATCATTTCGCCCACCGCTGCTGCATTGGCATCGTTTGTTAGTTTGGTTGGTAAACCAAATTTCTCCTGCATGAGACTTGCCATTGGAATGATGCCCTTCCATTTCAGGTTGGGAGCATATTCGATGGTGCCGGAATAATAATTTCCGTTTGGAGCGCCAACGCCCACACCCACAAAATTCTTTTCGCCACCCTGACGATCGATCATCGGCTTCAAAATGCTGTATAGTTCTTCGATGAAATCACTGGCATTTTCATGCTGGTTGGTGGGGATTCGGCTTTGCTCCAAGATGACTCCGTTGGAGTCTACAATGCCAAATTTGGTGGTGGTGCCGCCAATATCAATTCCTACTGCAAAAGAATGTTTTGTTTCTGCCATATGTGTAAATGCGTTTAATGTCCGCCGGACGCTATTTGTTTATCGTAATCGATTCCCTGATTTTTCAGAATACCTTTCACGGCGAATCCAAAAAATGCAAGATAACTAAAACAAAGGACAGGTATCCAGTACGATTGATGAATACCAATAAGGTCGGCCAGTTTTCCCTGAATCGGGGGGATGATACCTCCGCCCAGAATCATCATGATCAGGAATGCGGAGCCCTGTGTGGTGTATTTGCCCAATCCTGCAATGGATAGCGAAAAAATACAAGGCCACATAATGGAACAGCACAAACCACCACTCAAAAATGCATACGTGGCCACAATGCCGTGACTTGAAATTCCAATAATCATGGCTGCCACACCCAGCACTGAAAACAACAGCAGTGTTCGTGCCGGTTTATCCTGACTGATAAAAAAAGCAGCAATTTGAATCAATACACAGATCACGTAAAAATACAACGCCTTCATATCGTACTGTGCTAAAGAGTTCACGCCAATGATAATAGCAAAAGCCACCAGCGGAACAAGAACCAGTAAACTGTTTTTCACCGTTTTGGAAAGCTGAAATACACTGATGGCTCCGGCCCAGCGCCCGATCATCAAACTGCCCCAATACATGGAAATGAAAGGCGCGATTTGCGAAGACTGGTATCCGCCGAATTCTTTTTGTTTCAGTAATTCGCCCAGGTTGCTGCCAATTGCCACTTCCACACCTACATACACGAAGATGGCCAGCATGCCCAGTACCAATTGAGGGTATTGCATGGCGCCCCAACCCTGTGGTTGTTTACGGGCTCTGTTACCTGCGAACAACAAACCAATAACAACCACAGCCAAGGCAGCAGAAAGCCATTTCATCCGGTATTGCTCAAGCGGCAGACGCACCGATTCAATTTCGCTTTCTTTAGATTGTAATTGTGTTTTTGCCAGCTGTAGTTCAGATGCAGCAGAATTGAATTGCAACGCCTCAATGTTTTTCTCGATTTGATTGCGTTCCTGATTCAATTGAAGCAAACGAACGGCAGGTTCCGATTTGTAACTGTTGAAGACCGGTGCAAACAATCCGGCCAGCAGACCGGTAATAATCAAGAGTGTATACAGCGCTTTGTTTTCCTTTTCAATTGACGCATTTTGTATTCCGGCAGGGACGTTGCGGGAGAAATGGAAAAGAGCTGCTGCAGCCAAAAAAAGTGCTCCTACACAGGAGTATAAAAGGATGACTTTTTGAAGCGGTAATGATTGAATCTTTTCATCGGTGATTGCGGCAGTGGTCCCAAACAAAGCAAGGGCAACCACAATGGGCCCAATGGTAGTTCCCAGTGAGTTGATACCGCCACCCAGATTAACGCGACTTGTACCGGTAGCAGGATCGCCCAATGAAATGGCAAAGGGTTGTGCTGCCGTTTGTTGTAACGAAAAGCCGAGTGCCACGATGAACAAACCCGACAACATACCGGCGAACGCATTGGCTTGTACTGCAAGAATCATGGCCGCAGCACCAAGGGCAGAAAAAAGAAGACCGTAGATGATGCTTTTTTTGAAACCCCATTTTCCAACCGGGTCTTTACCTGCAAAGGCGCCGTAGATGAATAGAACCAGCGCTCCAACATAGTAAGCCGTGTAAAATGCAAAATCAATCAACTGACTTTGGAATTGATCGAGATGAAAATAGTGTTTGCAAAAGGGGATGAAGACACTGTTTCCTGCTGCAATAAAACCCCAGAAAAAAAAGACCGTTACCAAAGTGCTCAAAGCACTGTAATTTGTAGGTTGCCCTGATTGATTCATAACAGTTGTTCGTACGTCTTGTGAGGTTTGAAAGTATAAAGAAATTGCGGATCAAAAAATTATTCCGTTGATTTTTGGTTCAGGCGAAAGTCCTTCCTATATTCATTCCTGAATAACTTAGAACAACATTGATGGAAATTCTTCATGTAAGTGCCGAGTGTTATCCCGTTGCAAAAGCAGGTGGTTTGGGTGATGTGGTAGGTGCCTTGCCTAAATATCAACAACAGGCCGGTCATCAGGCAAAAGTTGTGATGCCTATGTACCGTACGCGTTTTCTCTATTCCAATGAATGGGAGTTGGTTCACAAGGGCTATACCAACATGGGGAGTTATTTCTTTGACTATTCTGTTATAAAAGAAAAGCACAACAAACTCGGATTTGAATTGTATCTGGTAGATATTTACGGTCTTCTCGATCGTGAACAGATTTATGGGTATGGTGATGACAACGACCGCTTTATTTCATTTCAAATTGCTGTAGTGGATTGGCTGTCCTCCTGGGCTTTTCGTCCGGATGTGGTGCATGTTCACGATCATCATACGGCACTGATACCTTTTTTACTGCAACATACTTACAAGTACCGCCATTTGGCAGAGATACCCACTGTGCTTACCATTCACAATGCACAATATCAGGGATCGATGGACTGGAGTAAAAGCGTTTTGTTGCCGGAATGGGATTTATGGAAACGTGGCATGCTCGAATGGGCCGGGGCCATCAATCCATTAGCCTCCGGTATAAAATGCGCTTCGAAAGTAACAACCGTGAGCTGGAGTTATTTGGACGAACTTAAATACATGAGCAATGGGTTAGAGGCATTGTTCGAATATGAAAAAGGGAAGTGTGTGGGAATCCTCAACGGGATTGACACACAGGTATGGAATCCTTCGGCTGATGTTTATCTGAAAGATGATTTTAGTGTGCAGAGTGTGTCGAAAGGAAAAGAACGCAACAAACAATTGCTGTGTGATGAATTTGGATTAGATCCGCAAAAACCGTTGTTTGTTTTTATCGGACGTTTGGTGCATGAAAAAGCGGCCGACTTGCTGCCCTCGGTTGTTGGCGATTCCTTTTATCATATCGGACGCAAAATGAGTTTTCTGTTTTTAGGAAGTGGTGATCCTGCTGTAGAAGCGCAACTCAATGGATTGAACATGCTTTCGCAAAATGATTACAGTTGCTATATTGGTTACAACGAGCAGTTGAGTCATATGATGTATGCTGCTGCAGATTTTCTACTGATGCCAAGCAGAGTAGAACCTTGTGGTTTAAACCAAATGTACGCTATGAGATATGGTACCGTTCCGCTTGTGCGGAATACCGGCGGGTTGCGGGATACCGTAAAGGACATTGGTCAGTCCGACGGTTATGGAATTGTTTTTGATTCCGCAACGGTGGGCGACATTACGCATGCCATTTGGCGTGCCTGTGATTTATACGGAAAGCCGGTGGAATTTGAACAATCAAGAACACGGATGATGCAACTGGATTTCAGTTGGCAAAAAAGTACTGAAGCGTATCAGCAAATCTATCATTCATTGAAATAACTACTTAATACATTCTTATGGCAACACGATCATCAAAAAACACATTGGCCATTATTTTGGGGGGAGGTGCCGGTACAAGGCTCTATCCGCTTACGGCCAGCAGAAGCAAGCCCGCCGTTCCTATTGCGGGGAAGTACAGACTGGTAGACATTCCCATTTCCAATTGCATCAACGCAGGTATCAATCGCATGTTTGTGTTGACACAGTTTAACTCGGCCTCTCTGAACAAACACATCAAGAATACCTATCATTTCAGTATGTTCAGCAGCGCCTTTGTCGATATCCTGGCAGCTGAACAAACACCGGATAATGCGGGATGGTATCAGGGTACGGCAGACGCGGTTCGTCAATGTTTACGCCATGTGGAACAGCACGATGCCGAATACATTCTTATCCTTTCGGGTGATCAGTTGTATCAAATGGATTTTCAGGAAATGATTGATGATCATATTGCCCGTGGTGCAGATATCAGTATTGCCACCATTCCGGTTGCGGAACGGGAAGCGCCCGAGTTTGGAATTCTGAAAGCGGATGACAACGGCATGATCACTTCCTTTATCGAAAAACCCAAACAGGATGTATTGCATGAATGGGTAAGCGACACAGGCTCAGCAATGCGCGATATGGGTCGTATTTATCTTGCTTCCATGGGAATTTACATCTTCAACCGCAAGCTCCTCAACGACCTGTTGATGGAAGAGCATAAAAATGCAACTGATTTCGGTAAAGAGATCATTCCTTCTTCCATTTCAAATTACAAAGTGGCCAGTTACCAATACGGCGGCTACTGGACGGATATCGGTAATATTTATTCCTTCTTTGAAGCCAATCTGGCACTTACGCAAGAGATACCGGATTTTAATTTGTTTGATAATTCCAAGCCGGTGTTCACCCGGGCGCGGATGCTGCCTCCAGCCAAGATCAGTGGTACAACACTGGAACGTACTATAATTGCAGAAGGATCCATTATTCTGGCCAGCAGAGTGGAAAACAGTGTGGTGGGCATACGATCTCGTATTGGTCACGGTACGACCATTGTAAGCAGTTACCTCATGGGAAGTGATTTTTACGAAACACTTCAGGAAATGAATCACGCTGCGGAACGCAACATTCCCAAGATCGGAATAGGAGAGCGTTGTTACATTAAGAATGCTATTGTGGACAAGAACTGTCGCATTGGAAATGATGTGCGAATCAACGGTGGAGCCCATTTGGCCAATAGCGACCATTCGCTCTACACGGTAAAAGACGGGATTGTAGTAGTGAAAAAAGGGGCTATCTTGCCCGACGGATTTGTTATCTGATCTTCTGTCCCTGCAGAAGATTTCCGATAAAACCAAACGATTACTGACCCAAAACCAACCTTCAGGGAAAGGAAAAAGGATACTATGGCAATTTCTACAAACACGGGCGCTACATCATCGTCCGCAAAACCTAAATTAAATTTCTGGCAAATCTGGAACATCAGTTTCGGTTTTCTGGGCGTACAAATTGGTTACTCGTTGCAAAACGCGAATACCAGTCGTATACTTTCTGCAATTGGTGCCGATCCGCATCATCTCAGCTTGTTCTGGCTTGCTGCTCCGTTGGCCGGTTTGATTGTACAACCCATAGTGGGTTTGTCAAGCGATAAAACATGGACCCGACTCGGACGTCGGATTCCCTTTATTTTGGGCGGATCGATCGTGTCTGCCGCTGCGATGTTCTTTATGCCCAATTCAGAACAGTTTGCCTCTCTGTTGCCACCCTTACTCTTTGGCGCAACCATGTTGTTGCTGATGGATACGTCTTTCAATGTTACCATGCAACCCTTTCGTGCCTTGGTAAGTGATATGGTTCCGGAAAGTCAGCGCAACCAGGGGTATTCCATTCAAAGCTTTTTGATCAATGCCGGCGCAGTGGTGGGATCGTTGCTTCCTTTTTTGTTGACCTGGTACGGTGTCGCCAATGAACCCGCTCCCGGCGCAAAAGTGGCTCCGGCAGTTATCTGGTCCTTTTATTTTGGCGGTGGCGCATTGCTGCTTAGTGTACTCTGGACTTCGTTCAGGACTAAGGAATATCCACCCGAAGAATATGCCCGTTACAACAATATCGATGCGGAAGAACCCGTGAAAATGAAATTTATCGATTTGTTGAAAAATATTCCGCCCACCATGTGGCAATTGGCGGTTACACAATTTTTTTCCTGGTTCTCTTTGTTTTTAATGTGGGTGTTTACCACACAGGGAATTGCTCAGAACATTTGGGGAACGACCGATCCCACTTCAAAAGAATTCAATGAAGCCGGAAACTGGACCGGCGTCATCTTCGCCGCGTACAGTGTATTCGCAGCGCTGTTTTCTCTGGTGTTGACACGTTTGGCCGATCGGTTTGGACGCAAGAACACCTATATGCTCTCTTTACTTGCAGGAGGTGTAGGATTGCTTTCAATGGTCTTTGTAAAAGATAAGAATGTATTATTTCTCTCTATGGTGGGGGTAGGGATTGCCTGGGCAGCCATTCTCGCGATGCCTTATGCCATCCTTTCCTCTTCATTACCACCGCAGCAAACAGGTGTGTACATGGGTATTTTTAATGCCACCATTACTATTCCGCAAATTGTAGCCGGACTTTTAGGCGGTGTCGCTCTGACGGCTCTGGGCAGCAATGCCATCAATGTAATTGGATTGGCAGGTGTGTCGATGGCGCTTGCAGGTATTTTGGCCAAATTTGTAATTAAGGGCGGAGAATAAAGAAGGCCTTTTTCTTAGGAACTACAAAAGCATGTAAAATAATGAAGCATTTAAATTTAAAAGCATTGCTGTGCGCGTTGATCTTGTCGTTATCGCTTACCGCACAGCAAGTACAGGTTTATCCCTCCAACTGGTGGGTCGGAATGAAGTACAATAAAATTCAGATCATGCTGCACGGACCCAACGTGGGAAATGCAACGCGTTTTGAATTGAGTCATCCCGGTGTTCAGATGACAAAAGTCAACCGTTTTCAAAATAAGAATTACATCGTTCTGGATGTCACTATTCAGCCAACAGCAAAGCCCGGTATCATTGGCATCAAGGCACGTCAGGGCGCCCGGGTGGATCAGTACAATTTCACCTTGAATCAACGTCGGAGTGGTAAAGGGAATTCCTATGCTCAGGGCGTAACATCTTCTGATTTGATGTACCTGATCATGCCCGATCGTTTCAGTAATGGCGATCCGTCCAACGACCGTATACCCGGTATGAAAGATCAAACACTCAGAAGAGATACCGTTTTCAACCGTCACGGTGGTGATCTGGCGGGGATTGAAAATCATCTCGACTACCTGACGGATCTCGGTGTTACGGCTATATGGCTCAATCCGATTTGGGAAAACGATATGCCGGAAAGAACCGAACATGGCTATGCGTTTACCAACCATTATCGTGTGGATCCGCGTTTAGGTGGTAATACGGCTTACAGACGATTGATTGATAAAGCACACGCAAAAGGCATCAAGGTTATTCAGGATGCTGTGTACAATCACGTTGGACTGGAACATCATTTGTTCAGAGACATGCCGGACAGCAGCTGGTTCCATCGCTGGCCACAGTTTACACAAACCAGTTTTAAAGATCAAACCCTTTTTGATCCCTATGCCGCACAGGAAGAAAAGAAAATCATGAGCGATGGTTGGTTTGTGGCCAGTATGCCCGACTGGAATCAGGGAAATCCTTTTGTTGCGAATTTTTTAATCCAGCATGCGATCTGGAGTGTAGAAGAATTTGGAATTGACGGTTGGCGTATTGACACCTATGCATACAACGATCTCGCCTTTATGAACCGTTGTAATAAAGCGTTGTACGACGAATATCCCGCTATCAGCATCTTTGGAGAAACCTGGGTGCACGGGGTCATCAACCAAAGCTATTTCTGTGAAAACAATTATGGAATTGGTTACAAAAGCAATTTGCAGGCAACCACCGATTTTCAAACATTGTTTTATGGAATTACTTCTGCCTGTAATGAAAAATTCGGTTGGACAGAAGGTGTCAATAAATTATACACTACGCTAGCACAGGATGTTGTATACAAAAATCCCATGCGTCAGGTGATTTTTCTCGATAATCATGACATTGCACGATTCTATTCTGTTATTGGTGAAGATACAGCCAAGTACAAAATGTCACTTGCCTGGTTGTTGACCTGCAGAGGGATTCCGCAGTTGTATTATGGCGGAGAAGTTTTGATGACCGGATTTACTTCTCCGAGTGATGGTTATGTGCGTCAGGATTTTCCCGGCGGATGGGCCGGCGATTCTTTGAATAAATTCACGGCAACCGGACGTTCGGCAAAAGAGAATGCTGTTTTTGATTACATCAAACGCTTGGCAAACTTCCGCAAAACCTCTTCTGCATTAAAAACCGGAAAGATGATGCAATACCTGCCTGTTGACGGCGTGTATGTATATTTCAGATACACCAACAACCAAAGAGTCATGTGTATCATGAATACCAATGATAAAGTTGTTACACTGGATTTAAAACGATTCGAAGAAATGACCCGTTCTTATTCCGGTGCATTGGATGTGGCAAGCGGTACCGTTTCCCCGCTTGGGACATCGGTCACGTTAAGTCCTTATTCCAATCTGGTGTTGGAGTTGCGTAAATAAATTGAAACGGCGATTGAAAATCGCCGTTTTTTTGTCGATAGGTATTGCTTGCCGCAGAGCTGTTATTTAATTATTTATGAATTGATTCTGCAAGTATTTGATATTATAAAATACAGACGTAATTTCAGCATCAATTTTGGAAACCGTTTCGGTACCGGCAAACATCTGATATATGGCAAAAGCAAAAAAAACGACATCTGATTCGTCAAAATCAACAGTTAAAAAACAAGTAAATAAGTCGGCCGGCACAAAGGCGAATCCGGCAAAAACGAAATCACCTTTAGCCGTATCAGGGAAGGAACAAAAATCTGTTGAAAAGAAATCGGCAGGTAAGCAATCCGGGTCCGTAAAGAAATCGGCAATCCCTACAAAGAAGGCAAGTCCAAAAAACAAACCCATGCGTTACGAAGATTTTCACTTTATCGATACGAACCAACCGGTTTGGAACTACTCCCGCTTTGAAGGCGATGATATTGCCAATTTTCAAAACGGAACCAATTACCGTTGTTACGAATTGTTTGGCTCACACGAAATGGAAGTAAGTGGTGTAAGAGGTTATTATTTTGCTGTGTGGGCACCCAATGCAACGTACATTTCGGTAATTGGCAATTTTAACGATTGGAATACCGAAACACATCCTTTGCACGTGCGTTTGGATCATTCAGGAATCTGGGAAGGATTCATACCGCATTTCAATCGAGGTGAAGTTTACAAATACCATATCCATGGATTTGCCGGTCAACGTTTGGATAAGGGCGACCCATATGCCTCTTTTTGGGAAGTACGACCTAAAACAGCATCCATTACCTGGAATCTGGATTACCAGTGGAATGACCAATCATGGATGCGTACCAGAAAGGAACATAACAAATTGGATGCACCCTGGAGTGTTTACGAAGTTCATCTTGCCAGTTGGATGCGTCCGGATAAATACAATGAGGAAGTTTATCATTCCTATGACTATTTCAGAGAGCGCCTGGTGCCCTATGTTAAGGAAATGGGATTTACGCATGTGGAGCTGATGCCCATTATGGAACATCCGTTTGATGGAAGCTGGGGTTATCAGGGTACGGGTTATTTCGCACCTACATCGCGTTACGGATCTCCTCAACAGTTTAAAGCGTTGATTGATGCCTTTCATCAGGCTGGAATTGGAGTCATCCTTGATTGGGTGCCTTCTCATTTTCCGTACGATGCACATGGTTTGTTCATGTTCGACGGGTCACATACTTATGAATACGCCGATATGCGTAAGGGGTATCATCCCGATTGGAATAGTTATATTTTCAATTACAAAAGAGGAGAGGTGAAATCGTTCCTCATTAGCAGTGCTCGTTTTTGGCTGGATCAGTATCATATTGACGGGATACGCGTAGATGCCGTTTCTTCCATGCTCAAATTGAATTATTCCAGACAGCAAGGTCAATGGGAACCCAATGAATATGGCGGCGATGGTAATTTGGAAGCAATCGCATTTATCAAAGATTTGAACGCCACCATTTACCGTGATTTTCCCGATGTACAAACTATTGCGGAAGAAGCAACCGATTGGCCGGGTGTGAGCAAACCTACCTTCGAAGACGGGTTGGGTTTTGGAATGAAATGGATGATGGGCTGGATGCACGATACGTTGAAGTATTTCAAGCAGGATCCTTTTTACAGGCAATACCAGCAGGACCAGTTTACCTTTAGCATGATGTACTATTACGACGAAAATTTCATGCTGCCGCTGAGTCATGATGAAGTCGTACATGGTAAAAGTCCGATGTTGTACAAAATGCCCGGTGACGAATGGCAAAAATTTGCAAACCTTCGCTTGATGTACAGCTACATGTTTACACATCCCGGAGGGAAATTGCTCTTTATGGGGGATGAGTTTGGAGCTACCAATGAGTGGAACCATAAAAGCGAATTGCAGTGGGAACTATTACAATACGACGCCCATAACGGAATGCGGAATTGTGTAAAAGACCTCTGTCATTTGTTGAAAGCAGAACCTGCATTGTATGAAAACCAATTCAATCAATTTGGATTTGAATGGCTTGATCTCAACCACCGCAGCGAATCCGTTGTAAGTTTCAAAAGAAAAGGTAAGAAAGCAGCAGACGACCTTGTGGTGGTTTTGAATATGACGCCTGTTGTGCGCAAAGACTGGAAACTCCACGTACAGGGAAAATCGAAATGGAGCGAAGTGTTCAACTCCGATGATCAAAAATATTGGGGCAGCGGCAATGTCAGTAACCCGGAAATCGGCATTCGTACGGTAGATAAAAAGGAAAAATGGTACGAATTGAATCTGCATTTGCCTCCGTTGAGCGCCATTGTTCTAAAGTAAACCCTTATTAATTGAAAAAATGGCAAGGTTTTAGTGAGTGCTGGAACTCATATGTGTAATTTTATGAGAATCCAACAAATCCCTAAAATCGTATCCATGAAAACGTTCATTTTTTCAATTGCAATCGTTTTGATTGCCGGCTCATCGGGCTATGCACTCAATCGTGACAGTTCGGTCCTTTACCTTTCCAAAGCCAATGTAGCAAAGCAGGAGCGTCGCATCCAACTGGCAATGAACTTTTATGAAAAGTCGGTCCAGTTTGATTCCACAAATGTAGAAGCTATTCGTGCCATGGCAGCCTATGCAATGGAAACGCGTAACTACCGCCAGGCTGTGGAAGCGTACACTCGATTGGCGCGATTAGAGCCGGATAATGCAACCGTCTTTCAACAAATGGCAACTTTGTATTTCAACCTGGGTCGACACAAAGACGCACTGGCTTTTACCGAAAAATGGGAAAAAGCACACAAAGATCAGCCGATGCATTTTATCGCCGGTATGTGCCACTATTATCTTGAGAATTACCCCTATGCGATCAACCGACTGTTATATGCTGCCGAAAAAGATTCCACCAATGCGGTCTTGTTTTACACCTTGGGTAGAAGCTATTTGGAAATGGAGCGATACAAACAAGCCATTCCATATTATAAAAAAGCCGCTGATCTGGATGTGAAAAACGCCCGTTATGTATACGAAATGGGTATGGTTTATTATTCAATTCCCGATGATAAAAACGCTATTGCAATGTTTGAGTTGGCGGCTGAACGCGGATGGACTCAAAATGCCGATTTTTTTGAAAATCTAGCCTATTGCTACATGAATACCGGCAATTTCATTAAAGCCTCCGAGCTATTACAGCAATCATTGGAGAAAAGACCCTACAGCGTTACTGTTACTTATGCGCTGGCAGAGGCACAATATAAAGCCGGTCAGTACCAATCGGCTATCGACAACTGGGATAAAGTGTTACAACTCGATACGCATAATACACGCTCTTTGTATATGATTGGCATGTGTTATCAAAAAATGGGACAGAAGGAGAAAGGAATCGCCTTGTGTGACAAAGCAATTGAACTGGATCCTTCTTTAGCCAACAACAAACAGAAAAAGATGGATATGGGCATGTGATAAGAACATAATACATTTTCAAAAGGGCAACGGCAGTTGCCCTTTTGTCTTTGATGGAAGTTTCTTAATTTAACGGTTAAGGCAGCGTTTTAAAATCGAATCGCCTCTTGAATGTAAAACTGTAACTTTTTATTCTGTTACTGACTGACCAACAACTGATTCAAGGCTGCATCCGTAACGATGAGCAATGCCAGCGACTTCTTTTTGAACGATTCGCCGGTAAAATGCTTACTGTATGCATACGTTATGCTTTTGATAAAATGGAAGCAGAGGATATTCTTCAGGATGCTTTTATCAAGGTCTATAAAAACATTGCAAAATTTAAGCATGAGGGTTCTTTTGAAGGGTGGATCCGGAAAATTGTTGTGAATACCGCTTTGAAACATTGCAGCAAACGAAAACTTCATTTCGAAGAGATGAAGCCCGATACGGGCATGGATCGTGTTGTGGATCCTCAGGCGTATCAACATCTTTCAGAAACAGACTTATTAAAGTTGATTCATGGCTTACCCGAAGGTTATCGCATTGTATTCAATCTTTATGTAATTGAAGGGTACAGTCATGATGAAATCGCATCCATGTTAAATATACAGGAAAGCACATCGCGTTCACAACTGGTAAAAGCAAGACGGTTTTTACAAAACGAAGTATTGAAATTGCAAAAAAGCATCGCAGTATGAAAGAGGAATCGTTTGAATCTTACATCAAGGAGAAACTGGAACAATATGATTCCGGTGCTCCCATGCATGTATGGGAACGGATCAAAAAAGAGAAAGAGGAACGGAAATACGCTTTCTTTTTTTGGAAACGTTATGGCTGGTTTTTGATTTTAGCCCCATTCGTAATGGGGGTTGGTTATTTTCTGTATAACTCCTTTTCGGATACAACAGCTGTACCGGTTGCGTCTGTCCCTTCGCATGCTGAACCTGCTCATACATCAAAGCAAGTTTTGTCTGTTCCCAATAACCAGGCCTCAAGCGAACAAACCGTTTCCGATCCCGTTTATGCGACAACCGAACATAGCGTTACGGAGCGATCCACAGATCGCAAAGTCGGAACCGGTGATGAACACATTGCTTCCGGTTCTTCGCCTTCAAAGGGGGATGGTGTTGCCTATAATCCGGTTTTGCAGGAGCAGAAAAGTACAGTATCAAAAATGAAACCAAGAGTTCAGTGGAATCACAACCGAAAGCAGCAAACGGAAAGGCAAAGCCTTCAGGTGTCTCACGCACCTTTGGATGGTGCCGCTTTCAACCTGGGTTATTTGAGACAAGAAAACAAGTACGTCAATCCTTTTCAAATTCATCCTTTGCAGCCGTCGGTAAAAACGCTCTTGCCGGGTTGTGCGCCCTTAAGAACCGGTCGTAATGATCTGTATCTGGAAGTGTATGCCGGCCCTGATCGTTCGATCCGTAATTTTTCTTCGACTGCACGTCCTGCTAATTACATCACACAACGCATGTCGGTAGAGAACAATCGCATGGGATACAGTATAGGTGTTCGTTTGTCCAAAAACATGGGAGAGCGCACCTTGATGAAAACAGGAGTCAACTACAGCCAGATCAACGAGCAGATGAAACTCGTTACCGAAAAGGAAAAACGACTTACACAAATCATTTCGATCCGCATTGTTGTAAGAGCGCCGGGTGATACATTACGTGTACGTGACACTTCTTATTTTGAACAAACAGGAACCAATTATCGTACAACCTACAACCGTTTTCGTTTTGTAGATGTTCCGGTGTTATTCTCATATGAATTTGGCAATCAAGACCGTATTTCCTTTGCTTTAACTGCCGGCTTGGTATTTAATATAGTTTCGTTCTATAAAGGAGAGGTTTTAGATACATCCTTTCTTCCTGTTCCTATTACCACCAGAGAAGGGAAGGGCGTTAACAACTGGCGAAGCAATATCGGATATGGCTTTTATGCGGGTCTTACCATTCAGAAATATGTGAGTCCGAATCTGAATGCATTTGCAGAGCCCTATATCCGTTACAATGTTACACCTGTCAGTCAAAACGATAGTTACATTCAGCAACGGTACTCTGTTTTTGGATTGCAGTTAGGCGTGCGTTACAATCTTTTTGCAAACAGGCAGCGGTAAAAACAGAAGCGGTATCATAACTATAACCAATTTTCAGTTTAAGAAATCAAGAGATAATGTATCCATTCGTAACAAGAATATTTTTTTTGAGTTTGGTCGTTTGCAGTGTGTTGATGGTTTCCTGTAAAAAAGATTCTGAACGGTTTGTTCCGGACAACGATCAGGCATTGGACTCGTCCTGGTCCGCAACTGTTCCTTCAAGTGCACAGGTGCATCAACTGGCGGCGCAGCTTTTAGGGAAAGTGTTTGTTAGAACATTGAATCCAACGTTGGACTCTGTACTTGAAACAGACAACGGTTTACGGATCCAACTTCCGGGTAAGTTTTTGTATCTGCCGGGAATGGCAACTACACTGACGGAAGTAAAATCGGAATATGTCATGATTCGAAAACCGGGAGATTATGTTCGATATGGAATTCCGTCACAGGCAGGTATGTATCCTCTTGAAACCGGAGGTGTCGTTTTTTTGAATTTAACAAGCAACAATCAGCCTGTTTCCATCGCAGCAGAGAAAAGTATCCTGTATCAATTTTTTGAAACAGATACAAAGCCCGGCATGAATGTATTTTACGGAAGCCGGAACGGGTTCTCAAATACGTCTGCATTCAACTGGGTTCCTGCAAACGATTATCCGCAACTGGGAGTTTGGGATTCTGTCAATCCGGTTCGTAAAGGGTATCGTTTGTCCACTCGTCATGGAGGGTTGATCCAGGTAGGAAAGTACATCGAAACGACCTCGGAGCGAACCAAAGTTTCCGTTGTTTTGCCCAATTTGTTTTCAAACTGCAATACATCCGTCTATCTGGCTTTTAAAAACATTCGCAGTATTGTCCGCCTAGAAGGAAATGCCTCACTCAGAACCTTTGGATTTTCTAATATTCCGATTAACGAAGAAGTATTGCTTTTCTCCATTTCCAAAATTGGAGACAGTTATTACTTAGGAAAACTCGATCAGCGAACAACTGCCGGAATGCTGGCCGTTGTAAAACCTGTACTCGTTGACTTAAATACCATCCAGTCCTTTCTTGATGGATTGTAATCCGGGCTGTCTGAGTTAAACAATGAAGGGAATTTGTTGTTGATACTCCATGCTGATACAGTTTCCTTTTTCGGTATTTTTGCCTGCATGACGAGCCTTACCAAAAAAACGGTGAAAGTGGCCATTTTGGACCTTTACAACGGATTCCCAAACCAGGGGATGCGGGGTATTCGTGCTATTTTAGATGAATTCGGCTCCGTAAATCAATTGCAATTGACCTACGACGAGTTTGATGTGCGCAGAACAGCTCATCTGCCCGATCTTTCTTACGATGTTTACATTTCTTCAGGAGGACCGGGTAGTCCCTTTGATGGAGAAGGTACAGAATGGGAAGAACGTTATTTCAATTGGCTCCGTGAGGTGTTGGAGTGGAATCAGGATCCATTGAAACAGACAAAGAAATATGTCTTTTTTATCTGCCATTCATTTCAAATGGCCAGTCGTTATTTCAATATCGGGAAAGTGTGTAAGCGAAAATCAACTGCATTTGGAGTTTTCCCGGTTCACACCGTTCAGTCATCAGCCCGGGAAACGGTATTTGAAGGACTTAATGATCCGTTCTATGTTGTTGACAGTCGCGATTACCAGGTCATTGAGCCCGACTTTCAGCAACTGAAACGGATTGGCGCACATATCTTGTGCATTGAAAAGGATCGGCCGCATGTTCCGTTGGAACGGGCAATTATGGCGGTACGTTTCAATGAGTACATGATAGGTACACAGTTTCATCCGGAGGCGGATGCGATTGGGATGAGCATGTACTTGCAAACCGAAGAGAAAAAAGCTACCGTTATCGAAAATCACGGCTTTGAAAAATGGAAAAGCATGATTGAACATCTGGAAGATCCCGATAAAATATTATGGACCTATGCTCATTTGCTTCCTAATTTTTTACGGCAGGCTTGTAATTTGAAATCTGCTCCAGTTCTTGTTTGAGCTTAATGCCTATTCAGTACGAAAATATACGTTATGGTTCCAGGTCTCCGAAAGCAGTTTAATGCGTCTTTTTCAAAAGAAACCTATCAGGCCTACCTGAACGAAATGAGTCGTTATCTCTCCGCTCCGATTCCGTTTCGACTTGCAGAGACGCCTGTTTTTGTCGATCAAAAATTGACAGAAAAAATCCTGCATGCCTGTGAATCTATCGTGGATTTGATATGCGACTCCGATTTTCAACGTTTGACTGCAAATTCGATTCCTTCCGAAGAGTTTGTTCCGGATGAGTCTTCTTTTTCGCACATGATCTCATTCGATTTTGCAGTTTGCAGGAATGCTGAAGGAGAACTTGAACCGCAACTGATCGAAATGCAAGGATTTCCCACCTTGTATGCATTTCAGGTGCACATGTCGAACACACTTGAACAGTATTACGATCTTCCCGGGAACTACAGTCCCTATTTGAATGGGTACAATCAGGACAGCTATTTGCAGATGCTACGACGTTTGCTGCTGGGAAATCATGCTCCGGAACATGTGATTTTGCTGGAGCTCAAACCGGAACATCAAAAAACATTGGTTGATTTCAATTGCACCAAGGAATACACGGGTATTGAAACGGTTTGTATTACAAAACTTATTGCGGAAGGACGTAAGTTGTTTTACCTCAAGGAGGGTGTCAAAACACCTATACATAGAATTTACAACCGGTTGATTTTTGATGATCTCAAAGCGCATCAGGAAGATCTGGGGCCTGTCATTGATTTAACACAAGGCTGGGATGTAGAATGGGTGCCGCATCCCAATTGGTTTTACCGGATCAGCAAATATACCTTGCCATTCATTAGGCATCCTTTTGTGCCGGAAACGTTCTTCCTGAATGAAGTCAAACAACTGCCGTCAGATTTGGAACACTATGTGCTCAAGCCCTTGTTTTCATTTGCAGGTCAGGGTGTATTGATTGATGTAACTCCGGAAGATCTGGAAAAGATAAACGATCCGCAACATTACATCTTACAACGCAAAGTCAATTACGCTGAAGTTATTGAAACGCCCGATGGACCCGCAAAGGTTGAAATCCGAATGATGTATGTATGGCCGGAAGGCGACCAGCGGCCCCATGCGGCCATTAATCTGGCACGCATCAGTAAAGGAAAGATGATTGGAGTCCGGTACAATCAGGACAAGGAATGGGTAGGAGGTTCCATTGCTTATTTTGAACAATCGGCCGATTAGATTCCTTTGAGAAATTGACTTCCGATGTAATCTACAACAGGCACTAAACTGTTTGTTTGCTTGAACACATCCAGTTGTCGATCGGCGCCGGTTCCGTTTTCCAAAATCTGATGGATGGAACTGATGGCATGACGGCTTCCCAATTCGTCAACCATATCGTCAACGAATTCCAGTAATTCATAGATCAATGCACGTGTGTCAATTTCTTCTTCTTTACCAAAATCAATCATTTTGCCGTCCAATCCGTAACGGCTGGCTCTCCATTTGTTTTCATTAATCAAGGCCCGGTTGTATTGGATGAAATTCAGATTCTGGCTTCTCAGTTGATAAAGCTTTGCAACGATAGCCTGAAAAAGTGCAGCAAGCGCAATGGTTTCTTCCACAGTCAGGGGAACATCACATACACGGAATTCAATGGTATTGAAAATAGGATGTACACGTATGTCCCACCAGATTTTTTTTGCGTTATCGATGCAATTGGTTTTGATAAGAAGATCGACGTAAGTGTCGTACGCTTCAATACTGTCGAAATATTCCGGAATACCTGTTCTTGGAAATTTATCGAAAACTTTGGTTCGGTAGGATTTATAGCCTGTCATCCTGCCTTCCCAAAAAGGACTGTTGGTGCTGAGTGCATATACATGTGGTAAAAAATAACGCGCCGAATTGGCGAGATGAATGGCCATTTTGCGATTGTCCATTCCAATATGTACATGAAGACCAAAGATCAGATTGCTGCGAGCAGCCTCTTGCAATTCATGAATGATTTGACTGTAACGGACATGGTCGGTAATCAACTGGTCCTGCCAGTGGCTGAAAGGATGCGTTCCACTTGCTCCAACTGCAAGTCCTAAGGAGCCTGCAATGGAACTGATGGTCTTTCTCAAATTGGCCACATCTTCACGAGCTTCGTCAATGTTGTTGCAGATATCGGTTCCAACTTCCACAACAGCCTGATGCATTTCCGCTTTTACTTTTTCTTTGAGCACTTTTTGTCCTTCTGTTACAATCTTTTGCTCGTGACTTTTCAGTTCACGTGTTGTGGGATCATACACCATGTACTCTTCTTCTACACCAAGCGTGAATTGTTTATAGTTGGAGTTCCACATAATTGAATACGATTCGTTTGTCTTGTGATGAATCGGGATGACTTCTAAGTTAGTAAAGTTTTTTTCCGGCAGCACTTCGTTTGACATATTCACCCCAGGTGAGATTGTCTTTATCGGCTTTTTGTTCTTTCGCACGTTCGATTGCATACGTAGCAGCCGTTTCAACCACCCAATCAAAATTTTCCTGACCCACACTTTTTAGGTCGGCATCGGGTGCAGGGTTGCAAAAATCAATCGCATAAGGGACCCCATTACGAAATGCCAGTTCAACGGTGTTGAAATCATATCCCAAATACTGATTGATACGAAGGACGACATCTTCCATTAATTTGAGTTTGGCGGAAGATGGATTGAAGTTGGCTGCGTAGCGCAAATGGTGCGGATTGCGTGGTTCGTAAGACATGATCCGTACATATTTGCCACCGATACAATAACAACGATAATATTCTTCAAAAACAATTTCTTCCTGCAAAAGCATGACCAGCTGTTGCGTTTCATCGTATTTGTCAAAAAAATCAGTAGTATTTTCCAGTCGGTATACATTTTTCCAACCTCCGCCGGCAAAAGGTTTCATGTAAGCCGGAAAGCCCACATAGTTGAAAATGTGATCCCAGTCGAGCGGATAGGCCAGATTGGCAAACGATTCGTCGATGGTATCATCGGGTAATTCTTTTGACGGCAAAAGAACTGTTTTGGGGACAGCAACATCGATTTTCGTTGCAAGACAGTTGTTAAAAAACTTTTCATCGGCACTCCACCAAAAGGGGTTGTTGATGACAGCCGTTCCTGTAAGGGCGGCATTTTTTAAGTAGGCTCTGTAAAAAGGAACATCCTGTGAAATCCGGTCGATGATCACAGCGTATTCAGTAGCTTGTCCTTGTATCACTTTGTCGATGGTAACAGCCTCTGCAAGAATATCTTTTTCATTTTTGCTGTTTACTTTTTCAATAAATGCCGAAGGAAAGGAACGTTCTCTACCGTACAGGATTCCGATTTTTTTAAGTGCCATAAGTATTTGTATTGATAACTCAATATAATGCACAATTCATTACAGTAAACATTAAGTTCCGATTATTTCATTTCTATTTTCCTATTTTTGAAATCATGCAGGAAGAACTCACTTATAGTATTTTGGTGGAACAAAAAACGCTGTATTCCGAATATCTCGGGCGAGATGTGATTGTTGATTTTTATTTACCTACACAAGTACGCCATCCGGAACAGATGAATCTGTTGTTGATTAATGACGGACAGGACTTGCCCAAAATGCCTTTTGAAGACCTGCTGCGCGATTTGTACTATTACCGGGATATTGAACCTCTGTTTTGTGTAGGAATCCATTGTGGTGCTGATCGCAAAAATGAATACGGTGTGGCTCATCAGGCCGACTATTTAGGACGTGGTGCCAAGGCAGGAGCCTACTCGAAATTTGTATTGCAAGAGCTGCTTCCCTTCATTCGCAAAGAATATCATTTGCCTTTTTTCAAAGAAAAAGCCTTCGCCGGTTTTTCATTAGGAGGCTTGATGGCATTGGATCTGGTTTGGAATCATCCGGAAGAGTTTTCAAAAGCAGGGGTGTTTTCCGGGTCCTTATGGTGGCGTCAAAAAGCATACGATGCAGGTTATACCGACGAAGCTGACCGTATTATGCACAATCAGATAAAAGCCAGTAAAACGGCTCCCTATGGATTGCGTTTCTTCTTTCAAACCGGCACATTGGATGAGAAAAGCGATCGCAATCACAATGGCGTCATCGATTCAATTGACGATACACTGGATTTAATCCATGAATTGAAACAAAAAGGTTTTTCTGAATCTGCGATTAAGTATTACGAAATGGAAGGCGGCCGCCATGATGTTCCAACATGGGCCGATGCCTTTCCTCATTTTTTGAAATGGGGTTGGGGCAAACACCATCATTGATTTCTATTCAACTGATACATTTGTCAATCGCAACATGCACGACATCATCGTATTAGGCTCAATTTAGGGGTTGATTTTCTGATTAAGACTACTCTTTTTCCCAGGAAAGCCCTTCCTGCATAATCGGGAGAACACCATAATTCAATTAACTTTGCACAAATTTTTATATGCTCCATTCAATCGAAAGTGCAATTGAAGATATCCGTAACGGTAAAATGGTCATTGTTGTGGATGATGAAGATCGTGAAAATGAAGGTGACTTTATCGTTGCAGCACGTTATGCAACTCCTGAAGTGATCAACTTTATGAGTAAATATGGACGTGGTTTGATTTGTATGTCACTGACCGATCAACGTTGTAAAGAACTGGATTTGCAGGCGATGGTTCCAACAAATACGTCCCTCCATGAAACTGCATTCACTGTTTCGGTTGATTTAATTGGACAGGGAACGACCACGGGCATTTCTGCACACGATCGTTCCAAAACCATTCTCGCAATCATCAATCCCGATACCAAGCCGGAAGAATTAGCTCGTCCCGGACATATTTTCCCCTTACGAGCCATGAATGGAGGTGTGCTGAGACGTTCCGGACATACAGAAGCGACGATTGATCTGGCACGATTGGCAGGATTGGAACCGGCAGGGGTATTGGTGGAAATTATGAATGAAGACGGATCCATGGCCCGTTTACCTCAGCTGGAAGTAATTGCAGAACAACATCAATTAAAAATCATTTCAATCAAGGATTTAATTGAATACCGATTGAAAACCGATTCTTTAATTGAAGAAATTGTAAGGGTTGAAATGCCCACCCGCTTTGGGAATTTCCAATTGATCGCTTTCAAGGAAAAGGAAACGCAACAAGAGCATCTTGCATTGGTTAAAGGAACGTGGCAAGAAGCGGAGCCTGTGTTGGTTCGTGTACATTCATCCTGTTTTACCGGTGATATTTTGGGGTCATTGCGTTGCGATTGCGGCGATCAACTTCATGGCGCCATGCAACTGGTGGAACAGGAAGGAAAAGGAATTGTGCTGTACATGAATCAGGAAGGAAGAGGTATTGGACTGCTTAACAAACTGAAAGCTTACAAACTTCAGGAACAAGGCATGGATACCGTTGAAGCCAATCTGCATTTAGGTTTGCCAATGGATGCACGCGATTACGGAGTGGGTGCACAAATTTTACGTTATCTGGGCGTTTCAAAAATAAAACTGATCAGTAACAATCCTAAGAAAAGAGCCGGATTGCTAGGCTACGGACTGGAAATAGTAAGTACGGTTCCTTTATCTGTTCATCCCAACGAACACAATCAAAAATATCTCGAAACAAAACGAGATAAAATGGGACATGAAATCTTGAAATAATCAGGGCGTTTTTCGATTGCCGAAAAGTTGGAATTGGTCAAATTCCCGAACATAGGAAAAGCTCATTCCTGTTCGGTCGCTTCTTCGTTGAATATCAAAAATACTTCTGTAAAAGCCAATGATCCTGAGTTTGCCGTCGGGTGTGATAAGCCACTCCAGTGATATATCGGGTGTGAGTTGGTTGTTGTATTGAAGCGAAGTGGTTTGTCCGGCCGAAACCAATACCGAACCGCCGGCTTTTAATACGATCCTTCCATTTAACAAGCGTTGTGTGATCCCGAAATTACCTGTTCCCTGGAAGCCATATCCTTGTGCTTGTGTGCCGGAAACCAAACCCGGATTGAAAGTGATATAAGGATCCAGATTTAATTTATTGACACCGGGTATGGAATTGAGGACGTAGCCTAAACCTGAAGAAATCTGTTGCACAATGAATTCAGAAATGGTACCAGCGGCTCCGCTGATAAATGTATTACCCAGACCTTGTCCGGCAACGGTGTTAGGACTTCCGCTAATGAATGAATTGAATAATAAGAGAGATGTGATTTGCTTGTTCATTTCACTCGGATTCGAATACAGTTGATTAAGCCCGCTGATGGTAAGTGGATT
>JBMLSG010000084.1:0-12145 GCA_049240625.1 Lacibacter sp. | reverse complement strand
CCGCCCAATTCCGGAAGGCTTACCGCAACTACCGTTACATTCAGTTTCGGGTTATTTTTCATTTTAAAGTTTTAATTTTTCACAAAGACCAGTTAGTTGGTCCACTTATTCCTTATGCTTCAACGACTGGTAGCATGCTCACAATAGCTCCAAAATAGTCGGTGATAAAGTCAGCTTTCGGTCAAGTTGTTGTACTGTTCAAAAATAGGAATTTCGTCTCTTGTTAATAAGAATTACGTACAAGGGTTTCAATAAAAAAGCCTTTCCAATAGAAAGGCTTTAAAATAATATTCTTTCGCTGGGCCTCAGGCTTCTGCGACCACCGTTCCGGCATCTTGCATCAGACTCACACTCCGATTGATGAATTCGGTCAACTGACTGCCTTTCAACAAACCTTGCGAAAGCAGCGCCAGATCGGCCAGATTGTGCACCATTTCTTTCCCTTTTTCTTTGTTGCTGCCGCTCAGGATGTTGCGGTAAACGGGATGGTTGCCGTTCACGGTCAGTTCCACCTCATCGGGCATCTGGGCGTAGAAACTGCCCATCGGTCCGCTCATGTGCGCCATGTCTTTCATACGGCGCATCATCTCCGGACGGGTGGCAATCACAGGAGGTGCGTCCACACTCAACCCTTTCACTTCCACATTCAAATGCAAATCGGTCAGCTGGAGGTTGAACCACTCTTTGAGTTGATTCACTTCCTCTTCACTCAGCACGCTTTTCAGGTCTTCCTGCTTGTCGATCAGGTTATCGGCGATATCAGAATCAATCCGGCGGAACGTAACCTGCTCCCATTTCATCTCCATATGGTTGATGAAGGCGGCATCCACCATGGTATTGAATTCAACCACTTTGTAACCTTTGGTTTCGGCGGCCTTGATAAAGGTGTCTTGTTCAATGGCATTGGTGGTGTACAGCAACACCAGCTTGCCGTCTTTGTTTTTTTGAAGGGCTTCGGTGGCGGTGCGGTATTCGTCCAGGGTATAGAACTGATCGCTGCCGGCCTGCTTCATGATGTGAAACTTATTGGCTTTTTCCAGAAACTTATCATCGGTCATCATACCGTATTTCACAAAAAGACCCAGGCTTTCCCATTTTTCTTCAAAGGATTTCCGGTCCGATTTAAAGATTTCATCCAGCTTATCGGCCACTTTTTTGGTGATGTGCGCATTGATCTTTCTCACGTTGGGATCGCCCTGTAAATAACTGCGACTCACGTTCAAAGGAATATCCGGACTGTCAATGACGCCGTGCAACAGCATCAAAAATTCGGGAACAATGTCTTTTACTTCATCGGTTACAAATACCTGATTGCAGTAAAGCTGAATTTTATCTTTCTGGATCTCGTAGCTCTGTTTGATTTTCGGGAAATACAAAACGCCGGTGAGGTTGAACGGATAATCCACATTCAAATGAATCCAGAAAAGCGGGGCTTCACTGAAGGGGTAGAGCTCCTTGTAAAAATCCTGGTAATCCTGCGGGGTGAGATCGGCCGGTTTTTTGACCCACAACGGATGGGTGTTGTTGATTTGCTCTTCGCCGTAGAAAATAGCAACGGGCAGGAAGCGGCAAAAACGTTTCAAAATGCCCTTGAGCCGTTCGTCATCCAAAAACTCTTTGCTTTCGTCATCCACATGCAACACAATATCGGTTCCCCGTTCGGTACGCAGGTTGGTTTCTTCCAACTGGTATTCGGGACTTCCGTCGCATTCCCAGCGCACGGCCGCACTGTCTTTGAAACTTTTGGTGAAGACCTCTACTTTTTTACTGACCATGAAGGCCGAATAAAAACCCAGACCAAATTTGCCGATGATGGCATTTTCGTTCTGGCCTTTGTATTTCTGTACAAATTCTTCAGCTCCTGAAAACGCAACCTGGTTGATGTATTTTTCCACTTCATCGGCCGTCATGCCCACTCCATTGTCGGAAATGGTAATGGTTCCGGCTTCTTTATCCAGTTTTACGGTGACCTTCAAATCGCCCAATTCGCCTTTGGCTTCGCCCAGGGAGGACAGGGTTTTGAGTTTTTGAGTGGCATCTACGGCATTGCTGACCAGTTCCCGAAGGAAGATTTCATGATCGCTGTAAAGAAACTTTTTAATGATAGGGAAAATATTTTCCGTTTGAACGCGAATGCTTCCGGTTTGCATAAAAAATCAATTTTGCTTCCTGTGAACAAAAAAAGTACCAGCCGGGGAATCCGTGACAGATTGACAAACTGAATCGGGAAGACGAGTACCGGTAAGGAAATATTTGCAGTCGGGTTCATTTGATACAGGCCCCGTACCTGTATTGTGCTGCCGTCTTTGTACCTTTGCCCCCCAAATCAAAGACGGTGGGGTGCCGCATCTCGTCGTCCTAAAAAAATGTATTATGATTAGTGCAAGAAATATCACCCTGGCCTACGGCAAACGGGTATTGTTTGATGAAGTAAACATCAATTTCGTCAAAGGAAATTGTTACGGCATCATTGGTGCCAACGGTGCCGGGAAAAGTACCTTTCTCAAAATTTTGAGCGGAGAAGTTGAGCCCAATAAAGGAACGGTGGAAATTACGCCGGGCGAACGGATGGCGGTGTTGAAACAAAACCATTTTGAGTTTGACGAACATACCGTTTTGAATACGGTGTTGATGGGACATAAAAAAATGTGGGAGGTGATGCAGGAAAAAGACGCCATCTACCTCAAACCCGATTTTAGCGAAGAAGACGGTATGCGTGCCGGTCACCTGGAAGCCGAATTTGGCGAAATGGGCGGCTATACGGCCGAGAGCGATGCGGCTAGTTTTTTACATGGACTGGGCATCAAAGATGAATACCTCAACAGTTTGATGAAGGACATTCCGTCTAACCTCAAAGTAAGGGTGTTGCTGGCACAGGCCTTGTTTGGAAATCCGGATATCCTGTTGCTGGATGAGCCTACCAACGGACTGGATATTGAAACCATCGGCTGGTTGGAGAACTTCCTGGCTGATTATGAAAACATTGTATTGGTGGTGAGCCACGATCGTCACTTTCTGGATGCCGTTTGTACCCATGTGGCCGATGTGGATCGTCAAAAAATCAAAGTGTTTACCGGTAACTATTCGTTCTGGTACGAATCTTCACAATTGATGGCGCGCCAGTTGAGTGATAAGAACAAGAAAACAGAAGATAAGCGTCAGGCTTTGATTGATTTCATCGCCCGTTTTAGTGCCAACGCCTCCAAATCGCGTCAGGCAACCGCCCGTAAAAAAGCACTGGAGAAATTGACGATTGAAGAAATTGAACCCTCCAACCGTAAATATCCCGGAATCATTTTTCAGCCTCTGCGCGAAGTAGGAAATCAGATTCTGAATCTGGAAAATCTGAAGAAATCGGTTGACGGTCGTGTGTTGTTTGATAAAATCAGTTTCACGGTAAACAAGGGCGATAAAATTGCCATCATCAGCAAAGATCCGCTGGCCGTTACGCATTTCTTTGACATCATCAATGGAGAAGAACAGGCCGATGGCGGAAAATATGAATGGGGAACAACCGTAACCAAAGCCTACCTGCCCGTAGAGAATAATGAGTTTTTCAAAGAACCGTTGAACCTGATGGAATGGTTGCGGCAGTTTGTACCTTCTCATGTGACCGATGCCGATGAGCCTTTCCTGCGCGGCTTTTTAGGAAAAATGCTGTTTAGCGGTGATGAGATTATGAAAAAAGTAAACGTATTGAGCGGAGGCGAAAAGGTGCGTTGCATGCTCAGTCGGATGATGATGCAGAATCCCAATGTGATTGTGCTGGATCAGCCCACCAACCACCTGGACCTGGAAAGCATTCAGGCTTTCAACGAGCAATGCATCGCCTACAATGGTGTGGTGTTGCTTACATCACACGATCATACGTTCATGCATACAACAGCCAACCGGATCATTGAATTAACGCCCGGAGGTATTATTGACCGTTTGATGACCTTTGACGAGTACCTGGAAGATGATCGGGTACATCAGTTGCAGCAGGAATTGTATGGCAGTTCTGTACTGGTTTAAAAAGAGATTCGTTTTTCACAATCCTCCGGCGACGGAGGATTTTTTTTCGGCTTTCAAACCGGAGGAAGCATTTCAAATTGATTAAATTAGAGGTTCTTTATGCCGTTTCAACTTCATACACCCTACCAGCCTGCCGGTGACCAGCCGGAAGCCATCCGTCAATTAACAGAAGGTATTCTGGAAGGTGAAAAATTCCAGACCTTACTGGGGGTAACGGGAAGCGGTAAAACGTTTACGATGGCCAATGTCATTCAGAATGTACAACGGCCTACCCTGGTGCTCACACACAATAAAACTCTGGTGGCGCAATTGTATGGTGAGTTCAAACAGTTCTTTCCCGACAATGCGGTGGGTTATTTTGTGAGTTACTACGATTATTACCAACCCGAAGCGTATCTGCCTGTGAGCGATACCTATATTGAAAAAGACCTCAACATCAATGAAGAGTTGGATAAGCTCCGTTTGCAAGCCACATCGCAGTTACTGAGCGGGCGTCGCGATATTATTGTGGTGGCCAGTGTGAGCTGTATTTATGGTATGGGAAACCCCACAGAATTTGAAAACGGCATCATCCGGATTCAAGCCGGACAAATACTGTCGCGACAGGGTTTCCTGCATGCATTGGTCAATAGTCTGTACAACAGGTCACAGGGTGAGTTTTCAAGAGGTACATTTCGCGTCAAGGGTGATACCGTTGACATCAATTTGCCTTATGTGGATTTTGGTTACCGTATTACTTTTTTTGGCGACGAGATTGAATCGATTGAAACCATTGACATCACAAGCGGAAAACGCATAGGTGCTGTTGACAATGCCGCAATTTTCCCGGCCAATCTCTACATTGCGCCCAAGGATATGATGCGGGAAATCGTTCATGAAATTCAGGACGAATGTGCGGCTCAGGTCGACTACTTTAAACGCGAGGGAAAGCTGCTTGAAGCCACTCGTTTGAAAGAACGCACCGAATACGATCTGGAAATGATTCGTGAACTGGGCTATTGCAGCGGCATTGAAAACTACTCCCGTTTTTTTGACCGGCGTAAACCCGGCACAAGGCCTTTCTGTCTGCTGGATTATTTCCCCAAAGACTTTTTGATGATCATTGACGAGAGTCATCAAACCATACCGCAGATCAGCGGCATGTTTGGGGGCGACCGCAGCCGGAAAATGATGCTGGTGGATTACGGGTTCCGTTTGCCCAGTGCGCTGGACAACCGGCCCTTGAATTTTCAGGAATTTGAGCAATTGTTGAATCAGGTGGTTTTTGTTTCTGCCACACCCGGTCATTACGAACTGGAGCAAACCGGCGGTGTGGTGGTCGAGCAAGTGGTTCGTCCTACCGGCTTACTGGATCCGCCCATAGAAGTAAGGCCCAGTGTCAATCAAATTGACGATTTGCTGGATGAAATTGATAAACGGGTCCGGAAGGGCGACCGCATCTTGGTGACCACGCTCACGAAACGAATGGCGGAAGAAATGGATAAATACCTGAAACGGATCGACATCAAATCACAATACATTCACAGCGAGGTAGATACTCTGGAGCGTGTTGAAATACTGCGTCAGTTACGTTTGGGTACCATTGATGTGCTGGTAGGCGTGAACTTGTTGCGTGAGGGGCTGGATTTGCCGGAAGTAACACTTGTCGCCATCCTGGATGCCGATAAGGAAGGTTTTTTGCGGAATGAAAAAAGTCTGACACAAACAGCAGGACGCGCCGCACGTAATGCGGAAGGACTTGTTATTTTCTACGCCGATAAAATGACGGACAGCATGCGGCGGACCATCGAAGAAACCAACCGCAGGCGCGAAAAACAAATCGCCTATAATATTCAACATGGCATCACGCCCAAAACCGTGAAAAAATCAGTGGAACAGGTGATGAAGCAAACATCGGTGCTGGACATTAAAGGATTTGATGCCGCCCGTCCGTATGCCATTGGAGCTGATGAGGATTTGATCAAAGCCGCCGAAGACCAGCAGGTGTATCAAACCATTCCCCAAATGGAGAAGGCCATAAAGCAAACCAAAAAGCAAATGGAAAAGGCAGCCAAAGATCTTGATTTCATGGAAGCCGCCCGTTTGCGAGACGAGATGTTTGCGCTCCAAAAGCAGCTCGAAGAAATGAAACGCTGAATACCTGTCTGAGTTCCCGAATGGTTCATACTTCTGCAAACGTAATTTCATTCACCTTCTGAACGAGGTGTTTCCGGCAAAACCCTTGGTGCACTTCGTTTCAAACAGTTTTCCTATCTTCAATAGGATCAAAACAACAGCTATGTTTGTCTTTGCCTTATTTAATTTAAAAGGAGGAGTGGGTAAAACCGCCTCTTGTGTGAATCTTGCTTATTTAGCTGCCAAAGAAGGTTATCGAACTTTATTGTGGGACATCGACCCGCAAGGCGCCACCTCTTTTTATTACAAGATGAAGCCGAAACAAAAAGTATCCATTAAAGATCTGGTGGGTAAGGACGCCGATTTGGAAGCGCATATCATGGCTACAGAATACGAAAATCTGGATATCATACCGGCCGATATTACAGCGAAGGCCTTTGATACCATGCTGGACGAAATGAAAACATCAAAGAAACGACTGAGTGCCGTTTTGAAACCCTTGAAACAGGATTATGATTTTGTGTTTATTGATTGTCCGCCGGGTCTATCTTCCTTGTCTGAAAATATATTCAACGCGGCAGATCTCGTTGTCATGCCGGTGATTCCAACAACACTATCAGTTCGCACCTATCACATGGTGAAAGAGTACTTCAAAGAGAAAGATATCGATCTTAAAAAGATGACCTGCTTTTTTACGATGGCCGATTTACGACGCACCATGCACAATGATGTAATGGATGAGTTGTATAAAGACAAACGCTTCTTTGAACATTACATTCCCTATTTAAGTGATGTTGAAAAAATGGGCGTCAATAAGGCACCGTTGGAGTCATTCGCGCGCAGCAGTTATGCAGCGGAATGCTATAGGGCCTTGTGGGAAGAAATCAAGGAAGGCGTGCTGTAAGCCAGTACCCGTCTGCATCGTAGAATTACGGACCTTGCTAAAAGTAGTTCCACTCAAATTTGAAAAAAATTAAAATTCTCTTTGATATATCAATGAGAATCGTATCTTTGTTCTGTCCTATATTTTTAAAATCCAAAATTCCAAAGACATGAAAAAACCATTGCGTTTCTTCTCGTTTGTATTTTTCCTTTTTGCTATTTACCTGAACATTTTTTACAAAGAAGATTCTTTCCTGGCACGTATTGCTTCCGGAAGAACCGTTACTGCTAAAGAACAAACTGCAGCTCAGTTGAAACAGGCCAAACCGTCTGAAACCGAACTGGCAGAGGTAAAAAGTAAGTAATCCCATCATTGAAAAGTTGATTGATACCGGCTCATGCGGGTAGATGTGCATCGTATGCTCATACTACAAGTGCAATGCCGGATCAAAAGGGGATAAGTGTGTGTTGTTTTGAATACATCTGTGTCATCTCCAGCTTTTCAATGTTGTTTACATCGTTTTGTCAGCATCCTGCCGGCTAATCCGTACCCTATTATTTTGCTGCCGGTGGTGAATTTTCTCATAATGTAAGTTTTGAGGAGGTGGTTTCTACCACCTCCAATTCTTGCTTGTATCCATTCAATTTTTTTGTTACGGACTGCATCGTGTGAAACGGGATGAACTTTATTACCTTAGCGGCATGTCCGATAAAAAACTTTTTTTGATTGATGCATTGGCCCTTGTGTTTCGTGCCTACTATGCATTGATTCGCAATCCCCGTATTACTTCCAAAGGTAGAAATACCAATGCGCAATTTGGATTTACCAATGCGTTGGTTGATCTCATCAACAAACAGAAGCCCTCGCACATGGCGGTGTGTTTCGATACAAAGGCGCCTACCGAGCGGCATACAGATTTTGCAGACTACAAAGCCAACCGTCAGGAAGCGCCCGAAGATCTGCTTGAAGCCATTCCCGATATTAAAAAAATCATTGCGGCATTTAATATCCCCGTACTGGAAAAGGACGGTTTTGAAGCCGATGATCTTATAGGTACTCTCAGTCAGCAAGCTGCACGGGCAGGTTACGATGTGTACATGGTGACGCCGGATAAAGATTACGGCCAACTGGTAAGCGATCAAATAAAAATCTACAAACCCGGATATCAGGGCGGTGATCCGGAAATTCTGGGACCGGAAGAGGTTTGCAGCAAATGGAACATCAAAGAAGTTCATCAGGTGATTGATATGCTGGGCATGATGGGTGATGCCGTGGATAATATTCCCGGCATACCCGGTGTAGGAGAAAAAACGGCTGCCAAATTATTGTCGGAATACGGTAGTCTCGAAAATGTGCTTGAAAACGCTTCCGGCATCAAAGGCAAAATGGGAGAAAAAATTGCTGCCGGAAAAGACTTGGCTTTGATGAGTAAGAAGCTGGCAACCATCATTACCAATGTGCCGGTTGAATTTCATGAAGAAGATTTTCAGTTGAAAGAATGGAACCGTGACGCGCTTATCGAAGTTTTTACAGATCTGGAATTCAAAGCCATCAGTCAGCGTTTGCTGGGCGAGAGTATTACAATTCCCGGACGAAAATCCAATTTAGAAAAGGAAATCCCTGCCGGGGTACAAACCGATTTGTTCGGAAATCCTGTTGCCGTTAAAGCAACCAACCCTTCTGCGACGATCGTCAACCAAACAGCTTCTGATCAGGACGATTCATTAGCGGAGGTTGAGCATAAAGAGCAGACCGTTGTAGCAGAGCAAACCATTCAAAATACGCCTCATACCTACAAGGTGGTTTCAGGAACCGATGCCGTAAGACAATTTGTAGAAGAAATGCAACCGCATCCGGAAATCTGTTTTGATACGGAAACAACGGGTCTGGATGCCAATGATTGTGAGCTTGTGGGTTTGAGTTTTTCTGTTGAACCGCATCATGCGTATTATCTTCCTTGTCCGCCAGACCGCGAACAAACGCTGCAGTTGTTATCGGAGTTGCAAGCCTTGTTTGCAGCTACGGAACGTGTTTGGATTGGGCAGAACATCAAGTACGATATGCTGGTTTTGAAATGGTACGATGTAGAGATTAAGGGAAGTCTTTTTGATACCATGCTGGCGCATTATGTGATTGAGCCGGAAGGTAAACGCAGCATGGATTTGTTAAGTGCGCAATACCTCCGCTATCAGCCCATTTCCATTGAAACGCTGATCGGAAAAAAAGGAAAGACACAGGGAACGATGCGGGATGTGGAAGTAGAAAAAGTAGCAGAATATGCAGCTGAAGATGCTGATATCACATTGCAACTGAAACAGGTTTTTGCTCCTTTGTTACGAGAAAAGGAAGTGGAACAGGTTTTTTATCAGGTGGAAAATCCGCTGGTAAAAGTCCTGACCGATATGGAATATGAAGGTATACGGATTGATACCCGGTTTTTGAATGAGTACTCCGCCCAACTTGAAACACAGGCGAAGGAAGCGGAGCAAAATGTGTTCAGTTTAACCGGGTTGAAATTCAATCTGGCTTCTCCCAAACAGTTGGGGGAGGTGTTGTTTGAACATTTAAAGCTCGATCCCAAAGCAAAAAAAACGAAGACGGGACAGTATGCCACAGGCGAAGACGTGTTATTGAAACTGGCGCATATTAGTCCGGTCGTGGCAGAAATCCTCGCCTATCGTGAATTGACAAAATTAAAATCGACTTACGTAGACGCCTTGCCGAAGTTGATGAACCGGAAAACCGGTCGCGTTCATACGACCTACGGACAGGCCATAGCCGTTACGGGCCGCCTTTCCAGCAACAATCCCAATTTGCAAAACATACCGGTACGGACGGAGCGGGGCAAAGAAATCCGGAAGGCCTTTGTTCCACGCGATGAAGACCATGTTTTGTTAAGTGCCGATTATTCGCAAATCGAATTGCGCATTGTAGCGGCCATCAGCGGTGATCCTGCCATGTGCGAAGCGTTTATTCAGGGGAAAGACATTCATACGGCAACGGCTGCCAAAGTGTATAAAGTAGACGAGCAGGATGTAACAAAAGAAATGCGCTACAAAGCCAAGAGTGTCAATTTCGGAATCATTTACGGTCAGGGTGCGTTTGGATTGGCCGACAATCTGGGTATCAGCCGAACCGAGGCCAAAGAGATTATCGACAATTACAAACGAGAATTTGCCGGTATTCAGAAATACATGGACGATACCATACAGTTTGCACGGGAACACGGGTATGTGCAAACCCTCATGGGACGCAAAAGGTGGTTGCGTGATATCAATTCTTCCAATTTCACAGTGCGGGGATTTGCCGAACGCAATGCCATCAACTCACCCATTCAGGGAACGGCAGCCGATATGATCAAGCTGGCCATGATTAAAACACATGATGCATTGAAGCAGAGTCATTTGAAGAGTAAAATGATTTTGCAGGTGCATGACGAATTGCTGTTTGATATTGTTCGTGGCGAAGAAGAAGCCATGAAAGCCCTTGTAGTTGAGTGTATGCAAAGCGCGATGCAACTGCCCAATGGCGTACCCGTGATTGCGGAAGCGGGAACAGGAACCAACTGGCTGGAGGCCCATTGATAAAGTGATGGAATAGAACCGAAGCTGTGCATAAGGAGCACGTATCTTTGCAGCATGCAACCCACATTGATTTATTGTTACGATGCCTACTGCGGTTGGTGCTATGGATTTAGCCCGGTCATAAAAAAAATTGCGGAAACTTATCAGTCCCGGTTTCATACCGAAGTATTGAGCGGCGGCATGGTTTTACCCGAACATCCGGTGCATATAGGCGTTACGGCCGATTACATTCTCGGTGCCTACAAACAAGTGGAGGAGTTGACAGGTGTTGAATTTGGCACCGATTATCTCTGGCATGTGCAGAATCCCGACCAGAGTGATTGGTATCCCTCCTCCGAAAAGCCGGCTATTGCCCTTTGTGTTTTTAAGGATCTGCTGCCTTCAAGACAAATCGAATTTGTTGCGGATCTTCAGTATGGTCTTTATTATGAAGGGCGCGATCTTACCGATGATGAAGCTTACCGGCATCTGTTAGAAAAATATGAATTGCCGGCAGAATCATTTTATGAAAAATTAAAAAGTGAAGTCTACAAAGCGCAGGCTTATTATGAATTTCAATTGTGTAAGCAATTGCAGGTGACGGGCTTTCCACAGGTTTTACTGCAGGTATCCGAATCCAAATTTCATTTACTGGCCCGTGGTTATACACCATATGATACGTTGGTCAAGCGCATCGATCTGGTCCTGGCCGAATTTGAAAATCACCTGTACAACTAAAAGTTATGATTCTTACCATCACACTCAATCCCTGTATTGATAAAAGTACACAGTTGCCGCAACTAAAACCCGAAGCCAAGTTGCGTTGTTCAGAGGTCGTGAACGAGCCCGGTGGCGGTGGCATTAATGTGAGCAAGGCATTGAAAAAACTGGGGGCATCATCCGTAGCCTTGTTTCCCTCCGGCGGACATAATGGCAACATGCTTTGTTCACTGTTGAATGAGGAAGGCATTGTTTATCATGCCGTTGATACCAACGTAGAAACCCGTGAGAACTGGGTGGTGCTGGAATCCTCTACCAACCACCAGTTTCGTTTCACCTTTCCGGGTCGTGCCGTGCAGGAGGAAACGATCAAGTCGCTGATTGATCAAATTCGCAATTTTACACCTTCCTTTATCGTGGCCAGTGGCAGTTTACCGCCGGGCTTACCCGATTATTTCTACGGCCTTATTGTCAAGAATGCCGCAGCGGTAGGTGCAAAATGCATTGTAGATACCAGCGGTCCTGCATTACAGGCGCTTAGGGGAAAGCACACCTATTTGATCAAACCCAATATCGCAGAATTGTGTAAAATGCTGAATGTGGAGCAACTGCAAAAAAAAGAAGTGGCCGATGCCGCACAACAGGCGATACGGGATGGATATGCACAAATGATGGCCGTTAGCATGGGTGCGGACGGAGCCTGGTTGATTACCAAAGACGAAGCGTATTTTGCGCCCGCCCCGGCCGTAGAAAAACGAAGTACGGTTGGTGCCGGCGACAGTATGGTGGCCGGAATCACCTACATGCTGCAACAGGAACGCTCACTGGAAGAAGCGCTGCGCTTTGGGGT
>JBMLSG010000083.1:10085-14858 GCA_049240625.1 Lacibacter sp. | reverse complement strand
AAAAAAAAATTACATGCTTTTAAACCTGTGCTTTCTGCGCAAGTCATAGAACCGTTCAACCAATCGCTAAATCTTAAAAATGATGCATATGAAAAAAGGAACATTCTTCGGAAAAGGCGCTATCGCCCTCCTGCTTACGGGAACACTCTTCTTCACAGCTTGTAAAAAAGAACTCTCCGGTAAGCTGGATGAGTTAAATGCAGTTGAAACCACAGTTAATGACATCGAAACGGATGCGGTATATGAAGATGTCAACGATATTACGATGGGTGTCAGTACCGATGGTGGGGAAGAACTTGGATTTACACCCGGTTCAGGGGTGTTTGAGAATTCAGGAGGTAGCCCGGCTGCCCGAATGTCCGAAGGTCGTTGCTTTACCTTAACCGTAGTGCCGCAGGAGCGTGGCGTATTTCCAAAAACCGTAACCATTGATTTTGGCTCCGGTTGTTTGGGACGTGACGGCAAAACACGTACAGGAAAAATCATAACTGTTTTTACGGGACCTATGCGTCAGCCCGGAAGCAAGGCAACGACTACTTTTGATGGCTATAAAGTAGATAGTATTGCCGTAACCGGAACGCATGAGGTGATCAATAACAGTGTTGCTGAAACCAAAATTTTAACCAAAAGGGTTCTGGAAGGTAAATTAACCTGGGACAGCGGTCGCTGGGTAAAATGGAATGCAACCCGCACGTTTACGTTCCTGGCCGGTGCGGATACACCCGAACCAATGGATAATGTGATTCAAATTGTCGGCGCCGGACGTGGAGAAAACAGCAAAGGCAAAAGCTGGTCGCATGAAGTGATTGAGCCCTTGATTAAAAAGTTCACATGTCGTTGGATTACAAAGGGTGTGGTGAAGTTTCGTCACAATGAAGTGGTAGGGCTGCTCAATTTCGGAAACGGGGATTGTGACAACAAAGCAACGATCTTAATTAACAGCGTTTTAAGAGAAATTTCACTACGTTAAAAAAAAGCATTTGGAAATATCATAAAACTTAATGTATCTTTACGACAGTTTTCATAGGGTACGGATTAAAAACGGGCCAGGGTATCTACCCCGGCCCTTCTTTTTTGCCTTTATTTTTCAATACGTATAAATCGGTATCCTTTTTCAGTAAAATACTCTAGTGTTTTTTTTAAAGCTTCTTCCATTCTGGGAAGTGCTTTTTCGCTGTCATGAAATACAACGACCGAGCCGTTTCGGGCATGCTTTCGGACATTTTGAAAACACTGATCGCCCGTTTTGGATAAATCAAAATCGGCACTCAATACATCCCACATGATGATTTTAAAAGGCGGATTGTGTTGCTGTACTACTTTTGAAGTGAATCGTTTTAGTCGTCCGTAAGGGGGACGAAAGAGATTGGAGTCGATGTGTTCAGCAGCCTGTTTAATGCTGTTAACCCATTCTTGATCGGGTGTTTTCCATCCATTGCAATGGTTGTGTGTGTGATTGCCCACCCGGTGACCTTCCATGAGGATGCGCTTGTAGATTTCGGGGTATTTCAGAACGTTGTTCCCTATGCAAAAAAAAGTTGCCTTTGCGTCAAATCGTTTCAGCAGATCCAGTACAATGGGTGTTGCTACGGGATGAGGCCCGTCATCAAAGGTTAAATAAAGGATTTTTTCCTGAGTTGGTAAATTCCAGATCAAACCGGAAGGATAGAGCATGCGCATCCACCAAGGACTCGTTACCAGATAAAACATAAATGAAGTTACAACGAAAGTCGAATAGCTTTATCTGTTCAAAAGCCCGTGACTTGAATTAGTACACCTTTGTAGTAAAAATGTTTCCCCTTTTTTCGTAAAAATTCGGGTTGACGTTCCGGCGACAGCAATTCGTTGGCATAATGCATTTCGCGTTGAAGATCTTCCGTTGCTTCCGTGCCAGTTAAAACGGCTTCTGTACAATATTTACTCAGCAAAGAGGGAAGGGCCTGATAAAACAAGGAGGTGCTGATTAAAATTTCAGCGCCCAAAATTTTGTTGCCGCTTGAAGCGATGAACCCCACAATGCTGCTGTCTTTGCTTCGGAATTGCTTTAAAAAATAGCGAATGTAGAATTGGGTGGAATCGGCAATTTTTCGGTTGTTCAATAGGGCTGCATACGAGGAAGAGGATGTTTGATTGTGGTGTTTCAAAAGTGTTCGTATTTCATCCCACACTTTGGTTTGGTTGTGAACGGTATCAATAATTGTTTGCAAACCCGCGCCGGTTGTGCCTCCGTAGGTAAACTTTTTTTCGTGTGTACTCCAGCGGTTTTCTTCGATGCAGTAAACCGGAACGGTGTAGGGTTTCGAGCCCGGCGGAAGGATGGTGTCGCGTGCAAAAACCCGGTCCTGATGGCCGCCCATAACGATTTCGCCACTCTTGATGATCAGGTCCGCATTGCTTTTGTTTTCAATGAGCAGTACATGAATATTGTCAACCATGTAATTGCCGCGTTCCCTTATTTGAACGAGGCCTTTTTGCATGCCCTGACGCAATCGTACCGTTTTGCCGATGGTTTGAACAGTGTCGGTATTGGCAGCTTCGATTCGTTTAATCGGAATCAGTTTCAGATGGCGAAAAACCAAAGTACTGTCATACTCCACCTTTAATAGGGGAAAGGTGAAGGGCGATTGTGCCTTCAACCATAATCCGGTAAAGCAAAAAAGAAACAATAAAAAACCGCGCATGATCAGAGAAAGATACATCAATTCATGAATAACCGTTCATTCACAGGATTTTCTATTGTGAACGTAAGCAATGCAAGGTATTCCTGATTTGAAATTTAGTATACAAGCCCTCGTCTCTGTTATTATCTTTGCCGCATGAGTGTAAGAGTACGATTTGCGCCAAGTCCAACAGGAGGATTGCACCTGGGAGGTGTAAGAACCGTTTTATATAACTATTTATTTGCCCGTCATCATGGCGGTGAATTTATTCTTCGTATTGAAGACACCGACCAGAGTCGCTTTGTTCCCGGTGCGGAGGAATATATTTTCGATTGTTTGAAGTGGTGTGGGCTGGAACCGGATGAAAGTCCGCTGCACGGTGGCGATTACGGTCCGTACCGACAAAGTGAGCGTAAAGAACTGTACCGTCAATATGCCGAAAAACTGGTAGCGGATGGCTATGCTTATTATGCATTCGACACGCCGGAAGAACTGGAACAGATGCGCGAGCGCTATAAAACAGAAAGCAATCCTGCTCCGCAATACGATCACAGCATTCGCAAAAAAATGCGCAACTCCCTTACGCTTAACCGTGAGGAGGTGATTGCATTGCTCGAAAAAAATACACCGCATGTCATTCGTATACGCATGCCCGAAAATGAACTGGTATCTTTTCAGGATCTGATTCGTGGTACGGTTGAGTTCCAGACTTCACTGGTTGATGATAAGGTATTGTTGAAAGCAGACGGGATGCCTACCTATCATTTGGCGGTTGTGGTTGACGACTATCTGATGAAAATTACACATGCTTTTCGTGGTGAAGAATGGTTGCCCAGTGCTCCGGTTCATGTGTTGTTGTGGAATTATCTTTTCGGATTAGACCGGATGCCCAAATGGGCACACCTGCCTTTGATCCTGGGACCCGGAGGTAAATTAAGTAAACGGGATGGAGCAAAATACGGCTTTCCCGTGTATGCGAAGAACTGGACCGATCCCAAAACGAATGAATTGACGGAAGGGTTTTACGAACGTGGATTTTTACCGGAAGCATTTGTAAATCTGCTGGCCTTGTTAGGATGGAACGATGGAACCGAAAAGGAATTGTATTCAATGGATGAACTCATTGCATCATTTGATATCGAACGTGTACACAAGGGCGGAGCTAAATTTGATTTTGAAAAAGCCAAATGGTTCAATCAGGAATGGATCAAACGAAAACAGCCTTCCGAATTGCGCGATGAGGTGTTATTACAACTCCGGACGGGTGGTTTGGAGGTCACGGATATCGCATTGCTCGAAACGGTGATTGGATTGGTGAAGGATCGTTGTGTGTTGCTGTCCGATTTTGTACAACAGGCCGGTTTCTTTTTTAAAGCTCCGTTACAATTGGATACGGCAGCTGTGCTTCCGAAATGGACCGAAGCCAAGCGTGTATTTTTTGAAGCCTTTATGCAAGGTTTGAAGGCGTTGCAAACCTGGGATCATACGGCAATCGACGAAACGTTTAAAACGCTGGCCGCCGATCACCAGTTGAAACCCGGCGATTTACAATTACCGATGCGCATCATGTTAGTGGGCGGTAAATATGGTCCGGCAGTTTTTCAAATTGCCGAAGTCATCGGAAAAGCAGCAACACTGGAACGAATGGAATATGCACTTCGGCAATTGCGGGATCAGACTTCTGCATAGGTGCCATAAGGCCGACAATTCGTTTCGCTCAGGTTGAGTAAAGTACTGTATTTTTGAAAAAAATCAAGGTTATGGGGGACAGACCCATTCGAGTTCTAGTTGCAAAGGTTGGCCTGGATGGTCACGACAGAGGTGCAAAAGTCATTGCTACTGCATTACGTGATGCGGGTATGGAAGTGATTTACACCGGATTAAGACAAACCCCCGAAATGGTTGTCAATGCGGCATTGCAGGAAGATGTGGATGCCATTGGTATCAGCATTCTGAGTGGTGCTCATATGACGGTGTTTCCGAAAGTGATGCAATTACTGAAAGATCATGGTATGAATGATGTTTTGCTTACAGGCGGAGGCATCATTCCTGAAGCAGATATGCAGCAATTGTCGGATCTCGGTGTAGGCAAGTTGTTTCATCCCGGAACCAG
>JBMLSG010000083.1:0-9985 GCA_049240625.1 Lacibacter sp. | reverse complement strand
GTACTTTTGCCAAAAAAACATGTCGTTCGAAACCTTACTCACCTCACTCGAGAACGGGATCCTCACCATTGTCATCAATCGTCCCGATAAACTGAATGCGCTCAACAAAACAGTTATCTCAGAATTAGGTACTGCATTGGATGAAGTGTATACCAATCCATCCATTCATGCCGTAATTCTCACCGGAGCGGGTTCCAAAGCCTTTGTTGCGGGAGCTGATATCAGCGAGTTTTTATCGCTTGATGCAAACGGCGGTGCTGCTCTGGCAGCCAAAGGACAGGAGCTGGTGTTTTCGAAAATCGAGAATAGTCCCAAGCCAATCATTGCAGCCGTCAATGGGTTTGCGTTGGGTGGCGGATGCGAACTGGCAATGGCTTGTCATTTTCGTTTGGCTTCCGACAATGCAAAATTCGGACAGCCCGAAGTCAACCTCGGACTCATTCCCGGTTACGGAGGTACACAGCGTCTTGTACAACTGGTAGGTAAAGGGAAGGCATTGGAATTGTTGTTAACGGCCAATTTGATTGATGCCAATGAAGCAAAACAATTGGGTTTGGTAAATCATGTTACCACATCCGAAACCTTGCTGGAACAAACACGTAAAATTCTGGAACTGATCTTAACGAAAGGCCCTGTAGCAGTAGCCCGTTGTATTGAAGCGGTCAATGCAGGTTTTGACAAATCCAAGAATGGCTATGAAGAAGAAATTCGTTTGTTTGGAGCCTGTTTTGGAACCGAAGAAATGAAAGAAGGGGTGTCTGCTTTTTTGGAAAAAAGAAAAGCCGCTTTTCGTCAATAAATATTTTGAACTATTTCTCATCCTCGTTTCCTAACTGAAACGAACTAAAGATTGAACACATATGAGCTACAGAATTGAAAAAGACACAATGGGTGAAGTGAAGGTTCCCGTTGATGCCTATTATGGTGCGCAAACACAACGCAGCATCGAAAACTTCAAAATTGCACAGGACATCAACCGGATGCCCAAAGAAATTATTCGCGCTTTTGCGTATCTCAAACATGCCGCTGCGCTTACCAATCAGGATGCCGGGGTGCTTCCCAAAAAGAAAGCGGCACTCATCGGAAAAGTATGTAAAGAAATTCTGGACGGCAAACTCGATGCCTATTTCCCGCTGGTTGTATGGCAAACCGGAAGCGGTACACAAAGCAACATGAATGTGAATGAGGTGATTGCCTACAGAGGGCATGTGCTCAATGGCGGTAAACTCAGTGATAAAGAGAAATACCTGCACCCCAACGACGATGTCAATAAATCCCAAAGTAGTAACGATACGTTTCCTACGGCTATGCACATCGCTGCTTACAAAATTTTGCTCGAAACAACCATTCCGGGTATTCTTAAATTGCGCAACACACTTGATAAAAAAGCGAAGGCTTTCAAGAAGGTGGTGAAAATAGGACGTACGCATTTCATGGATGCAACGCCTTTAACCCTCGGACAGGAATTCAGCGGTTATGTTTCGCAACTGGATCATGGATTGAAAGCCATCAAAAACACACTCGCTCATTTAAGTGAGTTGGCATTAGGCGGTACAGCCGTAGGAACTGGAATTAATACACCGCCAAACTATGATGTGAATGTGGCCAAACACATTGCTAAATTAACAGGACTTCCTTTTAAAACGGCAGAAAATAAGTTTGAGGCACTCGCAGCACATGACGCAATTGTAGAAGCGCACGGTGCGTTGAAAACCGTGGCGGTTAGCTTGATGAAAATTGCAAATGATATTCGTATGTTGTCTTCAGGACCACGGAGCGGTATTGGCGAAATTTTCATTCCCGATAACGAACCCGGTTCTTCCATCATGCCGGGTAAGGTAAATCCTACACAATGTGAAGCGCTTACCATGATTGCCGCACAGGTTTTGGGTAATGATGTGGCGATCAACATTGGCGGAGCAACCGGACATTTCGAACTGAATGTGTTCAAGCCCGTGATGATCTACAATTTTCTGCACAGTGCCCGTTTGATCGGAGATGGTTGTGTAAGTTTCAATGATAAATGTGCTGTGGGCATCGAACCCATTCATGCCAATATCAAAAAGCATGTCGATAATTCATTGATGCTGGTAACAGCGCTTAATACGAAAATCGGTTATTACAAAGCGGCTGAAATTGCACAAAAAGCGCATAAAGAGGGAACGACACTCAAAGAAATGGCCATCAAACTGGGTTATCTCACCGCTAAGGAATTTGACGAATGGGTGATTCCCGAAAAAATGGTCGGAAAAATCAATTGATCGTTTTTCTAAAAATGCATCGACTGCCGCAATAGAAACGGTGCCTGACAAAAACTGTATGTTTCAGTCGGGTTTCCTGAACTGTTGCGGCAGTTTTGTTTAATCTCTTGTTATTCGTAACTGCTGAAATAGGAAGGGTCAGTCACCGGTAGTTCATTTTGTTCGATGGGTTTGGGTTGAAAACTCCCGAACAGCAGCCGGTATAATGAGGACATACTTGCTTTTACGGAAGCTTTTTGTTCCCGTAAGACGAGCATTAAATTTTCTTCGGCAAAAAAAGCGGATGCTTCGGGGAGTGCAAGCGTTAAAAGTGATGTGGCAATCATTGACTTTTTCATAAGAACGGATTTTGGGTTATCAGTTGCCATTTCTGTTTCGGTTTTATAGGAATTCAGGAAATGGTTGAACCGGTTAATACACTAAAGTTAACCTACTTCTGTTCCAATTCCAATAGAAGAAAACCCCTAAATAAATGCCGTTCCATTACGCTGATGGTTTCGAATCCCCGGATTCCTGTGTTGAGGCCGATTCGTTTTTTTCTTCCGTCTCCTGAGAGGGGGCCACGTCCGGTTTGAAGAGTTGTTTTTGAAACAAAAGCATGACGATGACACCGGTTGAAATGGATGCATCGGCAATATTAAAAATGGGTTGAAAAAAGGTAAAGGGTTTACCTCCAAAAAAGGGAATCCAATCGGGCGGAATCTTGTTTTCAATAATGGGGAAATAGAGCATGTCTACCACATGGCCGTGTAAAAAACCGGCATAGCCTTTATCAGGAAACAGAGTTGCCAACGGACCACCGATTTCGCTGCCGGAAAAAATGATTCCATAAAACATACTGTCAATCAGATTGCCTACTGCTCCGGCATAAATTAAAGCCGCACAAACAATAAATCCCGTTTTATACTGCTGCTCCACAATGCGCTTGATGTACCAGGTTCCAAAAACAACGGCACCCAGACGAAACAGTGTCAACAGCAACTTTCCCCATTGACCACCAAACGACCAGCCATAAGCCATTCCTTCGTTTTCGATAAAATAGAGGCGGAACCAGGAACCCAGAACAAAACGCTCTTCATGGTAAAACATTGAGGTTTTAACCCAAAATTTCAACGCCTGATCGGCAATTAGTATCAGCAGGATGATGAAGACAACGTTTCTGAGTTTCACAAATCGGTTTTTAAGGTGCAAATATAATTGATTCAGTTGTGGATATGGGTTTGGTATTGCAATGACTCTTTGCTATCGGAAATCATTCTTCGTAGTAAACACGTTTAACCCGCTGGCTGATACCGGTCATGATTTCGTAAGGAATGGTACCGGCAGCGGCAGCAAGTTCCCGTATGCTGAGTTCTTTTCCAAATACGAGTACTTCGTCTCCTTCTTTCACATCCGGTATATCGGTCACATCAAGCATGGTCATATCCATACAAACATTGCCGATTACGGGCGCAAATTGTCCGTTCACCAGCATCCGCCCCTTGCCATTACTAAGCAGTCTCGGATAACCATCGGCATATCCAATACGCACGGTGGCAATCTTTGAGAGCCTGTTAACAATCCCGCTTCGGTTATAGCCAACTGTAGTTCCCGGCTCGAGTGTTTTCAACTGTGCAATGGTTGAACGAAGTGTGAGGGCTTCTTCCAGCGAAAGGTCAATGCCGGGCGCTGTAATTCCATACAATCCAATGCCCAAACGTACCATGTCGTATTGCAGTTTCGGATGGCGGATGATGCCCGACGAATTGTTGAGGTGCATCAAAAACGGCTGACCTGTTTCCTGTTTCAGTTGCCGGCAGGCAGCTTCAAACAATTGGGCTTGCAGTTGCGTATAGGCGTCTTCGTTAGGATCTTCGCTGGCGGCAAGATGACTGAAAACGGTTTGGAGAGCAAAAGCGTCTGTTTGATTTAATAGTTGACACAAACGGTCGATTTCGCTGTTTAAAAAACCAAGGCGGTGCATGCCCGTATCCAGTTTTAAATGGATGGGATAGTGCACGATGCCATCTTTTTCGAGGTGCTTTCGAAAGGCTTCCAGTATGTCAAACGAATAGAGCTCCGGTTCCAGATTGTGCTCCACTAACAGATCAAAAGAAACCGGTTCGGGATTCATGACCATGATGGGCAAATTGATGCCGGAACGTCTTAATTCCACTCCTTCATCCGTAAAGGCAACGGCCAGATAAGCCGTGCCGTGGTATTGTAACAAATTGGCAATTTCATAACTGCCACTGCCATACGAAAACGCTTTGACCATGGCCATCATTTGAACGCCGGGTTGTAATTGTTCTCTGATGCGGTGCAAATTGTTTGCAATGGCACTCATATTAATTTCAAGAACAGTTTGGTGTACTTTTTCCTCTAACAGGGGAATCAGGCGTTCCAATTCAAACACGCGGGCTCCTTTTAATAAAATGGCTTCGTTTTCAAAGGAAAGGGTAGACCATTGCTGAATCAAAGTTTCAACATTAAAATACGCATGCTGTCGGATATTGCTTGGTAAAATTTGTTGCAGGTGAAAAGCAGCCCTTGTTCCTACCGTAATGATTCGTTGAATTTCATGAGCTACAATTTGCCGGGCCAGTGCGGCATAGGTTTCTGCTTCTTTGTGTTCCGGTACCGGAAAATCGGACAGGATGATGGTTTTATTCGGGTGCTGTCGTTGCTGCTGCAATAAATTCAACGCAATTTCAAACGAACTGAGGTCTGCACTGTAACTGTCGTTGATGAGTGTGCAATGTCGAATGCCTTTTTTCAATTCCAGGCGCAGACTGATGGGCTGGAGTTGTCGAATTTTTTTTTGGAGCTCCGAAACAGGCATTTCTAAATGTAAACAAACCGTTGCACAGGAGAGTGCGTTGTGCAGGGATGCGCTGTCCGTAAACGGTATTTCAAGATCAAAAACATCTCCCTGCCAGCTGACTTGTATTTGAGTATGTGTTGTTTCCTTTTGGATGGAGCGGATCTGTAAATCCGCGTTTGTATGGCTACCCCAGGTAATGACGGAACGGTTCTGCCCAGAGAGGTTCATGCCTCCTGTCTGCTCCGGGGCATAAACAACGGTAGCGGCATGATTGAACAATTTTGTTTTTTCAAGAAACTTTTCCTGTCTGCTTTTAAATCCCTGATCGTGTGCTTCGCCCAAATTGGTAAACACGCCAATGGTAGGTTGAATGATTTGTTCCAGCAGTTCCATTTCTCCGGGTTCCGATATGCCGGCTTCAAACAGTCCCAATGTATGTTCTGCGTCCATTTGCCATACACTAAGCGGTACACCAACTTGTGAGTTGTAGCTTTTAGGACTTCGTACGATACGGTAACGGTCGTTGAGCAACTGAAACAGCCATTCCTTAACGATGGTTTTACCATTGCTTCCGGTAATGCCGATCACGGGAAACTGAAATTGCCTTCTGTGGTATGCCGTTAATTGATGAAGGGCCCTGAGGGTATCTGCAACCTGTACGATCTGCGCTTCAGGAAACAAGCTGGTATTGACATCTTGCTGTACAATAAAATTGCGAACACCTTTTTCATAGCATAGTTGCATAAAGTCGTGTCCGTTGCGCCGTTCGGTTTTCAGGGCAAAAAACAAAGTCGTTGCAGGATGTACCAGTCTGCGGCTGTCGATACTCAAATGTTCAATGGGCGCAACCGTTCCTGATCGGTGCAGAAACCGACCGTCGAGCAAAGGTGCTATTTTGAGTATTGTGTAATCGTGCATATCCTGTTCGTGAATTTAGGAATTAAATGGCTGGCTCCGTAAAGCAGGATCCATGCACCTATTCTTCCAGATCCTTTGGAACTCCTTTCTTCTGATGGTAAATGGAATAAAGAATGGATCCGCTGATACAACCAATGATCACAACCAATGAAATCAACACCTGTGAGGATTTGTCAACCGCCGTTGCAATGAGGTGTTCGCCCAGCATTTTGATGCCAATGAATACCAGCACAATGGCGATGCCCTGTTGCAGGTAGTCGAATTTACTTACGGCACCGCGCAGCAGAAAAAACAAGGATCGAAGTCCCAGTACGGCAAAGATGTTGGAGGTGTAAATCACCAGTACATTTCTGCTGATGCCCATTACGGCCGGGATGCTGTCCAATGCAAAGACGATATCGGTAGTAGCCAGCATTACAACAACTACAAAAAGGGCCGTGTAAACAGGTTTCCCGTTCACGACTTTGCGGTAGCGTCCTTCTCCGTCTTCGAGTGTAACGGGCAGGTATTTTTTCAGAAACAGGTAGACACTGCTTTGTGCAGGATCAAACTCTTCTTCCTGATTGCTGGTAAACATTTTAAATCCGGTATAAATCAGGAAGGCACCGAAAAGATACAGCATCCAGTGAAAACGTTCCACCAGTTCTACGCCAACAGTAATAAAGATGACACGGAATACAATCGCCAGGATGATTCCAATCAATAAAGCACGTGGGATGTACGCTTCTTTGACTTTAAAAAAGCTGAAGATGAGTACAAAAACAAAAATATTATCAATACTCAAACTCCATTCCATCAGGTAGGCACTGATGTATTCCAGTCCCGTAGCTCTTCCTTCTTCGTACCAAACAAAGCCGCCAAATCCTAATCCGAGCATTACCCAGAATAAGGTTTGATACAAGGCCTGTTTGATAGTTAATTCCTTCGATTTTTTACTCAGCAGTCCCAGATCCAGCAGGATCGCTAAAAACAATACAATGCCAAATGCGAGATACGTTATTTGTGTATGTGTCATAATCTTCTTTATCGGTTTAAGCCTTTCGGTTTTTAAGTTGTTTCCTATTTTTCGGCATAAGCATGCGTTTCGTGTTTAACGAATCGGACGGCCGTATTGCTGTTTTCTCCGGTATTGAAAGAGCAAAGCGGTTAAAATCACAAGTACTACAGGACCTGCCAGATTCAGGAGTTGCCAGAACAGACGATCCTCATCCAGTTTGCTTTTGTTCAACAGGCGCACGGCCACTTCTTTGTTGCGCAGTGCTACAATTCCTGCATTTCCGGTCATGTAATCCAGTGTATTCGTTAAAAAGATGCGGTTGGAGTAGGTGTGTTCCTGTGTTCGGCTGAAACCCATGGCAAAGGGCTCTTTTTGCGTATAACCATTAAGGACCAGATCGCCATCAGCCACAACCAATTGTTGCGTGGGTTGCATGCATGCGGCAGCAAAACTTCCGTAATGTGTTTGGAAATAGGAGCGCATTTCACCGGAAGCACGGTTGCCGTACATACTTGTAAACACGCCTTCCAGCAATACACCAACGGGCAGATGTTTTTGTTTGTACAGATCCGGGTTCTCTATCGTTTTCAATTCCTGCAGACTAATAATGGCCGGTGTGCTCACCGTTTTGGCGTTTTCGGATGAAAAAAGCAGAAATTGTTTCCGTATGCCGGGCGCTTTAACCGTATCGAGCGTGTTCACAAACTGGCCCAATACCGGTTCCAGATTTTTCGTAACCGGGTGCAGCGGTGAGGGGCTCAACAAGGGGTAATAGTTGAAAGGCACATCGGCTAATTGCGGCTGATCGCCCGCATTACCTACCACCATTTTACTGAAATCGCATTGTTGATCTTGTAATAAATCTCTGTTGATGCGAACGCCATAGCGAAAGAGCAGGTCATCCAGATTGAGACCACGATCGTAGGCCAGCGTTTGAGCTACCAGTGCCAGACTGTCTTTTTCGGCATACAACATGTCAACAAACCACAACACTTTTCCGCCCTGCATCACGTACTGGTCGATTTTCATTTTTACCGAATCGGAAAAAGGAACAGACGGTTTAACGATCATAACGGCAGCAAACAATTTGGGTATGACCGGATTTTTATTGGGATCCAGCAGTTGAAACTGATAATCTTTTTCCACTGTTTGAACCAGATCAAAGGTTTCGGGACCCATGGGTTGTCCGTTGCCTACCAGATAACCGATGAAGGGCTTTTGTTTGCGTTGTATTTTTTCAATGGCATCGGCCAATTTGAATTCAAGCAACGCTTCGGCATTGGCGATACTTCCGGCTTCATCAAGTTCCATCCGTCCCGAGAGCGCATCCCGGCGGTATTCGGTTTTGCCACTCAGCAAATCGACGGCAACAACCCGATTTCCGGTTTTAAGAATAGCTGCCGGCAGCAACGAACGCTGAATCTGTTCTTCCCCTTCTTTTTGCTGTACCTGCAAATTGTAAGGTTGAATGCCCAGTGCTTTGATGCTATCGTTCAGAATCTGATCTTCCAGATTTTTTACAAAACCGGGAACCTGTTGCATGCTGTCGACATTGTAACCCATCAGACGCATCTGGTTCATGTATACTGCGGCAAGGCGGGTCCGTTCGGCTGCAGGAAGGAATTCCTCCATTTCGATGAAGCGAAACTGCAATTGCGGGCCTGCATACTCTTTCATTTCTTTAAGCAGGTCTTCCGTACTCAGTTGCAGTTTGCGGAACACGGCCGGGAATTGGCCTTTCATTAAGACGTCAATGGTAACCGGCTCTTCCAGATTCTTGAGCAGTGATTTTGTGGCAGCCGACAATGAATATTTTTTTTCGGAAGTGGCATCGTATCGTAAGCGAAATTGCCCTGCAAGCAGGTTGAGGACCACTACGGCCACCAATACCACCAGCCAGTCGTATTTTGAAGCGAACAATTTTTTCATTCTTGTTTTGATCCTTGTTTAGTTACTTGTTGAATTTTGGATTCATTCCGTTTTGTAATCGTTTGTACACCGGATATCCATCAGGCCGGTTGACGGGTGCGTTTTGCAGTGAGGTAAAGAAAAAAGAAGATCAAACTGCCGAAATAGATCAGGTCGCGACTGTCAATCACACCTTTGGAAAGTCCGCGGTAATGAAACTGCATTCCCACTTGTTCCAGATAATAATCGGCTCCGGATTTGAAAACCGGAAGTCCGGCAACGGCATTGAAACCGGAATAAAGAGCAAAGCAAACGGCAGCACCAAGCAAAAAGGCCACAACCGGATTGTTGGTGTAATTGCTTAAACAAAGCCCAACGGAAGTAAAGGCAGCGCCCAAAAAAAACAGACCGATGTACGAACCCGTAATTCCGCCGGCATCCAGTACCGTTCCATCGGCGGCCAGCATCGAAATGGTGAGCAGATAACTGAGTGTTGGGAGGAGTGCTATCACCACCACCAGCAGGGCTGCAAGGTATTTTCCCATAACCAGTTGCAGGTTGGTAATGGGTTTTGTTTTCAGAATTTCAAGCGTTCCGGCACGGCGTTCATCCGGAAAACTGCGCATGGTTACAGCCGGTATGAGCAGCAGCAGAACAAACGGTGCAAGCGTAAAAAAATTATCCAGGGTTGCATACCCGTAATCGAGGATGTTGAAGCTGGAAAAAACAAACAGGAACAGTCCGTTCAGCAGAAGGAAAATCAAAATGGTTAAATAGCCCGTAAGGTTGCTGAAAAACTGCCGGAATTCTTTTTTGCAAATGGCCCACATAGGCTGCAAAAATAGGACAAAAAGAGTGGGCTTTCCATCAGGCCGTTGGCAGGGTTACAAGGTGCAAAATGCTTCAAACAAAAGCCCGTAAACAGTTGATACAACAAACAGTTGTTTGTCGTTTTTGGCTCGTTGAAACCCGCTGAGTACGAAAAAACACGTATAACGGCTTGTAAATCAACGAATGGATTCGGAATGATTTTTGCAAAAAAAGGATTGGAAAATTGACGTAAATGCAAGACTGTCAGTAACTTTAGCGTCGGATTCT
>JBMLSG010000082.1:0-43160 GCA_049240625.1 Lacibacter sp. | reverse complement strand
CCGTTCCGGGGCACAAAAAAACCTCCTTTGATCAGGAGGTTTTTTTATTTAACATAACGATGTCTCGATCTTATTCATAACGGTACCGTATCGTTCCCATTAATTGTCGTTGTTTATTGTACAGCACTTCTTTCTGCTTTAATCCATTTTCATTATATACATAAGCCCAGGTGACATAGTTGCTACTGCCGGGTTGTACGCCAATCATGCGGGAGATTCTTCCTTGTGTATCGTATTCAAAAACATTATCGGGTAGTAGACGGCGTGCTTTTTTACTGTAACGAACAATGTCTGTGAGTTGACGGCTGTCGTTGTAATAGTAGTAGTAGCGTTCCAATACGACCCCTTTCTTTTTCCAGGTTTCCTCTGCCACACGTCCCTGTTCATCGGGCTTAAATAAAACTTCCGTTGTGTCAACATTGTTTTTGATTCGGAGCATTCGGATGGGGAGACCATCGCTTCCGTAGATCCATTCATGACGGTCGGTTTCCTGTGTCGAATCGTTGGATGCTCTTGAAACCGATTGCAGCGTTGTCAGTTTACCGTTTGCATATCCATACAAAACTACGGTTACAGTTGTACCGGAACTGTCCGAAGTACGCTGTAATGTTCCTTCAGATGAAAACTGGCTGGTTAAAACAGAAGGCATAGTTCCTGCCGACTGCGTGTGCGTCATCAGTGTGGAATGGGAGGTGTTGACAACCTGATAGCATAAAAAGCGATCTGTTTCCCGATCGTCGGATTCGAACGATTGAAGCACCACTTTTTTAATTTTTTGTTCTTTAAGCAACCGGAACTGTTGTTCAACAATACCCGTACTCAGCAAATCTTTGTAATAATATTGTGCATGCGCTGCAAAGGGCAGTAGCAATAAGCACCAAATGCGTATGTGTTTCATGTATTTTGAATCATTGTTTTGAATGGTTGCAATGCATTGTCCCAAAGCCTTCTTTGATGAAAATCGGAAAGAGATCCGGGACCAATCTATATAACAAAAATTAAAGTGGCTCAAAGATATTCTGCCGGCGTCAAAGGTTTGCTGCTTTCTGTTTATTTTTAGTGAAAATCTCGAATTCATGGATGTTTCACAACTCACGACTTCCTTTCTAAAACTGGTTACCATTATGGATGAATTAAGGGAGCAATGCCCGTGGGACCGGAAACAAACCATCGAGACGCTGCGGCCCCTGACTATCGAAGAAACCTATGAGTTGGCTGATGCTATTACAGACTCCAATTGGTTGCATATCAGGGAAGAATTGGGCGATTTGTTCCTGCATCTTCTTTTCTACGCACGTATTGCAAAAGAACAGGATCAGTTTACACTCACTGAAGTACTGGAGGGTATCAGTAAAAAGCTGATTCACCGGCATCCGCACATTTACGGCGATGTAAAGGTTCAGGATGAAGAAGAGGTCAAGCGCAACTGGGAAAAACTCAAAATGAAAGAAGGGAAGAAGTCGGTGTTGTCCGGCGTGCCACGGAGTCTGCCTTCCATGATCAAAGCGATTCGCATACAGGAAAAAGTGAAACAAGTGGGTTTTGAATGGGATCATAAAGAGCAAGTGCTGGAGAAAATACAGGAAGAAATGCAGGAATTACAGGAAGCGGTTGCAAGCAATGATATCTCTAAAATGGAAGAGGAGTTAGGTGATGTATTGTTCTCGGTTATCAACTATGCCCGTTTTTTGCAGGTGGATGCCGATCTTGCTCTGGAAAGGACCAATCACAAATTCATGCAACGTTTTACTTTACTGGAAGAGGAGGCGTTGCGTGACGGAAAGCAACTCAGTGAAATGACGCTGGAGGAAATGGATGCTATTTGGAATGCCATTAAAAAACGCAACCGCGAATCAGAACAAACAGGTTGAAACAAGACAAAACGATACGTGCTTTTTTTCACCGCAATGCTTATCTGCTGATTGCAGGTGCGTGGTTCCTTACTTTTTCGTATCTGGTACAATATTACTGGTCACATACCTCTTCACCTGAACAGGTACGGAATACGTTGACCGAAAAAATCAGAGAACGTCAGGAAGATTTTTTACAAATATCAAAGGATCAGCAACTGATCGCAAGTATGTATGAAGGTCGTCTAAGTGCATCTTCCTTTCAAAAACTGCATTCGAAGGATTATTTTATTTTTTTGGGAACCTCAACTTCTGATGGGTTTGTGTTGAACTACTGGAACACACAAACGATACTTCCCCCTGAATCCTTATGGAAGCAACCCGAAGGTGAGTGGTTTGAAAAGTTAATCAACGGGTACTACGTAGGAACTAAAAGAGCATTGCAGCTGTCTGGCGGTAAGCGTGTTGAAGTGATGGCGCTTATTCCCGTAAAATGGGATTATTTTATAACAACCAGTGATCTTTACAACGGATTTGCCTATCTGCCTTCTATCGAACAGTATTATCAGGTTAGTAATAGTACCGTGAGTAGTTATCCGGTAGCGGGATTGGGCGGACAAACACTTTTTTGGCTCATCGAAAAAGCAGGGTATCCGCAACCTTTGAGTTTGGTTGCAGTCTTACTTCGTTTGTTGGCATTGGCTTCTTTGCTTGTGTTCATACAACAACTTGCAGTGTGGATCGTTCAGGTGTATTCATTTCGAACCGGGATAATTTGTTTGATCCTTATACTGCTTTGTTTAAGAGTGTTGTCATATAATATACCTGTACCCATGAATTTGCGGCAGTTTGAGTTATTCAATCCGGCAGTTTATGGTTCCGGGGCTGTATTAAAATCTTTGGGCGATTTAATAATCAATACGCTTTTGCTTTTATGGTTTTTATTGTTCATACGAACCTATGGTCCCAATCGATTGTTCTCATTTCCCAAAGGGAATCGTTATGTGCTGGCACTCATTCCTGCTATTTTACTCTGGATCGTAACATTGGTTTTTGGATCGATAGCCCGTAGTCTCATCGCCGACTCACAGATTTCCTTTCATGTGACACGTTTTTTCAGTTTAAACGTCTTTAGTTTTTTGGGATTTTTCTTATTTGGTCTTTTAGCTCTCAACTATTATTTGATTGCTGAACGATTGTTCAAAGGGCTTGGATATGCAACCGGACATCAGATCACGTATCAATGTCTTTACCTTGTTGTGATTGGGTTTAGTTACCTCACGTTTACGCTGGGAGACTCGCAAGTTGCATTTCATCTCGCTTTACTCGGTTGGCTTCTACTCGTAGCTTTACTGATGCAGTGGGATAAGCGTATTCTGGCCTTTTTGCCTTCGGGGGGCAAACGCTTGTTTTGGGTGGTGTTTTTTTCTTTGTCGCTAACCTTCCTATTGTTTTATGAGAATAGCAGCAAGGAATGGAACGACCGGGCACGTATGGCTGAAAAACTTTCCCTGCAGTCGGATCCGGCAGCAGAAAAACTGCTCAGTATAGCACTCAGTAATTTTCGAAGCGATTTTTTACGTTCGCAATTCAATCGTTTTAATACTGCCGGCAGCAATCGTTTTTTGAAAGACAGTTTGCTGGGTGAGCATTTCAGCGGCTATCTCCGGAAATTTGATACACGAATTTTTGTTTTTTCGCAGGATGAGCAGCCTTTGTTCAATGAAGATTCTACCTCGTTCAATACACTCAATACGATTTACGATTTACAGAGTAAAACCACAACATCCAGTGAATGGCGCTTCTATGAAGAGTCTTTTGACAAGTTCTATTATATCGCCCGAAAGGAAGTGCTTGATACCAACACTTTTCGTCCGAATGGGCATCTTTTTGTCATTTCGCGTCCCCGAACTTATACCAGTGGGAAGTTCAATCCTGAATTGTTTTCCAGAACGTTCAACCTCCAGTCCGAGAACACACCCGATTATTCGTTTGCGATTTATAAGAACGGAGCGTTAATCAATAGTTTCAACGATTATCCCTTTGCGATTCATTTGCCAAAAGATGAGATCATTCAACGCGGATTTCAAAAGAAAACCAAATTGGGATACTCCGAAATGTGGTATCAAACTTCCCGGGATCGTGCTGTAATTGTGGTACGTAAAGAGAATCCATTGTTGGAGATCATTACGTTATTCGCTTATTTGTTTTGTACGTTCCTGTTAACGTGGGCTATTTATCGTACGCTTCGATTTGTTTATCATTTCGGACGCCAACCTCACCATTGGAAACAGGAATTGCAAATGCGGTTTCGCACCCAAGTACACACGACCATTATTACTGTTACTATTTTTGCATTCATTGTAATTGGGATTTCAACGATTTTCTTTTTTATCAATCGTCATGATTTCAACAACCGTGAGCGGTTGGCAAGAACCATTCAAATCATGCAAACAGAAGTGGAAGAGATTCTGCAGCAACAAGCGGTTTTCGACGATGTGCTGAAAGTATATGATGAGGTTTCTTCGGCCGAATTACAACAGAAAGTAAGTCGTATTGCCGAAATTCACGGGGTTGATGTCAATGTGTATGATCCATCAGGAACGTTAAGAGTTTCATCACAGCCTTACTATTACAACAAGGGGCTGCTAAGTCGTAAAATGGAGCCTGATGCTTTTTACAAGCTCAAACAAGAGGATCTTGTACAAACGATTGAGGAAGAAAATGTAGGAACAAGGAAATACATGAGTATTTATGTGCCGGTGCGGGACGAGCAAGGTGCTACCTATGCGTATCTCAATATCCCGTATTTCACTTCACAAAATGAACTCAAGCAGGAAATCTCCAACTTTTTGGTCACGCTGATTAATCTGAATGCGTTTATCTTCCTTGTTGCAGGTGTGATCGCTTATTTTGTAACCAACCGTATTACCAATTCCTTTGCTTTCATAAGCAGTAAAATGAAGGCTATTAAACTGGGCAAAGTGAATGAGGCGATTGTATGGAACCGTGATGATGAAATTGGAGAGTTGGTACAGGAGTACAACAAAATGGTGAATAAGCTGGAGGAAAGTGCTTCGTTGCTGGCTAAAAGTGAACGGGAAGGGGCCTGGCGTGAAATGGCTCGTCAGGTTGCTCATGAAATCAAAAACCCGCTCACCCCTATGAAACTCAGTATTCAGTATTTACAAAAGGCGATCGACGGTAATGCGCTCGATGCTAAAGCCATTGCGCAACGTGTGGCCGGAACCTTGGTTGAACAAATTGATTATTTGTCGGCAATCGCTTCCGACTTTTCCAGTTTTGCCAATATCGGCAATCCCCGTTTGGAGCAAGTTTTGTTATACGATTCGATTCAATCGGTTGTGGATCTGTTTCGGATGGATAGTCGTGCATCCATTTTATTTGAGACATCTGATAAATCCATTAGAGTGCAAGCAGATCGTACTCATCTCAATAGATTGTTCACCAATTTAATTCGCAACGCCATTGAAGCGGTACCATCTGACAGGAAGCCCGAACTGATCATTCGTCTTACTCAAAACAACGGTATCGCCTTGGTTCAAATAAAAGACAATGGTAATGGTATTCCGGAAGATATACGCGAGAAAATATTCTATCCTAATTTCACAACTAAAACATCCGGTACGGGACTTGGTTTAGCAATGTGTAAAGGCATTGTAGAGCAGATCAAGGGCAAAATTTGGTTTGAAACTGAAACGGGTGTCGGCACTTCCTTTTTTGTTCAGTTTTCGGTGCTGTAAATGCAAAACTGCATTTAAAAATTTAAAACATATTGAAGTGCAACACTGCGTGGTGCTTCGATTTTCAATGGACGAAGCGCATAATCGGTATTCAACAAGTTGGCACATATAAGTGCGATTTTCTGATCCTTTTTCATATTCCAGCCAAATCGCAGATCCAGAATATGAAAGTGTTTATGACGTTTCCAGTAATCTACTACTTTCAAAGGGGAGAGATAAGGTGCGGCATTGGATGTGAGTTCTTCGATTTCTTCAAAGGCTTTGTCGATATTTTGCATTTTGCTGTAATAGCGGTAACTGAAACCCACATGCAAACAGCCTGCCAGTTTCAATTCCACATCAGCCTTGGCCATGTGTTTGAACCGGTATTTTAAAAAGTTTCCCGTGGTATCCATACTGCTGTTTTTATAACTGAGAGGGATGCCCGGTGCTCCGGGTTGGATGGATTGCGTTACTGCATAAATTGCATCGGGTGTTAGCGATACGGCCTCTACGTTGGTATAGCCCAGCAAAGCCGTAATGCCTGATTTTTTATTTTTGGAATCACTACTTAATACCAGTGATACATCAATTCCACGAACTCTTGAGTTGCCTGTATTCTGGAATTTGAATCCCACCAGCGAGATTGATGGATCCCATACTCCAAAAAGATATTCAATGGTTTGTTCGTATTTCTGAAAGAATCCGGCCAGATCCAGATAGCCCATTACGCTTCCAAGTTTAAAACCTTGTTTCAGACCAATTTCAAAACTCTTGCTGGTCTCGGGTTCTAACCCCGGGTTGGGGAAAACGCCGAACAATCCTGCTTTAGTAGAAATAAACCGCTCGGTGATGGTTGGGTATCGGAAGCCTTGTCCGTAGGAAGTACGCAAAAACGTGCCTTCCAACACTTGCAAACTGGCGCCCGCACGAAAAATGGGTGCAACAACACTTGGAGTACGATTCATTTTAAAATATTCATACCGTATACCACCGCTCAGGTTGAGGATATTCCAGAGTTTCTTGTCCATTTGCAAATAAACAGATGCGTTGCTGATACGGTTGTTCGGGCTTCCACTCGCTGCATACAGTTTAGAAAAGGAAGTAGAGGTGTTACTTACTACACCTCCGGTAAAAGTGAGGTTTTGTTCAAGAAAACGTCGTTGGAGTTGGTATTCGCCGTAATAAAGTGTACCCCGGTTAGACTGGTTGTTGGTAATGATGTTATTGCTGTGGAAAATGCGTGTTACCAAACTATGCACAACGCCCTTGCCGTTGTTGTACTTGATAAAAGGATCAAGATTGAACAATTGCTGGTCCTGCAGAAATACGGCTCCCGGATATCCTTTATAAAGTCCGTCGGTATCGTTATTCCATGCAAAGACCATATTGGTTTTGTGCAACATGCCATTGCCGTTGATGCCAAAACTTAATCCTGTTACTTTGGACGAACGGTACCGAAGATTGAAATTGACACGACCTCGTATTCGCAGCATATCACGATTCGAAAACGTTGGAATGGTGTCGGTTATGCGTAAGGCTTCTCGGAGATCTTGTGGCATATCGGGAGCAGGTGGGGGAGGACCGATATATCCCTGATCGGTATTGAAATTTGCTCCCAGGACAAAGTCCAGTTGTTTTTTTATTATGCGGGTATGCAAAAAGTTGAGGTTTACGAACCCGGGTAGTGAGTTTCCATACCAGTCGGAAGCGGGAGCACCGGGTTTGCTGTAAGTTCCCGTAGAAACATTCAGCATGGTTTTGGGTTTGCTTTTTGGATGGGCCGATCGGATGTTGATGACCCCGCTTAAGGCAGATGATCCGTACAGCACAGAAGAAGCACCCTTGATCACTTCTATCTGTTCGATATTTTCCACGGGGATATAACTCCATTCGGGCCTGCCGGCATCTCCGCTTAGTAAGGGAATACCGTCTACTACAATGGCGACTCGGCTGCCCACCCCAAATGTAAATCCGCTACCGCCACGAATCTGAGGGTCGTTGTCAATAATGGTCAGTCCCGGCACTTGTTCCAGCGCGGTCTCAATGGAGGTAGTGTTTTTATTTTGGATCAAACCGGGTTTCAATACTTCCATTGAAACCGTGACTTCTTCCAGCTTTTGCGCAAATTTTCCGGAGGTAATAACAATTGTTTCCAACAGTTTTCCCGCGGGTTGTAGTTTCCGTTTGATTTCAACAAGGGCATTGGGTTGTATTTGAATACGACATGTATCAGCGCGGTAACCGGTATGATGAAAAACCAGTACATGATGCCCGGAATCGAGTGTGAATTGAAACAGTCCGTTGTTGTCGGTCAGTCCAATAGCCGTTCCATTCAACCATTCTATACTGCAACCCGAAAGAGGTTCCTGTGTTTGTGCATCCGTAATTTGACCTTTTATGATTCCTTTAGTCTGTCCCAATGCCGGTTGGAGTGCCGATAAAGTACAAACAAAAAATAGACCGATCAGGCGTTTGGCTGATCGGGAAATTACTTGATGAAAAAAGAAATTCAATGGGGTATCTATTTAGGAATCAGTCAATATTTAATTTTCCCGTTTGTTGAAATCCGTTTCCGGTAATACGGTAAAGATAAATGCCGGAGTGTAAGTGGGCCACTTGAAGGCTTTGTGTACGGTTGCCATCCATTGTTTGACGAGCTACAACTTGTCCTGCCAGATCGTAAACAGTTAAGAGGAGACGATGCATTCTTTCTGTACTTGGTTGGATGTAAATGGTTTTTCCGTAGCAATGAACCTGTATGAATTCCTTTGGTTGGGTGATCGTGCGAACGGGTGTAAGAACGGTATTGGCAACAGCTAGATCATCGATCCAGAACTTACTGCCGCCTACAGTCGTGAGTTGATCGGCAGAAGAAGTGCAGTTGATCATGATGTAAGCAGGCGTTCGTGAATCGCTGTAAACAAAAGGAACGGCAAAGCGTGTCCATTCTGTGGTATTGACAGCGGGTGTTACAAATTGCGCAAAGGCTATGCGATTGGGTGTGGCATCCGGATGGTACGGGGTAGCAGCCTCCGGATCAAAGTAGTCGCCCACATGCAAATAGGCAGTTATTTTTCCTCTTTCGTTAGTGCCTCCCTGTGTGTAGCGGTAAAAACCAATTAGGCTGTCGGGTCGCGACGTAAAACTCATTCTTCGGATGTCTGATGGTGTATTGTACTTTACAGTTCCAATATAACCGTCGGCCTTGTTGGTAGTGGGTGCATTGATAACTCCCGTTGTGAGGTTGCCGTTTACGATGGTGTTGAATACCGCAACCAATTTGCTCTCGATCCGCACACTATAGTTGCCACTTAGTTTTATGGTTGCATCCCTGAAACAGGTTTGTGGCCCCAGTGTGGCAGTCGACGATCCTGTTTTATTGGAATTAAAGAAGGTGGGCTCTTCCGTAGGAGTGCCAACATTTTCCCATAATTCAAAATCGCCATTTTGGATTTGGGCTGTAACGAACATAGACACTGTTAAAAACACGAACGTAATTGCAATACGCATCTTCTGAATAGTTATAGTAACAAATCTAAAGAATTAAACGGAATACCGTTAAGTACCAGGATCTGTATGCGATACAACAGTACTTCTGTTTAAGAATATAAATGGATTTTTACAGTAAACGAACTGTTGTTTTTATATCTGTATTGATTCAGAATGAGTTTTATTATTAATGCAAATTGTACTCTTTTTTTATCGCATCCATTTGCGAGAAGGCATCTTTTTCAAATACCAATCCAAATCGTTCATTTAAATCTGTCAGGGCTTTCATTTTTGCCGGCGACCCTTCACTATAGCCTTTCTCGGGCGTTAGTTCAAAAAAGATTTTTTCAAGATATTCTTCAAATGGTTGGTTGAAATACATATCAATAAAACGCAAGGACTGTTCAGTTGCATTCCAGAATGTGTGTTTCAGCATTCGGGGTCGTAGATGCCATCCACCTGCTTTTACTTCCACAACATCGTTCCCAATCAAAATACTCGCTGTTCCTTCCAAAACATACATCAGTTCATCAAGCTCTTTGTGATAGTGTGGCGGTGGTCCCATCACCTTTGAGGCTACTGCGCATTCAACACTGGAGTAAAGGCCATTTGTCATAGAAGAGCGTACCCATGTGCGAATTGCTAATCCGCCCTTATGTTCCAATGGAGGTTGTGATGGCAATAGTATGGGTTTTAATGGATCCGAAAAGGGGGCATGTGTTGCTTCAGATGAAGCTGTAAAGGGAATTAGACCCATTGCCGATAAAACCCCGGTTTGAGTTAGGAAATCTTTTCTGTTCATGCAGTTGTTTTTTGGTGTAAGTGTAGTTTGATCCGGAACCTTTTTTGTTGTGTAATTAATACAATAAAGGATTCGTTCCTTTACAATTTAAGCATAAAGTAGTTGATTGAATCTTTTTGGACGATATAAAATTTACATTTAGCGGGGATAGCCTTTATCAATCCAGTCGGTACGAAGATTGTGTTCTAAATTCAGGAGTTTGGTTTGCGTAAATTGTTTTTCTTTGAGCAACTTAAAAGCCGGTCGAATGTTGGGACAATTAGCAAACGGACAACAACCGCAATACACTACTACAGGTGTGTCTTTTGGTAACGTATTCAAATAGGTTTTTAGTTGTTCCAGATGTTCTGCTTCACCGGCTGGGCCTATTTCAATACTACCTTTGATAGCGGCACCGGGTCCAATACAAAGAATAACAGGTTTGGTCGTGGCCGAATCGTTGATTGTTGCAGCCAAAACGGCCGGCTCCAGTAATTGTGTTTCTTTCCAGGGTTCTCCTGATGTGGATGTGTTGCAAGAAGCAAAAGACAGGGCGCAGATGAAGGCTATTATTATAATTAAATCAGAAATCAATCGTTTCATACTTATCCGTTTGGTTAACGTGTATTTAAATGTTCCGAAAATGCACTTTCGGAATATCTGTAAATGTTCTCATTTTTGCTGAAGGGGAATGTAACTAAGGTTACACAGATGCATTTTTTATAATGAAAATGCCGCACATCCTGTAATCGCATAGTTGTTGGCTCCTGAATTGAAATAGGATTCGAGGGCATGAAACCATTTCCCTTCGATACGCAACAATAGTTTTTTGTGTGCCTGATAATCCACATTGACTGATAATCCGGTCATTTCAAAACCTTTTGCGGTGGGGGCGGTAAGCATGATTTGTTTCGAATCTTGATAATACTCTCCGCGCAATGCCATTTTCAAATTGGTGTAAAATTGATAACGGACAATAGCAATGGGTGTAAACCAAATACCGTTGGGCAAGGAACCTCCGGTTTCGGATCCAATGTCAAAACCCGCAGTCAAACCTAGTTTTGGGTATGGCTGATAGAGTACGTAGAGATTGTGATAGGTGCGAAAACGATGCAGACTGTCAGGACGCGCACTTCCCAGGAAATTACTATAGTTTAAGGTTAGTCGGGTATTGGGTTTGTAGACGATCTGCAACCCGCCGGAGGGCCTTTGAGTGTATCGTGAAATGTGAATACGTTGCCAGCCGTTAAGCAGCCACAAAGCCACTATTAATTGTTCATTGGCGGTGGTAAAGTTGACATTGAGTCCCGATTCGTAGTAAGGCGAATTTTCGGCAACCATGCTACGGGTGAGGTTGGGACAGGCCGAGCCGATAGCCGATTCAAAGCCAATATGTGAAGGAAAAATGCCTGCGTCAACCCATAACTTATATTTACGGGATAACTTATAACCGATGTTGGCTTCATTTATATAGCGTAACAAACCCGGCTCACTGCTTAAGTTAAAACGGGCGTAATTACCGATCATGAGTCCCAGATTTGCTCTCATTCGTTTCGATGAATAGCTTGCTTTTGTCAGAATTAAGTTAGCCTGAACCTCCTGGTTTCGTTTGTAATTGTAAAGAAAAGCCGCTTTTTCTTGTTGTCGTGGTTGTGAAAAATCGAAACTGTAATAGAACTCGGCATAGGCGCTGAGTTTGAGTGAACGACTGCTGTCTTTTTGTGCCCGCACAGTAGAAATCGTAAACAGCAGAAAACAGGTGAGAATAAGCAGTTTCAAGTCAATGGAATTCATGCTGCCCAAAATTAGCATCTTGAAGCATAACTGCAGCATGTTTATAGGCGAATGCCTAAGCTTGATGTCTATTTGAGAAAGGCATCTGGTATTTATGAACCGTTTCGATGATTCTTTTTATTTTCTGTTGCACCAAACCGATGGGTTGTCAAACGCCTGTAATTGCATTGCCGGAGACAATACATGAACATGCTAGAGAGGGAACTATGCGGTTAGATTCCTTTTTCCTTGCGTACATCCAATAGGTACTGTTCCAGTTTTGCCAGCGTAAAACTGCTGAGGTTGCGATCCGGAGTGAGGCCTCCTTTTTGAGCCGTCAAAACACCGAAGCGGGTATCGTCAAATCCGCTTAGCGCATGGGCATCGGGGTTTACCGAGAGGTACACGCCTTTTTCCAGCGCATAGGACACCCAGCGCCAGTCGAGGTCCAAGCGACGTGGATGTGCATTGATCTCAATGGCTACCAGATTGGCGGCACAGGCATCAATAATGGTACGATGATTCAGAGGATAGCCGGACCTGCTCAGTAAGAGTCGTCCGGTAGGATGTCCCAGAATGGTCGTGTACGGATTTTCAATGGCACGCAACAATCGTTGCATGGCTTTTTCCTCTGACATCTTCAAATTGCTGTGCACCGAAGCGATCACCAGATCAAATTGAGCTAAAAGTTCGTCGTCGTAATCCAGTGAGCCGTCGTTCAAAATATCGGATTCAATGCTTTTGAAAATGCGAAATCCTTTCAGGCGATCGTTTAGTTCGTTCACGTGCAGGTGTTGTTGTACTACACGTTCAGCCGACAAGCCATTGGCGTAAAAAGCCGAACGGGAGTGATCGGATAGTACCAAATACTCCAAACCCCGGCGTTGAGCTTCTGCAGCCAATTCCTCCACTGTATTGCTGCCATCGCTCCAATTGCTGTGACAATGAATGATACCACGGATATCGCTCGGCTCAAGAATGTCCTTAACAGGTTTGCAACCGGGTATTTCCCGCAAGTAAGGGGGTAAAAAAGGGCGTCCTTTTTGGGCAAATACCTCGTCCTCTGTTGCAGCAAGGACTGGTATGCCCCATTCTTCTAAAAATGCTTCGGAACAGGAGGTGGCAAATAAAGTGCTACCCAAGGTTTCGGGTACGGTACAATGGAAGCGCAATAAGACATTCTCCGGACCCTTACATGCATAGCCATTAGTTGTGGTTTCCTGCGTTGTAAAATTGTTTGCTTCAAAAAAGGAATGCAATTCGGATGGTGACAGTGTGGTCACCCATTCCAGTTCCGGTATGATTTCCAGTTGACGGCGAAAAGCCCCTGTGGTATGCCATGCTACGTTGGGAAACTGTTGCATTAATGTATTGTGGATGCTCCGGGCATAGCTTTCTACATCGGCATACAAGTGAATATCTTTATGCTGCAAGTAAAAGCTGATGGCTTCGGCAACATTCTGCTGCGTTTTTTGTCCAAATCCTTTAAACAGCATGAGTCGGTTTTCACGGCAGGCATAAAGCAGTTCGCCAATACTTTCGATTTCCATCTCCTTCCAGATCGTGGCAATTTTTTTAGGTCCCAGTCCTTTGATAGATAACATCTCAAGAATGCCGGAAGGGGTACGTGCGACCAGATCGTTCAGTATTTGCAAACTTCCCGTTTGCAGGATTTCCCTGATTTTTTGTGCGTTGCTTTCGCCAATGCCCTTGAGACCGGCAATGCGGTTGGGATCGGTTTCGGCTAATTGCAGCGGCAGTTTTTCAATTTGAAAGGCAGCCGCGGCGTAGGACTTGGATTTGAAAGCGTTTTCGCCGTGAATATCCATGAGCTTGCTCAGCAGTTCAAATACATCGGCAATCTGATAATTGGTGATCATGCGGAATCCGGTTTGGATGCTGCAAAGAACGTGAATTTGATGGGAGGAAGATATGTGGGAGGGGTATAAAAAGGAAAAACTTCCTCAGCGGAAGTCTTTCACGGACATTGGGTACGACACTTGTAGTAGGTCGGACTGGTTTTCACCGATATTGGAATTGGATGGTTCTCAGCGACTACAGATTATTGGTTTGGTTTTTAGGATATTTGAATTCTAAACGGGGCTTTTTTCCTGTATGAATTCTCAATAATGTGAACTGAAATTATGAGCATTTTTTGAAAAAACGTTTAAAAATTAATTTTTTTGTTTCACAAATAAGTTGTATTGAGCAGAGGGTTTGTGTGCAATTTTGTGCATAACTGCAGTGTTTTAGCGCCTTTTGGCTGTTCAAGAGGCTGTTCTTTGAATAAAAAAAATCACAGATGCATAGTTATCCACAATGTCTTTTTTTAATGTGAATAGAGTGAAAATGAGTTGAAAGCTGTGTGTTCATGTCTGCTTCGGTTCCAATGCAATACCTTTGCTTTGGTATGAAAAGTAAAACATTAAAGAAAGATAAGGTCAATATTATTACACTGGGGTGTAGTAAAAATATGGTGGATAGTGAGGTGCTTAGCGGACAATTGCTGGCAAATGATCTGGATGTGGTGCACGAAAGCGCACGAAAAGATCACAACATTGTAGTGGTTAACACCTGTGGATTCATAGACAAAGCCAAGGCAGAAAGCGTAAATACCATTCTCGAACAAGTGGCGCTCAAGCAAAAAGGCAAACTCGATAAAGTTTACGTAACAGGCTGTTTAAGTGAACGTTACAGGGGCGAACTTGAAAAAGAAATTCCGGAAGTGGATGCTTGGTTTGGAACGATGGAGTTGCCACTGATGCTTAAGAAAATGAATGCCGATTACAAGAAAGAGCTCATGGGCGAAAGGTTGTTGGCTACGCCGCAACATTACGCCTATCTCAAGATCAGCGAAGGGTGTAACCGAACCTGCGCTTTTTGTGCTATACCCTTGATGCGTGGGCAACATGTGAGTCGCTCCATAGATGATCTGGTTCGTGAAGCAGAGGGGTTGGTAAAAAAAGGTGTTAAGGAAGTAATGCTGATTGCTCAGGAATTGACTTACTACGGGCTCGATCTTTACAAAAAGCGTATGTTGGGCGATCTTATGCATCGTTTGGCTGATGTGCCGGGATTGGAGTGGATTCGCTTGCATTACGCTTATCCGCATAAATTTCCCCTTGATATATTGGATGTTATGCGCGAGCGTGACAACATCTGTAATTATCTGGATATGCCATTACAGCATGGAAGTGACCGCATGCTCAAGGCAATGAAGCGCCAGATTACCCGTAGCGAGACGGAAGAATTGTTGGCTGCCGTTCGTGAAAAAGTGCCCGGTATTTGTCTGCGTACCACACTCATTGCCGGTTTTCCGGGTGAAACGCTGGATGATATTGAAGAGACCAAAGCGTTTCTGGAGCAGCAGCGCTTCGATCGGGTGGGAGTTTTTACCTACAGTCATGAAGAGGGAACAAGCGGATTTGATTTGGTTGATGATGTGCCTGCCGAAGAAAAAGAACGCCGGGCTCAGGATATCATGAGTGTGCAGCAAGAGATATCGCTCGAAAAAAATCAGGAGAAAATCGGACAAACCTACAAGGTGCTGATCGATAAAAAAGAGGCCGGTCGTTATCTTGGTCGTACCGAATTCGACTCCGTTGAGGTGGATAATGAAGTGGTGGTTAATGCCGGAAATCGAAAATTGCCGATGGGTGAATTTGTTCAGGTAAAGATCACGAAAGCCTATGATTACGATCTGGAAGGAGATGCTTTAATTAATTGATTTATAAATTAATACAATTCTAAATTCAAATTAAAAAAGAATCATGCTGTCGGATTCAATTTTGCGTGAATTAGAACTTGTAATGGTGCGGGCAACAGCGGCTTTTGAGGTATACAGGACCTTATCGGTACGTCACCGTTCGGCACTACTTTACGCGATTGCGCAGGAAATCGATCACCTCGGTGATGCGCTGATTCATACCGCTCATCGCGAAACCAACTTAGATGAAATCCGGTTACGGAGTGAACGCTCCCGCATGTTGTTTCAATTTCGTAGTTATGCCGATGCAACTGTGGCAGGAACTTGGATGGATTTAAGCATCCATACCGCCATTGCCGATCACAACCCGCCTCGTCCCGATTTACGTAAGCGAATGGTACCACTGGGTCCGGTTGTAGTTTTTGGGGCCAGTAATTTTCCTTTTGCCTACGCTACTGCAGGTGGCGATACGGCTGCGGCACTGGCTGCCGGTTGTACTGTTATCGTGAAGGCTCATCCGGCGCATCCTCATACCGCTCGTATGCTGGCCGGTGCTATCGAAAAGGCCATTGAAAAGTGCGACTTGCCGGCAGGTGTTTTTGCCCAGTTGGAAGGTGCGGATTTTGAATTGGGAAAACGATTGGTGCAACATCCCACGGTAAGTGCTGTAGCCTTTACGGGTTCTTTTGCGGGAGGGAAACAGTTGTTCGACTGGGCGCAGCAACGCAGATGTCCCATTCCGGTCTTCGCTGAAATGGGAAGTGTGAACCCTGTCTATCTCCTGCCCCGGAAATTGGAAGCAGCTGCTTCTGAAATGGCGCTTCAATATGCCCGATCTATAACTTCCGGTGCAGGACAGTTTTGTACCAAGCCGGGCTTGTTGATAGGGTTGGAAAGTGAAGCCCTTACACAGTTCACACACGATTTGGGAAAAGCGATACGTAAGGTGCAAACAATGCCTCTATTACACGAAGGCATTGCTTTATCGTATGCTCGCTTGCGTGAAGCAGCTCTCATGCACGAAGCGGTGCACCTTGTAGCGGAAAGCGATGACGCTTTCGCCGCACCGGAAGGTCACGCCGGGATTCCCACACTTGCCACAACTGATGGCGCTACCTTTTTGTCGCATCCCGGTTTGCAGGAAGAGGTCTTTGGTCCTTTCTCGCTGATTGTACATTGCAATAGTTTAGAGCAAATGATGTCCATTGCTCAAAAGCTGGAAGGTCAACTAACGGGAACATTGCTGGCAACTGAAGACGACCTGAAAGAAGCTCATTCTCTTATTTCAATTTTGGAACACCAATGTGGTCGCCTTATTCTGAATGGGGTACCTACCGGGGTGGAAGTTTGCAGAAGTATGCAGCATGGAGGCCCATTCCCGGCTTCGACCGATAGTCGGTTTACGGCTGTAGGAAGCGACGGTATCAAACGGTTTGCACGGGCCGTCTGTTATCAAAACTGGAATCCTTTGTTGTTGCCCGACGAACTTAAAAACGAAAATCCTTTGAATATGGGTCGTTGGGTCAATGATGTGTGGACAAGAGATGCCGTATAATGTGAAAGCTTCTAATTGAACGTTATTTCAGGTGTTACCGATTTCGAATTGGTTTTGAAAAAATTGAAAAATAAACGGTTCCTGCCATTGAAAGAACCGCATACGTTCCAATCAGTTTGGGCAGGACAGGGCTCCATCCGGATAATCCAAACCAGTCTTGCTGCACCAGCAGAATTCCGCATATAACCAGCATTTTAAAGAGTTCCCACAGCCATGCGAAACGATTGCCGTCCATTAAATCCGTAAGTGCATAAACATACAGAAAGACAAACGCGCCATATCCGTAAATCGCCATCGGGTGAATTTGGTTGATTGATGCAAGCGATCCAAACAAATAACTGATCAAGAGAAGGAGAACGGTTAATTGAAACCAGCACCAAAAAGTGAAACCGGACCGATAGGGAGTTTCAAATTTCTCCATGCGGTACACATCACGAATTTTAGGAACAGGATTGCTCGCTTCCACATCTGCAGGACGCCAACCCGTAGGCATGAACCAGATTCTGAATTTGTCTTTCCAATTTTGTGTTCGAACTGCATCACGGATGAGCAGCCACAAATGCTGAAAGTTGATTTTGATGGGATTCCAGGTTTGTACCGGACGGGTAATACCGTACACAGGCGGAATATCGGTGCGCTCTTCCTGAAAGGTTCCGAAGAGGTGGTCCCAAAAGATGAAAATCTGACTGTAGTTTCTATCGATGTACTCCGGATTGATAGCATGATGCACACGGTGATGCGAAGGCGTAACGATTACCTTTTCAAGCCAACCCATTTTTCCGATGTGTTGGGTATGATACCAAAACTGGGCAAACAGGTGGAGTGGGGCTACCACAGCAATCACCGTTTCGGGAACACCCAGTACCGCTGCCGGAAGCAGGAAAAAAGTAAAGAGCCGTAAAAAAACGGAAATGCTTTGACGCAAGGCACAGGCCAGGTTGAACTCCTCACTACTGTGATGGATGATGTGTGCATTCCAGAAGAAATTGTATTCATGGTTGATTCGATGGATCCAGTAGCCTGCCAGATCCAGCGCCAGGAATGCAATGAGATAGGTAAGAAGTGCTGAGGGAAGCGATATGACTGCGAACTGTTTGACCATCCAACCGTAACTAATGACGGCGAAACTCAAGCCCAGCACATCCTTGGTAATGTTGGTGATGCCGCTGGTGAGACTTGAGATCATATCCATCGTACGAACCGTATCGTTTCCTTTAAGAGTTCCATATAGTTTTTCCAGAAGTACCAGTATTAAAAATACCGGCATAGCCACCAATAAAATTTTACCGTAGGTTTCCATGACAAAAGTCCATTGATTTTAAAGGATGAAAACAAAGATCGTAGGTTTTAATGTACCCTTTCTGTTTCGATTATCGGATTTTGAAAAACCGCTTCAGTTTTTTGTCTAAGCACGAGTGCTTACTTTTACACCGCAATTATGGATTGTACCACAATTAAACTGGATTACCGTAAAACCGGCTTTTTCAATACGCTTGTAACAGATTATCTGTCAGGAGTTGATGCACTGGAGTCCTTTTATGGATTTCGTCCCGATCCGGAAGGAATCCGTGAAGCAGTGGCACAACGGCAACAGTATCCGGTTGATCGTGTTGCCTTGGTCCGTTATCTGCAACAGCAATATAGTAATGTCACGGTTCATGAAGCTACAGAACAATCCATCCGGAGCCTGTTGAAAGAAAATACGTTTGTCATTACAACGGCACATCAACCCAATCTTTTTACCGGTCCGATGTATGTAATCTATAAGATCTTGCATACGATTCGTGTGGCCGAGACCTGCAACCGGCAGCTGCCCGATGCACATTTTGTTCCGGTTTATTTTATGGGAAGTGAGGACGCCGATATGGAGGAACTGGCACATTACCATCTTAAAGGAACCAAGCACCGCTGGAAGACCAATCAAAAAGGAGCTTTCGGAAGATTCATTGTGGACGATGCATTGTTGCAATTAATGGATTCGATGGCAGGAGAACTGGAAATTGAACCTTACGGAAAAGAGTTGTTGCAACTTCTCCGAACATGCTACCAAAAAGGACGAACGCTTGCACAGGCCACTTTTGAACTGATTCATTCACTTTTTGCCTCCTACGGATTGCTGGTCCTCATTCCCGATGCTCCTGCTTTGAAACAACAAATGGTCAACGTGTTCCGGGAAGAACTTTTACAGCAAACATCAGAGCCTATTGTCCGCGCTACAGCAAAGTTATTGGAACCTCGATATAAGGTACAGGCGGCGGCACGTTCCATTAATCTCTTTTATTTGAATGACGGGGTGCGGGAACGTATCGAGAAAAACGAGCAAGGGTATCATGTTGTTAACACGAATCTGCACTTTACAGAAGATGAAATTATACAGGAACTGGAATTGCATCCCGAACGCTTTAGTCCCAATGTGATTTTACGTGGTCTTTTCCAGGAAATGATTCTTCCGGGCGTTGCATTTATTGGAGGGGGAGGCGAATTGTCATATTGGCTGGAACTTAAAAACTTGTTTTTGCACTTCAATGTACCGTTTCCGGTCTTGCTACTCCGCAATTCTTTTCTGTTGATTGAAAAAAAGCAAAAAGAACAATTGCTGCGGCTTAATCTTGAACCCGAAAATCTTTTTCTTCCGATCAATACCTTGCTCGAACAATATGCAAGGCTTCATGCTGCTGATAAGCTGGACCTGAAAGAAGAAATGCATCAAATCGAACTAACGTACAAAGTCATTCAGGAACAGGCAACAAAGGTCGATTTCACTTTATTGCAACATGTAACAGCTTTGCAAAAAAAAGCGGTAGAGGCATTACAGCAGCTGGAGAAGAAAATGCTACGCTCCGAGAAAAGAAAACACGATACTTATCACCGTCAGTTACTACATCTGAAAGCAGACTTGTTTCCCGGAGAGGGTTTGCAGGAGCGCATTGAGAATTTTGCCTCTTTTTATGCAAAATGGGGACCTGCTTTTTTAACCCGGTTGCACGAAGCGTCCGGTGCAACCGAGCAACGTTTTACGCTATTGATTGAGCATTAAACCGGACTTGAAACATTAATCAGTCGAATTGATTTTCCCATCCTTCCTTTTTGATCTTTTCTACTTTGGAGAGGACTTCATCATTCAATCCGGATTTGTAGGTTGCGATTCGTTGAGCAACCAATGCATCGGATGTTCCAATAATTTGCGCAGCCAGTAGGCCTGCATTCTTGGCCGCATTGAGGGCAACCGTCGCAACGGGTACTCCGTTAGGCATTTGAAGAATGGATAAGATACTGTCCCAGCCATCAATGGAATTCGACGATTTTACGGGAACGCCAATAACGGGTAAGGTGGTAACACTGGCTACCATGCCGGGAAGATGTGCAGCGCCTCCGGCTCCTGCAATGATGACTTTGAGCCCACGCTCACGGGCGCTCTGAGCATAAGAAACCATGCGCAGTGGCGTACGATGTGCCGAAACAACGGTGAGTTCGAATGGAATCTCAAATTGCTTTAAAATATCTGCAGCTGCCTGCATGACAGGTAGATCACTGTCGCTGCCCATAATGATGCCGATGAGAGGAGTTGCCATAATTGAATTTGTTGCAAAGAAACAAAACTAAAACGAGTTGTAAAAGCAGGAGATCAAAGGGTTACATCTCCCACAAGAAGTTTCATCTCGGTTTCAGCGAGTTTTGCGAGGTATTGAGCGCTGAGCAGACGAGAACGGCAATTCATGTAGTCCAGTTGAATTTGACGTAATTCCAGTGAAGTGATGGAGAGTTTTCGGAAGCGTTCTGTTGCAATTTGAAGATTTTCCCGGATCAATTCCAGATTCATCGTTTCAATCGTTGCCAGTTCCTGAGCATAACGGTATTGGGTATAAGCATTGAGCAGACCGGTCTCCAAACGATTTTGTAATTCTTCGATTGTGATCTTTTGCTGTTGGATTTGAAGCTCGGCCACCTTCAGCTCACGATTCAGGGCTCCTCCGTTAAAAAGCGGAATGCTTACGCCTATCGATCCGCTGGGTCCAAAGTTGCTGCTGAACAAGTTAAAGCCGGCATCATTCCTATTGCGGTTGTAATTCAGATTCCCGTTGAGTGTAACAACCGGCAATCGTTGTAAAGCCAGTTCTCTTTTTTGTTGAAATAAAACCATCATCTGACTTTGCGCAACCAGCAGGTCAAAGTTTTTGGATAACAGTTGCGACTGATAGCCGGCATAGTCCGGACTTGTTCCCGGTTCCGGTGCAGCAACTACTTCAAACGGAGTTGTCGGTTTTTGTCCCAGCAAATGATTGAATTGTGTTTTGGCTAATTGCAGATTGTTTTCCAGTGTCAGTAAATTGGCACGTTGCAGATTGTGGTCAACCTGCGCCTGTAAGAGATCGGTTTTGGGACTCGTGCCAATACGGAAACGATCTTCTGCAATTTTTTTACGCTCTTCCAGATAGTTCAGCGTTTCGCGCAATGCGGTGATTTGTTGTTTTAACTGAACGATTTCATAATAAGCAGTAAGTACTTCATAGGATGTAATGGTTACTTGTCTTTTGAAATTCAGTTCTCCGATCAGTTCCAGCTCTTCCAAACGTTTTTTTGTTGCAAACATTTGCATGCCGTTGAAGATGCGCCAGTTGATTGTAAGTCCGGCAGCCATATTTCGTAAAATCGCATCGTTCCGCTTGATGTTGGTGCCGTTGGCCAGTCGTTGTTCCAGATCGTTGGATGCAATACCTGTTTGTGATTGCGCTGTAATTTGCGGCCACAATCCCGCCGCACTCCAGCTATTTCCAATAGCGGAAGTTTGGCTTGTATTTTTTTCGATGCGTATGCGGAAATTGTGTTCCAGTGCCTTTTGCAGTGCAACCTCCGGTGTTAGTAACGGAGCCTGTGCTAAGGCCATCGAATTAATCAGCAAGATGATCGATAACAGCTTCAGTTTCTTCGGCATGTACGTTGATTTTGGAGGAAGAAAGAAATGAATACATGGCAGGAATGACGAACAGTGTAAGCAGCAACGAAAAAAGGATCCCGCCTGTAATAACAATCCCCAGAGGTATCCGGCTTGTTGATGCTGCTCCCAGTGATAATGCCAGGGGTAAAGCACCAAGGCACATCGCCAAACTGGTCATCAAAATGGGACGAAGACGCATAGAAGCAGCTTCAATTACGGCATTAAAACGATCCATGCCGGCTCTTTTTTTCCTGTTGGCAAACTCTACAATGAGGATTCCGTTTTTTGTTACCAGTCCTATCAGCATGATCATTCCGATCTGTGAAAAAATATTCAAAGTTTGGTCAAACATCCAAAGCGCCAGTATTGCACCTGCCAGTGCCGGCGGAACAGTTAGCATAATAATAAACGGATCCATGAAGCTCTCAAATTGCGCTGCCAATACCAGATAAATCAGCAATAGTGCCAGTAAAAATGCAAACAGAGTATTGCCCGAACTTTCGGCAAAATCACGTGAACTGCCACTTAGTGATGTACTGAAACTTTCGTCAAGCAATCGTTTTGAAATTTGTTCCATTTCACGAATTCCGTCACCAATGGTTTTGCCGGGTGCGAGTCCGGCACTGATGGTTGCCGAACGATATCGGTTGAAATGATAGAGGGTGGGAGGTGTTGTCGTTTCGGTAATTGTAACAAACTGATCCAGTGAAAACAAACGATTGGCAGAATTGCGCACATACAGGTTTTTCAGATCCGTAGGGTCATCACGACTGGAACGACGCACTTGTCCCATCACCTGGTATTGTTTTCCTTCACGTGTAAAATAACCCAGACGTCGGTTGCTGAGTGCGAGCTGCAGCGTTTCAGCGATCGTACGCATACTGATTCCCGATTGTCCGGCTTTCAACCGATCGATGGTAATGCGCAATTCCGGTTTGTTGAATTTTAAATCGGCATCTACACCCGCAAAGACCGGATTTTTTTGTGCTTCCTCCAGAAAACGGGGCAGCAGTTCTTTTATTTTTTCAAAGTTGTTATGCTGGATCACAAATTGTACGGGCAATCCTCCGCGCCTGCTGACGGAAATCGTTTGCTCCTGAATGGCGAATGCTTTCACATCGGTGTAAAGGGGGAGATTACGGTTGATCATCGTAACGATTTCCTGCTGAGTCCTATTTCGATTGTTTGGTTCTGTTAGTACCGATCGAATGAATCCCGTATTGACGGAACCCGAACCTGTAAAGCCGGGAGCCGTAACCGATAAAACAACGTTGCTTTCCGGAACCGAATCCAGTACCAGTTGCGTAAGTTCTTCCAGGTAACGGTCCATTGCATCATAACTGGTTCCCTCAGGAGCCGTAACCGCTAGTCGGAATTGACTGCGATCTTCCAATGGAGCCAGCTCTCCGGGTAGTTCTTTACCAATGAAATAGATGGCGCCCAAACAGAGCACAAGAATGAAAACAGCTGTGATACGGAATCGCATAAACCCTCGCAAGAGATAACTGTATCCGTTTTCAAGAGCCACAAAAAATGGTTCAGTAACACGATAAAACCATCCATGATGGTGATCACCTCTTCGGGAAAGAAATACGGTAAGAACGGGTGTCAGACTCAATGAAACGAATGCTGAAATCAGAACAGCACCGGCAACAACAATTCCAAATTCACGAAATAACCGACCCGTAAATCCTTGCAGAAAAATGATGGGTAGGAACACCACGGCGAGTGTAATGGATGTGGCGATTACGGCAAAATAAATTTCCTTACTTCCTTCACGGGCCGCTTTGTATTTGTTAAGCCCCCGTTCCATTTTTTTGAAAATGTTTTCCGTGACCACAATTCCGTCGTCAACCACAAGTCCCGTTGCCAGAACAATGGCTAATAAGGTGAGGATATTGATGGTGAAACCCGCAAGATACATGATGAAAAATGCGCCAATCAGCGATACAGGAATGTCGATGAGCGGACGAATGGCAATGATCCAGTCCCGGAAAAACAAAAAGATGATGAGGACTACCAACGCAAAGGCAAGAATCAACGTTTCCTTGACTTCATTGATCGAATTCCTTACAAACTGTGTTTGATCCAGCGCAATGTTCAGTTGCATTCCGGCGGGTAATTCTTTTTGAATTTGATCGTAACGTTTGTAAAACTCATCTGCAATGGCAATGTAATTACTTCCGGGTTGTGGAACCAATGCCAGCGCAATCATGGGCACTCCGCTTTCTTTTAATATTGTTTCTTCATTTTCCGGACCCAGTACAGCAGCGCCCACATCACGGAGCAGAATATTCCGTCCTGCTGTTTTTTGAACAATGAGGTTGTTGAAGTCATCCTCCGTTTGTAAGCGACCAAAAGTGCGTACAGTCAATTCCGTTGTGTTGCCTGCAATTTTACCACCCGGCAACTCAATGTTTTCATTTTCGAGGGCTTGTTGAATATCCTGAAGCGTCAGTCCATAAGCCAACAATTTTTCCGGTTGCAACCAGATGCGCATGGCGTATTTTTTTTCTCCCCAGATGATCACATTGCTGACGCCCGGAATGGTTTGGATTCGTTCCAAAAGATTATTGTTGGCATATTCCGTCAGTTGGAGGGCATTCATACGGTCGCTTTGAACCGTCATTGAGAGAATCGGATCGCTGCTTGCATCGGCTTTCGTGACCACAGGCGGAGCATCCAGATCGGATGGCAGTGATCGGATACTTTGTGAAACTTTATCACGTACATCATTAGCCGCTTCTTCCAGATTGGAGCCTAATTCAAATTCCACTGTAATATTGCTGGTCCCCTGACTGCTTCCTGAACTGATATTTTTTACGCCGGCAATGCCATTAATCGCTTTTTCGAGAGGCTCCGTAATCTGCGATTCCATAACATCGGCATTGGCGCCCGGATACAACGTACGTACATTGATGATAGGAGGATCGATGGCCGGATAATCGCGTACGCCCAGGAACCGAAAGCCTATAACGCCAAAAAGAATGATGATGATGTTCATCACCAGCGCCAGAACAGGTCGTTTGAGACTGAGTTCACTAATGGTCATGGTTGTACGACTTTGGATAATTGAACCTTACTTCCGGGTTGCAGACTCATCAATCCGGAAGTGATGACTGTGTCGCCGGACGAAACACCGTTTATTATTTCCACAAAAGCACTGTCTCTTGCGCCCGTAACAACATCGGTAAAGACAGCCGTTCCACTTTTATAAAGAATGATTTTTTTTCCGCGAGCCTGAGCAATCAATGCCTGTGACGGAACCAGTACAAGCTGCCGGGAGGCTGTAAAGTCCATGATGACTCGTGCAAACAAACCGGCATACAAAGATGATGAGGCAGTTTCCACGCGGCAACGTACTTCCAATCCTCTTGTTGTTTCGTTTAATGCCGTTTCCATTGCATATACCCGTGCGGGATAGGTTTGTTCTCCGGTCTCAGTTTGAAAATGGATGAGTTGTCCGTTTTTTATGACTGCTGCGTATTTTTCAGGAACAGTAAACTGCAGTTTGAGGGTTTGTACCTGGCGGATGGTTGTAAGCAGTGTTGCCGGAGTGACATACGCACCAACTGAAACCGTCCGAAATCCAAGTTGTCCGCTGAAAGGTGCACGGATCTCTGTTTTTGTGATTTGTGTTTTGATCAGTTCGATATCGGCTTTCAGGTTGTTTACCTGTAAATAACTGAGATCGTATTCTTGTTGTGAAAGGCCATTGATCTGTAAGAGTTCACGGTTGCGTTCTTCCGTTTTTTGTGCAATCTGTAATTGAATCTGTAATTTTTTCAACTGCGCCTGTAAGTCGCTGTCGTATAATTTAACCAGTAACGTACCCGCCTGTACGAAGGTGCCTTCTTGTATGTAAAGTTTCGTGATTTTGCCGGAAATTTCCGAATGCAAGGTTACTTCCTCCATGGGCAGTAAGGTGCCGGGTAGTTCAAGAATTTGTCGGATGGTTCCTGAAGCTGCTCGATAAGCGGTAACAGGAGCGTTAACCTTCTCTTTTTTGCCCGGTGCGGCATTCTTGTTTTGATGACTGCATCCTGTTAAGATGAGCCACGAACAAAACGGTATCAAAAGCAATCTGTTCATTGGTGCCGTAAAGGTAACGAAACGATTGAGCCTAAATACAGCTATACCAAAAGGAAGCGATGAAAAGGATCCCTTTACAAAATAGCCTAAGAAGAAGTAGCCTTGGTAATCACTTTGAGGTACTGTTTAATTCGGTGTGCCTGGTAAATCAGCTCCGTTCGGTCGTTTCCAATAACCGTTACATGTCCCATTTTTCGACCGGGTTTTGTCTGCTCTTTTCCATACAGGTGAACAAATGCATGCTCCATCTGTAACACTTCGTTCATTCCCTCGTAATGAGCAGGTCCGCTGTGCCCTTCTTCACCAACCAGATTGATCAAAACCGAAGGCAAAATGGGATCGGTACAGCCCAAGGGATAATTGAGCATGATGCGCCACAGCATATCGAATTGGGAGGAGTAATTACCTTCAATACTGTGGTGTCCGCTGTTGTGAACACGGGGTGCCGTTTCATTCACCAGTACTTCGCCTTTTTTGTCGATAAACAACTCCACGGCAAAAAGTCCGGGTGATTGAAAATTTCGTACTACGGCCATAGTTATGGCTTCGGCTTTATAAAACAGACTCTCGGGTAACAGGGCAGGAGCAATTTGATAGTCCAGCAAGTTGAGTCGGGGGTCAAATACCATTTCGGCAGGCGGATACAAAGTAATGGAGCCATCTTGAGCTACGGCAGCGATCATTGAAATTTCCTTTTCGATGTCTACCAGTTTTTCAAGAACTGAAGGTGCATCGAATCCTCTTTCTAGGTCTGCTTCTGTTCGAAGTAATTCTACACCTTTCCCGTCGTAGCCGCCCATTCCAAGTTTGTGTGCTGCCGGTAAAAAAGCGGCTTGTGCTTTCAGTTCATCGCGATTCTGTGTAACAACAAATTCGGAGGTGGGAATTTGATGCTGACGATAATAAGCTTTTTGATCAATTTTATTTTTGATGGTACGCAGGGCGGATGCTTTGGGGAATACCCGAACACCTTCCTGTTCCAGTTGTTCCAGTGCATCGACATTTACGGATTCAATTTCAATAGTCAGCAGGTCGAGTCCTTTACCAAAACGATAAACCGTTTCATAATCACGGATGTCACCCAATGTAAAATGATGACAAAGATGAGCCGAAGGGCATTGAGCATCGTTCTCAAGCACATACGTTTCTACCGGATAGTTGGCTGCGGCTTGAAGGAGCATACGGCCCAATTGTCCGCCTCCCAGGATTCCTGCTTTTAACATGCCGCAAAGATAGGGCTGCCGAAAAAAAGAAAATCAAACAGAATGACGTTGGCTTTTCGGATTCCATGGTTTTTGTTTTAAATTTGTTGCATGCTTCCGGATTATTCACACAAACTGTTTGCCGATAAACGAAACGGCTACCCTTTGCTGATGCAAGTGTTGGCAACCGATGTCTTTGCTTAAACAGGTTTTTTTGCTTTCCGATTGATTCCTCTATTTTTTTATTTTAAACAGATTGCTTTATGTCAGTTCAAACTACTGCTCAGCCCATTCAAACGGCTACTACCGATTTTCTTCCTTTACAAGGAACCGATTATGTTGAATTCTATGTAGGCAACGCCAAACAGGCGGCGCACTTTTATATTTCCGCATTTGGTTTTCAGCCCCTTGCATACCTGGGACCCGAAACAGGTCACAAAGACCGTTCCAGCTACGTTGTTCGTCAGAACAAACTCACTTTTGTGCTTACAACACCTCTTCGTTCCGGCAACGAAATTGCCGATCATATTTACAAGCACGGCGATGGTGTTAAGGTATTGGCTTTGAAAGTAGAAGACGCAACATCCGCATGGGAAGAGACCACGAAAAGAGGTGGAAAAAGTTATCTCGCACCTCAAAAATTGACAGATGGTAACGGGGAATTGGTTATGAGTGGGATTCATACCTATGGTGATGTTGTCCATCTTTTTATAGAACGAAAAAATTATCAGGGCGTCTTTATGCCCGGCTATCGTGCCTGGAGTAATCCGTATTTCAAAACCGAAGAAACCGGTTTATTGTATGTTGATCATTGTGTGGGTAATGTAGGTTGGAATCAGATGAATCCCTGGGTGGCTTTTTATCAGGATGTGATGGGATTCCGGAACATTCTTTCCTTTGATGACAATGACATTTCTACAGAATATTCGGCCTTGATGAGTAAAGTTATGAGCAATGGTAACGGGTATGTAAAATTCCCGATCAATGAACCGGCTGAGGGTAAGAAAAAATCACAGGTGGAAGAATACCTTGATTTTTACAACGGCGAAGGTGTACAACATGTAGCGATGGCAACCAATGATATTGTAGCCACAGTGCATGCGCTGCGCAGTCGTGGTGTTGATTTTTTACAGGTGCCAACATCTTATTACGATGATTTGCTGGATCGTGTAGGACATATCGACGAAGATCTGGAGCCGCTGAAAGAACTGGGTATCCTCGTGGATCGGGATGATGAAGGGTATCTCTTACAGTTGTTTACGAAGCCCGTAGAAGATCGACCTACTTTGTTCTTTGAAATCATCCAGCGAAAAGGTGCAAAAAGCTTTGGAAAAGGAAATTTCAAAGCCTTGTTTGAAGCGATCGAACGTGAACAGGAAGCAAGAGGCAATCTCTGATTTCTTACAATCAATTTGAACAGCCCCCCAAAAGGGGCTGTTTTTGTTTGAGTCGGCATAATGGAATCGCAGTTCAGATATCGGAAGTGCAAGGTTTGTGATTAAATCATCGTTATATCTTGAAAATGAAATATTTTTGTCAGTAGGTCGTTATCCTAACACGGTATGGTTTCAAAAACATTTTTCTTTTCACTGTATATGTTGCTGATGCTGGGATCAGCATCAGCTCAGTTGTCGAATGAAGAAATGCCCCGCCGCAACATCAAGCTGACCTCCTTATTTTCCAAAGTGGAAGATTCCCTGAAACATGAATTTAAAACGAAAGGATTGGAATGGCCTGCCCGTTACATGTTCATTCGCTCTTTCAAATACGAAAAGCAACTGGAAGTATGGGTGAAAAACCAGTGGAGCGAACCTTTTCGGATGTTTAAGATTTATAAAGTTTGTGCTTCTTCCGGCACTTTTGGTCCTAAGCGTCGTGAAGGTGATCGCCAAATTCCCGAAGGGTTTTACTACATTAATGAGTTCAAGCCCAACAGCAATTACCATCTGGCACTGGGTATCAATTATCCCAATGCATCCGATCAATTGCTCAGCGACCCTAATAAACCGGGTGGCGAAATTTATATTCATGGTAACTGCGTAACGGTGGGTTGTCTGCCACTGACGGATTCGCTCATTGAACAAGTTTACCATCTTGCTTCCGTTGTACGTAATCAGGGCCAGGATTTCATTCCGGTACATATTTACTCCCATCGTTATGATCATCCGGCATCCAGACAGGCTTTTTTACAAAAAACACAGTCAAAGCCGGATGTACAGCAATTTTCAAATCAGTTGAATGTGGCTTATGAGTATTTTGAAGATACACATCTTTTGCCGGCTATTTTGATTGATGATAAAGGCGGCTACGTTGTAGCAACCGATCCGCAAGCGCCCAAAGTACCACGTGTAAAGATCATTGAACCGCAAACACCAAAAGATCCTTATGAAGCGGTTGCATTGGAGGAGAAGCCGGATGTGGTTCCACTTCCTAAAAATGGTAATGCAGCATTGCAAAAGTGGTTGTTTCAATTGAGTAATGAATTGATTCCGTTTCTGGAAGGTCGTTCATCTGTATCGGTACAAGTTGAGTTTATTGTGGATTCGGAGGGGAACACCAAACTGGTGCGCATTCTTAAAGGAGGAACCGCTTCCATGAATCCACGCATAACCGAACGTTTTGAACGTGAACTGAAATGGACGCCCGCACTCAAAAGTAATAAGGCCGTTCAGGTTCGGATGAAACAGAACATCAACATCGCTGCTCCCGAAGATTTATAAATCAATATTCATCTCAAACTTTTAGAAGTAAATACTTTGGATTCAACGCATGAAGCATTTGAAATTGCATATACTTATAGTTGGATGCTTGATTTCAAATCTTGTATGCGCACAAATTTCCGGGGTGATCAATTCCTATTATCAGGTTACTGATTTTGTTCCTGCTTATAATGGATTGCGGGTGCTTAATGTTACCGGATTGGCTAATCAGGATCGAGTTCTCATTATTCAAATGAAAGGAGCAACCATCAATAGCAATAATTCCGCTGCATTTGGTGATTTGGTAAGTATAGGTGATGCCGGTAAGTATGAGTTCGCAACAATCTGCGGCTTTTTGAATGATACGGTCATCTTTGAAAAACAACTGCTCAATACGTATGACTACACTCAATCGGTTCAACTTATTCGCATTCCTGTTTACAACGATGTAACCATAAATGGAACCTTATTGCCGCAGCCCTGGAATCCTGTTACAGGTACCGGTGGTGTTGTGGCATTAATTGCTAACGGCGTAATCACACTGAATGCAGATGTGAATGCGGATGGTGCAGGTTACAGAGGCGGAACCTTATACAATTTTGCTAGTCCTTATACCTGTGTTTCAACTTCTGCCTCTGATTATTATTTTTCGGATCCCATTGCTTCACCCGGGATTTTAAATCCCATTCGTGTAAACAATGGTGCCGAAAAAGGAGAGGGGATTGCTCCGTATGTGACGGGCCGTAAATATGGGAAAGGGAAACAAGCCAATGGCGGAGGGGGTGGTAATAATCACAATACCGGCGGTGGTGGAGGTGCCAATTACGGAAGCGGCGGCAGTGGTGGTACGCTGGGTGGAACATCTTCCTCCTGTGGGGGTGATGATCCCGGATTGGGAGGGTTGAGTTTGAGTGGTCAAGGGTACAGTATTTTACAAAACCGGATCTTTTTCGGCGGCGGTGGTGGTGCCGGACATCAAAACAACAGTGTTGGTACTTCGGGAGGTAACGGAGGCGGCATTGTGTTTATACAGGCACTTGAGATCGTAGGTAATGGTCGCACCATTTCGGCTAAAGGAACAATGGGGACAAATGCCTCCAATACCAATCCTCAGGAAGCTACCGGCGACGGCGGAGGCGGAGGAGGGGCCGGGGGAACGATTTTATTGAATGTCCTCAATTATACATCGGCCTTGCAGGTAGATACCCGAGGGGCTGCCGGAAGCAATTCCGGATTTGTGAACCTATGTTCCGGACCCGGAGGAGGAGGTGGTGGTGGTGTGGTATGGTCTAATCTCGCTTTGCCTTTAAATGTAACGGCTTCGGTTAATGGGGGGGCAAACGGGACCATCCGTGCCGGTGTTTCCTGCGCCGGAAGCAATATGGGAGCTGCCTCAGGTAATAATGGGGTGATTCAAAATGGATTTCAAATTCCGGAAGGTGCCGCTTTTAATTGCGCATCTGTATTATCCGTTGAACATATCCGAAATTGGAAAGGAGTACAGGGTTTTAATAACGTGCATTTAAGTTGGCGTTTGATGGACGCTTCGACTCTGTATCGGTTGGATCTGGAACGCAAGATTGGAAATGGAATGTTTCAGCGCATCAAAACCTATAACAATCCGGAACAGGGTAATTTTAACTACACCGACTATGCGTCAGAATTTCCATGTATTTATCGACTTGTGCTAGTAGCTATTGATGGTCGCAAGACTTATTCAACACAGTTGCAATTCAGATCCGTTTCGATTTCAGTTTTTCAAGTCACACCCAATCCCGTTGTCGATCAGCTTTCGATACAGTTACCTTTTTCAGGAATGAGCAGTTGTAAACTATCTGTTTCCGATAGTCATGGGAAAGTGGTGTACCTGGCAGAACAAAAGATGGTACAAGGACAAACAGGCTTTCGCTGTAATGTAAAAGACCTTTCTGCCGGAGTTTATTATTTACAATGCGTGTACAAAGGAGAACGTTACACAGCGAAATTTATTAAACTGTAAAAAACACCAAGTCAACTGTTTTTATAGTTCTTCAACTCGCTTATTTCATTAGTATTTGTATAATATCCCGGTTTTGTTGTTTTAACAGAATCGTTTTGCCTTCTGTCATTTTTTCAAGTACCGCTTCATTGTAATGACGAATGGTTAACAGGGTCAATCCTTTTTCGGTTTGTACGTCAAAAATCTCGGCGGCGGCAAAAGCAAGTTGTTCAATCTTATCGCTTCGATCGTCCATACAAAACTGAAGACTGATGGCTCCTGTCTGAATCAGATTGGGTTTGATTTTTTGTTTTGAAAACATACGGTACAATTCACTCATGGGCGCTTCTCCAACAAATGAGAAATCTTTTGTACGGAGTTGCAAAAGGACCTGATTCGATTTAACAACAAAAATAGGGGGCAGATTTTTGACGGGTTTATTATGAATGACGGTACCGGGAAGCGAAGCATCTGCAAAACATTTTACATATAAAGGAATGCTTTTGTTTTGAAGGGGTTTAATGGTTTTTGGATGAATTACCTGTGCTCCGTAATAGGCCATTTCAATGACTTCGTCATAGTTGAGTTCTTCAATATACACCGCATCACTGAACAATTTAGGATCTGCATTCATCACTCCCTTCACGTCTTTCCAGATACTCAGACTTTCGGCATCCAGCAAATTCGCAAAAACTGCTGCTGTATAGTCACTTCCCTCACGTCCCAGAGTAGTGCTTTCATTTTCATCGGTACTTCCAATAAAACCTTGCGTAATAATCAGATTGTACGATTCAAACAGAGGTTTTACCTGATCATTCACTTGTTTTTGGGAAAATGGAAAATCAATTCCGGCATCTCTGAAATTATCATCGGTACGCAAAATGTCACGTACGTCCAGCCATTTGTTTGAAATGCCTGCTTCATTCAGGTAAGCACTAACAATTGCGGTGCTCAGCAATTCTCCGGCACAAACGATTTGATCATAGTAGTAATCAAATGAACGTACCGGTTGATCGTGCAGCAGCCATTCTACTTCCGTGAAAACCGTGTTGAGGTGTTCCATCAAGGCATTAAAATGTGTCACCAGCAACACCTTGGCTTCGTCAAAATGTTGTTTTTTGACTTGATGAAATAAGTCAAGAGCCGTTTCTTTTTGACCTGCGAAGAAGGTTTCAGCAACTTTTTCCAGTGCATTGGTGGTTTTGCCCATTGCCGAAATCACAACAACAATCTGTTCATTGGGAAATTGTTGGAGGATTGAGCCCAGATTCTTAATTTTTTCATGGTTGCTTACACTGGCACCGCCAAATTTGAAGACCTTCATTGATTCTGATTTTAGGGTTGGCAAAGATAAGGAGGTGGTACGCAGGAACAGGAAGGATTCATCAGAAAATGAACTTTACCCGTAAGAGACCGTTCAGGCATCGGAACTTTGCAGGTTTGTCGCAATTTCAGAGCATTTCAGACAGATCATCCTCCGAAACCTGAAAGAAATCCGTTTTTTCTGCCATTTTTTCACTTCATTCTTGCATGGCACTATCATTGAGTATAGTTCTGCAACATAAAAATCCGAATCATGGGTAAAATAATTGGAATTGACTTAGGAACAACAAACAGTTGCGTGTCGGTCATGGAAGGATCCGAACCGGTGGTAATTGCCAACGATGAAGGTCGTCGTACCACACCCTCTGTTGTCGCATTTTTAAAGAATGGCGAACGCAAAGTGGGAGATCCCGCAAAACGTCAGGCCATCACAAATCCCATCAATACGATCAACTCTGTAAAGCGTTTTATGGGTCGTCGTTTTGACGAAGTAGGGGAAGAAATCAAGCACTGGAGCTATCAGGTAAAACAAGGAGATAACAATACCATACGTATCGATATCGACGGTCGTTTGTACACACCTCAGGAAATTTCTGCGATGGTGTTACAAAAAATGAAAAAAACGGCTGAAGATTATCTCGGACAGGAAGTAACCGAAGCGGTGATTACCGTACCGGCTTATTTCAACGATGCGCAGCGCCAGGCTACGAAAGAAGCCGGAGAAATTGCCGGATTAACGGTAAAACGTATTGTGAATGAGCCAACGGCAGCAGCTTTGGCATACGGACTGGACAAAAAACACATTGATCAGAAAATTGCGGTATTTGATTTGGGTGGTGGAACCTTTGATATTTCCATTCTCGAATTGGGTGAGGGTGTGTTTGAAGTTAAATCGACCAATGGAGATACGCACCTCGGAGGTGATGATTTTGATAAAGTAATTATTGACTGGCTTGCCGATGAATTTAAAGCACAGGAAGCTATTGACCTCCGCAAAGACCCGATGGCATTGCAACGTTTGAAAGAAGCGGCCGAAAAAGCAAAAGTGGAGTTGTCTTCTTCCAGCGAAACAGAAATCAATCTGCCTTATATTACCGCTGTAGATGGTGTTCCCAAGCACTTGGTATTGAAACTGACCCGTGCCAAGTTTGAACAACTGTCCGATCGCTTGTTTGAACGCTGCCTGAAACCCTGTGAAGCCGCTTTGAGAGATGCAGGTTTAAGTACCGGTGACATTGACGAAGTGATTCTGGTAGGAGGTAGTACGCGTATTCCTAAAGTGCAGGAAATCGTTGAAAAATTCTTTGGAAAGAAACCCAACAAGGGCGTTAATCCCGACGAGGTTGTAGCGATCGGGGCTGCCATTCAGGGTGGTGTACTTACAGGCGAAGTAAAGGATGTATTGTTATTGGATGTAACACCCTTAGGTTTGGGTATCGAAACACTGGGTGGAGTTATGACTACTTTGATCCCCAGCAATACCACCATTCCTTCTAAAAAATCGGAGACTTTCAGCACGGCTGCCGATAACCAGCCCGGTGTACAAATTCACATCGTGCAGGGTGAACGCCCAATGGCGAAAGACAATAAGAGTTTGGGTATTTTCAACCTCGATGGCATTCCGCCGGCCCCCAGAGGTGTTCCTCAAATTGAAGTAACCTTCGATATTGACGCCAACGGTATCCTGAACGTAAGCGCAAAAGATAAAGGAACCGGTAAAGAGCAAAAAATCCGAATCGAAGCAGGCAGTGGTCTTACAAAAGAGGAGATTGAGAAAATGAAGGCTGAAGCAAAAGCCAATGAATCCCTTGATAAAGAAGAGAAGGAAAAAGTGGAAAAGATCAATGCTGCAGACAGTTTGATTTTCCAAACAGAAAAGCAACTGAAAGAGTATGGCGATAAAATTTCGGCCGATAAAAAAGCGCCGATTGAAGCTGCACTTACTCGATTGAAAGATGCGCATAAAGCACAAGATTTGTCGGCCATTGATGCTGCTACCAATGAGTTGAACACGGCCTGGACTGCCGCCAGTGAAGAGATTTACAAGGCAACGCAGGAAGCAGGTGCGCAACAACCCGGAGCAGATGCAGGCGGTCAACAAGGAACGCCCGGTAATGATCATGTAGAAGATGCACAGTTTGAAGAAGTGAAGTAATCAAATTGATCTTATAATCTAAAGCGCAACGGAATGTTGCGCTTTTTTTATTGAAATGACTTTCGATACGGGATTAAAAAATAAAACCCGGTACCAAGTACCGGGTTTGTTATAGAAAGTAAGATTGATTAAATCAAATCCAATCCAATGCATTTGAAATGTAAAGTTTGCACTATTTGTCTAAGACATACACGGTCAAATAAAAATTCACGTATAAGCGTTTTTTATACTTTATTGTAACTATTTTCGCTTGTAACTTAAACACATCTATTAAACCTTTAACTCATGAGAAAATTAACAGCATTTCTTTTTATTGTGGGCACCCTATGCCGTTTTTCAACCACAGCACAAGAAAAAATTCACTTTGAATCCAAAGATCCAAAAATTAATAGACCAATTGATGTTACCATATTAAGTAAAGATCCCGATGAAGGCAGAAATTCTTGTATCTACGTCGGCTTATTCTTGTTAGAAGGAAATCCCAAACAACAAGGATCTAACCAAATTGGTTTTAGCAAATATGGCCCGGGCAAATATTTTATCAATATTGTTGGTGGCTACGGCGGCGGCGTTATCGATGGCAGCTATTTCTTTACTACCAAAGAAAAAGAAAGCTATATCAAAAATAGTCTTGCGGTTGATTATGGTTATGGTGGTAGTAGTGTTAAATACGTGGGTAAAATACCATTAATAAAACGAACTGCATTTGGTTTTCATGGCGGTGCCGGCTACCATGACTTTTCCTCTTTTAATAATGAATATGATGATACCTATTCTACTATGAGCATATTTGGTGGCATAAGTCTGTTAAAGGCAAAACATATTGACATCACTGTGGATGATATTGAAAATGGTAAAAGCTCCAAAAAGGGTACACTTATTAAGCGATTAAACGCAGATGTCATATATTATTTTGGGCAAAAATTTGTACGTGGCAAGGGCGCAGACCCCAGTGTTCCCCCTAGTGAAGATCTTGCTACAATGACAAGAAATATAGGCTTCAGGATATATGTAGATGGTAGAGCAAGCATATGGAACCGAAAAGGAATTATAAGCGTTAATTATATGTATGGTATTGGGAGATCTTCATATGCCTCCGTTTTACCTATTTCTCTGATTTTGGGATTAGGTTTAGGCTACACTTTTTAATAGACTATGGGTTTCATTATTGTTAAAATCAATGCCAATAATGAAAGAAAAAAATGTATAAAAAGCGTTAAGACTATTATGGTTGCAAAATCAAAATATGCTTACCGCTTTTTATTGAAAAGATTTTCGAGACGGGGGTATAAAAAATAAAACCCGGTACATGGTACCGGGTTTGTTATAGAAAGTAAGATTGATTAAATCAAATCCAATGCCTTTGCCAGGTAATAGCAAATAAACGGCAAGGTGGCAGTGATATAGTTTGCAAGAGGTGAAAAATAAAAAACAAAAAAGGCGGCAACTGATACAAAAAACAAAATCCAGTTCAGAACAGAAGATTTCTTTTCCATGCGTGAAAGTTTTTGCAAATATAGGGGTTGAATTGAATTTAATAAAGGATTTAAAGATCATTTGCGTGAATAAAATTAATTGGATGGAATAAAAAGAATCTTTACTTTGGATTGAATTTTTTAACCTAAAACAAAATTAAATCTATGAGAAAGTTTGCATTACTTCTTGTTGCAGCAGTTTTCAGTATTTCTTTACAAGCCGGAATGTTATATGTTCCTGCTCACATGGCAGCATCTAAACATGTTGCAGTAAAAGGATTGGAGCAAATCGATGTTCAAAACGTGCTTTCATTAACACCTTCCAAGGTTCAGGAGATGACCGGCAAGAAAATGAGCTTGAAAGAAAAAATCGCCTTGAAATTCACTCAGGCTAAACTGAAAAAAGAATTTAAAAAAGGTGGTAGCGGTAGCATTCCAAAAGGTTTATACATCGTTCTTGCAATTTTTGGTTGGGCATGGCTTGCTATGGGAATTATGGATGATTTCAGCGGACAAAACTGGTGGTTGAACCTGATCCTTACCTTCCTGTTCTGGATTCCGGGATTCATTCATGCATTGATTGTAATGAAACAATATTATTAATCCGATTTGAATGTTATAAAAAAACTGTCTCATTTGAGACAGTTTTTTTTGTGCTATTTCATGTAAAATATATAGATTTATTTTTTTTAACAGAAGCAAAATAATCATGGAACAGAGCAATGGCATTTTTGAACGATTGGAGCAAGAGCTAACGAATGATGGATTTCGTTTTGCCGCAACAGATTTTAACCGTCCCTGGGGAGGATTTTTTGTCATCGATGAGTCCCAGGCAGATGCATTCATTGAACAGTTTTTCCCTACATATAAAAAAGAAGACCTCCTGCTGGGCAATAAACTTAGTCCCAAGATACTTGTAGTAGCTCCCCAAAAGCGATTGTCCTGGCAATACCACCACCGCCGTGCCGAGATCTGGCGCGTTGTAGAAGGTGAAGTAGGTGTTGTTCAAAGTGATACCGATGCAGAAACCGAAATGCAAACCTATGAGCCGGGTGATATCATTGTGCTCAAGGAAGGTGAACGCCATCGTTTGATTGGTTTGAATGATTGGGCCGTACTCGCAGAAATTTGGCAGCATACAGATCCCGCTCATCCTTCAAACGAAGAGGATATCATTCGTTTACAAGATGATTTCGGTCGCTGACACTTTTTTTCAGATTGTCTAAGTATAAATGATTCTTTTCTTCGCTTTTTTGTTTAACTTAAAGCAGACTAAACAAGAAAGCGTATGCGAAAAGTTTCACACATTCTTCTACGGAAAGGCAATTCCGTTATTTCGGTGCAACCCGATATGCCCGTGATTCAGGCATTGGAATTGATGGCAGAAAAAAATATTGGATCGGTCATGGTGATGAATCAAGATGAATACCTTGGTGTGATGACAGAGCGTGACTATGCCCGTAAGGTGATTTTAATGGGGCGTTCTTCAACAGAAACCTATGTCAAAGACATCATGACAACCGGATTGCCCCGTATCACTCCCGAGAATTCGATTGAAACCTGTATGCACATCATGAGTGAAAGCAATATTCGTTATTTACCGGTTTTTGAAAACGACCGGGTATCTGGTATTATTTCAATTAACGATGTGGTAACCGAAACCATCCTTTCGCAGGCCGAGACCATCGAGCAATTACACAACTATATACAGTCCTGATGAATTTGATCGTTTGTGATAACGGTTTTAGGTTTACAGAAAATCAACTTTAAGATCGGTTGCCGATTCATTATTTTTACGGCAACATGAAGGAACTTTCATATCTCAATAAGTATTTCTGGAAATACCGCCTTCGTTTCGTACTGGGTTTGTTATTTATAGTTGCGTCCAATTATTTCGGAGTTCTCGCGCCCCAACTCACCTCCTTCGTGATCGACAGTGTGCAACAGAGGATGTCGGGCTATCACAGTGCCGCACACAAAGGTTTTACCGATCCATTTATAGCTACTGTTACAGGCTACATTCTTAAACTCGATCTTTCATTTTCCGGAGTGGTTGCTTTGTGTTGTTTGGTATTACTTCTTTTTGCGATCATAAGAGGTGTTTTTATGTTTTTCATGCGGCAGACTTTGATTGTCATGAGTCGGCATATTGAATTTGACCAAAAAAACGAAGTATACCGGCATTACCAGTTACTCGATCTACCGTTCTACAAAACACACGATACAGGCGATCTCATGAATCGGATTTCGGAAGACATCAGTCGGGTGCGTATGTACACGGGACCGGCCATCATGTACCTGATCAATCTGCTCGTACTGATTTCTATGAGTGTTTTTTATATGGTTAAGAAAAACGCCGAGTTATCGCTTTACGTTTTGGCCCCCTTACCCATATTGGCCCTTACCATTTATTATGTCAATACCATCATCAACCGAAAAAGTGAGGAAGTGCAGCGTCGTCTTTCAGATTTAACTACGAATGCACAGCAGGCTTATTCCGGCATCCGGGTAATCAAATCCTTTGTACAGGAGCGGAACATTAGTTCTTTTTTTGAATCCAACAGCGAAGGCTACCGAAAAAGTTCCATGCGCTTGTTCAAAGTAGAAGCTATCTATTTTCCGGCAATAGCCTTGTTGATGGGTATCAGTACATTGCTGGTCATCTACGCGGGCGGCAGGGCCTACATCAATGGCACCATGCAGTTTGGAGATATGGCGGCATTTATTATGTATTTAACCATGCTTACGTTCCCCGTAAGTGCCATCGGTTGGGTGGCCAGTACCATCCAGCGTGCAGCAGCATCACAAAAACGATTGAACGAATTTTTGCATGCAAAACCCTCCGTTGAAAATTTATCCGATGCCGTTGATCATCCATTGAATGGTTCAATTGAATTCAGAAATCTCTCCTTTACCTATCCTCAAACCGGTATTACAGCACTTCATCAATTGAATCTGAATATTCGTAAAGGGGAGCGGGTTGTATTAATCGGAAAAACAGGATCCGGTAAAACTACATTGGCGCAATTGTTACTTCGCTTTTATGATCCTACCGAAGGGACTATATTAGTGGATGGGATTCCGTTACCGCAATGGCAGTTAAAAGCATACCGCAAACAAATCAGTTACGTACCCCAGGATGTATTTTTATTCAGTGATACCATTGCGAATAATATTGCTTTTGGAACAGAGCAAGCCGATCAGGAACATATCATGGAGGCTGCAAAGAAAGCGGCGATGCATGAAGAAATCATGCGGTTTTCGGCCGGGTATCAAACGGTCATAGGCGAACGGGGCGTAACCTTAAGCGGAGGACAAAAGCAACGACTTTCCATTGCCCGCGCTATTATCAAGCAGCCCGCTTTACTCATTTTAGATGATTGTTTAAATGCCGTTGATACGAAAACAGAATCTGCCGTTTTGGGCGCATTGAAGCACTACTTGAAGGGTAAAACAGCTTTGGTTATTACACATCGTATTTTCTCCGTTCTTGAATTTGATCGCATTCTCGTACTGGAAAATGGCCGTATTATTGAAGATGGAAGTCATGAAGCTTTAATGGAGCGGAACGGCAGTTATGCTGCATTGTACCGTCAGCAGCAACTCGAAAACGGGGTATAAGGATGCGGCAGGAAACATTCCAAATGAGTGGCTGAAACCCTGTTTTTCAGAGCTTATTTGAACGCGGGTGCAGCAGGTTGTAAAATTTTGTCAAATCGAAAAGAAATCTATCTTTGTTCCCGTTTATTAAAGGAATCAACTACTAAAAACCAAAAACTGTGGCGTACGAAAACAACGAAAAAAGGGCCGAGAGTATTTACAGCAAAAGAATTCGTGCCGGTAAAAGAAGAACCTATTTCTTCGATGTGAGATCAACACGTGGTAACGATTATTACCTGACCATTACAGAAAGTCGTAAACGCTTTACCGGTGAAGGCTACGATCGTCACAAGATTTTCCTTTATAAGGAAGATTTCAATAAGTTCCTTAAAGGATTGAACGAAGCGGTTGATTATGTGAAAACAGAACTGATGCCTGATTTTGATTTTGATGCGTTTAATCACGAAGATGCTCCTTCATCCGGAGACGGAGATATGATGGCAACAGAGCCCAAAGCAGAAACAATAACTCCCCCCGAGCCACGTGTAGAAACCGAGCCGGGTACTCCTGCTGCTTCAAATGATGAAGAAGTGGATAAATGGTAATTCCCCTATTTTAAGAAATAAAAAATCCCTCTTTTGAGGGATTTTTTCATTGAAGGTGGTTGTGTAAGTCTTAATATACTTTCACCATATAGATGAAATCTTGAATTTTTTTCACCAGTTGTACTTTATCTGTTCCACGGAGCGTTGAAACAGAAGGTATTTTTATGTGGGATAAACTGGAATCCGCCTTTTTGAGATCGGTAATGGTTTGAATGATGTGTTTTGATTGTACAGCGAAAACAACACCTTCTGCTTGCGTTTCTTTGGCACTGAGGATACCAATGACTTCACCATTGCGATTAAAAACAGGACCACCGCTGTTACCGGGATTAGCTGCTACGGCAATCTGGCAACTTAGAGTATCGCCATTAAAACCGGTTTTGGCACTTAGATAGCCCTCGCCGTATACAATTTCGTTACGGGGATAGCCCAATGTAAAGATCGGTTCGGCAATATCGGTAGAAGATTTACGAATTCCGTAAGGAACAGTTGCGATGGATTTGAAATCGGCATCTTCAATCTTTAAAACAGCGATATCACGTGTTTTGTCGATGGTAACAATCACAGCCCTGAACTCATCACCTTTATTATTGAATACCACAATACCGCCCTTCGCGTTTCTTACAACGTGCGCACTAGTAAGCAAATATCCCTTACCGTCGAACAAGAAAGCGGATCCTCCTCCTTTGATTTCGGTTCCTGGAGCGAGTTTGTTTTTAACCGTATTGATTTGATTGTCTTGCTGGATCTGAATACGTTCCAATTGATCTACTTTTTTACCCAGTTCCAACAGTTGCTGTGAGTTGTTTTTGGGTGCAAGCAGCAACATCATGCCACTGATGGAGAGTGCCGTAATTCCGGCAATAGAGGCAGCGATTGTAATGGTACGTTTGTAACGCTTCCACATATTGACCACTTTATCACCGGCAGAAAGTTGAAGTTCCTGGATGGCTCCGTCCTGCATCAATTGATTATGAACTTCATGAAGCGTATGTTTTGTTTCACGAATTCCGGAATAGCGATCCAACTCCTGTAAAAAGAACGAGTGCTCAACAACCAATTGATCTACATCGGGATTATTTTTCCGAAGCTGTTCAAAGAGGTTTTTCTCTTCAGACCCCATTTCTCCCTTCAGGTAACGTTCTGTAGCGTCCAATAATAGTATTTCATCCATCTCAGTTACCGTTTTTATATTGCGCAAAAAATAGTTTCTTCAATCGCATGAGGCATTTGTACTTCTGGTTTTTGGCATTATCTGCATTCGTGTAGCCAAAACTCTCGGCTATTTCCTGCATCTGCTTTTTATGTACGTAATAGGCCTCTAATAAACTTTTACAGGGCTCTCCGATGTGGCTCATGGCTTTTTCCATAACGCCAAATGCTTCATTTCTGCGGTCCTGTTCTTCTAATTCTTCTTCCACCGGGACAATCTCTTCAAGGCTTTCAACCGGAGTACCAAAACGTTGAAGTTGTTGTAATCGTTTGAGCCACAGTCTCCTGCATACGGAATATACATAAGTTTTGATTTTGCTGGTTAATTCGAAATTCCCTCCGCGGGCTTTTTCATATAGCAAGATCATCGCTTCCTGGAAGATATCTCGGGCATCATCGGCCGTTCCGTTATTATTAATAATAAAGGACTGTACCATCCCAAAATTCATTTGATAGAGTGTTTCTATCGCCTTTCTATCGTTGCGGGCTAGCCCGTTTATCAAATCCAGTTCTGTCGTTTCTGGTTTCACAATCTGATATTTAATACAAAATTGAGCATAAATGTAACCCAAACCCAGAGTTAAAAAATTATTTTAAAATGAGGGGTTACCTTTCTGGTTACCCCGGTATTAATGTCTGATAATTATCTTAAACTTTTAAAAAACTAAAGAATGAAAAAGGTTTTATTAGCGTTCGCTATCCTCGGATTTGTAGCTTGTAACAACGAAGGTGAAAAAACAGAAGCAACAACTGATTCAGTAGCTGCTCCTGCAGTTGATACTGCTGCTGCTCCTGCAGTTGACACTACAGTTAAAACTGATTCAGCTGCTGCTCCTGCTGCTGATACAACTAAGAAGTAATCTTAGGTTAGGACTAAGTGAAGTGTGATGACCCAGCTTGCCGGGAGCGTGTGTAGTCCGAATAAAAATTTTCATATGGCAAGCAATCGTTAACGGCCGTTCCATTCTTGGAATGGCTTTTTT
>JBMLSG010000081.1:0-24643 GCA_049240625.1 Lacibacter sp. | reverse complement strand
ATCAGGCTACTTTCAACATGTTGAGGCGGCTCTTATCGAATTTGTGTTTTGCGTAATCCAGCGTGAGGTGGAACTGCTTGGTATCGGTACCCGGTAAGTCAAACATGGCATCGGTTAAAATGCTTTCGCAGATACTGCGCAAACCACGCGCTCCCAGTTTAAATTCCATGGCTTTGTCCACCATAAAATCATACACTTCGGTATCAATTTGCAATTCGATGCCTTCCAGTTCAAACAGTTTGATGTATTGTTTGATCAGTGCGTTCTTGGGTGTTGTAAGAATTTCACGCAATGTGGCGTGGTCTAACGGATTGAGGTAGGTAACAATGGGTAAACGTCCCAGTAATTCGGGGATCAAACCAAACGATTTCAAATCCTGTGCGTTCACATGCTGCAACAGGTTTTTCTTCATCAGCTCCTGTTCTTCCTTGTTCACATTGAAACCAATGGCATTGGTGTTGACACGTCGTGCAATTACTTTATCGATGCCGTCAAAAGCACCACCGCAGATGAACAGAATGTTTTGTGTGTTGATCTTGATCAGTTTCTGTTCGGGATGTTTACGTCCTCCCTGTGGCGGTACCAGCACTTCGGTTCCTTCCAGTAATTTGAGCATGCCTTGCTGCACACCTTCGCCGCTTACATCACGGGTAATGGACGGATTGTCACCCTTACGGGCAATTTTATCAATTTCGTCTATGTATACGATTCCTTTTTCGGCAGCGGCCACATCGTAGTTGCAAACCTGCAGGAGACGGGTTAGGATACTTTCCACATCTTCGCCTACATAACCGGCTTCGGTGAAGACCGTTGCGTCCACAATGGCAAATGGTACATTGAGCAAACGTGCAATGGTTTTAGCCAGCAGGGTTTTACCTGTTCCGGTTTCGCCCACCATGACGATATTGCTTTTTTCGATTTCGACTTCGTTTTCTGATTTTTGTTTCAGACGCTTGTAGTGATTGTAAACCGCAACGGCCAATACTTTTTTGGCATCGTCCTGACCAATGATGTATTCATCCAGAAAGCGTTTGATCTCAACGGGTTTTTTTACGGTCAATTTAAAACCTGAAGCATTTTGATCGCTACGAAGTTGCAGTTCCTGCTGAATGATTTCAGTTGCATGTTCTACACAGTTTTCACAGATATGCCCATCCTGGCCTGCGATCAGAATTTTGACCTCATCCCTGCTGCGACCACAAAATGAACAATGGAGTACGTTGTTTTTCGCCATTCTCTAAATAATTTACAAAGTTTCCTGAGCAGAAACTTCTTCCAAAGATAATAAAGCCTTTCAGATTATCATAGTATACAAAAAGAAAGGGAGATGAATAACGTTTTTCATCTCCCTTTTGTTGTATTCCGTTATGGATTTTACAGTTTATCGAGAATCCCGTCTACGATTCCGTATTGCAGGGCTTCTTCTGCATTCATCCAGTAGTCGCGGTCAAAATCTTTCATTACTTTTTCAAGACTTTGTCCGCAGTTTTTCGCCAGTATTTGTGCGCCCAGATCTTTGGTTTTGGCAATTTGTGCCGCCAGAATTTCCAGATCGGCACTGGTGCCTTGTGCCCCGCCGATGCTGGGTTGATGGATCATTACTTCACCATGAGGGAAAATGAAGCGTCTTCCTTTCGCGCCGCCACTCAGTAAGATGGAGCCCATAGAGGCCGCCATGCCCATACAGATGGTGCTTACAGGTGAACTGATCATTTGCATGGTATCGTAAACCACCATACCGCTGGTAACTACACCGCCCGGACTGTTGATGTACAATTTAATTTCTTCGCCGGGTTTTTCGGCCTCCAGATATAATAATTTGTTGACGAGTTCTTTTGCAGAGTTATCATGAACCACACCCCAGAAAAAAATCTTCCGTTGTTCCAGGAATTTTTTATTGAACGGAGCAAACGCTGCAGCCGTTAAATTTTCGAGTGGATTTTCTTTGGGTTCATCGTCCTCTTCAAAGCGGATGGGATATTTTAAATCGTTCTGATACATATTCGTTTCTTTTTCGGGTTTAGCTTTCTTTGATTTTACGTGGATTGATCAGGAGCACTTCGTCTACCAGTCCGTATTCTTTGGCTTCGGGGGCCGTCATCCAGAAATCACGATCACTGTCTTCTTTTACTTTTTCCAGAGGCTGACCGCTATGGTAAGCAATGATTTCGTACAATTCCACTTTGAGCTTCTTCACTTCGTTGACCATGATTTGGATATCCGTTGCTTGTCCGCCTGCACCTCCATAAGGTTGATGGAGCATGATGCGTGCATGTTTCAAAGCTGTACGTTTACCTTCCGATCCGGCACACATCAAAACGGCGCCCATGGAAGCGGCAATACCAATGCAAATGGTTGACAGGTCCGGTGTGATGTATTGCATGGTATCATAAATGCCCAAACCTGCATAGATGCTTCCGCCCGGACTGTTGATGTACATCTGTATATCACGTGTGCGATCGGTGCTTTCCAAAAACAGCAATTGAGCGGTTACAATATTGGCAACATAATCGTTGATGGGTTCACCCAAAAAAATGATGCGATCCATCATCAAACGTGAAAAAACATCCATGCTTGCTACATTGAGCGGACGTTCTTCAATAATGTAGGGTGTTAAATTTTGCGGGTTGAAATGTGTTTGGTAATTGTGCAACGTAGCGCCGGAAATGCCCCGGTGTTTTACGGCATACTTTTCAAATTCTTTATTTAAATCCATAGTGTAAATTTTCGGTTACAAGTTAAGGGAATCCAATGGAATAATTTGGCTTCAAATAGTGTGCGAAGGAAAAAAAGAGGACAAATCGTCAGAAACAACTGCTGGCTTCAAGATTTGTTTCCTGCAGGTCTTTTTTCTCTGCACGAAAAAGAGCACTTCATAAAAAATCCCGTTGCGGAAACAACGGGATTTTATTTATCATCAACAAATCGATTAATGGTGTTGGTGCTGATGTTCTTCATTCATTTTGATGAATGCTTCGGCAGTGATCTCGTTCACTGTTTTTTGAACCTGATCTTCGGCCCATGCAAACAATTTTTCTGTAACCAAACGACGGTAAGTGCCGTCTACTTGTTTTTCGTCTTTCATCAAACTGTCAACGTACTGATCGAGCCAGTCAAGATTTCCTTCGCCCAAGCTCATATTGCCGAAATAGCCCAGTACTTGTTGTTTCATGCTTTCTTTCAACTCGGCAGGAGTTACTTCCAATTGATTTTCGGTAATGATTTTATCGGAAATCAATGTCCAGCGCAACTGGTTGTTGAACGTAGGATATTCTGCTTCCACTTCTTCCGCTGATTTCGCTTTTTCGCCCTGTGTAGCGAGCCATTTTTTGAGAAAGCTTTCAGGTAAGTCCATTTTGGTTTCTTCCAGCAGCACATGATACAAATGATGTTGCAACTGGTTGCTGCTTTGCTTATCCCAATAAGCCTGAATATCAGCTTCTACCTGTGCAAGGAATTCGGCTTCGGTTTTCAGTTCTTTGCCGGGGAAGGCTTCTTTAAAGAACTCTTCGTTCAACTCGCGTTTTTCAACGAGTCCAACTTTGGTAACGGTAAGTTTATAAAAACGTCCTTCTGCTTCTGCGGCATCTTTCAGTCCCAGATCGCTAACCACCCAACCCAGTTCTTTGTCTTCGAAGGCATCTTTCAGTTGGAGTACCAGTGTATCGCCTTTTTTCAGTCCGTACAATTTTTTACGGTAGTCTTCTTTGAAGTACTTAACCAATAAGGAGTTGTCTTTTGAACTTGCTCCTTCAGCAACGGTACCATCTGCATCGCAAACTTCAAATGTGAGGTTGAGCACGTTATCGTCTGTAGTAACGGTTTCGGGTTCTGTCATCTTACCCAAACGATTTTGCAAACGTTCCACTTCTTCCTGAATCATTTCGGGAGTAGCCTTAACGCGATGGTAGGGCGCCTGTATGCTTTTGAGATTGATATCAAACGGAGGTTTCAGTCCGATTTCGAAATCAAAACTGTAATCGGAAGGATTGTCCATTACGGGTTTGAAGTTGGTATTGGACAAGGGTAGGGGCTGTGCGAAAATTTCCAGTTTTTCGGCAGCGAGGTAGTCGTTCAGTCCGCGTTCGATGTTGCGGATCACCTCTTCTGCAAAAATGCCGGGACCGTACATTTTTTTAACCATACCTGCAGGCACCATTCCTTTACGGAAGCCGGGAATGTTGGCTTGTTTGCTGTATGTTTTCAACGTTTTTTCAAACGCCGGAAAATATTCTTCCTTTGTAATTGTAACGGTGAGTTTGTCATTTAACAAACCAATGTTTTCTCTTGTAACTGTTGCCATATACTTCTTAAATGTTGAATGATAAGTAAACAAGGAATGTTGAATAACGAAGTTTGTCCGGTAAAGCATTACTTCTTCATCCTACATTCCTTGTTCGTTTGTTTGAAACCTTTGTGTCCGGATGGAGGGACTCGAACCCCCACACCTCGCGGCATCAGATCCTAAGTCTGACGTGTCTACCAATTTCACCACATCCGGGAAAGAATCACAGAGCTATATCCGGGGTTTCAAACGCAAACCGATTTCCGGATTTTTAATTTGGGTGGCAAAGTTAAGGAGAATCAAGGAATTCAACTCTACACAACAAACCTTTTTCGTAAATTCGCCCAATTCTGGCAACCTCAACCACCATACCGGCGTACACTTTAAACCCCGAGCAAGAGAAAAAAGACATTCTCCGGCATTACCGCAGTTTGCTGCGGGCATTGAAGTCCAAACTTAAGAAAGGCGATAAGGAACTGGTGCGTGTTGCCTTCGAAATGGCTGCCGATGCACACAAATCGATGCGTCGTAAAAGCGGTGAGCCTTACATCTTGCATCCTTTGGCCGTAGCGCAGATTTGCGTTGAAGAAATTGGATTGGGGGTACGTTCTACTATTTGTGCGCTTTTGCACGATACGGTTGAAGACACGGATATTACACTGGAAGATGTGGAGCGGGAATTTGGAAGTGAAATTGCCCGTATCATCGACGGACTCACCAAGATCGCCAATGTGGTGGATACCAATACCAGTCAGCAGGCCGAAAACTTCAAGAAAATTCTGCTCACGCTTACCGACGATCCGCGGGTGATCCTCATCAAGTTGGCCGACCGCCTGCACAACATGCGTACGCTCGACAGCATGAAACAGGAAAAGCAACTGAAAATTGCCAGCGAAACGGTTTATGTATACGCTCCGCTAGCCCATCGTTTGGGGCTGTACAATATCAAGACCGAAATGGAAGATCTTTCCATGAAGTATCTGGAATCGGACACGTACCGTGAAATTGCACGAAAACTGGCCGAGACCAAACGGGAGCGAAGCCGTTACATCAATGAATTCATCAAACCTCTGAAAGAGCGATTGGATAAGGCCGGGTTTACCAATTATGAAGTGTACGGCCGTCCCAAATCCATTCACTCTATTTCCAATAAGATCAAGAAAAAGGGCGTCACCTTTGAAGAAGTGTACGACCTGTTTGCCATCCGCATCATCATAGATGCGCCACATGAACGGGAGAAGGAAGATTGCTGGAAAGCCTATTCCATCATTGCTGATATGTATACCCCCAGTCCGGAACGTTTACGCGACTGGCTCAGCAATCCCAAGAGCAATGGTTACGAAGCACTGCACACTACCGTAATGGGTCCGCAGGGGAAATGGGTGGAAATCCAGATTCGTACCAAGCGTATGAATGAAATCGCCGAAAAGGGGCTGGCCGCACACTGGAAGTACAAAGAAGGAAGTGAAGAAGACCGTTTCGACAAATGGTTTCATAACATCCGGGAAGTGCTCAACAATCAGGAAAGCAGCTCACTGGATTTTTTACACGATTTTAAAACATCCTTTCTTACAGAGGAGATTTATGTTTATACACCCAAGGGCGATGTGAAAATGTTGCCTGTAGGTGCTACGGCGCTCGATTTCGCCTTTGGCGTACACAGTGATATTGGTACACGTTGTATCGGTGCAAAAGTGAACCACAAACTGGTGCCTATTTCGCACAAACTGCGCAGTGGGGATCAGCTTGAAATCATTACGAGTAACAAACAAAAACCCAGCGAAGACTGGTTGAATTTTGTTGTTACGGCCAAAGCCAAAAGCAGGATTAAAGACGCACTCAAGGAAGAAAAGCGTAAGGTGGCCGATGACGGCAAATACATATTGCAGCGTAAGCTGGAACAACTGGGTGCTGCGTTTGATGTACACAATGTTGAAGTGCTGGCTCAGTTTTACAAATTGCCTTCACATCTCGACTTGTTTTTCAAAGTTGCAACCAAGGCCATCGAATTAAAAGAGATCAAGGAACTGACTCTGGCGGGCGATCGGCTGGAATTGCCCAAGCCGGTAAAACCTGTGACGGAGCCCAAGCACGACAACGAACACCATAAACACCAGACACCTTCCAAAGATTCCGAGCTTATCATATTTGGCGAAAGCAGTGATCGAATCGTTTACACACTGGCCAACTGCTGTAAGCCCATTCCCGGCGACGATGTGTTTGGGTTTGTATCGACCGGCAAAGGATTGATCATTCACCGGAATACTTGTCCCAATGCCGCACGTTTACTGGCCAATTTTGGTCACCGGATCGTAAAGACAAAATGGGCCAAAAACAAAGAAATTGCCTTCCTTACAGGTATTGAAATTGTGGGCGTGGACGATGTAGGGATTGTAAGCAAGATCACCAACCTCATTTCGGCCGAAATGAAACTCAATATCAGTGCCATTACCATTGAAGCCAAAGAAGGATTGTTTCATGGCAACATCCGGCTTTTTGTGTACGACAAAGAAGAGCTGAACGAACTGGTGTCGCGACTGATGAAGTTGCCGGGTATACAAAAAGTGAATCGTTACGATACCGAACACTAGTTTCTTTTTTTTATTTCTTTTTTCCTTCAGTTCCCCTTCAGTTTCACTTATTTTTGCGGTGCTTAAAAAAACGGCACACAATATTTTATGGTTGATGTAATTCTTGGCCTCCAGTGGGGCGATGAAGGAAAAGGAAAAATTGTTGATTTTTTTGCACCCGGATACGATGTGATTGCACGTTTCCAGGGAGGCCCCAATGCAGGACATACGTTGTATGTAAAAGGAGAAAAAGTAGTATTACACCAGATACCCAGTGGCATTTTTCACGATGGCATTATCAATCTGATTGGAAACGGAGTTGTACTGGACCCCGTAACCTTAAAAAAGGAATGTGAGAAAGTTGCTGCTTTTGGTGTGGATGTCAAAAAGAATTTGTTCATAGCCGAACGTACCAATATCATTGTTCCTACACACCGTGCGCTGGATAAAGCGGCAGAGCTTGCAAAAGGCGATGAAAAAATTGGTTCTACATTAAAAGGAATCGGTCCTGCCTACATGGATAAAACAGGACGTAATGCTTTACGTGTGGGCGATTTACTCGATCCGGCTTTTGATGCACTCTATGCCAAATTAAAAGCGAAGCACCTTCAGTTACTGGGCAATTATAATTTCAATGAAGACATCAGTGAGTGGGAAAAAGAATTTTTCGAAAGCATTGCTTTTCTGCGCACACTCAATATTGTGAATGGAGAATACTTCATCAATCAAAAACTGGCTGAAGGCAAAAAAGTACTTGCCGAAGGCGCGCAGGGTAGTATGCTGGATGTGGATTTTGGTACGTTCCCGTTTGTTACGTCTTCCAATACGATATCCGCTGGTGTTTGTACCGGATTGGGTGTGGCTCCTAACAAGATTCGTGAAATCATGGGTGTTACCAAGGCCTACTGTACACGTGTAGGAAGCGGACCCTTTCCAACGGAACTGTTTGATGCCACCGGAGAAGAATTGCGAAAAATTGGAAATGAATTTGGTGCTACAACCGGTAGACCTCGCCGTTGCGGCTGGATTGATCTGGTTGCGCTGCGGTTCGCCTGCATGGTAAACGGTGTTACCAAAATCATCATGACCAAATCCGATGTGCTTGATAGTTTTAAAGATTTACAAATTTGTACTGCCTACAACGTAAACGGTACCGTAACAAAAGAAGTGCCCTATCAGTTGAGTCAGTCAAATCTTGAACCGGTGTATGAACAATTCAAAGGATGGAGCCGTCCGGTTTCCGAATGCAAACAATGGTCGGAGTTGCCAAAGGAAATGAATGATTATCTGTCTTTTATCAATCAATATCTTGGCGTGGAAGTGAAGTATGTTTCTAACGGACCGGGAAGAGATCAGATTATTTTTTCTTAAACAAAATCGTTTCGAAAAATAGTTGAAAAAAAGTTTGGCAATTTAAAAATCTCGTAGAAATTTTACACCCTATTCATGTTTGAACCATGGCGAAGTCAATAAAAAAATCAAGCGAAAAAAGTACACCCAAATCCGGTCCTGCCAAGAAGGCCGCAACCAAACCTAAAAAGAAAGCTGAATTGGACGAAGAAGAAGATGATGAACTTGAAGACGATGAGCCTGTTGTGAAAAACGGTGCGAAAGCTTCTGCTTCTAAATCCAAAGCTTCTGCTGAAGACGACGATGATGAAGAAGATGTAGACGATGAAGAGGACGATTGGAACAAGGAAGAGGATGAAGATTACGATCCGGATTTTGAAGAATTTGATTTGCCGAAATCAAAAACCAAAGCCGGTAGTAAAAAGAAAGGAGGCGATGAAGACGATGAGTTTAAAATCGATGATTCCTTCAATGAGTTTGACATGATGGGCGGTGGCGGATTTGATGACGATGAAGACGACTTTTAATGAATGAAGTGAAACGTGCGTTTCGAACTTTTCCGATAAACGATTTTTTAAAATCAAAAGATCAAATGTTGAACGGGTGTAACCGGTTCAACATTTGTGCTTTTTTGGACAACCATCAGTACCGCTTGCCCGGTCAGCAATATGAATGTGTTGCTGCTTATGGTGCTGTTCAAATGATAAAGGCCGTTGCGGGCGATGCACTTCCGGCACTGCAAGCTTTTGTGGATCAACAGGACGATTGGTGTTTTGGACACTTGTCGTACGATCTCAAAAATGAAATCTACGACTTGCAGACTTTACAACCCAACCACATTGGTTTTCCCGACCTCTGTTTTTTTGTTCCGCAATATGTTGTTGTGTTGAGTGAACAGGATGTTTCGATTGGTTCACTCGAAAACGATCACGAGGCTTTCTGGAATTCATTGCAAGAGGCAGAAACAACTATGCCTGCACCTCAGTCTGCTGTTCGTTTAATGGAGCGTGTCAGTCGATCGGATTATATGGAAACGATCAGGCAGGTCCGACAACACATCCTTCGCGGCGATTGTTATGAACTCAATTACTGCATGGAGTTTTTTGCCGAATCGGTTCGTGTGGATCCATTGCATTTATATCGTTCGCTCACGACCGTATCGCCCAATCCATTTTCGGCCTATTACAAAATCGAAACCTCTTCACTGGTTTGTGCAAGTCCGGAACGTTTTCTGAGTAAAGAAGGTGATCGTTTGTTTTCGCAGCCTATCAAAGGGACTTTACACAGGTACCACGAAAACGCAATGGAAGATGAACGATTGAAGCAGCAGTTGTTTTCCAGTAGCAAGGAGCGCAGCGAAAACGTAATGGTCGTTGATCTGGTACGCAACGATTTGAGTCGGGTTTGCAGGGAAGGTACAGTACGTGTTGAAGAACTCTTTGGTATTTATTCCTTTCCGCAGGTCCATCAAATGATTTCGGGCATCAGTGGCACACTCAAACCCGGGACATCGTTTACGGAGATCATCCGTGCCTTGTTTCCTATGGGAAGCATGACCGGAGCACCCAAGAAACGTGTTTTAGAACTGATTGATACATACGAACAAAGTCGGCGTGGTATTTTTTCCGGTGCCGTGGGTTATCTCAAGCCCAATGGCGACTTTGATTTTAATGTCGTTATTCGTAGTATGATGTACAATGCACAGAACGGCTATCTTTCCTATCTCGTAGGCAGCGGGATCACTTTTTATAGTGATGCGGCAGCAGAATACGACGAATGCGTACTCAAGGCTGAAGCGATGCGTGCGGTGCTTTCTTCTTGAAACGTTGTATTAAGGGAAACCCTACAGTTGCTAATCTGGACGGACAGGCTGATCCATCTTCTGAAACAGATAACGCGCCAACAACAAACAGGCGATCAATATTCCGACACTGATGGCACCCAGCTGATTGTAATGCATCAATTTTCCTGATGTGGATCGAATAACAACATAGCCTGCCAGCAACGAAGCCATACTGCTTCCCAATTGCTGCACACTGCTATTAAAACTCATAAAACTTCCGCGGTATTGTGGAGGAACTACATTGCTTACCATTGCTTGACCGGTAACACCTCTGCCGGTAGATACGGCAAACCAAAATGCGAACAACGTAAGAACGATCCAAAAAGGGATTACAGGTAAGTGTGTGATAAGGATGACAACAGGCATGCTCAATAAAATGCAGATCGTAAACACTTTGAGTTTGCCGTGTATGTCGCTGAACCGTCCCAGTAAATGAGCCGCAAGGAAAGATGCAATCCCGCCCGACAAATAAATGAGTGGTGTTAGTTGTCTTGAATAGCCGTTATTGAATTCAAGAAACGGATTGATGAATGGAATGATCAAAAAGTGGCCCATGTTGATCAGACCGTTGAACAGTAGGGCCAGTTGCATTTTACGGTCATTTTTCAATTGCAACAAAGCGGTAAAGGGCGACTGTTTTTGTTCCGGTTCATGAATATGCCGGGTCATATTGGGAATGATCCGGTACAACAAAGGGAGCAGGGCAAGACCCAGAAATCCAACCAGCAAAAAAGGCGCATGCCAATGGAAGAGATTGGCCAGATACAGGGCAACCGGTACACCTAACGTACTGGCGATTGCGAAAGCGCTCATAACGCTTCCCATGGCCTTACCTCTGTTTTCGTAAGGGAATATATCGCTGATAATTGACAAGATCTGTGCGGCAATCAATCCGCCAAACAAACCTGCGATGATCCGCGACAGGAGTAACAAGGAATAGGTAGGCGCCAGTCCGCAGGCGATGGTTCCCACTATAAATCCCGAGTAACCAAAGAGTAAAACTTTTTTACGGTCCATGCGATCTACAAAGAAGGCGGCCATAAAACCCGAAAACGCCGCGCTGAATGAATAGGAACTTACAAGGAACGTAAATTGTTGTGCCGTAATGCGGAAATGCGGTATGAGGTAATTTCCCAAAGGCATCATGATCATAAAATCAAGGATATGCGTAAAGTTGATTCCTGCCAGTAAAAACAATATGATTTTTTCTTGTTTACGCATAGTCCTTTTCCTGTAGGCAAAGGTGCATTTTTCCACTCACATTTCGGGTTAATTATAAGCGAGCGTCTGTTTTGGTCACACTGCGATTAAGCAGGAGGGGTTAAGCGTACGTTTTTCACTTCGTCATCCAGCACCTCCTTCACTTTTTCGAACAGCGATCGTGCATGTTCAGGTGTACGACCAATGCATACCAGTCCCAGTTTGCCGTATTGCGATAAGGCACTGATTAAATGAAAGACTACGCCCTCTCCTGTGGCGCTGTTGTAGTGTAACTGATTGCAAACGGCTATTTCAATCAGGTCGTGTGGTGAAAGACCTTTATAGGCATCACGTTGCAGGTTGTCGGTAGCAAAGTAGAATCGTTCTTTGCCATCCTGCATGTAAAAACGTCCTTCTTCTGCGTGATAGCTTCCTTCGGTCAGAAATTGCAGCATGAGATAGGGGTGTGTAGTGCCTCCTTTTCGCAAGTTGATTTCAATGGCATAGTGTTTCCATTCTTCGTTTTCTTTCACGCTCATAAAATCGATACCAAAACGTCCCATTGCGCCCAGCTCTTTTAGTGCGTTGGCAACTTTAAAGCCAATCGATCCCAATTCGGTTGCATATTCCTGATTAGCAGGGAAGGTGGCGCCCAGAAATACTTGTCCGCTTTCGCCACCCAGCAACTGATCGTGCGTGGAAAGAACACCGCATTCACCCAGAGGTGTGATTCTGCATTGAACCGATGGGGAGGCTTTGACGGCCCCGTCAATAAAAGCTTCAACGATTCCGCCCATCTGGTTCATTTTCTCGAAAAAGGTTTGATAGCTGAGGCGTTCCGCAACGATGCGTAACCGTAGCGGAAGCGTTTGTTCGATAAAGGATCTGCAATCGGAGCTATCGGGACAACCCTCATAGGAAAAAACGGCATTCCCATCGCCCGAAAATCCGTCGTTTAGTTTTAAAACCGCTTTTTGAAGCAACGGGTGCTTTTGTTTTAGCAACGTAAGGCAATTGACGCATTCTTCTTCTGTGTGAAGATCTTCATAGCCGTCGGGGACAGGAATGCCACATTGTCTAAAAAGTTTTCGGCTGCCACTTTTCGTTCCCGGATAGCTGAGATCGGGATTGGTGCCATAAATCGGAACATTGAGTTGAACGGATAGCGTGCGTTCTTTTTCGGTTACTACAAAAGAGGCAATATGAGCCGGGTATTTGTGCGGAATACTTTCTCTGATTCGTTGCAACAAGCGTGGCCTACTGAGAATTTTATCGGTAAGCGAAATGGCGGATGCATCGTAGCAACTCAGTAAGGTTAACCGCTTGCGTGCATGGTATCCTGTGATGCCCGGTAACAAATGCAAGTAATAATCGATGATTACGGGATCAATGGGAATACTTGTAACATAAGTGACGTGGGTATGCGGCATACGCAGTAACATGAGCAAGCACAACATACGCTCTTCATAAAAAAAATGTCCTTTCACGCGTTCCAGAATTTCCTGATCCAGAGTAAGGCTGGGAATGATGATCACACAACGCGGAGCCATCCGGTCGGGAAACACCTGTTCATACTGCATGCGAAATGCAGCCTGCAATTCAAGAAAGCGTTTTCGCTCTTCTGAAAGGGACATAGAAATTTCGCCGGAAAGTCCGTTCATCATCTAATGAAGTTAAGGTTGGCCCTCAATTCCTCCGATGATGCGAATCAGTTTCTAAAATGATTGTGTCAGGAAAACTACCAGGGCTGTCCCATCCATACAGCACCTCCAATGCTGTTGCGGGAGGCGCCGGTTACGCTTTGGAGCACATTGCTTTCTTCTCTCCAGCGTAAAACACCCAGAAAGGCCATGATCAGGGCTTCTTTGTATTGAATCAGTTCCGGTTCGGCAAGAACTACATTGATGTTGTTGTCTTTTAATTTTTCGGTGAGTCGTTGTATTAAAAATTCGTTGAACGCCCCACCGCCCGTAACCAGCAATTGTTGTTGCTCTGCTGCCGGAGTTGTGGTTAGCAGTTGCAAGGCGTTTCGTATTTCATCGGCAATGTGCTCGGTGTAAGTTCTTAAAAGATCGGCAGTTGAATAGCCCGATTGCTTTAAAATCGGATAGATCGTTTCGGTGCCAAAGGAATTGGAAAGTGATTTTGGAAATGTCTTTTTGTAATAAGGTAAGGTATGTAGTTGTTCCAAAAGATCGGACTGAAGCGTTCCGGTTGCAGCAAGCATTCCTTTGTTGTCGTATTCCATTCCTTCATCCTGTGCCAGCAGATTGAGGACACGGTTGGCCGGACAAACATCAAATGCAGTATAAGGCCGGGTATTTGCCGAGAGGTTGGCGATACCTCCAAGGTTGAGAAAGTAATCAAATTGCGGCATCAATTTCAGTTCTCCAATTGGAACAATGGGCGCTCCTTGTCCACCCAGTGCCACATCCATATTACGCAGATCGCTTACAACATGAATACCCGTTTCGGCAGCAATGGCGGCTCCGTCACCCAACTGATGCGTGTAACCGGCAGCCGGATGATGAAAAGTTGTATGTCCATGGGAACAGATCAGTTGCACTTTGTATTCCAGTCCGTTTTCTGCAATGAATTCGTTGACCATGCGGCCCAGTAAATGACCGTAATCACTGTGCAGTTGAAGATACGCTTCGGCCGATAAGGTTGTTGCATTTTGCAGGCGCTCTTTCCATTCGGGGGTATAAGTCCGGCAATCTGCATGCAAAATCCTGTAGGACCAGTTGTTGCCGGAAACACTGATTTCTGTAAAAACAAGGTCTAATCCATCGAGTGAACTTCCACTCATAAGTCCAATTGCCCTATACGTCATGATTCCAGTTGCTTTTTCGTTGCTTTTTTTGTTGCAACGGCTGATTAAGAATTAGTTTTGTAAAAGTAAGTCATGCAACTATAGAATTAAGGTTTGAATTTCGATTCGGTGATTGAAATTTTGAACAGCAAGGCTTGCCTGAAACACGTAATACACTTGTTATGCTAATCAATTTAAGTGAACAACATTCACTGGTCAGTAACTGGATGTCCGAAATCAGAGACGTTTCTACACAAAGTGATCGTATGCGTTTCAGACGTAACCTGGAACGGCTGGGCGAGGTGGCAGCTTATGAAATCAGCAAAACACTTCCCTGGAAAGAAGAAGAGGTGACCACGCCGCTGGGAGTTTCCATCTGTAAAGTATTGGAACAACAACCGGTTCTGGCAACCATCCTGCGTGCCGGTTTGCCATTGCATCAGGGACTCCTCAATTACTTTGACCGTGCCGATAATGCGTTCATAACGGCATACCGTAAACATCATCGCGACGGAACCTTTGAAATCAGTCTGGACTATGTGACCAGTCCGGAGCTTGACGGACGTATTCTCATTCTTGCCGATCCCATGCTGGCCACAGGCGCCTCTCTTGTTAAAACTTTGCAGCAATTGAGAGAGGACGGGCATCCCTCGGAAATCCATGTTGTTTGCGCCATTGCCAGTACCGTTGGAATCGAATACCTGAGACGAAACGAACCTCAGGTTAAGATCTGGTGCGGAGCAATTGATGAAGAGTTGACCGCAAAAAGTTATATCGTGCCCGGTTTGGGAGATGCCGGCGATCTGGCTTTTGGAAATAAATTACAGAATTGATGAATCCGATTGTTGTGTTGAACTAAAGAAATAGTTCTTTTAACGGTTCATCCTCTGAACACCTTAGTATGTTTAAGTGGCTTTTTACTTTTTTACTTTTTTTATTGATTGTGTGTACAGGTTCGTATGCGCAGGATCCAAATTTTTCGCAATTTTTTGCTTCATCGCTCACCTTGAATCCGGCACTTGCCGGAAAATTTGACGGGAATCTACGGGTGGCAGGTAATTACCGTAATCAATGGCCCGTTTTAAACAATGCATTTCGTACGGGTACGGTTTCTGCCGACTGGGCGATCTTGCAACATCGTATTCCGGAACATGATCGCTTTGGCATTGGATTAATGGGCATGTATGATGTCAATGGAAACGGCGTGTTGAAGCATAATTATGTAACGGCCTCCATTGCCTACCATAAAAGTTTGGATGCTAACGGTAGTCACCAATTGGGCGTAGGGTTTAGTACAACCTATGCACAAAAGCGACTGGATGCAGGAAAGCTCAATTTTGAAGATGAGCTCACCGGTTTTGGATTTACAGGTAATACAGCAGAAGTGGTGGGTAGTAACGGGTTCTTAAATCTAAGTTATGCGGATGTAAATGCCGGAATGATTTACAACGGAATCATAAACGATCATGCAGCAGTATACGTTGGATTATCGGGCTATCATCTCAATCGGCCAAGTGTGAGCTTTTTAAATACAACCTATTTATTGAAGCCACGTTATACCCTTCACAGCGGCGGTAACTGGAATTTAAATGAAACGACGCAGGTTTTTTTGAGCGGCTTATATCAAATACAGTCCGGAGCATCCGAATTGATTTTTGGAGGGGCGCTCGGATTTAATTATACCGATGATTATGAAGATCCCCGTCATGTATTTGCGGGTATGTGGCACCGTTGGGAAGATGCGGTGATACCGTATGTAGGAATCGAGTTTGGTGATTTTCGTTTGGGCTTTTCTTACGATATAAATGTTTCATCATTTGCTGCTGCATCAAGACGAAGAGGTGGAATCGAAATTTCGTTGCAGTACATCAAGAAAAATCCCGGAACATTCATCCGGAGTTTGCAATGTCCGAAATTTTAGTCCGGGATTTTTCTTGAAATGTCTTTAGTGGACTTATCAGGATGACCTTCGGTTACTCCTGGTTTTTAAGTAGAGCACGATTCCAAATCCAATCATTACCACAACGGCCATCGCCCAAAACATCGTACTGATATCGCGTCCGGTTTTGCCGGCAAAATCCATGAAGTGATGTTTGTGTAGCAGCGCAAAACTGTATCCTTCGTATAAATCACGGTCCTGAATTCTGACAGCCAGTTTTCCGGTTGCCGTTTCAATGTAATAGCGTTCTCTGTCATTCAATTCATATTGAACTTTCCACACCGGAAGTCGTTTGTTTACAAAACCGTATTCACCCTCGAAGCGTGTGATTGCAGTAATAGAACGTATATCGGATCCATTGTTTTTACTGAACATGCCTGCCAGATAGGAAGCGTATGTTTTTTCGCCATCATGTAATGTCGATAAGTCGGAGGCTTTCAAATACAGCGCATTGGGTGGCGGTACCGATTTGTTTTTCATCAGATCTTTTCGTCCGTCCTCTTTGCCGGGTACCTGTCTGGGTTTTTCTTGTTTCGTAATTTGCCAGTACAGGGTATCGTTTAGTTTTACCGCACTGATGTTGGTTATGGGTTGCTGAATCTGCTCCCTTAAAAGAGCCGGCTTGCAATCAGCGGTTGCGGTGGCTATTGTTTGGTTGTTGAAATACAAATGTCGCGTGTCTTTTTTTAATTTCTCTACGGCATGAAAAGCGCCGCTAAAGGCAAATAAAATTGTAAACAATGAAACAGCTACGGCTGTCCAACGATGATTGTTTCGTGCCTTGACCATTTTATGACCATTGCTTTTTTTGGATTTCGTTGTAAAAAAAAGATACAATCCAAGAAAAGTGGTTGTAAGTGTTAGCAGCAAGAACGCGGTCATGAGCAGGTATTTCAACGAACCGGCTGTATCCATCCAGCTCCAGTTGTGAAACAGTGCAAAAATGGTGTCGAACCGGGCCCGTTTATCATCAACAGCATAAGCAAACTGGTTGCCGAAGGTGGCAACATAAATTCTGATGCCGTCTGCACGGTCAAAAGTCACTTTATGAACCGGCAATAATCGGTTGATGGAACGGTACTCTGCATCAAAATCCGAAAGGGTCTCTACGTTTTTTACTTTAGCGCCTTTGGTGTTTTTGAGTACGCATGCAGTAGCCGCATCACAGCAGTCATGTGTTGCTGCCGGCAGTTCACTCGGTTGAAGGTTGTGATTGTTGTCCGGCCTATTTGTACCGGCAGCGTTGCTTTCTTTTGCTATCGACGGTTTTGTTGGTGTGCCTTCCAGAAACAGTCGTGCCAGATGTTGCGCGTAAAGGGCATCTCCGTTTTTTAACTTGTTGCCGTTTCGTGTACTCAGGTAAACCGGATGGGTGTTGGCTTTGATTTGAACCTGATAAAACCAATTGGTGTCGATGTGGATGATACGAAAGTTATGAAAGCTGTCGATTGCATTGCGTTCCAGTGCTTCACGTAACGAAAGGTTGATTTTTGATCCATCGATAGAGTCCGGACGAATAAACTGTGTGCTAACGGCCGGTCTTATGGTGGTCATGAGGGGATGCATAAAGCCACTGATGGCCCAGAGCAATACGGGTATGGCAATAATCAGACTGCTGATCCGGTGCCATTTATAACTGTTTTTTCGAAGCATATAGTTGATTTGAAAAAAGGTGTTTTTCAACGGTTAGCAAAAAGTGTTTTGTTTTCAGGAAATCAGTTGGTTGTTTTTTTCAAGAGGGTTCCAAAGTCGTAACTGATACCCAAATTGAAATTACGTGGTTCACCCGGCGTGTAGTTATAGCCAAACTGACTCTTGCTGCTGTTAACAGCGTAATAGGCATCCAGCACATTGATGATGTTGAGCCACACCTCAGCACCTTTCAGGCGGTAACCCAATCGGGCGTTTACAACATCAAATCCATTGTATTGAAACAAATTGGCCTGATCCATAAAATACTTGCTCATTTTTTGCCATTCCACGGCCAACCTGAACCCCTTGATGAAAGAAGGTCGGTAAGTAACCTCGGCATTATGAACCCAGTTAGGAGCGTTGTTGATTTCGTTGCCGTTGAATTTGACACCTCTTTCGATGTAGTTTTTAAAGGTGTGTTTGCTGTAAGCGCCACTGAAACGAATTTGCAGATCTTTGATGGGGGTAGCATTCACTCCAAGCTCAATACCCTTGTGCAGCGTTGCGCCCGCATTGGCATTGCCAAAAGTACCGTCGTCAAAACGAACCGAAATAATCGAATTTTTGCCTTCCATTTGGTACAAGCTGATATCGGCTGTTAATTTGTCTTTAATGAGTTCGGCCCAGCCGCCAATTTCTGTGTTGATAAACGTTGAGGGTTCCAGTACCGGAATTTTTACGGCACGATACAATTCGGAAACCTGGGGTGGTACAAAACCGGCGCTGTAATTGAAATAGAGGCCTCTGTTGTTTTTGAAGTTATACGTGAAGCCTAATTTGGGACTGAATTTTGAAAAGTTACTGATCGTGTCGGGTGATCCGCTGACGGATGAAACGGGCAGGTAATTGTTGAAGTTGTAACGGAACGCATCGTATCGTAAGGAAGCTACAATGCGCAGGTTTTTAACAGGGGTACATTCATAATTTAAAAATGCAGCAATATTCGTAATGCCGGTATTGTATTTTACAAGCAAACTGTCGGCACGATTTTCATAACTCACATATTTATTGTTTACGGTGTCTTTTTTTATTCTGATATAGTTTGCGATAGCCGTATTTGGACTTATGTCAACAGTTCCTCCTCCAATTAGACTTGTTTGCAGCCATTTGAATTGCTGACGATGTTGCAAGATGGCCACATAGCTTTTAAAGGAGTTGTCACTGATCTCTCCATGTGCCACATCTTTTTTGCCTACAAACCCGCCACCTTGTCTGCGGTAGTCGTCTCTTACTCTAAAGGATGGATTCATTCCCATTTTATTGTCCCTGTAAACTGCATGTACTGTTGTTTTACTGTTGTCATTCCACTCCCAAAACAACGAACTGCGATGGCGGAGTGTGGTAGCTTTACGGTAGGTAAAAGTTTGTTGACTTTTAAACGATTGATTGGCAAACATCACACTGTCGATTCCGCCACTCATATCGCTGTAGTAATCCATATAGGTAAGACTGTTTTCCAGACGTACTTTATTTGAGAAACGATAGTCGATCCGGGCCGTTCCAATGGCTTTATGGAAATCTGAAAATTCAATGAAGCCACTTTTTCTTTGTGTGTAGTATCCGCTCAGAGCAAATCCCCATCTGCCTTTTGTAAACCCGGTTTGTAAATCGGCACGTCGGTAACCGATGTTGTTGTATTGCAGGGAAGCACGCAAGGTGGGTATGGCGGTAGGTGCCTGTGTAATCATGTTGACAGCGCCTCCAATGGCTTCGCCGCCGTACAAACTACTACTGGGTCCTTTAACGACTTCGATGTTTCTTACGGCAGCCATATTCATCTCCATTAAGGCATTGTGATTGAATACGCCGGATGTACGAATGGGGATGCCGTCTTCCAGATATAAAAACAAACTCCGTGTGCCCATGGGCTGACGAATACCCATGGCGTGTTGTTCGTTGCCAAGGTTCACCATATAGGCGCCGCTGATTTTATTGACCAATTGATCAATGGTTGTAGCCTTTGTTTCATTGATGGTTCGTGCACTGATGGTTGCAATGGCTATAGGCGCTTGCGTTCTTTTTATTGCTTCACGGTTGGCGGATACAACAACTTCCTGTAAGTTGTTTGCTTTGCGCTGAATGCCAATAGCGGTTGTTGTTTGATCAAGACGAACTGTACGGTTTTCATATCCGGAAAAAGAAATCTCAATTTCCAAATGTTCAGCCGGGATTGAAACCGAACCATCAGCATTTGAAAAAAAGGTTTGTGCTCCGACTTTGATGGTAGCACCGTGCAAGGGTTCTCTGGTTTCGTTGTCAAAAAGTTTGATGTTTATTATTTGTGCGATCGTGGATCCTGTTACGCATAAAAAGAACAGGATCAAGCATAACTTTTTCATAAATAGAAGCAGGGTAAACTTACAGTCCTCTCATGCAGACTGTAATGGTGTTAATAAAATTGACGAAGGGCTGCCGACAAAGCGTCAACAGCAAATTCAAAGGCGGGTCAATTTATACTTGTGGAGGATGAAATACGGCGCATGAATGATCTCGTAAGCGGCCTTCATCATGCCAGGTCAATCCCTGAGTGATTGTTGAACACACAATTAATTGTTGGGAGACAGGGAAAAAAGAACGCGAAGAGAGCGTTTCGTTTTTTTCCTGGTTTCTGCGTTCCTGTTGTTCCTGGTCTTTTTGTTCTTCTTCTTTGATCTTTTTGGCCATCTGACATTTACCCTTACAGTTCAATTTGGGTTTTGCTTTGTTTTCGCAATTTTTAATGTAAGCGGTGGGGTTGATGTAATAATCGGCAACCCAAAACAACCGGCTGACATGTTGTGTCAGAAAAGCGAAAAACAATATGGAAACTGCAAGTAAACGCACGTGCGATGATTCGATTCGGGCGCAAATTAGGAAAAATAGATACAGGATTTTATGATTGTACGCATATGTTGATCAGGTTTAGTAAAATCCTTGTCAGCTAAACTTGAACAACGGAACTTGGGGCAGAAAATATTCCGAAATTTGCGCCATGCACCCCAAAGACCTTCATATTAAGGATTATTCCTATCAGTTGCCGGAAGATCGTATTGCCTTTCATCCGCTTCCGGAGCGGGATCTTTCCAAATTACTGGTATATCGAAATGGACAAATAAAACAGGATGTCTATCGAAACCTTCCCGCACATTTGTCGAAGCCGGCTTTATTGTTATTCAACAATACCCGTGTGATTGAGGCGCGTCTGTTTTTTCAAAAAAGCACCGGATCTGTGATCGAGGTCTTTTGTCTGGAGCCGGCCGAGGAACGTACGCTTCCCGAAGCGATGTTGAGCCGTTCATCTGTTCGTTGGAATGTGCTTGTAGGTGGAGCTGCCAAATGGAAAGAGCCTGTTTTGGAAAAACAAATCGTTGAGGAAGGCGAGACCATTCTTTTGACTGTCCGTATCGTGGAGAAATTAACGGATTGTTTTGTTGTCGAGTTTCAGTGGGACCGGGATGATCTCGTATTTGGAGAAGTCTTACATCGCGCAGGTGTGATTCCGCTACCGCCATACATCAACCGAAATCCGGAACAAGCCGATTATGAACGTTATCAAACTGTTTATGCCCGTAATGAAGGAAGTGTAGCGGCTCCAACAGCCGGCTTGCATTTTACGGAGTCGTTGTTGCAGGATTTGGAAGCTGCAGGTATTGAACGGGATTTTGTAACACTGCATGTGGGAGCGGGTACCTTCAGGCCGGTGAAAGCCCTCTCAATGAAAGACCATGAAATGCACAGGGAATGGATTCAGGTAAAGCGGTCGGTTCTTGAGCGTATTCGAAAAACAATCCCTGCACCCATTGTTCCGGTTGGTACTACTTCGTTTCGAACTCTGGAATCACTCTATTGGATGGGGTTGAAAGCGTTGTTAAACCCGGATGCTTCCCTGCAGGAGCTGGAAGTACAACAATGGGATGTGTACGAACTGGAGTCGCAAGCTGTAGAACCCGGGGTGGCACTCGATGCGCTTTTGGCATGGATGGATCGTTCGGGGCACGATGAATTGGTAGCTCATACGCAACTGCTGGTGGCACCCGGTTATAGGGTTCGGTTAACTCAGGCGCTTGTTACCAATTTCCATCAGCCGAATTCCACGTTACTCCTTCTGGTTGCCGCATTGGTGGGAGATGCATGGCGTACGATTTACCAGTATGCATTGGATCATGACTTTCGGTTTTTAAGTTACGGTGATGGAAGTTTGTTATGGGTCGATCCATCTTAGTCGGGCAACAAAAATGCTCCTCATTCTTTCCGAATGGTTTTAAGGTAGCAGCTCAGAACATTTTCTTGGGCCAATTCGCTTAACTCCTACCTTTGTTGCCTTGATTCGAAAGGTCAAATAATCGAAAACAGCCACATTAAATTTTTTTCAGTGGGAAGTCATACGCAAAAGGCCACCCTTGCAGGACTCTTAATTGCACTGGGTATTATTTATGGTGATATTGGAACATCACCTTTATACGTTTTAAACGCCGTTATTTCAGGTAAAGAAATTTCTGAATTTCTCATCGTTGGTGCTTTGTCCTGCATCATTTGGACCTTGACGTTGCAAACAACAGTGAAATATGTGATCCTAACGCTCAAGGCCGATAACAGAGGTGAGGGCGGCATCTTTTCGTTGTACACTTTGGTACGCCGACAAAAAAAATGGCTCGTTATACCTGCAATGGTAGGCGGTGCGGCATTGTTAGCTGATGGAATGATCACCCCACCCATCTCCGTAACTTCTGCAATTGAAGGGTTAAAACAAGTTCACCGGTTTCGTTCAATTGATCAGTCTACAATTGTTTATATCGTCATAGGCATTCTTGCGTTTTTATTTTTACTACAGCAATTTGGATCAAATTATATAGGAAGAACCTTTGGTCCTATCATGTTAATTTGGTTTTTAATGTTGGCGGTGCTGGGTCTTAGTCATATTGCAGATGACTTGCATGTGTTCAAAGCCTTTAACCCTTATTATGCAGTTGACTTACTAATCACGTATCCCAATGGGTTTTGGATTTTAGGTGCAGTTTTTCTCTGTACAACTGGTGCAGAGGCGTTGTATTCCGATTTGGGGCATTGTGGCCGATCAAACATCCGGTATTCATGGGTGTTTGTAAAGCTTTGTTTGATTTTGAATTATCTGGGTCAAGGTGCATGGCTTTTGTCGCATTTTGCAGGAAAGTCCATCACCAAAGAAATGATCGAAACCGGTTTCAATCCTTTCTTTGGAGTTATGCCCGATTGGTTTCGCTTCGCCGGATTAGTGATTGCAACCATTGCCGCAATCATTGCGAGTCAGGCCTTAATCAGCGGAAGCTTTACTCTGATCAGTGAGGCCATGCGACTCAACTTGTGGCCCAAGTTTAAAATTAATTATCCCAGTGAAGAACGTGGTCAGTTGTTTATTCCGGCAATCAATCTCATGTTGTTTTTGGGTTGTGTGGGAATCGTTGTGTATTTCCGTTCGGCGGCACATATGGAAGCGGCTTACGGACTGGCCATTACGCTTTGTATGTTGGCGACCACGATTTTGTTTTCCAACTATCTGGTGTCGAAACGGGTTTCGTCGCCCTGGATATATTTATTTCTTATCGTCTATTTGTCGATTGAATTGTGTTTCTTGTTTGCGAATCTGATGAAGTTTATGCATGGCGGATATATCGCGCTTTTGGTTGGAGGGATTCTGTTTGCCGTCATGTATGTATGGTTCCGTGCACGTAAAATCAAAAATCGATACGTTGAATTTGTGCGATTGGATAACTATCTGCCGATGTTGCAAGAACTTAGTAACGACCTTACGGTTCAGAAACATGCAACGCATCTTGTTTACCTCAGTAGTGCCAACAGCAAACATGAAATTGAGCATAAGATTATTTACTCCATTTTAAATCGAAAACCCAAACGTGCCGATATCTACTGGTTTGTACATGTGGATACCATGGATGATCCCTATACCTGCCAATATGAAGTAGAAACCATTGTTCCTAACGAGGTGATTCGTGTAGAGTTTAAACTTGGCTTCCGTATGCAACCTCGCATCAACTTAATGTTCCGGAAGGTGGTAGAAGAGATGGTGGCCAACAAAGAAGTGAATATTACCAGTCGTTATGAAAGTTTACAACGCAACAATGTCGTTGGTGATTTTCAATTTGTGGTGATGGAAAAATTCCTCAGTCAGGATAATGAACTGCCTTTCATCGAGAAAATCATCATGCGGGTCTATTTTGCTTTGAAACAAATCAGCTTGTCTGAGGAAAAAGGATTTGGTCTGGATCAAAGTAATGTGACCGTTGAAAAGTTTCCTTTGATTGTGGCGCCGGTTAGCTCATTAAAACTCAAACGTATATACCGGGACGAAGACGAAGAGTAATCGTACGCTTCCAATTTACTTTCCTGCAACAGATGGTTGTAGTTGCTTGTATTCCGTAAGTGTAACCGTCAGGTTAAAACGGATATTGATTAGATCCCTCACTTTAAATAATTGGATCATGTTTTTCGGCTTTAATCGAAAACGACTCATCAAGATGTTGGAGTGTGCAATCAGTTGTATTTGTCTTGAATTCAACTTTACGATTTCAATAGAAACAGGAATGGATTGTTTGACGCCTGCGAGCCGGATGAAGGTTTCGGCTTCATAAAAATAGGAACGATTGCAAGTTAATTCTGATAAAAACTCATTTCCTTTCGGTACGGCACGTATCAATTCAATTTCAATAAAGGGGAATTCTTCCGCTTTGATATAGCGGTACAATTCCCGGTTCATAATGCGGTTGCTGCAATCAATACCTTTTGCGGGGATTTTCAAAAAGGCCTGAGAAAACAAAATGGAGCGGTTGTCGGGATGAACGGACGCCAGTAGTTGGCCGGCCGGGAATGGATCATCGCAAATGCAACGAAACTTATTAACGTTGGATGTTCCATTCACAACGAAACGACTTTGAGGATCGATGTGATAAGCGATCCGATGTGTTTCGGGTTTCAGAAA
>JBMLSG010000080.1:0-3517 GCA_049240625.1 Lacibacter sp. | reverse complement strand
CCGGTTGATCTGTCTACGATGCGAATCATATACAATCCGGGTTTGAGATTGCTCAACTGTAAATTTTTAACCTGAAGACCATTCCAGCGTTGGATGGTTTTTCCGGAAAAATCATCCAAGGCCACATCTACGGTTCCGGTTCCTTCGGGGAATACGATTTGTGTATTGCCACGAGCCGGATTCGGGTAAATCGATACAAAAATTTGTTGTGAGTTGTTGCGAATGGCACGGATCTCACTGTAGTTGGATTTGCCGTCAAAATCTATCTGACGCAAGCGGTAATACACAACACCATTGGGCAAAGATGCTTTGTCGGTGAAACTGTAAGTAGTGTTACCGCCTGTTCCGTTGGACGCCAGTGAGGTTACAAAAGCGATTTTTTCATACGCTCCGTTTCCGATCCGGCGCTGAATTTCAAATCCTTCATTGTTTTCTTCGAGTGCTGTTTGCCAGTTCAGAACCACACCTGCTTTTTGTTTGCTTGCATTGAACTGCATCAGGGTTACAGGTAAGGCACCGCAGGTATTGGTTACGCGGAACGTAGAACTATTGGCGTAACAACCCGGAGCCGTTGTTGCTTTACCCAGATAATAGGTTTTGTTTTTGTAAAGCGGATTGGTAATAGCAATGACAGATCCTGTATTGTTTGCTGTAATGGTTGTAGAACCCAGCAAAACATCACCTGCATCAATTTGATTGTCTTCATTCACATCTGTATATAACTGAACCTGTATTCCAAAAGCCTGACTGGGTGCGTTTTGTGCAAAAACAGAAACATTCGTTGGTGTTTCCAGATTGCCACAATTACTGATGCTGCTGGCATAGCTGATAACACCTGAAGTTGGAGTGGGCGTAAGGATGGCATTCAGGTACATTCTCATTCCGTTTACGTTGGATTGGTTGGAGAGATCGTATTCATGGTTACCCAGATAAAACACCATGCCGCCTCTTTGTGAAGCTGCAACCAACTTGGATACGCTGGCACTCACAGCCGTTGGAATGGTGGTACCAATTGCGTGATTGTGTGTGTTGTTGATATAGGAACTGCCGGTTGTTAATTTCCAGTTCCGCAAAGATCCTCCTTCATTCATATTGAAGGTTCCTTCAAATTGAGAGTAGCTCAAATTCGCAGCAGGAAATGTTACGCTGGTATTAACAGTAGCGTTATTGTCTCCACCGGCTCCTTTTTCATAGCCAATTCCTCCGGTTGTTTGAAAACGTCCGACACTGCTGTTTTCATAAGTTCTTACCGCTTCACACTGAGCGAGAAAATTTCCGCCGTTTTGTACAAAGGTTTTGATGCTGGAAATCAATGTTGTGGTTACCGTTGTATTATGTGGTTCGGATGCAAACGTATAGCAATTGGTAAGCAAATTGGCGCCGGTTGCTTCTTCGGCATAATTGGTTGCTGGAACGGAGGCGCTTGTTAGATATCCAATATGAATACCTGAGTTTTTGCCATCATCTAAAACGGCGATTTTAGGACGGAAGCCTGTTAAGTCATAACGTACATCCACGTTAACGGATGCGCCTGTTCTATAGAGTTTAACATTGGTCGAATTCGCAGTATTAAAGGTTTGGACTAATGCCGCAACTCCGGTTGTATCATTGGCGAAAACGACAAACGGTCCCGCTTTAAAATTGAAGGTGGCAGCAGTTCCGGCAGTGGGCCTGATTTGTTGTGCACTAACAGAAAAATCGATTCCGTCTTTTGATTTAGCCGAATTGATGACCCATTTTAACTTGATGTTGTTGTTGAGCAAGGTTACGAGCAACCCATAGGCCTTAACGTTCATGAGTGTGCCATTGCCCTGGTTGCTATTGTCCATTGCGATGACATAGCTTCCGGTGGGTAAGGACTGAATGTTGGCTGTGGGAGTGGGTAGATCCTGACTGTAACCTGACAGACTGCCGGCCAGGAACATACATAAAGCGGGTAAAAACTTTTTCATTCCGAAATGGTTTTGAGGTTGAATAAATACGGCCAATCAGGGATATTACTATTTCGGTTTTCGAACGGATAATGGGTAAAAGAACAATATGAACGGTTTCGTTCAATATGGTTCAGTTCAAACTAATTAGGATTGGAGGCTCTTACAGGTAAAATGGAATTGGAAAGTAATTCGGAAGAGTTTCTAAGGTTACGTTCGATGCTGCGAATGTAGTTTTATTGCGAGGTGATTTCCTAATCAATATCGTTTTAATCGTCAAGCGGGTTGTTTTAATCGATAAGGTGCTCAAATAACGTACGTCATTGCGAGCATGTGAGCTTGTGTGAAGATTAGTGGCGAAGCAATCTTATTGTTAGGGTACGTTACTTAAGTAAGAGACTGCTTCGTTCCTCGCAGTGACGATCACCTGTTGCTTCGTGCCTTACAGTGACGATCACTTTGTTGCTTCGTTCTTCGCAGTGACGAATACCTGTCTCTTCGTTCCTCGCAGTGACGATCGAAAAATGATGCGTTCCGAAAGCCGCGAAAATGCAGCTTGTCGATTAGTTAATACACTTAGTCGATTTTAGGGGTTCGACTCTATGTCGTTACCGTAAAAATACTGAATTTCGTATTGCATTTATCCGATCCCATACCTATCATTTACCGTAAAATCCGATTCCTAGTTAATGTTTACTCAAACTGGAATCAAAAATGAAAACGAATTCTACCCAACAGGAAACTGCTTGTATTTTTAGTACAAACAATTATCCATTTGCTTCAAGCAAAACAAAATCCGTACGTTTCTTTCGTACTGCCTTTTGTCTCCTAGTACTTTTATTAGCATCTGCTACACTCGTTGAAGCCCAAACTAAAACTTGGGATGGTCAAGCCGGCACGAGTAACTGGAATGATGCCAACAACTTGAATCCCAACGGTGTTCCCTCAAGCAGTGATGCGGTTATTTTGATCACAAGTTCTTCAAATGGTGTTAATGTGGTTGTAAACACAAGTAACGCTGTTTGTGCCAGTCTGCAATTGGGGGGCACATCAGCCAGTACAGCCGGTAGAATTACATTTGCCTCCACGGGCTCACCCAAACTGACCGTTTCCGGAACAGTAACAGTAGGAGGAAGCGGTTCAACCAATAATAATCGTAGGGGTGAAATTACATTTGTAAACGGTGCAACTCTGGAAGCCAATCAAATTGTATTGACTCGGTCCACTGCAGGAAATGATAATCCCGGTATTATTACCATGTCTGCCGGCAGCACCTTGATAACGGGTTCTTTTGTTGTTGGACAAGGTACAACTACCTGGACTCCTTCAACCGGAACGGTCATACTTAAATCTGATAACACCCTCCCTTCCACAGTTTTCAATACCTTTCACAACCTCACGTTTCTTGAAGGTACAACCACTGCCCCCGGCACATTAACGATTAACGGAGACTTAACGATCGGTTCCGATGGCGGATTTAACGGAGCTGCCTTCACGCACAACATTGCAGGAGACTGGATTAATAATGGTGGAACATTTACGAGTACAGGTATTGTTAATATGAATGGTGGCACTCAGGTAATAGG
>JBMLSG010000079.1:0-8047 GCA_049240625.1 Lacibacter sp. | reverse complement strand
CGCTCTTATAGCCTTACAAAAAGGCTAACCCGCTCAAAATGAAGGAACTAAAATTTATTTAGACTCGTAAATTTTGTCTTTGGTTACCACCTCTACCTTGGAACCGTCTTTGAGTGTTTTGCTGATGGTATTGTAAGGAGCACTCACAATTTGTTCACCTTCCTTGAGGTCGCCGGAAACTTCAATGTATTCGTTATCCTGTATGCCGGTATGGACTTTTACTTTTTTCACAACCCCATTGGCCTGTACCACAAATACCACTTCCTCCATTTCATCGGCATTGTACACCACTTCGTCGGAAGGCGTTTCACCCTGTGCCCGTTTTTTATCGGCCTCCTCTTTGGCTTTGGATTCGGCCACTTGTTCGTTCCGGTCTCTTGTTGTTACCGCTAAAATGGGAACCGACAACACCTGTACTTTACGGGTTGTTTGAATATCGGCACTGGCGCTCATTCCGGGACGGAACGGTAAGTTTTTTCCTTTTGCGGGATCAATCAAATCGGCATAGGAAGCAGGATCCAAACGGATGTACACTTTGTAGCTGGTTACATCGGAAGAAGTTGTAAGTTGTTGCGTTTGTGACGAACTGCTGCTGCTGGATATTTGGGTTACAACCCCTTTGAACTTCCGGTCGTTGTACGCATCAATTTCAATTACGGCACTGTCGCCAATTTTCACTTTAGGTATATCGTTTTCGCCTACATCTACCCGCACTTCAATCTTACTCATATCGGCCACCCGCAGAATTTCGGTACCCAGACTGAACTGATTGCCGGCAACACGTTCTCCTTTCTTCATCGCCAAAAGTGAAACAATACCGTCCATTGGTGCGAGAATGGATGTACGCGACAAATTTTTATTGGCTTCGGTTAAACTGGCCTGGGCACTTTGCACCCCTGCTTTGGTACTCTTCACGGTTTGACGGGCCGCATTCAAATCGGCCTCTGCCGTTTGATATTGTGTTTCGGCCTGTTCAAATTCGGCCTTTGAAATCACTTTATCGTTCAATAATTTTTTTTGACGCTCGTAATTGAGTTTTGCCTGTTTGAGTCTGGCTTCAAATGCATTGATGGCAGCTTCCGTGTTGCCCACCTGTGCCTCCTGCTGGTTGACAATGGAAGCCGCACGGTCACGCGAACTGGTGAGTACATCGGCAAACACCTTACCCAATACCTGTCCTTTACGAACACTATCGCCTTCTTTTACATACAAATCAACGATTTCACCGCTTACGTCGGAACTAACGCGGCGCTCATCTTCGGGATACACTTTACCGCTGGCGCTCACCGTTTCAATGATGGTGCGCTTTTGTGCCTTTTCAATTGCCACTCTGATGGTATGATCCTTACCAATGATACCCTGCTTCTTTAAAAGAATCAACGCAACAATCAGTACAACAATAATTCCTGCCAGCCACCAGATTTTTTTATTCATATACAATCCCTTTCTTTTTGTGAATATAGCGGTAGTTTTTAAAGTTTCAAACCCTGTCCCTTGTAGAATTCCAGCACCTTCATCCGAAACACGTATTCAAATTGGTTAGCGGTTTGTTCCAAACGTGCTCTGAATAAATTGTTTTGATTGGTGATCAAATCAATGGTCCGTAACAGTCCGGCTTCATAGCGTTTACGGGTTAACTCGAACGAGTACTCGGCTGTTGCAACGGTTTTGACGGAAGCCTGGTAACGCTGATAGGCTGCCGTAGCATCGTTGTAGGCACGGGTAATATCTTGCTTGAGTGTGAGGTTGTCGCGTTCCACCTGCAATTGCTGGCTCTGATAATTCAATTTACTGCGCTGCCAGTTGGTTTTTGCCGTACCGCCGTTAAAAATGGGAATGTTGAGACTGATGCCCACATTTTGACGGAACTGAAAATCCAATTGTCTGAAAAAGGTTGCCTTATTGAATTCCGTTGAAATCAGGGACGGTCGTATCACCGTGTACGTGTTGGCATCAACCGTGACCAGCCCTATTGGTACGTTTGTTAAAACCGGAGTGCCTTTGGGTAACACATCCAACGCACTGGAATAGGCCGAGTTGAGATTTCCGAAGGCGGAGATCGTGGGGTACAATGCACTTCGTGCCGCTTTCTGAAACCGATCCAACGATTGTAGTCTTAATTGATTGACTTTTTGTTGGGGCATGTTTTGCAAGGCCAGATTGTAGACCGATACAGGTTGCAGGTCCGCAAAACTTTCAACCGGAATCTGAGCGACCGGAGGAGCAAGCAATTCCAGCGGCTCCATTGGATCGTAATTCATCCAGATTTTGAGTGATAACAAATTGGAGGCGTAAGCCGTTTCCGCATTAACGTAACTGCTGCTGTCGCGAGCCAATTGCGCTTCCAGTTCGGCAGCGCTGAGTTCGGGTAGTGTTCCCGCATCCACAAGTTTCCTGGTATTGGAAAGTTGTTCGCGTGTTTGTAGCAGCTGTACACGCGCAATCTGAATTTGTTCTTTTGAAAGCAGCACCTGCAAGTACGCTCCAGCCACATTTAATGAAATGTCATTTTTCCATTTTTCGACTGTGGCATATTGCGCCTTCAGTTCGAGTTCCTGTGCCTGAATGGTGTACGCTCCGGAAAACCAGTTAAACAGTGTTGCAGAAGTAGAAAAACTAAATTGCGTAAAGGTGATCTGGTTGTTGGTGAACTGATTGGTAGCCGGATCAATGGAACGACCAAATTGTTCGCCGGCATTGCTTTGGAAATTAGCCGATGGCCAGCGTTGTAATTTCTGGCGTTGTACATTCAGTGCAGCAATTTTGGCTTGTATATCGGCTTGCTTGACGTTAATATTGTTTGACACTGCATAATCCACACAACGACGCAGGTCCCACACGTTTTGTGAAAGACCGTCCATTCCTTTGAGCAGCAGTAAAGTCATCCATCCAACAAGCAACCATTTATTCATAAAGCATGCACAGTGTTAAGAACCACGAAAATAGATATTTTTTGACGAGGATTCCCACCGTATTATTACGGCAATAAGCAGATAGTCATTTAATTTTTAAAATCGGCCGTTAGCCCTGTTGATAACCCTGTGCGTAATCCAATTTTGAAGGTACAGTTGCACCCACTACATTTGCACCGTATTTGGTCCCCTGCAAAGGGGTTAAAAGGGAAGTCCGGTGCAAATCCGGCGCTATCCCCGTAGCTGTAAAACTTGCTTTGCTTCCTGCAAAGAACAGTTTCCAACTCCAACCACTGTTTTGATCCAGAAAACGGGAAGGTTCGGAAACTGAAGTTGAGCCAGAAGACCTGCCGGATGCAACAACCATTATTTTGCTTTCGGGTGAAAAGCAAGAAGTGTAACGATTTCTGATCTGAACGATTGAAAAGGTTCCATTTCTGATGCTGCATTGAAAAGCGCAGCATATTTTTTCCGCACGAAAGCAGTCACCTTAAACTTTCTTTCAACATGAAAAAGAAATTTTTTGTCGTGGCTGCTGTATGCATCAGCAGCTCCACGCAGGCGCAACAAGACACAACCGTTGCGGCTCTTAATGAAGTAATTGTTACGGCCAACCGCATCGAACAAAAACAAACCCAAACCGGGAAAGTTGTAACCGTAATTGGAAAAGACATTCTCAATCGGAGTCAAGGCCGAAGCATTGCCCAGGTTTTGAACGAACAAGCCGGTATCACCATCAACGGTGCACTTAACAATGCCGGCACAGTTCAAACCGTTTACCTCCGTGGCAGCAACAGCGGCCGTGTCTTGATTTTGCTGGATGGCATTCCCGTGAGCGATCCTTCACAAATCAACAACGAATTTGATCTCAATTTGATTCCGATAAACGAAGTGGAACGAATCGAAATTGCCCGTGGCGCCCAATCAACCCTTTATGGCAGCGATGCGGTAGCGGGTGTCATCAACATCATTACCGTAAAAGAAAACATCCGAAAGCCTTTTCAAGTAAAAGCCGGACTCTCTGCCGGAAACAACCGTACACTCCGGCAACATATACAGTTGTACGGAAAGCAAGGGGCTTTGCAATACCAGATTCGCGGATCACGCCTCAGCACAAAAGGGTTTTCATCAGCACAGGATGAAAGCAACCTCCAACAATTTGACCGCGACGGTTTTCGCGGACAAACACTTAGCGCCTCGATCCGGTATCAGGCCACAAAACATTTCAGTTTGAGGACCTTTCTTCAAAACAACCGCTATAACAATGATGTTGACAACGGTATGTTTACAGATGACCGAGACTTTACCCAACAAAGCCGCAATTTGAATACCGGCGCCGGATTTACCTGGAAAGGCGAAGGAGTGCAGGTTACGGGCAATTATCAATACAGTAAAGGAAGACGCAATTTTCTGGATGACAGCACCCATGTTGGCGGTTTTGCCAAATTCGTACAAGATGATTACGCCAGCAAAAGTCATTTCATGGAACTCTTTGCCTCGTTTCAATTGAACAAACAACTGGTTTTACTAACGGGGTACGACAACCGTATTATATCTTACAATAATTCCTACCATTCTATCAGCGATTGGGGACCTTACAAAAGTCTGTTTAAAGACACCTCATTGCGTTTGGAATCGTTATACGCCTCTGTTGTATACAACAGCAAGAATCAAAAATTCAATCTGGAAGCAGGAGGTCGTTTCAATGTAAACAGTCGTTATGGTAACAATACCACTTTTACCCTGAATCCAAGTTACGCTTTAAGTAATCGGGTTCGATTATTTGGAAGCATTGCAACCGGATTTAAATCACCCAGTCTGTATCAACTCTACAGTGCTTTTGCCGGGAACCTGGATTTGAAACCGGAAAAAAGCATCAATTACGAAGCAGGCGTGCAGCACAATGCGAAAAAAATCCGTTCACGAGCTGTATTTTTTTATCGCGAAATCAAAACCGGCATAGATTACAATTATGTAACCTTTGGTTATTATAACATTCCCAATCAAATTGTAAGAGGACTTGAATTGGAGTTACATGTTATGCCCGTTCAAAACCTACAGCTCTCGGCAAACTACACCTACCTCAGTGGCAATGAATTTTTACAAAGCCGAATCACGACAAAAGACACCGCATACAGCTATTTACTGCGCCGTCCTAAACACCATTTGAATGTACAAGTGGGCTATACGTTTACAAACGGACTGTATGTATCCTTCCAGGTTAAATCCGTAAGTCAACGCTATGATGTAGGAGGTTATCAGGTTGCCGATGTACGCTTAAAGCCCTACGTAATTGCAGGTGCTTATGCCTCCTATACCTGGAACAAAAAAATGAAGCTGTTTGCAGATGCGCAAAATTTGACCAACACACGGTTTTACGACATACGAGGATTTAACAGCATTCCTTTTCTGATTCAGGGCGGTATTCAAATTGAATTGTAATTGTTTCAATATTTATGAACCGGAAACAACATGGCACGCAGAAAAAAACTTGTCCCCGTTGTCAAACAGTTTTTGTTTGCAACGCGGCCGATATCAGGAACTGCCAGTGCTATGATCCGGAGCCGTTATCCGGACTGGTTCATGAGCTTACCAATCAATACGACAATTGTCTTTGCCGCGATTGTTTGAACGTGATTAAAAATCAAATCACCACAACAACAAGAAAAACACCGATTCAAATCATGAAAGAACAATTACAACAAAAGATCGATCTTAAAACAAAACCGCCCGGATCACTGGGTGTACTTGAAACCATTGCATTGCAAGTGGGGTGTATTCAAAACACGCTCACGCCCGTCATCAGTCAGCCACATATTCTTGTTTTTGCTGCTGATCATGGCATTGCGGCAGAAGGCAAAGTGAATCCGTATCCACAAGCCGTAACAGCACAAATGGTGCTCAATTTTGTGAACGGCGGCGCAGCCATCAATGTGTTTTGTCGGCAACACGATATAGGCTTGACGATCGCAAATGCCGGAGTCAATTTTGATTTCGATGTTGCATTGCCCATAAAACATGTACCGGTAGCCAAAGGAACAAAAGATTACAGTCTAGGGCCCGCTATGAACCCAAGTCAAGTGGAGCAAGCCCTGCAAACCGGAGCCGAACTGGTTACTGCATTACACGAAGCAGGGAGCAATTGTATTGGATTGGGAGAAATGGGGATTGGAAACAGTTCGGCCGCCGCACTGATTTTGCATCACTATACCGGGCATCCAATGGATCGTTGTGCGGGCAAGGGAACCGGCGTCAATACAGAACAGTTGCAACAAAAACGGATGATACTGGAAGATGTGAGTCGGATGCATCAATTGGGCGACTCCTCGATCTCAGCACAAGAACTGTTGTGTAAAATCGGCGGTTTTGAAATTGCCATGATGACCGGAGCTTATCTGGAAGCCCATCGAAAAAATATGCTCATCGTAGTAGATGGTTTTATAGCTACATCGGCATTAATGGTTGCACATCAAATCAACCCTTTAGTAACCAAGCATTGTATTTTTGCTCATTGCAGTGATGAACAGGGGCATCGTTACATGCTCGACTATTTAGAGGCACAGCCCCTTTTGCAATTAGGCTTACGACTGGGAGAAGGAACCGGTGCCGCACTGGCGATGCCGCTGCTTCAAACGGCAGTTGCTTTTTTAAATGAAATGGCCAGCTTTGAAAGTGCCGGCATAGAAGGAAAACCAATATGAAAAAAGAACTTGAATTATTTTTTACAGCACTCATGTTTTACACCAGGATCCCCTGTCCAAACTGGGTGACCCATGATCCTGAGTATTTAAACAAAGCCACACGTTACTTCCCGTTTATGGGATGGATTGTGGGTGGTGCATGTGCCGCTGTGTTTTATGGTGCCGACTATTTACTCAACACACCGATTGCACTTCTTCTTTCCATTACAGCAGGTATTTTTATTACAGGAGCCTTTCATGAAGATGGCTTTGCGGATGTGTGTGATGGATTTGGAGGCGGATGGACCAAAGAAAAAATTCTTGACATCATGAAAGACAGTCGTACAGGCGCCTATGGTGTTATTGGCGCTTGTATGATCCTACTTTTAAAGTACACGGCATTGCTGAGTATACCGTATGCGGCAATCGCCGTTGTGCTGATTGCAGGGCACAGCTTCAGTCGTTTGTGTGCCGTACTGGTTGTTGCAAGCAGCAGTTATGTACGTGAAAACGATGATGCCAAAGCCAAGCCGTTAGCCAAAACCATTACGAAGCGCGAAATCATTCCTGCTTTGTGCTTTGGAATTGCACCTCTGTATTTTCTTGGTCTGCACAGCGTTGCTGTTGTTGCTCCGCTGGTGGCAACCTGGTATTTACGCCGTTATTTTCACAAATGGATTGGCGGCTACACGGGCGATTGTTTGGGAACCGTTCAACAGGTTACCGAAGTATTTTTTTATTTAGGATGGATTGCAGCATGGAAATTTATTTGATCAGACATACCACTCCCGATGTGGCAAAAGGAACCTGTTACGGACAAACCGATCTGGATGTAACGGATCGTTTTGAAGACGAAGCAATGCGTATACGGGAACAATTGCCCGTCTCCTTTGAACACCTATACAGCAGTCCGTTGCAACGTTGCCGGAAGCTGGCTTCTTTTTTATTTCCCGATCGGGACATACAGCATGATGCAGATTTAAAAGAAATTCATTGCGGTGATTGGGAAATGCAATTATGGGACGCGCTACCGCAAGCGGAACTGCAGCAATGGATGAACGATTTTGTGCAAGTGCCTTTTCCCGGGGGCGAAAACTATTTGGATCTCTATGCACGTTCCGTAGCCTGTTTTGAAGCCATGCTGTTACGTCCTTTACCGGCTGCCGTTTTTACACACGGCGGTGTGATCCGAAGCATGTTGTCGTATATAACCCAAACACCCCTGGATCAGTCTTTTGCGGCTTTTGAATTGCCGTATGGCTGTGTGGTTCGGATAGAAAAAAAGGAAGCGGGCTACGAATATCAAATCAAGTAATTATTTTAATGTAGTTTTGCCGCTCCCGGAAATCACCGTTCCTGTTAATCGTTGGAAAGGTTTTTCGTTTGGCCTCGTAGTACAATGGATAGTATAAGAGTTTCCGAAGCTCCAGATTCAGGTTCGATTCCTGACGAGGC
>JBMLSG010000078.1:0-2741 GCA_049240625.1 Lacibacter sp. | reverse complement strand
GTTATGACCCTTGCTTATCCTGTTCAACACACGCAATAGGAACCATGCCGATGATCATTGAAATTAAAAACAACATGAATGAATTAATAAAAAAGATTGAACGCAATTAACAACATGCATCATCGATCCATGATTTTAAGTAGCTTAATGCTTTATGTGCATTTTGGAATGCACCTGCCGATAATTGATCTCCAATTTGAAACCGGTATCCTCTAATGGCACAAATACGAATAGTCCAATGCTTCCCAAATAATTGTCGTGCCAACGAGGCCAACAGTTCCGGACCCAGATGATGAGAAGAGTAAGAAGTGAAATTAGATTCGTTTAATTCATAAAACTGAAAATCAGCGCCATCAAGAGAAGCATCCACAAATACAAGAACTTCAAATTTTAAGAGAGATTCAATCAAGTCTGTTTGCAATTGTTGAACCCTGATGACCGAAACATTCTCCAAGTCGTTATCTTCAATTAATGAGCACATATAATCAGCTACCCCATCATCACTTCGTAATGGATTGCCAATACCAATTACACATATTTGGGGCAATTTCATCTGTTCTTGTGCAGATTTAATCATTTGAAAAGAAACAGGTTTCGTCATTCAGTAATTAAACAACTGAACCATTTCAAATTGAAAATAACGCGAGAACTTATTCTAAGCACAACATTAGATTCACACTGAATCCTGACAGAAATCATAGTGCTTCTAAATAATCGAAATAAAACTATACTTATTTAATCTTGTTAGCATACATCTTACAACAAGACGAATTAGCCTGCATTTGTATTTGTGCGGAGGTTCCCCGAATGATAAATAGCACAGTCACATGTTGAAATAGATACTACAAAACTATGTACTATCCGAATAAAATCATAGAGACAGGAATATTACTTACAGGCTGAGAAAAGTTATAATACATTCAAATAATAATTTCTTTTTTGAATGTATTCAATTCAATAAATATTGAATTTCAATAACGGATGGCAACTTTAATTGAAACGTAAGGACTACGAACCGGACACGCCTACTGCTTCGTAAACTGTCCATAATATCGTTTTCCTGTTTGCGGATGGTAAACTTCAACAAAATAATTACCAATCGTTAAGGCGGTGATATTGATTTTTAATTCAGGACTTGCAGTTTGATTTAGAACTGAAATCATTTTCCCTTCGGTGTTGTAAATCCTGCAAACAAAACCACCCTTTGCAGGAGGTAATTGCAGACGTATTTCTGTAGCGCCCGGATTGGGAATAATTTTTAAATATGCTGATTGATTATCCTTCACGTTCAACCGTATGATACTCGAATAACGCACTTCACCATTCAAGTCGATTGTTGTTAACCGATAGAACAGTACCCCCTCGCTGCCAGTCATTTTATCCTTGTAAGTATAGTATCTGGTATCTTTCAAATTATCGGAAAGTATCATTGCCCTTGTTACAAAAGAAGCATCCGGTTCGCGGCGCTCAATTTCAAAACGATCAACACGATCATTATCAAACACATTCCATTCCAGTAAAAGATGATCACTTTTCTCTTTTACTTCAAAACGTTCGAAATCGTCTTTCAGTATTCCATCGATCGGAGAGATAAAATTGATGCTGCTTTGATTGATTGGAAGCGGATTTACATTTCCGGTACAGGTATTACCGCTGTTATCCCATGGTTGATAAGGACTTTGGCCACTCCGGATGATGACCACGGCAATTTCCTTTTTTGCATCAGTTAAGTTCCCATTGAGACTACCCAGAAACTGTGCTATAAAATTGGAGGATCCAAAACCATAGCCCGGCGTATTCAAATTGTACATCGCCGGAGTGTAACCCGGTTTGAATTTAAAATAAATATCAAACGCTACACGATAAGTTTGTGCAGGAATACTCCAAAGCTGGCTGCAATTAGCTGTTGAACGATTAAAATAATGTTTACGCAAAACTTTTGAACCACCAGTTGCAATCGTTGCAGACCTCGTTCCATCATCATATGGTGTATTTTGTTCCGGCAAAAAATCATTACCCGAATTTGTAACGTAAGTGGCATCGTTTAATCCAGATGAAGGATTCGTTCCATTGAAAAAATACGAATTAAACCCGTCGTATTGCAATACCGTTTCATTGAATTGATAACCGATACGCATGGCCGCAATTTCACAATTAGACATGGAATTCGTGTTGTTACGGATGGCTATACGAACGGCAACACGATTAGTCGTATTATCGTAAAAGACATTTCCTAAAATTTCGGCCATTTGTGCGGAAGCGGATTGCAAAGATGCAATCATGACCAGCAACAAGAGTAACTTTTTGAACATGGTGTTACATTTTTTAGTGTTACCGGCTTTTTACAGGAAAATGAATACTGGAGAGCAAATGTAAACTAAGCAATCTTACGTACAAAGTCAAGATTCACCTCCAACTTCTTTATGAATAAAAGAATTAGTTTACCCCCAATCCTACTTCTTCACTTCAAACCAAACATCTTTATTGCTATCATAATCACCGTTATAATTGATTGTCAGTTCCGCTCCGGCAGGTATTGCAATTACGGATTTGAGGAACATGGTCTGTTCTTCAAAATCCATGAAATACTCACAATTGGATGGGACGGCATGGTTATAAACAGGAATCCAGCCTAAAGCCATCGCACATTGTGAACGGTCATCTCCCCATTCAAAAATATAATCGTGCAATAGTGTTTGATCCAGAAGTTGGCGATCTTTAGCAGGCATCACAATAACCGG
>JBMLSG010000077.1:0-23938 GCA_049240625.1 Lacibacter sp. | reverse complement strand
CCAATTGCTCAGTACCATCAACGCCCTATCCAGCGGATTGAAAAATACCGGGTAAAACAGAAAATCGATTGTATTTATACTATACGCGCACGAAAAGATAAATAGACATGAGCCGAATTACAAAATGGCACATTTGAAAGTTTTTTCACACCTCGCTTTGTGATGAACGGCATTAATTAGAATTTTCGATTCATTATTTTAGTATTCAATTTTGAAATATGAATCTTGAGAATTTTCTGAAAACAAAAATGGGAAAAATTCTGATGGCAATGGTGCTGTTTTTCGCACTCCTATACATCGCAGGAAGTGGATATAAGTTTGGGCAATGGCTACACAGCCACATCAATTAAGAAATAGGATCAACTGTTAGGCGCATCTTCTACTTCTGATTTTTTCCAGAATTTCATTACATGAATTGGTTGATTTGATTTCAATCATAATCAAATACCAAAAGGGTTTACGTAAGTAACTAATACACAAACAATACCTTTTAGGCACTTAATTTATCTAGTTCTATTTTGAATTAACTCATTCAAATCACTAGGGTAAAATAATTTTAACAGAAAGTATTTGATCCCATTTTCCACGCATCACACTTAGGTTGTAAATTCGTTCCTGTGGCACTTTGGCCACCACCGTTTCACTATTTTTTTGAATGGCTACAACCTGAAAATAACGATCCCGATAAATGTATTCATTTGCCTGTGGAATCATACAACTGCGTTCACTCGAATTTAAAACAACTGCATAATAACCCGGTGCCATGAATAGAGCATCCTTAGCATACTCACGTGCATGAAACTCCCAGCTCATATTTTGGTTACGGTTTTGAATGAGCACCTCCTCCGGTCTTTGAAAACGAAGGTTTCTATAGCCTCCAAAGGAACAAGAGTCTGTTGAAGCATTTATCTCCCTGAGTTCAAACTGCACGTCACCGGAGACCTGATTATTAACTTTAATCACAATCGTATAAGAACCATCAAAGGGACTCATTTGTGCCTTGGAACAATTCATGAGCAGACTGGCCGCCATGAGAACAAGAAAAGATTTGAATCCGTTATTTGCTTGATGTTGCATTGAATGTTTCATTGAATTATTGCTGATCTTTAAAATAGAAGAACATACTTCTCAATCCGAAATTAATAAAAAACAGATCTTTGTCGATACCATCCAATGGGTATAAATCATTCTATCGATTTTATGCACTCGTTGGATTTTCATTTACGACCTGAATATGAATAATGTCACTAACGCTTCATCGACATAATAAATCTCAAACAGATTACCGGGTTTCCAAAAAACCGAAACAATAATTCAGTCAATGATTTCTATGTTGGTGATAAGCATACAACGTATCTTCTTGACTCCTTTCGATCAATTGAAACGATTCGTTGTTCTTCCCCATACAAGTCCTTGAAATAATTTTACCTTCGCAGCTGTATGGGACAAAAGAAATTACAACGCTTCGCCGAAATGGAAACCTTTTCCAACGTGCTGCAGTATCCGGAAAATATGCAGGGACAGTGGCATACGTTTTTTAAAAACAATAATCCCATTACGCTGGAACTGGCTTGCGGTAAAGGTGAATACGCGGTAGGACTGGCGCGCCTTCATCCTGATCGAAATTTCATTGGTGTTGATGTAAAAGGCAACCGGATTTGGGTTGGAGCCAAAAAGGCTTTACAGGAACATCTTGGCCATGTTGCTTTTTTGCGTACACAAATCGACCGGATTGCCACCTACTTCGAAAAGGAAGAAGTCCAGGAAATCTGGATCACCTTCCCCGATCCGCAATTGCGCTCTTCCAAACATAAAAAACGCCTCACGCATCCCAAGTTTCTGCGACTCTACCAAAGTTTTCTCAAAAGCGATGGTTGCATCCATCTGAAAACCGACTCGCCGGTATTGTATCATTTTACCAAACAGGTTATTGATAGCTACCAATTAACGTTACTGGCGGATTTTGATGACTTGTATGCCCAAAATAATCGGTCGCCTGAATTGCAGATTCAAACACATTATGAAGGTCTGGATATCGCCGGCAGCCGGAAAATACATTACCTCTGTTTTACACTCGGACATGCAGTTTTCAATTCTGAAACAGATTTACAACTGAAAGAATGGGTTTTTGAAAACGAAGACCGATTTCCCGAAAAAAATACAAGCGCATTTCCGAACAAAAACGAAGAAAGAGGGTTTTAGTTTTTATGAAGCAGATGGTAGAAGGGATCGATTATTACTACGACGGCGCCAACCTGGTACTGACGGCACATTACCATACCGAAAGAGGCTACTGCTGCGGATTGGGATGCCGCCATTGTCCTTACAGGTATGAAAATGTTCCGGAGCCTCGTCGTACCTTGCTGTTGAAAGAACAGAAAGATGCCGATCAAAAAAAATCATCCCCTTCCTGACAAGTCAGCATCCGGGAATTATCACTTTTTTCAAGACGTTTACGATGTAGTTCGTCTCATTCCAAAAGGGCGCGTTACAAGTTACGGCGCCATAGCAGCTTATTTGGGCACCAAATCCTCGGCAAGAATGGTAGGCTGGGCGCTCAATCATTGTCATAACATGCAACCGGAAGTGCCTGCACAACGGGTCGTAAACCGGATAGGACTGTTGAGTGGAAAAGCGCATTTTGAAACACCCTCACGTATGCAGGAATTACTGGAACAAGAAGGTCTCACAATCAAAAACGATTGTATCGTTGATTTTCAAAAACACTTCTGGGATCCGTCACAAGAACTCTAACTGTAATACGGATTGATCATAAGAAACACAATGACCCCCGTTACAGCCACATAAAACCAAAGGGGCCAGGTAATCTTGGCCAATTTGCGGTGTTTGCCATATTCTGCCGTGAGGCCGCGGTATGCCGTAAATAAAATGAATGGCAGAATCAGGCCGGCCAGAAAAATATGCGTAATTAAAATAAAATAATAAACGATTTTAATCAGACCAACGCCCCCATAGGTTGTTTCATCTGTAAACAAATGATGACAGATGTAGGAAACCAGAAACAACAAAGAAAGACCCAGCGCCCACAACATTAATTTTTTGTGCGTTTCAAAACGTTTATCCTTAGCGGCAAACAAAGCACCTAACAATAACAACGCAACAAATGTGTTGATCAGCGCATTGAGTCGGGCGAAGATGTGTTGATCGAAACCCAGATTGACATCCAGTTTAACTTTTCCCAAAATGACCACTGCAGCAAAGACGACAACGGAAACCAAAACAATAAGAATCGTTGCGAGTCGATCGTTTTTTTTGATGGATGCAGGCAGTACAACGCCGCGTGTATGTTTATGGTAATGTGATTTTGACATGTTTGTTATAATTATTTACGAAACAGATTTCTTTTTTTACTCTTGTCTTTTTCCAGAATCAGCAAACCGATATCACGTGCCATCTTCGTTAGTGCGGCCGAATCCGTACCATCATACCACCCGCGTATGATGCGCTTTTTATCGAGCAAATAAAATTTATCGGTATGCAAAAAAGAGGTGTCTACATTTCCGCCGTCAACAATCGCAGCTTTGAACTCCTGAAATGCGAGATCATAGATTTTTTGTTTGTCCCCTGTAAGGAACCACCAGTTGTTGTGACGCACGGCAAACTTATCGGCATAGTTTTTAATCGCCTGTACCGTATCGCGGGCCGGATCTACGGTGAAAGAGATAAAATGAATAAGGGTGTCGTTTTTGAGATAAGCGTCCTGCATTTTTTTCATGTTGCGTGTAAGCAACGGACAGGGGTTGGGACATCGTGTAAAAATAAAATTGACAATAATGATTTTCCCTTTCAGTGCATCGGCCTCAACCAGATTTCCCAGCTGATTGGTGAATCTGAAATTGGATATTTTATGCCATGCCGTATCTTTTACCAATCGACCATTGACTGTTTTCTCAGTTACACTGTCGTAAAAATAACGACGGGGCATATCAACAGCTTTTTCACTGGAATACTTCACCATGAAATAAGCCAAAAGCGGCATAAAAATCACCAGCGATAATGCAAACCAAGCTTTTTTAGTCATTTTGTTAATGCCCTCTTTATAAAAAATCCCGAACTCTTTCAACCGGTTGAAAGAAGATCGGGATTTGTATTGTCAATTTGTTTGTAACGGATCATTCTTAGTGCGCCGGCTCTGAAGCTTTGTGTTCGTACTGAACAGGATCTTTAGGCGCATATTCGTTTCTTAAGTTCTTCCAGGAATTCCCATCATACAAAAAGGCAATGATGAACCAAATGAACAGAAGCAAAGGAACCACAATGGTCATGATCATATTCCGAAGTTCATCACCCAGGTGCATAAAAATGGAAACAATATAAAATGCCTTGGCCAATGACAAAATAATAATCACACCTTTTAGTGCCAACTCCAAAGTATGGTTTACACTACCGCCTTCGTGCATGGTGTAAATCCAGTAACCGAGTGCCAGCTCAATAAGCGTGATAACGGAGAGAATTACCGTGGTTTTGATGATACGCTTTACACTATCGGCTGCAGGTTCATGATGAACAACTACTTCGCCTCCAAAATCATGATTTGACATATACTAAGTTTTGTATGTTGTTTAATGCTAAGGTTATACAAGGTAAAAGAACAGGAATACAAACACCCAAACCAGATCTACAAAGTGCCAGTACAATCCTACTTTTTCAATCATGAGGTAATGTCCTCTGCGCTCAAACACACCAACCGATGTCATAATGAGAGCAATGAGGTTGATAACAACTCCGGAGAATACGTGGAATCCATGAAACCCGGTAATGGTAAAGAAGAAGTTTGAAAAGTTGGTAGAAGCCACTGTCCCATCTGCATTGGGGAAAGGATTGTGACCCCACCAGGCACCTTGATGATGCAAGTGATTCCACTCCCAGGCCTGACAACCAAGGAATGCCAATCCACCGATAATGGTCCAGAACAACCACTTGATGACTCCTTTCTTATTGCCATGATGTCCTTCGTGTACGGCCAGTACCATGGTAACAGAACTCACGATAAGGATGAAGGTCATCAAACTCACAAATACCAGTGGCAAATGAGCATGTCCTGCGAACGGGAATGAATTAAACACGTGGTTGGGATCGGGCCATGAATTACTTGAGAAGCGAACGGTTCCGTACGAAATCAGGAACGCACCAAAAGTAAACGCATCGCTCATTAAGAAATACCACATCATCAATTTGCCGTACTCTACATTGAAGGGGCTTTTTCCACCACTCCACCATTTAATGTTTGCAGGTGCTGTTTGTGCCATTTATTTTATTTTTTAATGTTTTCAATTTTTAAACTCAGGATACCAAAATGAAAAATACAAAAAGGTAAACCCATAATAGATCTACAAAATGCCAGTAAATACCTGCAATTTCAATAGGAACTGAACTGTAATACCTGGTTTTGGTACCAAATGCCCTAAAGAAAAGCAGCAGTAATGCAATAACGCCACCTGCAAGATGCAGTCCGTGCATACCGGCTATGATGTAAAAGAACGAACCCGCCACACTATCCTGAAAGGTATATTTCTGTTCCCACAACTGCATAAAACCTGTTACCTGCATAGTAAGAAATGCAATTCCAAGCAATGCTGTTGTTGTGATCCACATTTTGTATCGTGCCATTTCCCGCTTTTTGAACTGCTGTTCTGCGATGAAAATGGTCAGACTGCTGATCACAATCAAGATTGTCGAATAATAAAAGATCTTTGGCATTTGTACCGGTTGCCATCCGGCCTGGTTGCTCTTCACAATGTAGGCACTGGTAAACCCTGCAAACATCATGGTAATGCTACCAATGGCCACCCACAGTAAAAACTTGTGCGGGTGCATTTTTTTGTTTCTTTCACTCATAACCTGCTCCATCTGTGTATAGTTAGTGCCCCAGTTTATCGGCCAGTAAAGCCAGTAAAACGATTGGCAAATAAATATAACTGCTAAACATAACGTTTCGTGCTGCTTTTACTTCCATGGTACGGTACAAACGTATACACTGAAGTACCATGAACAAATTGCACACCAATACAATCCACATACTTACTGTTCCGCTGATTCCAAAGTAATAAGGAAGCAATCCTACCGGAACCATCAGTAATGAATAGATGATGGTTTGAATCGCCGTAAACTTCGTTGGTCCCTGTTGAGACGGCAGTAATTTAAACCCGGCTTTGCTGTAATCGGTATGCGCCACCCATGCAATCGCCCAGAAATGTGGGAATTGCCATAAAAACTGAATCGCAAACAAGATCCATCCACCTGTCCAGGAAAACGACTCACCATCATAAGCAGCTGCCCATCCAATCAGACAAGGCAATGCACCGGGTAAAGCACCTACCAGCACCGCTGTTGAATTTACTTTTTTGAGGGGCGTATAAATGAACCCGTAAATAAATAAACTCAGCAAGCCCAATGCTGCAGCGTACCAACTGAAATACCAACCTAATATCAAAGAACCAACGATTCCCGAAAGCACCGCAAAAGCTGTCGCTTCCGTTATGCTCATTCTGCCATCCGCAACGGGTCGTTTGGAAGTACGTTTCATCACAGCGTCCGTATCCTTTTCAGCAATCTGGTTGATTGCATTGGCGCTGCCCGTAACCAATAACCCGCCCAATAACAAAAGAACGATACTCTTAAAATGATATTCAACCACATTGGGCGCCAGCATGTATGATATCACACTACTGAAAACCACCATGAAGCTGAGTGTGAACTTGATCAGTTGAATGTAATCTTTCAACTTCGCTGCCACACGGCCCCAACCACTCTTTTTCACTTCTGCATGAACTGCCACTGTGTTCCGGGGTTAATTTTTTATGTTCAAACGATCCGGTTGCTTTGATGGGCAACCGAAACGCTTTTAATGCTTGCTTTCATCCGGACTTACCGGAGTTGTTTGAGCAATGAATTCTTGTCCGTCTTTTCCGTAATCATAAGCCCAGCGGTGAACTTCAGGAATTTCACCTTCCCAGTTTCCGTGACCCGGATTGATGGGAGTAGTCCATTCCAATGTTGTAGCACCCCATGGATTTTGTGATGTTACTTTTCTTCCTTTCCAGATACTGTAGAAAAAGTTGAATAAGAATACAAATTGTACCAGGAATACGATAACCGCAACGATACTGATGAACTGATTCAATGAACCGAATTGCTTAAACGATTCCCAGATATCGTATTTGTAATAACGACGGGGCATACCGGCCAATCCTTCGTAGTGCATCGGCCAGAAAATCAGGTAAGCTCCAATCATAGTCGCCCAAAAATGAATATAACCCATGGTGTTATTCAAATAACGACCATACATTTTAGGGAACCAGTGATAAATACCCGCAAACATACCAAACATAGATGCCACACCCATTACAATATGGAAGTGTGCAATTACAAAGTACGTATCGTGCAAGTGTATATCCAAAGATGAGTTACCGAGGAAGATACCGGTCAAACCACCGGAAATAAACAAGCTTACAAAACCCAGTCCAAACAACATCGCCGGAGTAAAGCGCAGATTTCCCTTCCAGATTGTCGTAATCCAGTTGAAGACTTTAATGGCTGATGGTACCGCGATTAACAACGTGAGTAACACAAAGAATGCACCCAGGAACGGATTCAATCCGGTTACAAACATATGGTGTGCCCATACCAGAAACGCAAGGATGGCAATCGCAAACATCGATCCAATCATCGCCATATAACCAAAGATCGGCTTACGGCTGTTCACAGATAGAATTTCGGAAACCATACCCATTGCCGGTAAGAGGATGATGTACACCTCGGGGTGACCCAGGAACCAGAACAGATGTTGGTATAAGATCGCACTTCCACCTTCGTTTGGTAAAGCCTGTCCGTTGATGAAAATATCGCTCAGGTAAAAACTCGTATCAAAATGACGATCAAAAATCAAAAGAATGAAACCGCTGAACAGTACCGGGAAGGACAAAACGCCCAATACCGCGGTAAAGAAGAACGCCCAGATAGGAAGCGGCAAACGTGTCATGCTCATTCCCTTGGTACGCATATTCAATACAGTAGCGATGTAGTTCAAACCACCCAACAAAGCCGAAACCACGAAGAGTGCCATGGAAACGAGCCAGAGATCCATACCTACTTTAGAACCGGGAGAAGCCTGACCCAATGCACTAAGTGGGGGATAAGCCGTCCAGCCTCCGCTGAAGGGACCTGTTTGTACAAACAAGGATGAAAGCATTACAATACCGGCAATGAAAAAGAACCAGTAAGACAACATATTCAAAAACGGTGAAGCCATATCACGTGCTCCTACCTGTAAAGGAATCAGCAAATTCGAAAACGTACCACTTAATCCCGCAGTCAATACAAAAAACACCAGAACGGTTCCATGCATGGTTACCAAAGCATAATACGCTTCGGCCTGTAATTGACCGCCGCGTGCCCATTCACCGAGCAACTCCTCCATCCAGGGGAATTTCGCATCCGGGAAACCCAGTTGCAAGCGGAAGATAACTGAGAACAGTCCTCCAACAATGGCCCAAAACATCCCGGTAATCAAAAACTGCTTGGCAATGGTTTTATGATCCATACTGAATACATACTTGCTCAGGAAGGAATCATGATGATGCTCATGATGCACTTCGTGATGTACTTCGTGCGGAACGTTAACCTCGTGCACATGTGTGGCTTCGCTCATACTTATAATTGATTTAGTTCTTTTTTAATTTATTTAACGGGTGCTACTGCAGCGATTGTTTTAGCGGTTGTATCTGCCGCAGCAGGCTGTTGGGCTGCCGGATCTTTTTCCGGATATGCCAGATAATAATTCGGTTTTTGTTTGGCCATCCAGGCATCAAACTCTTGTTGTGTTACCACTTCGATCACTCCTTTCATAGAATAGTGACCGTTTCCGCACATTTGATCACAGGAAATTTCATAAACAAAATCGGGATTGCCGGTTCTTTCTTTCATTTCCTTGGTCGTGTACTTGGGCGTAAACCACAATGTTGTAGGAATCCCGGGTACAGCGTCCATTTTCATACGGAAATGCGATAAGCCCACGTCATGAATTACATCACGACTTCCAATAACCAGTTTTACGGGTCTTCCCTTTACAATGTACATGGTTTGAGTGGTTACCACATCATCGTTGTTTGCAGGATCCGCTTTTAATTTCAAGGTTTCATTGTCTTCAAACAATTGACCCAGTGAATTGCTTTTTTCATCGCTGATTACTCTGAAATGCGTTTTTCCAAAAACATTGTCTTTACCGGGATAACGCATAATCCAGCCAAACTGTTTACCTACAATTTCAACAACCAGTGCATCCTTGGGCGCATCGGAAGTGATACGGAACCAGAATTTCAAGCCAAATACAACCAGTACAGTAAGAAATATGGCAGGAATAACTGTCCAAATCAATTCCAGTTTATTGTTGTGCGGAAAATAAAAGGCTTTGCGTCCTTCCTTCGCCTGATATTTCCAGGCAAAATAAAACAGCAGGAACTGGGTGATGATGAATACGGCACCGGTTACGGCAGTGGTGATCATGAACATTTCATCAATTTTTTCACCTTCAACCGAAGCAGAGCCCTGAGGGAATAATGTTGTACCGTACAATTCCTTGTTACAATACCATACGCCTATAAAGCCCAGAACCATGAACCCTAACAGCAGAAAGCCGTTGATGCGGTTGGTTTGCTGATTCGACTTTTCCTCGCCTTTTAAGATACTTACATATTCACTGGCTTTCGCAATCTGAAAGATGACAATGAAAACCAGTACGGCTGCCGTTATCACCAGGTATGTTGTTGCAGTCATAACTACTGAAAATATTTATTCGTTTTCTAATACTTAATCTGATCTAATTCGATTCTTATGTATGATGAATCACACTTTCTTTCACAAGCGGATGATTTTTAGGCAACAGTGGGGCTTTGGTTAAATACCTTCCTGCGAGCCATAATACCAATCCTAAAAATCCGAGGCCAATACCCAAGCTATAAAGGAAATAACTGAGTGTATTGGAAGCCTGACCCAATTTTTTCAATGGACCAGGAGTAACCATTTGGTAAAAATCCAGCCAGTGACCGAAGATGATTACAACCGCCATGATGGTTACGATAGTATAATTTCTTTTTGCACCACGACGCATCAAAATCAAAAGCGGCGCCAAAAAGTTGATGATTAAGTTGAGTAAAAAGATGGCTTTAAAAGGTCCGCCTTTACCACCGGCACCAATACGGTCAATAAAATATTCGGTTTCCTCCGGCTGATTGCTGTACCAGATCAACATATACTGCGAGAACCAGAGATAGGTCCAGAACACCGAAAACGCAAACATGAATTTTCCGATATCGTGGATGTGCTCTTCTGTTACATATTCCAGATAGCCAAGATTTTTTAGATACACTACAAACAACATCATTAATGAAATGCCTGCAACCCATGAACTGGCAAACGTGTACCAGCTGTACATGGTGCTGTACCAATGTGCATCGATGCTCATCAGCCACATCCAGGGAAGTGTACTCATTACAGTCAAACCATAGGTTACCAGAAATGCAGCAGCAATGGCCAGAGATTTCCAGTAATGCTTGGTTTCACCTTTGGCGGCCACATCTTCGGCCAGTGAATTTTTGCGGTACCAATTGCGGAAGAAGATCCAGAGACCTACAGACGCAACAGAAAGCACCGTATAAAAGGTAGGATTCAAAAATCCGCTTTTCCAACTGAGTTTTTCATCGTGCTTTACATGTTCCACATCTTTCCAGTGGTAGATGTTGTGATCATCAGAAACCCAGACATAGGCAAGAAGAATCACCAGAACAATCGGACCGAGTACATTGATACCGCCCGAGATAGCTTCCGGAACACGACGGAATGACAATTGCCATCCGCCCTGTGCTAAGGTTGTTGCACTAATAAAGAAGAAACTGGCAGCAGTTACCAACAGCCAGAAAATTCCGTTTTGCATCAATGCCATCCAGAATTTAGTGGCGCCATAGGCATCCGCACCATGACCTTCACCATGTCCGCCGGAAAAAGGGTGCAGGTATACTACGCCCAGAATGAGTGTTAGAACACCAATTCCCATCAGGACTAAACTCCATTTTTTTAAACCGCCCGGTATTTCAAATTGCTCTTTCAGTGCCATCGAAAATCGTTTATTGTTGAATATTGTTTGTTCCGTTGAATTATTTCGCTTTGGTTGTATCGGCAACAGCCGGTGCTGCAGCAGGTTTTCCTCCGCCTTGCATAGTTTTCACATAATGAATCACCATCCAGCGTTGGCGTGTACTCATTTGGGAAGCATAACTGCCCATCAGATTTTTCCCGTATGTAACAGAATACATCATTTGTCCTTCAGGCATTTTACTCACCACGGGATCTGCTATCAGATTTTTGGGTGCAATGGGGTAAGGTCCGTTACCACCGTTGTAAATAGGTCCGTTACCATCGAGTTTTTCACCATGACAAATGGCGCAATTCACACGGTATAAGCGAGCGGCTTCCAAAAAGTCTTTAGGATCCAATTGCGTATACGGATTGGCAACTTGCTTGGATGCAACATAATTGGTTGTGTCCGTGCCTTGATCTTTCGACAAGGGGAAGACAGCAATGCCGCCGCGTTTTACGGTACCGGCAACAGGAGTTGCATCATAATGAATACCCTGATCGTTCAGATATTTGACATCTGAATACGTTTCAACAGCTCTGCTGTATGCCATGTCGGGCATGTAAATGCTGCCGGGATCACGACGAACACCGTTGCTGCAGGAACTGAATCCGGCCAATAAAACAGCTGTCCATCCAAAAATTAAAATCTTAGTTGTACGCATTGCAGTCTTTTTATGCTATAACAGTTTTTTCTTCCTTTTCAAATATTTTACGGTCTTTATCGTAACGACCGATCCACCAACCGGTTTCAGCTTCTTTCTCAAACACTTCCACAGCTCCTGCATTCTTTAAAAATGCTTTTACTTCTTCCACGTTTGTTTTATCGGTTACTTCCAAAGGCATCACAAACAAATCATCGGTTGCACGCAAATGAAAATGATCTTTTTTCACAAAGGGGGCCAACTGGCACAGGTAACAGAATGTAAGAACCATCCCTACAGCAGCAAACAAGACCGTCAATTCAAAAATAATGGGAATGAATGCAGGAAGAGGGAAATTTGGTTTACCACCGATATTCAAAGGCCAGTCTTTTGTAAATACCCAGCCCATGAATGACAGCGCAGTTGTAGTTCCTGTAATTGCATAGATAAAGCCGGCGGTATGCAGACTTGTTTCGCGCAAGCCCATCGCATGATCTAAACCATGCACCGGAAAGGGTGTGTAGAGATCATGAATTTTGTAACCGGCTTTCCGAGTGTTTTTTACAGCCGGAAACAGTGTTTTTTCATCATCAAAACAACCAACAACAAATTTTTTTACTGACATATGTTTTACCTTTTAGCCTTTAGCTTCGAGCTCGTTTAAATATTCTTGTTTGCAGAAGAATGACGGTTCAGCCACAATTAATGATGTGCCTGATGTGCAAACTCTTCTACTGTTTGTGCTTCCAACGGATCCATTTTCTCTTTAAAGCTTTCACCACTGCGTTTCAGGACATGCTTGATCTCTGCAATGGCAATAACAGGGAAGTATTTGGAGAAAAGGAAATAACAGGTGAAGAACAAACCGAATGAACCAAGGTAGAATCCCACTTCCCAAATGGTTGGACGATAGTACACACTCCAGGAAGAAGGAAGATAGTCGCGGTAAAGCGAAGAAACGATGATCACGAAACGCTCAAACCACATACCGATGTTTACCACCACACTCATTAAAAATGTGAAGGCGATATTACGACGGAGTTTTTTAGACCAAAACAACTGTGGTGTAATTACATTACAAGTCATCATCAGCCAGTAACTCCATCCATAAGGACCTGCGATACGATATTTGAAGAAGATATCATATTCATATTTAGAGGCGCCATACCAAGCCATGAACAATTCGGTCAAGTAAGCACAGCCTACAATGGAGCCCGTCAACACAATGACTTTGTTCATATTTTCAATGTGGCTGATTGTGATGTAGTCTTCAAGCCCCATGACTTTCCGAGTAACCAACATCAGGGTTTGCACCATAGCAAATCCGGAGAAAATGGCACCTGCAACGAAGTAAGGAGGGAAGATTGTCGTATGCCAACCGGGAATTACAGAGGTAGCAAAGTCGAACGATACGATGGTGTGTACCGAAAGTACAAGTGGTGTACTCAAACCGGCCAACACCAGTGATAAACTTTCATGACGCTGCCAGTGTTTGGTACTTCCGGTCCAACCGAATGAAGCAACACCATAAAACATTTTAGCCCATTTCTTTTTGGCACGATCACGTAAAGTGGCCATATCGGGAAGTAAGCCGCTGTACCAGAAAAGCAATGACACCGTAAAATAGGTTGAAATCGCAAACACGTCCCATAAAAGCGGAGAGTTAAAATTCACCCATAATGGTCCGCGTGTGTTGGGATAAGGCATCACGAAAAAAGCCATCCATACACGTCCCATGTGCCAGATCGGGAATTGACCCGCACAAATAACCGCAAAGATGGTCATGGCTTCCGCAGCACGGTTAACACCTGTACGCCATCCCTGACGGAACAGCAAAAGGATCGCAGAAATCAGAGTTCCGGCGTGACCAATACCCACCCACCATACGAAGTTGGTAATATCCCAACCCCATCCGATGGTCTTATTCAGGTTCCACATACCCGTACCGTAAACGACTTCTTTATACAGACTCACTACGCCAAACAACAACAATGCCACAGAGATGATAAATCCAATCCACCATAAGCGGGAAGGAGGGCCTTCAACCGGGCGACAAATATCTTCCGTTACCTGGCTGTAAGTCTTATCACCATCTACCAGTGGTTCTCTTACTTGTGATTCGTACTTTAATAATGACATACTTTTCTTAGCTTTTAGCTCTCAGCAAGCGCTGTTAGCTTTGGTTTTATGATTCTTGGCAGCAGTTGTATGTGTTACCCGCTGCACTCTTGATTTCCGTTTTTAATCAACAATCTTAATGTGCCGCTGCTTCGGTCGTTTCTTTCTTCTCTTCATGATGCTCATGACCACCATGACCTTCTTCTACATTTCCAACCGTGCGATCCGTATTCCGAACTTTAGCCATATAACCTACATTCGGTAAAACGTGGATTTGTTCCAATACATAATAAGTACGGTTCACACCCTCAGCAGTACGAAGCTTGTTGATAGCGCTGTTTTTATCATTTACATTTCCGAAGACAATGGCATTCGTGGGACAAGCCTGCTGACAAGCTGTTTTCACGTCGCTGTCAACCATCGGACGACTTTCTTTTTTAGCAGTCAGTTTCGCTTCCTGTAAACGCTGCACACAGAATGAACATTTTTCAATAACACCACGGCTGCGAACTGTAACATCCGGATTCAACACCATACGTGTTAAATCATCGTTCATTTGGATGGTCACTTCATTCAAACGACCTGTTTCTACAATCGGTAACTGGTTGTCTTTGAAGCTATCACTTCCATTCCAATCGTGCCAGTTGAAGCGGCGCACTTTATAAGGACAGTTGTTGGCGCAATAACGGGTACCAATACAACGGTTATAGGTCATTTGATTCAAACCTTCGCTGCTGTGGTTGGTTGCTGCAACCGGACAAACGTTTTCGCAAGGTGCGTTATCACAATGCTGACAAAGCATGGGCTGGAATACAACATCCGGATTTTCCATATCGCCGCTGAAATAACGGTCGATCCGCAGCCAGTGCATATCGTGGTACTTTCCAACCTGATTTTTTCCTACAACTGAAACGTTGTTTTCCGCAGAGCAGGCTACCACACAGGTACCACAACCATTACAAGTATTCAAATCAATGCTCATGCCCCATTTGATACCGGGCTTATCGAATACAGGGTAAATGGTTCCTTCTGCTTCAAAATTATCTAAACCACCATACTCTTTGAGCTCTTTCAAACGCTCATTGATGAAGTGTTTGTTGTCTTTCTTGAAGGTTGAGAGACTGGCTTCCTTAATTACTTCCACACGATTACCGTAAGTACCGTGTGTTTGCATTTGAGATACCGGATAAGTTTCACCGGTTTTTTCTACCGTAACATCCGCTACAGCATATTGATAGGTTTGTCCGTTGAAGCCAACCAGTGGATAGACATTTTGTCCAACACCTTTTGCTGCCAGACCAATTTTTTCACTGCGGCCATAACCGGTAGCAATGGAAATGGTATGAGAATGGGTGCCCGGAACAATAATGATAGGCAGTACAATTTCTTTACCCCCTACTTTAAGTTTAATAACCGGTTTTGCAGGCTCAACTTCATACATATCGAGATTGAGGTCGGGGAACAGTTCTTTTTGTAATGCAGGGGAGATTACTGCATAATTGTCCCAGCAAGCGCGTGTAATAGGATCCGGCATTTCCTGTAACCAGGGGTTGTTTGCCATTTTACCGTCGCCGATGCTCACTTTTTGATAAATGAACAACTCGTATTTACCGCCTTTTTTCGTCTCGTTCAATAATTTAGATGATGCGTCTGTAACAACAGCAGCGTTGAAACTAGCTGCAGCTACCACCGGTGTTTCGGGTTCCAAAACACCATCCTGTAAGGCCTGATCGAAGGCAGATTGAGATCCCAATTTGCCGGTCCAATAAGACTTATAATACGTTTCAAAATCCGTAACGGCGCTTCCGCTCCATTTCAACAATGAAGTGGCAAAGGCACGCGTTTTAAACAACGGATGAATAGTTGGCTGAATAAATGAAATATAGCCTGATTTTGCTTCGGCATCACCCCAACTTTCGAGGTAATGATGCGCCGGAAGGACGTACTGGGCATAGGTGGTCGTTTCATCTTCACTTTCGTTGAAAGAAACGGTTAATCCTACTTTTTTCCAGCCATCGATGAATTTTTTCGAATCACGGTAGGTATAAACGGGGTTTGCACCATACAGCAGTACAGCACCAACCAATCCCGCATTCATATCCGCAACCAGTTGCTCCATTTCGGAATCGATACCTTTGCGATAGTTTACAGTTGTACCGAAGTTGATGGCTTTGCCATTTGCACCAATTTTTTCATTGATCGCATTGACAATGATCTGAGCATTGACGTCGTTGCTACCGCAAACAACAAGCGCCGCACCTCCTGCTTCAAGCAATTCTTTTGCAGCGAGCGCAATTCCTTCGTTCAAACGCTTATCGGATAAAGCCGGAGCATTTACTGCACCACCCAGCTTGGCGTACAAATTCAATAAAACAGCACCGAGTTCGCTGGGCTTATGTGTATAACGTTCGTCTGCACTCGCACCCGTCATGCTATACATACTTTCGAATTGAAAGTGCCGGCTCATGGTTGGATTTTTCTCATCGATTCTCCTGCCGTTTGCATATTGTTTCGCAAACTCTACCGGACTCACCCAGCTTGAAAGGAAATCGGCACCCAGACTTACAATGACCTTTGCCTGATCAAAATGATAAGAAGGGATGCTGCGTTTGCCGTAAGACAATTCATTCGCCTGTAAAATGCCGCTGTATGAAACAGCGTCATAACTAACATGCTTGAAGGTTGGATATTTTGCTTTAAAAGCTTCTATAACTGATAATTCGGAAGGAGAGTTAAGCGTAGAACTGAGCAGAACGATCTGCTTGGTTCCGACAGCAGCAAGAGCTTCCGTGATTTTCTTATCAATGGATTCATAAGTGGGCGCTTCTTTAAATACATCACCACTTTTTTCCATGGGATAACGAAGACGAGCTGTATTATACAAACTCAATACAGATGCCTGAACACGTTGTGAGGTTCCTCCCTTTGTAAATCCTTTCTCATTCCCTTCAATTTTGATGGGACGTCCATCTCTAACCTTCGCTACAACCGGAATAACATCACCATCCAAAACATAAGTTGTTGCATAATAATCGGCAACACCGGGAACAATATCGGCCGGCTTATTTAAAAACGGGATGGCCTTTTTAACGGGGATTTCGCAACTGGCAGCCAACGTTGCAGCCGCTGTGCTAAAACCTAAATATTTCAAAAAGTCGCGTCGGGGCGTTTTTGAACTTTGCTCATCCATTTCAAACGGCAATTCTTCACGAAACTCATTCTCTGCATCATCCTGATAAGCCTTTGTGTTGTTCAGCTCTCCGAAACTTTGCCAATATTTGTTCTTGCTCATATGCTGTTATAGCGAATTTGAAAAATGAAAAATTGAAACTTCTTAGCTGTCAAATGGTACAGTTTCCGGCACCGCCGGACTCTGTTAATAGTGACATTTCTGACACTCGGTTCCGCCGATTTTTTCCACGGTAACACTATCCATTTTGCCGTTCTTTATATCATTATGAAATTTCTCGTAGATACTGTAAAATCCATTGTCTTTGAATTTTACACTTGTCTCGCGGTGACAGTTGATACACCAGCCCATGCTCAAATTGCTGAACTGATAAACTTCGCCCATTTCCTGAATCGGACCGTGACAAGTTTGACATTGAACTCCGCCTGCTTTCGTGTGTTGTGAGTGATTGAAATACACATGATCAGGAAGATTGTGGATTTTAACCCATTCAATCGGTTTACCTTCTCCTGTATATTTATTGGTAGCAGGATCCCATCCGGCATATTTATAAAGCTTTTGAATTTCAGCAGTACCATTCACTTTTGAACCGTCTTCACGAACCAGCTCAGGTCCTTTGTATTCATTGATCGCCATATGACAATTCATACAAACATTGACACTGGGAATGTTGGCGTGTTTGCCTTCCATTGCACCACCATGGCAATACAAACAGTTTACCTGGTTGATACCTGCATGCACTTTGTGTGAATAATAGATGGGTTGTTCCGGCTGGTAATTGGTTTGACGACCCAGACCAATCGCACCCTGAATGGTAAAGTAACCTCCAACTAAAAAAAGAAGGATAATAACTGTGGCAATGTAGGCTTTGTTTTTAAAGAAAGGAATCGGCTCCGGCGTTTCAACACCTTCCTTAACATCGCTGAGCTTTTTAAGGTTGCTGTTAATTTGTAATAAGATAAGAGCAACGATCGCTAAGACCAAGGCCAAAATGCCGAATAAAAAGGAGTTGTCTTTTGCAGGTTCCGCAGGAGCGCCGGTTGTTTTTGCTTCCGGTGCAGGAGCCGGTTTCTTGATGTAATCAACAATAGCATCAATTTCCTGATCTGTCAGACTCGCAAAGCCCGTCATCAAGACAGGACTATACTCTTTTAAAAGATTGGCAGAGTATTCGTCGGTTTTTGCAAATGCCGCAGGGTTCCGGATCCATGCATATAATTTTTTACGGTCGGCCCAAGGTCCTCTGGATTCCAGATCGGCAAGAGCTGGACCCGTTAATTTTTTATTTATGGCATGGCAGGAAGCACAGTTCGTCTGAAACAATGCTTTTCCATCCTGAGCAATCAAATTCTTACCAAAGAATAATGAAATAAGTACCAAATAAACAGAGAGCGACCTGCGTAGAGATGATTTTGGTTGATTCATACCGTTCAAAAAACGTATTGTGATGAGGAATAATACCCTAAATACAGGGTGCAAATTTAGGGGAGGATACTGACATAATATCCACACTTCGGAAAAAATTTTTTACTTACGTATGACATTTCTTGTTTGATGAGCCCAAACACAGTTAACCAAGTCCAATCATTCAACGTTTTCTAAAACTTTTTACCCTTCCTTAACTTTTCAACAGGTAAATCATCCGACTTTTGCGCCTATGTTCGGAAGGTTAAAAGATAAATGGAAGGTAAGCTGGCTGCAATTCATTCTTATTTTCACCACGTTTGCACTCGGCGGAAGTTTATGTGCCCGTGCCGGAAACTGGCTGTTGAGCTTTCTTTTGACCGAAAAAAGTATACTTTATTGGATTATATACATCCCCCTCGTTACGGCCTTATGGCCACTTTGTGTGCTATTAATCAGCATTCCGCTGGGGCAATTTCGTTTTTTCAAGAACTACCTGAAACGCATCTGGCAAAAAATTACGGGAGCAACCTCAACGCACCGAATCGCCATTTTTGCGTCGGGCAATGGTACCAATGCCGAAGCGATACTGAATTACCTTAAGGAAAAACCATCGATCACAGTTGGACTTATTGTTTCAAATAAAGCAGAAGCGGGTGTTTTAAAAATCGCCGCCATGCATCACATACCAACCCTCATCATCGAAAAAGAAGCCTTTTTCAAAGGGAACGCTTATGTGGATGAACTGAAAGCACAAAATATCGACTTTATTGTCCTGGCCGGTTTTCTTTGGAAGATACCGGTTCCACTGATTCGGGCCTTTCCACACCGTATTATTAATATACACCCGGCATTGCTTCCTAAATATGGGGGAAAAGGGATGTATGGTCATTTCGTACATCAGGCTGTTCTTGAGGCCGGAGAAAAGGAAAGTGGCATCAGTATACATTATGTAGATGAGGAATACGATCACGGAAAACTGATATTTCAGGCACGATGTGAAGTGAAGCCCGATGACACAGCCATCACATTGGCCGAAAAAATCCATCAACTGGAACATCAACATTATCCACGCATTGTAGCAGAACTGCTCAGTATAAAAACTTCTTAAAATCAATCGCCAGACACGTCCTTATTCTCAGAACTTGTTATTTTACAACCTGTTTGAAAAGAATTCTACTATATGTCCTCGTGCTGGTATTGACTCAACAAGTCAGGGCACAGATCCAAGTTAAAGGAACGGTGTATGACAGCACAAAACGTAACCTTGTAATGGGCGTACAGGTAATTTGTACCTGCGGAACCATGGGGTTTACCGACAGTACGGGACGTTACAGCCTCTTTGCCGGAGAACAAGATTCCATTTTTTTCTTTTTCAGGAACAAACCGACACAGAAATTTGCCGTTCAGTCCATAAAGGATTACGAGAATTTTGACCTTTCGATCAACCTATACATTCCCGGTAGATACAAGCAATTAAAAGAAATCATTGTTTATGGGAAAAACCGAAAGCAAGACTCCATCGACAATAGATTGCAATACGATCAAGTGTTTCATTACGATAAGGGGGGGCTTCGATTTTCCGGTTCGGCACCGGAAACGGGCATGGGAGCCGGAATAGACTTAAATGCACTCATCAATGTTTTTCGGTTTCGACACAACCGCAGTATGCAACTGTTTCAACAGCGCCTCATTCGGGAAGAACAAAACCGCTATGTTGATTACCGGTTCAATAAATCAATTATTTTAAAATTAACGCAACTTAAAGACGGACCGGAACTTGAACGGTTTGTACAACGATACAAGCCCGATTACGGATGGTTAACACAAGTTCTGGACATTGAACTTTATCAGTACATCCAATTAGCTGCAAAAGAGTACCTTCAAAATAAACCGCTGCACAAATCATACTGACCTAATTAGAATTATTATGGATCAAACGAAACTTGGAATTGGAACGAGATTACAACATACACAATGGGGGCCCGGAGTGATTGTGGGCGTAAAATATGCCACTTATCTCATTTCATTTATCAACACCGGCATCCGTGAAGTGGATAAAACAGATCCACAACTGGATGAAATCATTGCAGAAAATGTTTCTGCGGAACTAGAAACACAAAGCGCCGTTGAACAATCTCTTTTAAAAATTTTGCAAATGTGGAACGGGATTGCCGAACCGGTTGCATTAGGAGAAAAATGGGAAGGTGGTTTTATCAGTCTGCAACCCAAAGACAAATCACTCAAACCCAAAGAAATTCCGATCGAAGATTTCTTTCATAAAATTGTTATGCTCCGTGACCGACTGCGCGTATTGGAACAAAATATTAACAGTCACAAAATACTGACAGATGAAGACAAGCTCCATCTGCAACAATACATCACCCGATGTTACGGTACTTTAACCACGTTTAATGTATTATTTAAAAACAAGGAAGACTGGTTTGTTGGAGAAAAATCCGCTTAAGTCGGGGGTTATCAATGCGGCCTAACTAGAGTGCCGGAGTCTGCAATACATTAAAAAGATTTTTAAACCGACTCTTATCAAGATCTATGAGTTCTATTTGTATTTAGTGGATCTTTGCTAACAACGAAAACATACATATGCAACCGAAATTAAAAACGTTGTTGCTGATTATTTTAGAAACAACGTTGTTGCTCAATGCTTTCTCTCAACAAGCGAAGCAATTTCAAAATCAAAATCACATTTGGTTAAGTATTAATTGCAAGCATCAAATTGCGAAGAATTGGAATATCCTGTCGGATGTTCATGTAAGAAGAACAGATTTCTTTGCTCACAATAATTTTTATTTTATAAGATTAGGTATTGGAAAAGAACTCAATCAGCAACTATCAATTGCTGCAGGTGGTGGTCATATGTGGTTAGCCAACCGAAACGAAGCAACCGAATTATTTTCGAATGAGAACAGACTGTATCAGGAAATACAATATAAATCGAAAATTCAAAAAGCACTAATACAAAATAGGATACGAATTGAAGAACGATGGCAGGAAAAAGTTATCAACTACAGGCCCCAAAAAGAATACCGATACAGTACACGTATACGGTATCTGATCGGAATCAACATTCAAGTATTTAGAAACAGTAAGTTGCCGGAGCTGGCACTGGCGGATGAAGTCATGTTACAATTTGGAAAACACATCCTATATAATCCATTTGATCAAAACCGTTTATTTGCCGGACTAAAACAAAAAATCAACAAGCAACTATCATTTGACATTGGTTATATGCATGTAGTTCAACAAAAACTAAGCGGCTATCAATATTCAAGAAACAAAACAATCAGGTGTTACTTTTACTGGAAACCTGAATGGAAAAAAGCCAAAACAGTATCAGGAACAATGAACAACATCTAGTTACAGGAACTATTCCAGCAGGAATTATTTATTTTTAGCTATAATATGAAATCTGCCGTCCGACATACAGCGCGCGCTCTTTTAACGTTGTTTTTTTCAACATTCCTTTTCACGATCAGTTTTGCTCAGGAAGATGAATATGAAAAAATTAAAGGCGACATTTCAAATGAAGTGTACGACTTGCATTTTGACAAGAATGGATTGTTATGGCTGGGTCATGCAGGCGGCATCAGTAGTTACGATGGACGTAAGTTCAGGCATTATTATAACCCGGAACAACTATCGGCAGGGATGACCGGATTGTGTGAAGATTCATCCGGTCGCATTTGGTGTTACAACTTCAGCGGTCAGATATGGTATGTAGAGAAAGGACGATTGCATTTATTGAAAGAGTATAAATATAAAAATGAAATATTTTTTCCAAGGATAGGCATTTTTAAAAATGAATTAATTGCCAGCACAAATAAAGGATTTTTTATTTACAATATTAAGACGCAAAAATCCATTTATATTAATCTTGGAATTGGGACATATTCTTTAGCCATATTGAAAGAGAAAGTAATTTTAATCGATTACGACAAAAATTGGTTCATCTATCACGGGATGAACAAACCAATTAAAAGAGTTGAAGAAAAACGAATAACCGGAGTTACAGGTGCACAGCTATTATATTCAAATACATCAAATGAATTTTATTTAACAGAAGCACCTCATGATATTGTATACAAGATAAACAACACAAATAATCAAATCAACTTCTTAGACTCGATACATACGGAAGGTTTTGCTAATGGGATATCATTCGAAGGAAATAAAGCTTGGATTCACACAAAAATTTCAAGCAAAGCGGTCAATTCAAATCAGTATATAAAAAACAAAAATATATCAGACCTGATAAAAGATAAGAACGGTACTATATGGTTCTCAAGTTTAAGTTCAGGCCTATATCGAATTAATAAAAAAAACAATAACAAGAAAAATTTAAGCAACGACTTAAAAATAAAAGAAAGAGTTATTTCATTAAATAGTGACAGTTTGTGCTTAATACTTGGAACAGAAACAGGCAAATTACTACTGCTTGATCATTTAAATTACAAATCAATCAAAAAAGAAATCAATCTCAAAGAATATGGTTCTGTCGAAAAAATATATCGCGGATATAAATTTGAATTTCTTGCAGCCTCATCAATGGGATTATATCTCTTTAATTATAAAAGAGATAACCTGGAAAATATAATAAACCTGCGAACAATTAAAGATGTTTTTATCAATAATAATCATTGTATATTTTCGACGAATAGTGAAATCATCTGGAATAACAATTATAAAAACAAAAAGGATACTTCATGGATTAATAATCTCAGAATTCAATTCCCCAAAATGGAATTTCACAAGTCAAATTTAACCGGGTTCTTCTCAACTGGCTATATTAGAACGAAGTCTTCATGTATCATTAATGACTCCATTCTTTTTAAATCGACCAAAAACGGTCTTTTTTTGGCTACAAAAAACAGAAATGAACAACTTTATTATGAGAATACGCCAATATCTGCCAACAAGCTCTTTCCTCTTAAAGAAAAGTTACTAATAGCCTCTTCTAATCATGGACTATTAATCTGGGAAAATTTTAAACTTAAAAAGATTTTATTAAAAAATAATACAATACATGGTATTACTAACATAAAAGAAACTGATAATAGTATATTAGTTTTTTCTAATTCTGGTATTTTCAATTTCATCCCCACTACAGAACATCTCAAACGAATAAATTTAAATGATGTTCCCCATAATACGGTTTTAGACATTGAGAAAATAGATAAAAATTATATCGTTGCAACAAATAATGGGCTAGAAATAATTCCTACAGAAATTCAATATGCTAATATTGAAATGAATGCCATTCCAAATTATTTTACGGTTAATAAAAAAGATACAATTACAAAAAATTTCATTTCGCTAAGCCATTTCCAAAATGATCTTGCATTTTTCTATACAGTTCCCTGGTATGGAGCGAAAGAAGATATCGAAATTGTATATCGGTTACAGCACAATC
>JBMLSG010000076.1:0-9225 GCA_049240625.1 Lacibacter sp. | reverse complement strand
CCATTCAAAGTTCCGGTCAAATCCGGGACCTCCATTATTGTAGATCAACGTAGAGGCGTTGCCGTAAATGGGCGCATCGCCTGTAATATTGGTTGTGCCTGTTACAAATCCGTAACGGTTGATCTGGAAAATACCATTGATGATGGTATTGGTCAATTTTACACCCACCTCTGTTTCCAGTGTAGCATCCCCGTCGATATTCAGGTAATCGGTAGACGTATTATCCGGAATCACATTCAAATTAGGAGTACCATCCGTTGCTGTTCCTTCAATGCTGATGGAGCTGCCGGGTGAACCGAGTATTCTTCTGGTACCATTATCCACCAGAATGTTATTGGAATTGGCCGAAACGCCATGCAACACAAAGCGTTGGGCACCCAGATCCAGATCGCCATTCACCAAACGCAATTGACGATATGAGCTGTTACCCGGATTAGGTCCTTCGATCCATAAATTGGTACCGCTGTTCAACAAGACCTTACCGTTAGTTGCTGTATTGTTCACTTCCAGTAGTTCAAAGTAAGCAGTGCCACCTCCGGTTTTGGTTATGGTTTGAACGGTATTCGCACCACTACCATTAAAGCTCACCATTTGACCGTTGTAATCGGGGTAACCATTACCGCCGGGCGTATTTCCGACACCCATGGTATAATTCCGTCCAATGTAAAGGTCACCTCCTGCAGCATTTTCATCGCCCAGCGACAGCATACCATTGATGGTCACATCTCTTGCAACAGTCAATGATCCACTTGCCGTTCCGGCTCCGTAATCCATATAAAGTGCCGAGTTCTGATCTACGATCAAATCACGTCCTACAGACAGATTGGTCGAAAACGCCCCTCCGGTATTGGGATAATTTAAAAGGGTATTGTTTGTAATCTGCACATCGTTGGGGTAACCACCTGTTACGCCGGTTGTACCGGTTGTAGCACTCCATTCCAAATTCCGTCCGTAAACAGTATTGTCGCCAATATGATACAGTAATCTTGAATTGGCGCTGTAAGCAGGCGGATTGGCACTTACGAAACCACCTTTGTGTACTGTGAGCGTACTATCAATCAACGCAATCGGACTACCAAAGCTCACACCTCCCCCATTGGACACACCATCACCGAGTTTCACGTTGTAGAAAGTCGTTGCCGTAGAACCATTCACCGTACCGTTACCCAGGAAGGTGACGGTTCCCGTACGCTGCATAAAGGTTCCATTGTTCTGGAACGTAGCGCCACCTCCCATGTTGATGGGATAATTATTGGTGGCGTCAATATCCAGTTTTCCGTCTGCTACAATTTTGAGTGTACCATTCACGGTGGGTCCTGCACCCAGAGTCACACCATCATTTTTGGTATAGACCGTTAAATCATTGAGAACCGTTGTAACAGTTGGAAGTTCATTTCCTGTTACAATACCGGATGTGTGTTCTCCGTAGGACACATTCACTGTGGTTCCAAATTTCGGAACGATGCTCAACGTACCTCCCGTTCTGAAAATATCCTGTCCGTTGGCAATTTGCAACGTATCGGCATGGTTGAAGGTGAGCACACCATTCAAAATTTTGAGTGAATCATTCACGATGCGTTTGTCACGCATGGTCACACCGGCCGGATTGTTAATGGTGAGGTTCTGCAACAACGTATTGCCGCTACCTGTACTATTACCATATGTTCCCGGCCAGGGTTTAAATCCTGATAAAGGAGAACTGATGGATGCAAACGTACCATTGACCGTATTTTGGGCTGATGTGCCGTTGTATATTTCATGTAAGGCTGTTGGGCCTCCGGTTTCTTTATAATAGAATGCATCTCTTCCAAATCCTGCACCATGCGTAAAGGCCGTGGTAAGTGTTTGTACACCGGTTCCCTCAAAATAGATTCCCGCATTGTTGGTAGAAGTTGAAAGGAACCCTCCAAATGCAGAACCTGACTGCAGATTACAATTTTTCTGCAACAAAACAATACCCGCAACAGCCGTATTCGATGCAGTCGGGAAATTGAAGATGCCACCGGATAATGTATAGTCGCCCTCTACGCGTAAACGGGAAGACGTTGCAATAGCCTGTGAACCTGCATTGTTCAAATAGAAATTTCCTCCTTGCAAATCAAAATTCCCTTTTACTGTAAACAGTGTGGTACTGTCTGTATGATTGGACACAACCGCAACAGATGAAGCACCTGATTGGGTGTAGTTCCCGTTAACTGTCGTACCATGCAAATAAATGGTTCCTCCGGTTTGAATGAGATTACCTCCAATGACCCTGCCTTTGCGCATATCAAACGTACCCTGTTTCATTTCCAGATTACCCTTGATTTCAATTACATCGCCTTCCTGGAAGTAACGACTCAAATTCATATTGTAAATCAGATTACCATAGGAAATGCCGGTTGCAAAACCGCCCTGCCAGTCGTTGTCGTTCTGATACTCAAACGTACTGTTGGTTTCAAAATTCTCAGTACCGCCAAAGGTCAGGGTTGTATTGTCATAGGTATCGTGATTGAGGATGTATTTACCACCATTGTAAATATTGAAGAATCCATCGGTTGGAATGGTATTTTGCTCGTTTGCAGTTACCAATCCTCCGCTACGGATGGATAAGGTGTATACATCACTTTCATGATTGTAGGTCAACGAACCGTATACATCCACCGTTCCTGAATTGTTCCATGCGGCTGTAGTCGTATAACTATGGCCCGACTGTACAATAAAGGTCGATCCGGCTGTAAATCCGCAGGGATTGGTTCCGGTACCGTCACTGTTACTGGTCCAGTTGTTTTTGTTATTCGGATCGGTTTGCCCTGCTTTGGAGTAGTAGGTGCCCACATTTCCCGGCGTAAAGGTGACAATCACATCGTCACTGCTGGATGTACAGGGCGAATTGGCAATGGTCCAGCGTAGGGTGTACGTGTTTCCAATAACTCCTGTAAAGGTGGTATTATACAAAGAAGCATCTGTCAGTGATCCGCCTGTACCACTAATGATGGTCCAGGTTCCTGTTCCAACTGTTGGATTGTTACCGGCCAACGTCGTACTGTTGGTTCCGCAATCAGGCAATTGATCAGTCCCTGCATTGGCTGCTGTGGGATTTTGATTGAATGTAACCACCACATCGTCTGTTGAAGAACAGGGGCCGTTGGTGATGGTCCAACGTAAAGTATAAGTGGTTCCGGCTGTTCCGGTGAAATTGGATGTGGGACTGGTAGAAGCACTAAAGCTTCCTCCTGTGCCGCTTACAACGCTCCAGGAACCGGTTCCTACAAGCGGTGTATTAGCCGCCATTGCAACGGTTGTCAATCCGCAGGTAGACGCATCTGTTTGATCCGGACCGGCCGCAGCAGGTGTGGGACTTTCTCCAATCAAAACATCCAGTTCATCATAGGAAGCCGTACACGGACTGTTACTGATGGTCCAGCGCAAGGTATATGTCACACCCGGTGTGCCTGTAAAGGTGGTTGCCGGATCGTTCACATCCGCGAAACTTCCACCTGATCCGGTTGTTACCGACCAGGTACCGACACCAATAGATGGTGTATTCGCCGCCAATGTAATACTGGAAGCACCACAACTTCCGCTGCCCAATTGATCAGGTCCTGCGGCCGCAGTTGTTGGTGGCGCTTTTACTTGTACACTCACATTGATCGTATTGCTACAACCATTGGCATTCACTATGGTCATCACACCATTGTAGGTGCCTGCAGGTGTTCCGGCCGTGATCGCGATGGTATTGAGTGTTCCGCCTCCACCGGCAAATGTAAATGCGGTAGAAGACTGATCATTGAGCCCTGCCGTGTTGGCTGTCGCATCCCAGTTAATACTGTAGGAAGTAGGACTTTGTGAGGATGCGGTATAAGTAAGTGAAGCCGTTTGTGAACCTGTATTGTAACAAACTGCATCAATGGTGCCACTGGTGGTTACCGTTGGCGAGGCATTGATGGTAATGCTTACATTTTGCGTTGCACTACATCCATTGGCGTTCACAATGGTCATCACACCATTGTACGTTCCGGCAGGGGTACCTGCGGTAATGGCAATGGTATTGATGGTTCCGCCTCCACCGGCAAATGTAAATGCGGTAGAAGACTGATCACTGAGACCAGCGGTGTTGGCCGTTGCATCCCAGTTGATGCTGTAAGAAGTAGGACTATTGGTGGTGGCACTGTAGGTCAGACTACTGGTTTGTGAGCCCGCGCTGTAACAAACCGCATCTATTGTTCCGCCGGTCGTGATGGTTGGTAAACTATTCACAACAAGACTAACAGCCTGTGTACTGGAACAGGTTCCATTGTAAACAGTCATCGTACCGCTGTAGGTACCTGGCGTTACATTGGCAGATACGGCAATATTCGTGATTGGACTGCCACCAGCGAAGTTGAACGAAGTATTACCCTGGTCGTTCAAGCCTGCCGCATTCGCTGTTGCATCCCAGTCAATGCTATACGCGTCCGGATTGTTGGACGTAGCACTGAAGGCCAGTGTGGTTGTTTGTGATCCGGTGCTCGTACACACTGCAGCAATGGAACCACTGGTTGTAATGGTAGGTGCTGCAGTAATACTTAATGTAATCGCTTTGGTTACAATACAACCATTGGTATTGGTAATCGACATGGTACCATTGTACGTACCTGCCGGTAAGCCTGCAGAAATATTGATACCACTGATACTACCGGATCCGGCATTAAAGGACTGGATCGTAGGAGTAGATTGATCTGCCAATCCTGCTGTATTGGCTGTGTTATCCCAGTCAATGGTATAGGTTGGACTGCCCGATGTCAGGTTGGTTGTAGCCGTATAATTCAATGTCGTTTGCTGCGATGTTGGACTGTAACAGACGGTCACTGCCGGCGCAGGAGTAGATGCCGTTGTAAGTTCAGGCAAGGGATTCACCGTTACAGAAATCGCCTGCGTACCGGAACATCCTGCCGCATTGGTAATCGTCAGGGTACCGGTATAAGTTCCCGCGGCGGTTCCGGCAGGGATTACAATACCGGTAATCGTTCCGCCTCCTGCATTGAAACTGAAGGCGGTTGAGCCTTGATCGGTCATTCCCGTCCAGTCGATGCTATAGGATGTAGGTGTTTGTGTTGTGGCGGTATAAACCAGAGAGGTTGTTTGCTGCGTAGCCGAATAACACTGCGCATTAGCCGTACCACTCGTTGTAATCGTAGGCAAATTCGCTACTGTTACCAACCCCGATACGTTACTGGTAGCCGTTCCACAGGAACCGGTTACAATACAGTAGTAGTATAAACTTCCCGCGGTATTCGTCAATGGTGTGAAGGTGGCCGTTTGTGCTCCGTTACCGCTACCCAAATTGGTACCGCCCGTATTGCTGTTGCTAGCATTGGAATACCATTGGTAACTCAATCCGGTTCCACTTGCCACAACGGTGAGGTTGGTGGGCGTTCCATTCAAACACACACTCTGTGAAGAGGTAGATGGTTGCGTGGTAATGACCGGATTCGAAATACTCAGATTGTTGATGTAACAATCACTGGCGCTGCCGCTTCCGGCGTTGTTATTGAAGAAACGAACCTCAGAAGGGACTTGTCCGCCACTCGGATTTTTGAAGGTTCGTCCGGTATAAGAATCTACAACCCCATCCTCTTTGCGCAGTATTTTAATATCGTAAGTGTCCGTTCCGGTACGGAGAATGTATACTTCCAGACCACCGCGCGTAAAGTTGATGGTTGTTGTTGTTGTGCTGTTGTCATCGAGTGTATAAGCCGTACCTCCACCGGTGAAACGCAATTCCATCAAGGTATTGTTGCTGCTGTTACGCAGGTTGAATCCAACAACACTGGAAGTAGCAACAGAACCATTGTCGATATGGAAACTCATGGATTGTCCTACCGATAAATTACCGGTAATGGTACGCACGGCACTGGCTAAGCCACCGCTGTTTGCATACATACCCCAGGCTCTGGAAGAGGTATTGATATTTGGCAACCCACTTGTACCATTGTCATTATCCTGTGATCCCTGTGTAAAGAATCCTGCTGTACCGCTTGTGGTCAACGACCACGCTCCCAGTCCGGTGGTATTATCGTTTTGTCCGTTCGACCAGCCTCCATTGTAGGTGGAACTACCGGCGGTACTGTTGTTCACATCCAGAATGTTGATGGTTGCATAGGTTGAATTATCCGGAGCGCAAGATCCATTGGTTACCGTTAAACGATAATAGGTAGTTACCGTATTGGGTGTTGTGGTATAAGGATTTGTAGTAGCTCCTGTAATATCTTCCCAAACACTTAAGTCGGTAGAGCGTTGCCACTGGAAGGAGGTTCCATTATTTCCTGTTCCGGTGAGGGTTACAGAACCACCCAGACAGGTTGACGAACTGGAAGCAGAAACACCTCCTCCTGTGCTACCCGTAATGGTAATGGTTACGGTATTGGAATTGGCTGCTGTACAAGGTGAATTGGTTACCACGGCACGGATGTAGGTAGTAGCCGTAAGTGTTCCTACTTGTGCGCCTGTTAAGGTCGTGGAATTGGTTCCAATATTGGTTGGACTTGTGAACGAAGCATCCGATGCTTTCTGCCATTGAATGGTTCCGGTTTGTCCGCTCAGGGTGATATCCGCCGGTTGTGTACCACTACAAATGGTTTGGTCGGATGAAGCCGTACCTCCCGCGGAAGTCGCACTTACCGTTACCGCTCCTGAGAATTTGCTGTAAACAGTTCCGCAGGCACCGGTCACCACACAGAAATAGTAATTCGTTCCTACTTCACTGGATGATGTTAACGGTGTGTAACTATTGGAATTGGTTCCCACTGCTGTTGGTGTGGGACTGGTGTATGAAGTATTGGAACTGGTACGATACCACTGATAGGTTGAAACCGTTCCATTTGCTGTTACCGATAACGCAGTCGCGCTTGCGCCCTGACACAAGGTTTGTGTAGAAGTGGAAGGCTGCGCTGTCAATACCGGACGATTGATAGAAATTGTGTTAAAGAATAGATCAAATGAACCTCCGCTTCCTGCTCCGGCATTGAAGAACCGCAAACGATCGGGAAGCTGTCCACCACCCTGTGTTGAGAAGGTACGTCCGGTGTAAGAAACAGTAGCACCACTCTTAGGCGTAATGTTGATGGAATAAGTATTCAATCCGGTATAAGTAAGAGCAATATCCAGCCCGCCTGTCGTATAAGCAACAGTTGTCGTGGTGGTTCCTGTTCCATCGTTCAAGGTATAATAGGATCCTCCTCCCGTGAAATACAGTTCCATCAAATTCTGTCCGCTGGCGTTCTGCAATCCAAAACCAACCGAATTTCCGGAAGTGACACTTGAATTATCCATTGAAAAGGATACTGTATTTCCAATGTTGAGTAAGACGGTTCTGTAAGCATTGGCCTGGTTACCACCACCGGTACCTCCGGCAAAAAGACCCCAGGAACGGGTATCGGCATTGTTCGCATCCGAACTGCCGACAAAAAATCCGCCGCTGCCGGTGCCCGACAAAGTCCAGGCTCCTAATCCGGTAATGGCGTCATCATCGTTGTTATCCCAGGTATTATAAACAGATGCACCTGCCGAACTCTGATTAGTTTCAGCAGATAAAGAAACTGTTGCCGTTGTGGAATTAGCCGAAGAACAAGACCCTTTGGTCACGACAGCCCTGTAAGATGTAGTTACAATCAGGTTGGGCGTATTGTAGGTTGAGGAAGTCGCACCGGTGATATTGGCCCAGGTGGTTCCGCCGTCTTCTGAACGTTGCCACTGGATGGTACCATCATGGCCGGACAGCGTAATAGTCGTACTGCCGTTCAAACAAACGGTAGCCGCCGTAGCAGTGGCAGTACCGCCCACACTGGCAATAACTGTAACCCCTAAGGTGCGTGTTGTACTGCTTCCGCAGGTATTATCGGCTGTCACAGACACATTGCCATCGGTTCCCAATCCACCGGATGTAACCGTAATAGAAGTTGAGTTTTGTCCGCTGTTAATGGCCCATCCCGAAGGAACAGACCATGTATACGATGTTGCGCCACTCACGGCACTGATGCTGTAGGTTAAACTTCCCGTATTCGCACAAACCGATGCAGAGCCTGTAATGGTTCCGGGTTGACCGGGCACGGTAATACCCGCACCGCTTACCGCCACATTTTGTGCAGTAGCATCGGTACTGGTAGCTGAAATATTATCACTGTAAGATTGAACCAGTGTGGGTTTAAAACGAACGTAGATCGTTTGACTGACAGAACCCGCTGTTGGGCTCAGAGACAACGCGGTTGGGTTGGCCACAAAGCCACTACCGGATGTTGTTGAAATTTCAAAACCAACCGGAGGCGTCAGCGAAAGGTTGCCTTTGAGATAAGAACCAACGGCCGTAAAGCTCAATTCACTTGAAGTGGTATTGATACACACATTACCGAACGAAGACAGCGGTGTTCCGGTAAATGAAATAGCAGGAATGGTGCCGAATGCAAAATATTGATCGGCTGCACCCGCTGCCGTTGAGGAATTCACAATGGAATTGCTGCTTGGAGTACCTCCTATCGTTGCATAAGCACCCGCAAGCGTCGTACTACGTCCGATGGCACTGAACGGTGTTACAGCAGACGGACGTGTTAATGAATAACCGCTGTTGGTGAAATTACCGGTAGATTGTAAACGCCAGTATTCCGTAGTGCTGATGGAGTAAATACCGGTACCACCCGATCCTCCCGCATTGACGGCAAAAGCTTCTGCTGTTAATAAAATGGTGCCGCTTCCTGTTGTGGGGTTGTTAAGCGTCATGGGATAGTAACCACTGCCCGACTTACCTACCGGGAACACATAGGTGCTTCCGGAAACCAGAGAAGCAGGTAAATTACGAGCCAAAGGTCCGCTTACATAAGCGGTACTGCTACCACCGGAAATGGCTCCTGCCGCCGTATTGGCAACAGTCATCAAATTGGAGGAGGTGGTCGTTAACACACCACTGGTGAGTGTAAGTGTGCCGTTAACAACTCTTGCCGTACTTAAAGTAACACCGGCAGCATTGTTAACCGTAAAATTATTTAAGGTTGTTCCTGATGCAGGCCAAACTGAATAACCGAGGGCAGGCGTTCCTTCTGTACCATCCACCGTAGTTTGAGCCGTTGACGCACTGTACACTTCATTGATTGTGGGTCCGGCCGTTGTTTTGAAATAAAAACGTCTTCCTACTCCACCGGAAGCGGTAGAAATGGTTCCGCCCGAGTGTGTGAAGGTTTGGGTAGATGTGCCATCAAAATAGACACCTGAGCT
>JBMLSG010000075.1:0-3191 GCA_049240625.1 Lacibacter sp. | reverse complement strand
TCCCATTGATTCTTGCAAACACCAACCAACCGGAAATTGCACAAACACAGGACAAAGTACTCGAATGGCTCGTTGGCCTACAAAAAGAAAATCATAGCATCACCCGTGAATGGGAAAAAATTGGCTTGGAGGCAAAAAATGCTCTGGATTCGCAAGCCTTATTGCAGTTACAAAAACATTATTGTGCTATCAAAAGCTGTCTTTCCTGTTCAATAGGCAATAATCTGTTAAAAAACAACCAAACTACCAGTTGAAAACAACATTTTGTTCAAGATCGGGATGTAAACTTTTGGCAACCGGACAAGTAAGTGCAGCGTTTCGTAAAATCGTCTTTTGTTTTTCATCCAATTGAATGCTTTGTGGAAAATGGAAAACCAAATCAACGCTTCCAATTCTACGCGGATCCGCTTTCATATTCTTTTGTACTTCAATGGTAACACCTTTTATATCTATGTCCATATCACGGGCTTTGATTCCCATGATAGTGAGCATACAGGAGCCGAGTGCTGTTGCAACTAAATCGGTTGGAGAAAACCGTTCTCCTTTTCCCTGATTATCGACAGGAGCGTCCGTTTCAATCGTTGTACCACTTTGCAAATGGGTTGCTACTGTTCGCAACGAACCTTCATATTCTATTTTTGATGTCATATGTTGTTTTTATTAGTTGACCGAACGCCAAAGCGATTCGATCATTCATCGTATTAATTCTGTAAATTTACTTTTCAAACATCAGATCAACAACTCGTGAAAGTATTTCTAGTCATCCTGTCTCTTATCATTTCCGTGCTAACCTTTTCACAAGGCAATCCGGCATCAAAAAGCCGAGCAGAAAAAAAGCAAGAACGGAAAACCAAAATCGAGGCACTGATTCGTCAGCAGGAAGAAGGCGCATTGATTTATGATCAACAACAAGTGGGAGGTATGCGCATCAATACAGACGGCTGGAGTTTTTTTTATGAAAAAGGAATATTTAAAAACATTAAGCTGACCAATTTATTCAGTCTTGAATTTGGCGAAAAAAAACATCCGAAAGAAAAAAAACTGAACAGCACCTTTCAAAACGGTGGATTGATTCAATTTGGCAATCCGTATGTTTTCGGAAAATCGAATATTTTTTATCAGCTTAAACCAACTGTAGGGCAACAGCGTGTAATTGGAGGGAAAACCAACAAAAACGGAGTTGTGGTTCAATGGTTATATGCCGGTGGTCTTTCGCTTGGAATGGAACGCCCATATTACTTACGGATTCCTGATAACAGTCTGGAAGGATTCAAACTCGTTCAGGTTAAGAATGAGGAGGCTTTAAATGAAATCAATAATGAAACACAGGGCACAGGCTTGCGTTATGGATGGAATCAATTAAAGATTATTCCGGGAATGCACGCAAAAACCGCCATCCGTTTCGATTACGGACGATTCAATGAAGTTGTTACCGCATTGGAAGTAGGCGTCAACCTAGAAGCTTACAGCCGAAAGATTAACATCATGCTCTTAACCGATAACCGTCAAATCTTCTTCAATTCATACATTTCCCTCCTTTTTGGTATAAGAAAGTGAACTAAATTTGTGCTTCAATCGTTTTTTGAGCATGGAATTGAATGATCAAACAAGTGGCACACAGCAACAACCCAAAAAGCCGGATTGGTTAAGGGTTCGCTTACCGGTAGGCGAGAATTACCGTCATGTCAGAGGGTTGGTTACCGAACATAAATTACATACCATTTGTGAGAGCGGTAATTGTCCGAATATGGGTGAATGCTGGGGAGAAGGCACTGCCACTTTCATGATTTTAGGTAATATCTGTACCCGTAGCTGCGGATTTTGTGCCGTCGCAACCGGTCGTCCGGAGCCTATTGATTGGGATGAGCCGCAACGTGTAGCCGAAGCCATCCATTTGATGAAAGTCAAACATGCTGTGATAACATCTGTAGATCGTGATGAAGTTCCCGATGGAGGGAGCATCATCTGGAACAATACCATCCGCGCCGTAAAAGCCTTAAATCCGGAAACAACACTTGAGACCTTAATACCTGATTTCAAAGGACAAATGGAAAACGTTCAACGCATTGTTGAAGCGCATCCCGAAGTCGTTTCGCACAATATTGAAACGGTTGAACGATTAACACGACAAGTCCGTATACAAGCTCGCTACTGGAGAAGCATGGAGGTACTGAGGTACCTGAAAGACAAGGGGATGCGTGTAAAAAGCGGGATCATGCTTGGTTTGGGAGAAACAAAAGAAGAAGTGGTTCAAACATTAAAAGACCTGGCAAATAATGGGGTAGATGTGGTAACGATTGGTCAGTACCTTCAACCCACCAAAAAGCATTTACAGGTACAACGATTTGTTCATCCCGATGAATTTGCATCTTACAGAGAAATTGGTTACGACCTTGGACTCGATTATGTTGAAAGCGGACCTTTAGTTCGCTCTTCCTATAGAAGTCAGAATCACATTATCCCCGGTTACGGAAAAGCCCAATGGGAAAAAGAGAAAGCAATGACGCTCTCTTAAATAGAAGTGTGCTTTTCTCTTTTACAAATTTCGTTTTAAATTGCAGCCCTTTCACACATCGTTCTCTATTCGGGATGTAGCGCAGCCCGGTAGCGCGCTTCGTTCGGGACGAAGAGGCCGCTGGTTCGAATCCAGTCATCCCGACTTTCATTCCACAAATCAGTTTTGTTTCAATTCAAATAATAAAGACAAATTAGTGGAGCAGAAAAACAGGTGTTTAAAAATGCTCTTATTCTAATCGAGGTTAATAAACAAACAATTATAAATACAAACGACTGTTTTCCTAAAGTCAAAATAAGCCAATATCCAAAAATATGAGACTCTAAATGAGAGCATTGATTTTTGTGATCACAAAAATATCTGAATCGAAATTTTACGACTTCAACGCTTTCCGTGAATTGAAAACAACTGACTTATCCTCTACAAAATGTAACTACCTCTCTGGTCAATCAAAGCATCTTTGGATTTTAAGGGCTTATTGGAATAAATGAAAAAAATCGCTGTAATTCTTAATAAAGAGCGATAAGGCTCGATTCCGCCCAAATCCAGAAATGATTAAGCAATTTTTACATTATAATATTACTTAAATGTTAATTTTTTAACATTTATGCTTATTATATTAACTTTTATTTATTACTTTGTATTTGAAACCATTATCCTCCGATAACCCTAAAAC
>JBMLSG010000074.1:55659-64143 GCA_049240625.1 Lacibacter sp. | reverse complement strand
AAACAAGGTGGACGCTAACCCGGATTCCGACGCTGCCGCATGCGGGAACACCGCAACGGAATGGGCTTTGTGCGTAGTATCGAAGGCTGCATTGAGAAAGGCTTCCACCTGTGCGTCACGCACCAGTACAGGAGGAGGATCAACCCAGTAGTACATCGTATACGGTAAAACAGTAAGGATAACAGTAAGGGCCAGGAGGAGCAAAACGGCTCTTCGTTCTTTACGGGTAAAGGTAAAATAATCCTTCACCGCGCTTTTCTTCACAGGTTGCATGGTGGTGATACAGGTGTTTAGGTTGCGGTAAAATTACAACTTATAAACGAAGCGTAAGTCCGTCATAGGACAGATGCACACCTTGTGGCAACTCCGCTTCCACTTCGCTGTGCAGTCCCATCTGATGGCTGATGTGGGTGAAATATGCTTCGGGCACTTGCAGCTCCTCAACCAAATCAATGGCTTGCTGCAGATTGAAATGCGAAATATGATGCTCCTTGCGAAGCGCATTCAGTACCAGTACAGAAGAACCTTTGATCTTTTCCTTTTCGGCGTCTTCAATGTAGTTGGCATCGGTAATATAGGTGAAAGGTCCCACCCGAAAGCCCAGCACGGGCATCTTCAAATGCCAGGTGAGAATGGGTTGAATCAACAGATCCTGAATTTGAAACGGCGCATCGGTAATGGTATGTACATCCAGTTCGGGCACGCCGGGGTATTTGGTATCGGAAAATGCATAATAGAAATCACGGCGCAAAGCCTCTTCCGTTAACGAGTTGGCATAAACCGGCATGGACTTCCCCGAAAAAAAATTAAAAGCCCGGATGTCATCCAGTCCGGCCATATGATCTTTATGCGGATGGGTAAACACCACGGCATCCAGTTTTTTAACCTTCCGGCGCAGCATCTGGTAACGGAAATCGGGTGTGGTATCAATCACGATCGTGGTTTCGGGCGATTCGATGAGTACACTGCTGCGCAAACGGCAGTCGCGCGGATCATCAGAAATACAAACAGGACAACTGCACCCAATCATGGGTACCCCGCTGCTGGTGCCGGTTCCCAAAAAAGTAATTTGAAGCGGTGGATACAACACGTTATAAAAATAGGAAATGAATGGGCTGTAAGCGTATGAAATAAACGTTACTTATTCCTCGGCTTTGGCGGCGGCACGTGCTACCAGCTCCTCGTACCGCTTTTGCGAATCGGCCGTGAGCATATCGAACGTGATATTGATCTGGGGAATCAGCTCCACGAGGGTATTGATCCGGCCTTCCAGACTCAGGAACTTGTTCAACACCACCACTTTCTTTTCTTCCAGAATGCAATAGCCGCTTTGAAAGGTTCCCCGTTCGTAACGAACAATGTAGCCGCTTTCTTCGAGGATGGCTTCCAGTTTATCGAGTGTTGTTTGTGTATATTTCATTGCAGAGCGAACTTTTTATACCCGACCGTCAATTGATGGCTTCCGGTGTTTACAAAATTATCAGAACAATCGGGTTGCGTAGTTGATTTCATTCAACCATTTTTCCACAACCGGCTCATCGGGAGGTCATACGGATCACCGGAATGATCATTTCCTCCAAACTCACGCCGCCATGCTGAAACGTATTGCGGTAATACTGAACGTAGTAATTGTAATTATTGGGATAACACAAATACATATCTTCTCTTGCGAAGATAAAACTGGAATTGACGTTGGGCACGGGCAAGCCCACTTCCTTGGGATCACGAAAAGACAGCACTTCCTTGGGATCGAAATTCAAATTGCGGCCGTGTTTGTAACGGATATTGGTAGTGGTATCCTTATCGCCAATCACTTTGGCCGGTTTTTGAACACGAATGCTGCCGTGATCGGTTGCCACAACCAGATTGATCTTGCGATCGGCAATTTTGCGCAGTGCCTGGTTGAGAGGCGAATGTTCAAACCAGCTCTGCGTAATGCTGCGGTAGCTTTTTTCGTCGTTCACCAGTTCCTTGAGTACTTCCATTTCGGTTCGTGCATGACTGAGCATGTCCACGAAATTGTACACAATGATGTTGATGTCGTTTTGCAGCAAATTATGAATGTTGTTCACGAGATCCTGTCCGGCCTGGTGGTTGAGCACTTTGGTGAACGATACTTTGAGATCGCCTTTCCCCAAACGTTGCAACTGGGCTCTGAAAAAATCTTCTTCGTGTAAATTTTTGCCGCCCTCATCGGTATCGTTTTTCCACTGGGTCGGGAATTTCTTTTCAATATCCAGTGGCATGAGTCCGCTGAAAATGGCATTACGACTGTACTGGGTTGCCGTGGGCAGAATCGAATAAAACGAATCTTCTTCCACAACACGGAACAGTTCCGAAAAAACGGGCTGAATGGATTTCCACTGATCGAACCGTAAGTTATCAATCAGTATAAAAAACAACGGTACGCCCTTTTCGACATACGGCAAGACTTTCTTCTGAACCAGTGTATGACTCATAACCGGTACGTCGGGCGATTTTTGTTGAATCCATCCGGCGTAGTTTTTGGAAATGTATTTGAAGAACTCGTTGTTGGCTTCGTCTTTCTGCGACTGCAGTACTTCACTCATCTCACGGCTGTCGGTCTTGCTCATTTCCAGTTCCCAGTAGATCAGTTTTTTGTAGATCTCCATCCACTCGGTATAGTTGGGATTGCTGTTGAGCGCCGTAAACAAATGACGGAACTGTTGCTGGTAGGCCGATGTGGTTTTTTCGGAAACCAGTCGTTTGTTGTCGATGATCTTTTTCAAACTCAACAACACCTGACTGGGGTTCACGGGCTTGATCAAATAATCACTGATCTGCGAACCAATGGCATCGTCCATCAGGTTTTCGGTTTCGTTCTTGGTGATGAGCACCACCGGAATGGAGCCGTTCACCTCCTTGATCTTTGCCAGCGTTTCCAAACCCGTGAGACCGGGCATGGTTTCATCCATCAGCACCACATCCACCGGATGTTCCTTGATGTAATCAATGGCATCAAATCCGTTGGTAACTGTGTGCACGTCATATCCTTTGTTTTCCAGAAATAGTTTTTGCGATTGCAAACTTTCAATTTCATCGTCGACCCAGAGAAGTTTAATCAATGCCATTCGTGCATATTTGTAAATGAGGTATTGCTGTGGACTCTTTTCATCGGGAACAGAAACTTCCACTTGCGATCAAAAGTAAGATATTCAGATTTGCTTCTGTAGTTTTGTTCCCTTTAGAATAACAAAATCATCTAATCGCTGCTGCATGGCTTCCTTCCGAAAAATTGTCAATGATCCGGTATATGGTTTCATCACATTTGATGACGAACTGATTTACAGGATCTTATCTCATAAGTATTACCAACGCCTGCGCCGGATCCATCAAATGGCATTGGCGCATCTGGTTTATCCCGGTGCTGTACATACCCGTTTGCACCATTCCATGGGCGCCTATCATTTAATGTGTGAGGCCTTGCAGGAATTGAAAAGCAAAAACATCGACATCACCCCGAAGGAGGAACAGGCCGCCAAAATTGCCATCCTCTTGCACGATATCGGTCATGGTCCGTTTTCACACGCGCTGGAACATGTACTGATTGAAGGGCTGCATCATGAAGAAATTACGTTGCTGCTGTTTGAACAACTCAACCGGGAGTTCAACGGCGCACTGGAACTCGCCTTGTCTGTTTTCAAAGGCACGTACCACAAATCCTTTTTGCACCAGTTGATTAGCAGTCAGCTCGATGTAGATCGCATGGACTATCTCACCCGCGACAGTTTTTACAGCGGCGTGAGCGAAGGCGTGATTGGTTACGACCGCATCATCAAAATGATGACGGTACGCGATAACGATCTGGTGATCGAAGAAAAAGGCGTGTATTCGATCGAAAAATTTCTGGTGGCCCGTCGCCTGATGTACTGGCAAGCCTATTTGCACAAAACGGTATTAAGTGCCGAAAACATGCTGGTTAAGATTCTGGAACGTGCCAAAATGCTGGCCCGTACCACCACCGGTCCCTTCTCTTCCTGCGCCACCCTCGATGCGTTTTTACGAACCGAAGACTCCGCCGCCTTCATTAAAAACAACCTGGATAAGTTTTGTGCGCTGGACGACTACGACATTCAAAGCTCTATCAAACAGTGGTGTGAGCATCCCGATTTTGTACTACGCACCCTCTGCAATTGGCTGACCGATCGTAAAATGCTCAAGACCCGTTTGCAAATGGAACCCATCGAAAAAGAAGAAATCGAAGCCATGCAGCAAAAAGCAGCCCATCGGTTGTCTATTTCACCGGAAGAAGCAAAATGGCTGGTATTTGACGGAATTGCTTTGAACAAAATGTACACTCCGGGTGTCGAACAAATCAAAATTCTTTTTAAAGACGGGCGCATCAAAGACATTTCAGAAATTGAATATGTTTTAATCAACCTGGTAAAGGACGGCCCTGTTAAAAAGTTTTACCTTTGTTACCCGGGTGAAATTTTAAAGTAGGCAGATTTCTAAAACCGGCAGCAATCGTTACGCAATATCTAACACAGAATCAGAACAATGGAGTTTTCAGCAGCGCAGATCGCAATGATTATCAAGGGGAATATTGAAGGAAACCCGCAAACAACCGTTCACTCCTTCGGAAAAATTGAGGAAGCACAAAAAGGCCAACTGGCTTTTTTAGCCAATCCCAAATACGAAGAATATCTCTATACCACCCGGGCTTCCGTGATCATTCTCAACGAAGACCAGGGTTTGAAAGAACCGCTGGAAGCCACCATCATTCGTGTGCCCGATGCCTATTCGGCTTTTGCGACCCTGCTCCAGGCTTACGAAACCCTGAAAGCCGGTCAGCTCACAGGCATTCAGCAACCCTCTTTTATTGCCTCAACAGCGCAACTGGGAGAACAGCATTTTGTAGGAGCCTTTGCCTACATTGGCGAACAGGTGAAACTGGGTAAAAACGTAAAAATTCATCCGCACGTTTACCTGGGCGACCGTGTTGAAATTGGCGACGACTGCATTTTGCATCCCGGAGTTAAAATTTACCACGACTGCAAACTGGGGAATAAAATCACCATTCATGCCGGCACCGTCATTGGCGGAGACGGCTTTGGTTTTGCTCCGCAAAGCGACGGCACCTATAAAAAAGTACCGCAAATCGGCAATGTGGTTATTGAAGACGAAGTGGAAATTGGCTCCAACTGTTCCATTGACCGTGCCACCATCGGCTCCACGGTTATACATCGCGGTGCCAAACTGGACAACCTCATTCAAATTGCACACAATGTAGAGATCGGCACCCATTCCGTGATCGCAGCTCAAACCGGTGTAAGCGGCAGTACCAAACTGGGCAACCGGGTTATGATTGGCGGACAAGTAGGAATTGTAGGACATATCACCATTGCCGATGGCACCCGCATCAACGCCCAAAGCGGCGTGAGCAAATCGGTCAAAAAAGAAAACAGCATCCTTACCGGATCTCCGGCATTTGATTATACCAGCACTTTGAAAAGTCAGGCTATCTTCCGCAACCTGCCCGATGTGGAAAAACGAGTAGCCGAACTGGAAATCCTGATCAAGCAACTGATGGCCGAACGCGAGCGCATTTAGCAGCACCTTTTCTGTTGCAGGGCATTAAAACAGATGCGTTTATGCTTTTTTAGTACTTTCGTGCCTCGTATGAACGAATGCAACACAACAATGAACAGTCAGCAACATACGCTGGCAGCTCCAATCACCATTTCGGGAGTAGGAATCCATACCGGCCAATCGGTTACCATGACACTGGAACCGGCCGAACCCAATACCGGGGTTGTTTTCCAACGCATTGATCTTGAAGGCGCTCCATCGGTTAAAGCCGATGTCGACTTTGTAACGGAAACCAACCGCAGTACCACCCTCGCCAACAATGGTGCTACGGTTCATACCATCGAACATTTGCTTGCGGCACTGGCCGGATGTGAGATCGACAACGTTCTGGTAAAACTGAACGGTGCCGAAATTCCCATTTTAGACGGCAGTTCGCAACCATTCATAGATGCCATCAGCGAAGTGGGCCGCAAACAACAGGATGCCATCAAAACCTGGTACACCATCGAACACAACATCTACTTCACCGATGAAGAGAAAAATGTGGAAATGGTAGCCATGCCCTCGCATCAATACCGCATCAACACCCTGATCGATTTCAACTCACCGGTTTTGGGTACGCAGCATGCGAGCCTTTCCGGTTTGTCTGATTTCAATACCGAAATTGCTCCCTGCAGGACCTTTTCGTTTTTCCATGAACTGGAATTCCTTTTGAAGAACGACCTCATTAAAGGAGGCGACCTCAACAATGCCATTGTAGTGGTGGACAAACCCGTAACAGACGAGCAACTGGAAACCCTTTCTCAAAAATTCGGGAAAGAAAAATTTGAGATCACCAGTGAAGGATATCTCAACAACCTGAAACTGCGTTTTCCCAATGAACCCGCGCGTCACAAATTGCTGGACTTAGTAGGCGATCTCTCGTTGGTGGGTTTTCCGTTTAAAGCACACATTATTGCCAATCGTCCGGGTCATGCCAGCAATGTAGCCTTTGCCAAGAAAATAAAAGAACACATCAAGAAAAACCGGTTCAAACAAAACGTACCGGTGTATCATCCCGATAAACCACCGGTTCACGACGTAACCGAAATTGAAAAAATATTACCGCACCGTTATCCGTTTCTTCTGGTCGATAAGATCATCGAATTAAACGAAACCACCATTGTGGGCGTCAAAAACGTGACCTACAATGAGCCGTTCTTCCAGGGGCATTTCCCGGGTAACTATGTGATGCCGGGTGTATTGCAGGTAGAAGCCCTGGCACAGTGCGGGGGGTTGCTGGCCATTCCTAAAAACACTGAAGACAAATACGATACCTATTTTTTGAAAGTAGATAATTGTAAATTCAAGCAAAAAGTAGTGCCCGGCGACACCCTGTTGCTGAAAATGGAATTGAAAAATCCCATCCGCCGTGGAATCGTAGAAATGAGAGGAACCATTTTTGTAGGCAGTAAACTGGTTTGTGAAGCCGACCTCACTGCTCAAATTGTAAAAAGAACAAATTAACATGATTAGCCCGCTGGCACATATACATCCCAACGCAAAGATCGGAGCCAACGTGACCATCGATCCGTTTACCGTCATCCATGATGATGTGGTGATTGGCGATGGCTCACACATTATGAGCAACGTGACGATTTTTCCCTGCTCGCGCATTGGAAAATACTGCACGGTTTTTCCGGGTGCCGTTATTGGTGCTGTTCCACAAGACCTGAAATACAAAGGAGAGTATACCTTAGCCGAAATTGGCGACCATACCACCATCCGGGAATGTGTAACCATCCACCGCGGTACAACCGACAAAAACACAACCAAAGTTGGAAGCCACTGTCTCATCATGGCTTATGCACACATCGCCCATGATTGTGTGGTAGGCGATCACGTAATCTTAGCCAACTCGGTGCAACTGGCCGGACATGTACAAATTGACGATTACGCCATCATCGGCGGTATGAGTGCGGCACATCAGTTTACCCATATTGGCGCCCATACCTATATTGCGGGCATGAGTGCCATCCGTAAAGATGTACCACCCTATGTAAAAGCAGCACGCGAACCGCTGAGTTATGTAGGCATCAACAATGTAGGATTGAGCCGTAGAGGTTATTCCAAAGAATCGATTGAAGAGATCTTCAAAATCTACCATATTCTGTTTGTGGAAAAGCACATTGTTTCCAAAGCCGTTGAGCTGATTGAAACCATGCTGCCCGCCACACCGATCCGCGAAGAGATTCTTGGCTTTATCAAGAAATCGGAAATCGGCATCATTAAACGTCACAATCAAACTTCCGTTGATGAGGATCTTGCTTTCTGATACCGGAAAACGGTACAACAGAGAATGGATATTTCGTCACCTGACATACACTTTTGAGAGCGGAAAAGCTTATGCCATCACCGGATCGAACGGATCCGGCAAATCGACCTTGCTGCAAATTTTATCGGGAGTGCTTACGCACAGTGAAGGAACCGTTGCATACACCATTAATCAAGAAACAATAGAACCGAATCTTGTTTACAAACATGTTTCAGTAGTAGCCCCTTACCTGGAACTTCCGGAAGAGATGACATTGATTGAATTTCTTGATTTTCACTTCCAGTTTAAACCAATCCTTCCGGGAACAACAGTTGAATCTATTATACAAACGATTGGGCTGCATAAAGCAAAAGACAAACAAATACGTTACTTCAGCAGCGGCATGAAACAACGGGTTAAACTGGCACAAGCAGTGTTTTCAAATACAAGCGCTGTTTTTTTTGACGAACCCTGTACAAACCTGGATTCCGAAGGCTTCAGTTTGTATCAACATTTAGTAGAACATTATTGCAGTAACCGACTTCTGGTCGTAAGCAGCAACGATAAAAACGAGTACCTTTTTTGCAAATTCATTCTACCTGTTGGAAATTTAAACACTTAACTCCTCCATTTTTTTT
>JBMLSG010000074.1:19439-55559 GCA_049240625.1 Lacibacter sp. | reverse complement strand
CAAATGGACATTACACACCGATACATCCGTTATCAGCGGAATGATTTGTCAAAAAGCAACTTGTACACTGGGCGGACGGAATTATACAGCCTGGTTTCATACAGGAATTGCTGTCTCAAAAGGGCCCTGGAAACTGCATGGTCTACCGGGAATAATCATCAAGGCATACGATCATAAAAACCATTTCACCTATGAATGGTTGAAAAGCGAAGTCATAGAAATTAAATACAATAAATTTAAAGACTACACGCTTCCTGTTAAAAGTGATCTAAAGAAGATTACAAAAAAACAGTTGTTCGCCCTTTTAAAAGAGGAATACGAAGATATTTCATCGTTCAATCGCAGAATGGGACTGTCAATCGACGTACAGAATCCAATAATAAAAGCACCTCGATATTACAATCCACAAGAATTTGAATAGGTTTTCGCTCGTATGGTTATCGATTGTTCTCAATTTGTGTTTTTTAAACACGAATGGACAACTTATTATTCAGGGAACAGTTTCAGATTCTTTGAATCGGCCTGTTAATAATGTTAGCGTTCACCTCTTCCACTGCGACTCTTTAACAATAAAGAGCTTTACATTTACAAATACTAAAGGGGCGTTTACCATAGAAGTGCCGGAGCAATCAGCAAAATGGTGTATTGGCTTTTCTCTGCTTGGTTACAAGGAAACTACGGTTCGTGTGAATCAAATTAAGAATAATTTACTTCGTGTCACCTTATTGCCTTCGCCCGTAAAAGAACTAAAACCGGTTATTGTAGAGTCCCCCAAATTTCAAATAAAAGGAGATACGCTATTATTCAATGTGGCCCATTACGATCGCAAAGATTTTAAAAGCATAGGGGATATTATCAGAAACATACCCGGGATTACTATTGACGAGCATGGAACCACCTTCTATAACGGGACAGCAATCAGCAATTATTACATCGAAGACTTAGACCTTCTTGATAACCGTTACAGAATTGCCAATGACCATCTGCCCAAACAAATGGTGGAACAGGTACAAATCTATACCAAACACCAGCCAATAAAAATTTTAAACCCTGTCCTAAAAACCAGGAATGTTGCCATCAACCTGAAGCTGAAAGACAACGCGAAAGGGAAATTGATTTCATCTGCAGATATTGAAACCGGCGGATCCACGCAACAAATACTTTATGACCTCAATTTACTGAACACTTTATTTAGCCGAAAATATCAAGTACTGATCAATACTACCGGCAACAATTCCGGGAAGGATCAGGAATCAATCCTCACCGGCATTAAGTTAAACAGCTTAGATCCTCTTTCTGATTTTTTTGTAAAGACAAACAGGGTACAAGTTTTGTTTCAACGTCCTACTTCTCTTTCAAATGAACGTTTCATCCGAAATAAATCTGTCTTCCCCTCAATAAACACCATTACAAAAAAGGGGAAAGATGGAACACTAAAACTAAATGCCGGCTTTATAAACGAAGGCGTTGCTGTACAGCAAACAACAAAAAGTGTTTATTTTATTACAGACTCAACGATACATTTAACAGAACAAAATCATTTTTTCAAAAACCGGAATCTGGTCAGTGCAGGAGCCAATCATACAATTAACAGCAGAACGATTTATGTCATTAACGAAATAAACTACTTGGGTTATTTTCACTCCTTTGATCAATCTAACACTCAAGGACTGACTGACAATTCACAAAGAGCAGTCGTGCCGGAAGAAACATTGAAGCTGAAATCGAAATTTATTAGCACGATAGGAAAAACCATTTTAAGTGGCGGACTGCTGTACAAACACCAAAAAATAAACCAACGTCTACAAGTCGACCCCGGAATGAATCCCATTTTACTGAACAATTCCACACCCTATAATTCCTTTCTCCAATCCATTCAAGAAAAACAACATGAAGCACGTGGATTTTTGCATGTCATCAACACACTAAAAAAAATCCAGATTCAAACAGGAATTGAATTCGAAATTAAAAAAAACCAATTCGACAGAACAATAAGAGTACAGGCTGACACATTACTGCTCTCTCCCTCGAACTATGCAGATGCCGCTTTGACAAATGTCAGCAATACGATAAATGCTGTTTCAAAAATCAGGTACAAGTTTAACAAATGGGATTTTAGTCTGAATATTCCGGTTGGCTACGCATACATGTCTTTAAACACCAATCTTAGAACGATAAAAAACACAATCCCGTTTATAAACCCAACACTTGGTATTGTTTACAATTTCAATGAATTTCATCACATAGAAGCGTTTCTTACTCAAGAGCAAACATGGCAAAGCGATTTAAACCGAATTCCATTTGAATACTTTCCAAATTATCGCAATATATTTTCAGGATCGTTTGAAACTTTACCGGTATCCAGAATCAGAACGCTTTCGCTTGCATACAAATTAGCCGAACTGGGTAAAGGTGTTAATCTCTATACAGACTATCAAATTTCAAATACGAACAACAACTTAACCGATCAATTTATAGCAGACGAAAGTGTACAACGCTACAAGTTTGCTGTAATCGCTAACCAAACGATGAGTCACAAAGGAAACATCACGTTGACAAAAATTCTTAAAAGACTCAGATCATCACTCAGTCTGAAAACCTCAATTTTAAAATCGGAATACAATCAATATCAACAAAATAAACAAACGAACTATACATTATCTGAATACTCCTTTCAACTGGAGGGATCGACCAAATTTGGAAAGCATCTAACACTGGAATACCACTCCCGCTTATCCTGTAATAACACAGCTTTTGAATCTCAACGTATTGGATTTAAAAAAACAGAAATTCGACTAATTCCAATGATTTTCATTTTAAAAAACAAAATAGGCATCAAAAACGAGCATCACTACTTCCGGGCAAAGGGACCCGGCAATTTTGGGAACTACTATATCACAAACCTTAATGTCGCACTTTTCCTGAAACAGAAACGTATAGATTTAAGTTTTCAAAATCTAACAAATCAAAAAGTTTATTATGAATTTTTCAGTTCAGGCAACTTACAAACATGGAACATTTATCAACTACGGCCTTTTCAAGTATCATTGAACTATTCCTTCTTTTTTTAAATCACCACTTGCTCGCAATGAGCAAATTAAGATCGGTGTATTTTAAGTCGAAGCGCTGACTGAGATAGATGTTCGTGAGTGCCCCTTTGAACAGGTACACCCCGTTACGAATATTCAATTTATGCCACAATAATTTTTCCAGTCCGCCTTCATCGGCAATCTCAAGTAACAACGGCATCAACACATTGCTGATAGCCTGAGAAGCCGTACGGGCAAAGCCGCTGGGAATATTGGGCACACAATAATGGATCACTCCATATTTTAGAAAAATAGGCTGCTCGTGTGTTGTCACTTCACTGGTTTCGAAACAACCGCCCCGATCGATGCTCACATCCACGATTACACTTCCCGGGCGCATATTGGAAACCATATCTTCGGTTACCACAACAGGGGTTCGGGAACCTCCTACAGAGGAAAGTGCACCCACGGCCACATCACAGGTTTTCAGTTGCTTGGCCAGTATTTTGGGTTCTACAACGGAAGTCCACATACGCTGACCAATAGCATTTTGCATTCGCTTCAACCGGTAGATATTATTGTCAAACACTTTTACGCTGCCTCCCATGGCAAGAGCCGTACGGGCGGCATATTCACCTACGATCCCTGCACCGATGATGACCACTTTTGTGGGCGGAATACCACTGATTCCTCCCAGCAACACCCCTTTGCCGCTGTTGGAGCTGCTGAGGTATTGTCCGGCAATCAGCATCACCGCACTGCCGGCTATTTCACTCATGCTGCGCACGATGGGATTGTGTCCCGAATCGTCTTTTAAATTTTCGAATGAAAGTGCCGTGATGCGTTTTTCCATCATGGCTTGCAGAATCTCGGGTTTCATGACCGAGATGTGTATGGGAGAAATGATGGTTTGGCCCTGTTTGAGGAATTCCACTTCCTGTTCGCTTACGGGAGCCGACTTGATCAGCAGGTCACATTGAAACACCTCTTTACGGTCGTAAGCAATTTTGGCACCGGCTTCGCTGTAGTCGTTATCAGAATAATGAGCCCCTTCGCCGGCACGATATTCAATTACCACACGATGTCCGTTGTTGGTAAGAACCTGAACGGCTTCGGGAGTGAGTGCAATACGGTTTTCCTGAAAAGTATGTTCTTTAGGTACCCCAATAAAAAGTGTACCGGGCTTCTTTCTGATATCCAGTGTTTCTTCCAATGTTTCATAATTGAAGGAAGCACTAACGATTGGCTTTGATGCAGACATAACTTGATTGGTAACGATTTAGGGAGAACAGGCACAAAATACAAAATCTAACGGGGAATCACCACCTTCATGGATCGTTCTTTTTCGGAAATGGCTTCAATAAAAACTTTAACCGTATCGGGCGGAAGCAATACTTCTGCTTTTTCGGGCCATTCCACCCAACAGACCGCATCGCTCTCAAGCGCGTCCTCCACCCCCGCCTGCAAAGCTTCTTCCACGTCTTTTAAACGGTACAGATCCATATGACAGATCACCACTCCATCAGGAGTAGCATATTGATTGATGATGGAAAACGTAGGACTAGAAACGGCATCCTTCACCCCCAGATACCTGCACAGCGCATGAACCCAGGTGGTTTTTCCTGCTCCCATTTCACCATATAACGCAAAAACACGGTAATGGCCTAAAGCGCGCCAAAATGCTTCGGCCGTTTGATCGATGGTGGCTTCCGTAAACTGAAATTGCATAGGCCTCTATTTGAAGTGTGGTTGCAAAGATATTACCGTAATAGCAGCACACCCATGGAGAGTTCTGTAATTTTGTAGTATAAGATCAAACATGGAAACAATGAACTGGCAAGTGGAAGGCATGACCTGTGCGAATTGTGCACTCACGATTTCAAACTATCTTAAAAAAGAGGGACAGCAACACGTCCAGGTCAACCCGGTGAGCGGAGAGGTACACTTTGAAATGGATGAATCGAAAATATCAAAGGAACAGTTGCAAAAAGGGATCAGTGATCTTGGTTATCGGGTGACCAAAGAAAACAACGTTTCGCTGCATCCTGAAGGACGCGAACCCATGAACCGCCAGTTACGCTATGTACTGATCTGTGTACCGTTTACCCTGGTACTTATGTTGCACATGTTTCACCGTTTTTTTCACGGAACCCTGTTTTACGACGTCATCTCCAACCCCTGGTTTCAACTGAGCCTCTGTTTGCCGGTTTACATCACCGGTATGTCTTTTTTCGGACGCAGTGCGGTTAAAAGCATCCGCAACCGATTGCCCAACATGAACGTTTTGATCACGATTGGCGCATCTGCCGCTTTTTTCTACAGCTTGTACGGAACCTTAACAGGACAGGCAGAACAATACATGTTTTATGAAACGGCAGCCACGATCATCACGCTGGTGTTTTTTGGAAACTACATGGAAGATGCTTCGATCCAGCATACACAACGGGCGTTGAAAAGTTTGGCCCGCTCACAAAAAGTGATGGCCAATATGATTGCCTTCGACGACCAACACAGGGAACAAATTTTTCCGGTAGAAAACACAACATTGCGGATCGGCGATCTGATCCTGATTAAGAACGGAGAACAGGTCCCATCAGATTGTAAAATACTCTGGGGCGAAGCAACGGTCAATGAAAGCATCATCACCGGAGAAAGCTTGCCCATCACAAAAAAGCAAAAGGATGTTTTGATTGGCGGCAGCTTACTGGTTGACGGAACCGTTAAAGCGCAGGTGACCGCCGCAGCCGAAAATTCGGTATTGGCCAATATCGTCAACCTCGTCAAACAGGCACAGGGGGAGAAACCTCCCGTCCAACAAATGGCGGATCGTATCAGCGCTATTTTTGTACCCGTTGTTTTGGGAATTGCCGCACTAACACTTATCATCAACTGGATCGTGATGCACGAATTTGAACCGGCCTTCATGCGCAGCATTGCAGTATTGGTTATTGCATGTCCCTGTGCTATGGGACTTGCCACACCTGCTGCCATTGCTGTTGGATTGGGACGTGCCGCCAAAAACGGCATTCTGTTTCGAAACGCCAAGAGCCTGGAATTGTTCAAAAACATAACACAGGTTGTATTCGACAAAACGGGAACGTTGACAACCGGTAATTTTGAAATCGCCGATTTTAAAATCCTCTCCCCTGCGGTTAGCGAGGAAGAATTTAAACGCATCGTCTATTCATTAGAAAAATATTCCAACCATCCCATTGCATTGTGCATTGCAGCTGCATGGAAAACCACCAATGATCTTCGATGGGAAGACATTCAGGAAGTGAAAGGTATGGGCATGAAAGGAACAACCAAAGACGGGCGCATTTTAACAGCCGGTTCATTTAAAGCGGCGAGCCACCTTACGAATGACGATCTTCACAACATCTACATCATCCAAAACGATGAACTCATCGGCTGGATCGATGTGAAAGATGAGTTGCGACCGGAAGCAGCCTCCATTGTAACGTTTTTGAAAAACCGGAACATTCACACCGTTTTGTTAAGCGGCGACCGCAAGGCAAAATGCGAGCGCATAGCAACGCAATTGGGCATTGATGAGGTTTTAGCCGAACAATCACCGGAACAAAAACTCCTGACCATTTCTCAACTTACTACTATCCAACCCACTGTAATGGTAGGCGACGGCATCAATGATGCACCTGCCCTTGCAAAAGCCACCATCGGCATTTCCCTGAGTGAAGCCTCTCAGGTTGCCATGCAAACGGCCGATGTAGTGCTTATGAGTCAGGGCTTGAAAAATCTGCCTCTGGCACTGGGCCTTGGTCGTCATACATTCATCACCATCAAACAAAATCTTTTCTGGGCCTTCTTTTACAATATCATTGCCATACCGGTGGCCGCCTTTGGATTGCTTACGCCCACCTTTGGCGCACTGGTTATGGGCTTGAGCGATGTGGTACTGGCGATCAATTCGGTTCGTTTGTTCATTAAAAAAGTAGTGTAATCCGGAATCCTAAACGTGTCCAAAATTCATTCCATATTAAAACAATACTGGGGATACGACTCCTTTCGCCCCATGCAGGAGGAAATCATTGCGTCCGTACTAACCAAACGCGACACACTGGCCTTGCTTCCAACAGGAGGCGGTAAAAGCATTTGCTTTCAGGTGCCGGCACTGGCAATGGAAGGCTTGTGTTTGGTTGTTTCACCCCTGATTGCCTTGATGAAAGACCAGGTTGAAACCCTGCGAAAAAAAGGAATTACCTCGTTCGCAATTACTTCGGCACAATCACGAAAGGAAGCCGAACAAATCCTCCGTACCGCAGGCAACAGCAATTGCAAATTCCTGTACGTATCACCCGAACGATTGCATACAAGTTTGTTTCGTGAATACCTGCCCGGTTTAGGTATTACGTTGGTGGCAATAGACGAAGCACACTGCATTTCTCAATGGGGATATGATTTCAGGCCCTCCTATCGCAACATCGCACAATTGCGTGAAGATCTGCCGGGCGTACCCATGATTGCCGTAACAGCTTCCGCAACACCGGAGGTGCAGGAAGACATTTGTACACAACTGCATTTCCGGAATCAAGCGGTATTCAAGGGTTCCTTTCTGAGAAGCAATTTATCCTTCAGCGTCTTCAAGGTAGCTTCCAAAATCAATAAGATCGTCCAAATTCTGAACAACGTACCGGGCACTGCGCTGATCTATTGTAAGAGTAGAAGAATGACTCAGGAAATTGCACAACTCTTAACAATGCAGGGCTGCTCGGCCGATTTTTATCATGCCGGACTTTCATCCGAACTACGTAATGAGAAACAGGAAAACTGGATCAAAAACAAAACACGCATTATCGTTTGCACCAACGCGTTTGGAATGGGTATTGACAAACCCGATGTAAGACTTGTAATACACCACGACGTTCCGGATTGCCTGGAATACTATTATCAGGAAGCAGGAAGAGCCGGTCGCGACGGAAAAAAAGCCTACGCAGTATTGCTTTATGAAGAAAAAGATTTGCGCGAGCTTCAGGAAAGCTCTTCAATTCGCTTTCCAACCATTGAAGAAGTAAAACAGGTGTACAGGTTACTGGTCAACTATCTGCAACTGCCTGCCGGAAGCGGATCCGGCATTTGGATGGAATTTGAATTGAACGACTTTATCAAAAAAACAGGCATCCCCATTCATACAGCTGTATACGCCCTGAAAATGCTGGAACAGGAAGGTTGGCTGCTGTATGCCGAACAAATTTTCATTCCCGCCAAACTGGTCTTTACCGCCTCCAGAGAAACACTGGAATCATTTGAACAAGCGCAGCCGGAACTGGAGCCGATCATCAAGACCTTGTTACGAACGTATGGGGGCATCTTTGATTTGGAAACAATCATTTCCGAGAAACAGATTGCCTGGAATTTAAAACAACCGGTGACAGCCATTCAAGAAGCGTTGCTGGAATTGCATCGCAGAGGCCTTGTCGCTTACACGCCTCAAAAAGAAAAACCTCAACTGCAATTTTTACATGACCGGCCTCCGGTAGATCAACTGTTCATTGATCCCACAAACCGTACGAAACGAAAAGAAGCATTTGAACAGCGCCTACAGTTTATGATTCGGTATGTACAGGATCCCAACAAATGCAGAGCCGCTCAAATTGGAACCTATTTTGGAGACAACTCGACGGTCGATTGCGGAATTTGTGATACTTGTCTTGAAAAAAAATACAAAAAACTGACACCGGAAGAGTTTGATCGTATACACGAAATGCTGCTTCAAAAAGCAACAGAACATCCCTTACACTTGAAAACATTTCTAAATACCTGCGGCAGTATTTACCGTCAAAAAATCATGCAGGTCATCAACCACCTTTCAGCAGAGGAAAAAATTCAGGTTACGGATGAAGGCATTCTGCAGTTCCGTTCGCGGAACAATTAAAACAGCCTATTCTTTCTACTGCGTCCACCCAGACCCAACGCCCCCAGCAAACTGCGCGTAATGATTGCCGCAGCCGTACGACCCACTTGCTTCACAACCGGGTGATCGAAAAAACCTTCCTCCTTCTGTGGTCGGGCTTCTTTTTTGGAATTCGTTTCTTCCTCATTTTGGGCCGAGCGTTCGGCGGCTTCATTCAGCTTGGCAGTAATCAGTTCATAAGCGCTTTCACTGTCCAGCGTTGTAGCGTATTGCTGCACCAGTTTACTGTTTGAAACGAGATCACGAATCTCGTCTTCCGAAAGAATATCCATCCGGCTTCGTGGAGGTAACAGCATCGTATGAACCAGTGGCGTGGGAATCCCTTTTTCATTTAAAACAGTAACAAATGCTTCGCCAATACCTAATTGTGTGAGCAAGGCGTCTACATCGTAGAAATCCGTTTCGGGATAATTCTCGGCCGCCTGTTTGATCACTTTCCGGTCAGCAGCCGTAAAGGCCCGCAAGGCGTGTTGCACTTTCAATCCCAACTGTGAGAGAACCGAAGCCGGAATATCCTGGGGATTTTGTGTACAGAAAAAGATACCAACACCTTTGGACCGGATGAGCTTTACAACGGTTTCGAGTTGTTGCAACAACGCTTCATTTGCTTCCTGAAATACCAGATGAGCTTCGTCAATAAACAAACACAGTTTCGGCTGATCGAGATCCCCTGCTTCGGGTAAAGCGGCATAAAGTTCGGCCAGCAAACCAAGCATAAATGTCGAAAACAATTTGGGGCGGTCCTGCAATTCCATTACACGGATGATGTTGATCTTTCCTCTGCCATCGTCGGAGATACGCATAAAATCATCCACATCAAAACTGGGCTCGCCAAAAAATGCATCGGCACCTTGTTGCTGCAGTTCGATCACTTTACGCAAAATCGTTCCCGTTGAAGAAGTTGCAATTTTGCCGTAATTTTTTTCCAGTGTTTCCTTCCCTTCATCACTAATGTATTGAATGACCTTGATCACATCCTTCAGATCGATCAGCGGCATTTTGGTATCATCGCAAAACTTGAAGATCATGGCCATCACACCCTGCTGGGTATCGTTCAGCCCTAAAATACGCGACAACAAAATGGGCCCGAATTCACTAACGGTAGAACGCAACCGAACGCCCGGAGCTCCTGCACTCAGCGTCATCAGTTCTACCGGATAAGCCGCAGGCGAATAAACACCGCCTATTTGACTCAGCCGTTCTTCGATCTTCGCGTTTTTTATTCCGGCGGCGGCAATGCCACTCAAATCGCCCTTAATATCCATCAATACAACCGGCACACTTGCATCACTCAACCCTTCGGCCAATACCTGCAATGTTTTTGTCTTCCCGGTACCTGTTGCTCCCGCAATCAACCCGTGACGGTTCATGGTTTTTAAAGGGAGGCAGACCTCTGCTCCCGCAACGGGCCGGCCGTTCAATACACCGCACCCTAATCGAAAACTCGAACCTTTAAACGTATAACCGGATCGTATCTGTTCCTGAAAAGTTGAATCTTGTGATGACATTGTAATTTTTTTCAAGGTTGTTTCCGGCTGATTTCAAATACCGGATGGGTGCTGAAATTAATTGTTTTTCTTCGAAGCGACAGTTACAATTTCCTTGTTGCAAATGCAGTTTTTGAACCCCTGCCTAAAACGCCTCTTCACGTTCCAGCATCAGTATGGCACTTTGCGGCACAATGAAATATTTTTCATTCTCGTAAATCACCTCCGTAGCACCGCTCAGTAAAAAAATGGCCAGATCGCCTTCTTTCGCCTGCAAAGGAACATACTTGACATTATCTTCTTCCGATTTCCAGGGCTCGTCCTCCACGGGCATCGGAATCGCATAACCGGGTCCTGCTTTGATTACAATTCCTTGCTGTACTTTTTCCTTTTCCTGTACGCCGGGCGGCAGATACAAACCGCTTGCGGTTCGTTCATCGGGACGTGAAGGTTGAATCAATAGTCGATCGCCAATTACAATAAGTTTTTTAAAACGATTGTTGGATGTAATACGCATAACAATACAATGAAAGTTCAAAAATACAAACGTTTTGGGGTTGCCGTTTTCGACAGATACGTTATCAGTTCCTGCGGTTTAACAAAAGTTTAGTCTGGCAGAATATGAATAACTAAAACCTTTAACTTTATTTGACTTAAAATTACAAGGCTATGGAAGAAACGAAAGCAAAAATATTACTGGTAGAAGACGACAGCAGTTTTGGCAATGTGTTGAAAAATTATCTGGAACTGAACGACTACGAAGTGGTTCTGGAACGCGATGGCCGATTGGGACTTGCGGCCTTCCAGCGAGAGAAATTTGACATTTGTCTGCTTGACGTGATGATGCCGCATGTTGACGGCTTTACACTTGCAGAAGAAATTCGCGATATCGATCCCGATGTTCCCTTGTTTTTTCTGAGTGCGAAAACCATGAAAGACGATATTTTGACCGGATACAAACTGGGCGCCGATGACTACATCACGAAACCATTTGACAGTGAAGTCTTGTTGATGAAGATCAAAGCGATCCTCAAACGCAATGAAGAAACGCGTCAGGAAACCGAAAACAAAGAGTTTGATCTGGGCCAGTATCATTTCAACCCCAAACTCCGGGAACTATCTGCGCATGGTAAAACCAACACGCTGTCGCCAAAAGAAAGTGAATTGCTGCGTATGCTCTGCGAATACAAAAATGATTTACTGCCGCGGGAAATGGCACTTAAACGAATCTGGGGAAGCGACACTTATTTCAATGGACGCAGTATGGATGTTTACATTGCAAAATTGAGGAAGTATTTGAAAGAAGACCCCAAGGTTGAAATCGTGAACATTCATGGCAACGGCTTCCGGTTAGTTGTATCGGAATAACCTAAAACTATTCTTAGCAAAAGGCATGTGTCCCGTGGGGTTACATGCCTTTTTTTGTGGCAAAAATGGACTGGTTACAGGCACCAATAAAATGCAGCAATTCTTTACGACCACGGAACTTAACGGCAGAGCTCACAAAATGAGGAGGCAGTTCGGCCCAATGTGTGCCCAATGCGGTTAAAAAGGTCTTAACCGAAGCGGCCACTTCTTTTTGGGTACTTTTATCGGCCTTTGTAAATACAATTGAAAAAGGGATCTTCCATTCACCCAACTGATTGATGAAACTAATGTCAATCTCCTGTGGTTTGTGACGGGAATCAATCAGTACAAACAAGGTTACCAGATTTTCGCGCTTGCGGATGTAGTTTTCGATCATCTTGATCCATTGCTTCCGCTTTCCCTGTGCCACTTTTGCATAGCCATAACCGGGCAAATCAACCAGATACCAACTGTTCACTTTGTAAGGCTTCTCCTGGATGTCTTCGACCACAAAGTGATTGATCATTTGTGTTTTTCCGGGCGACCCACTGGTTTTGGCCAGTTTCTGGTTGTTACAGATCATATTAATCAGGGAGGACTTCCCCACATTGCTTCTTCCAATAAACGCATATTCCGGTTTATCGGGAGCCGGGCACTGTTCCACGGAAGGACTGCTGATTAAATACGATGCCGATTTGATGTTCATCGGTGCAACTTAAAACTTAAAAGTTAAAACTTAAAAACTTTCAGCCCTTACCTTTGCATTCCCATGACCAACCGCTACTTACACGATTCTGTTGTTCCCGACAAAGCATCCGTTCAATCGAAAAAGGAGCAGGTTGCCGGCATGTTTGACGAGATCGCTCATCGCTATGACTTTCTGAACCGGTTTTTATCGGCCGGCATAGATGTGCGTTGGCGCAAAAAAGCACTGGCCTGCCTCAAACCCATTCAACCTTCCACACTTTTAGATGTGGCAACAGGCACCGCCGATGTGGCCATCATGGCAGCACGTGAACTGCAACCCCAACAAATAACGGGTATTGACATCAGTGAAAAGATGCTGGAAGCCGGACGGGTAAAAATCAAGACCCTGAACCTGGAATCCAAAATCGAATTGAGGAAAGGCGACAGCGAAACAATAAATTTTCCCGATGCTTCGTTTGATGCAGTAACCGTAGCGTTCGGCGTTCGGAACTTCGAAAATCTGGAACAGGGAATCCGGGAACTTTACAGAGTTTTAAAACCCGGTGGAAGGCTGGTTGTTTTGGAGTTCTCCAAACCTAAATTCCCGGGCATTCAGCAACTGTACAATTTGTACATGCGCTTCATTGCACCCGGTTTGGCCGGAGTTTTCGCCAAAAAACAAGCGTATCAATACCTGAACGACAGTATTCAGGCTTTTCCCGAAGGGAAACATTTTACGACTGTTCTGGACAAAACGGGTTTTAAAAACACAACACACAAACCTTTGACATTAGGCATATGCAGCATTTATTGTGGCGACAAATAACGAGTACGCTTTGTGCACTTTGCTTCTTTGTTGTTGCCGCTCAGGCTCAACGGGAAGAAAACTTACCGGATCACGAAAACAAACAGTTTTACTTTGGGATCACCCTGAGTGGGAACAGTTCCGGTTTTCAATTAAGACACCATCCCTCTTTTTTACAAAAGGACAGCATTATGTATGTGCAGCCAAAATCAAATGGCGGTTTTGGACTGGGCTTACTGGCTTCCTTTCGGGTATTTCCCCATCTGGAACTGCGTTTCAATCCGCATCTGATTTTTGCCAACCGCACGCTCAGCTATTCTGTTAAATACCCGGCTCCCGGAGAAGAAACGATTCAGGAAAAGACCATTGAAAGTATTTACACCAGTTTTCCTGTACAATTGAAATTTTCGAGTGACCGCATTGGCAATTTCCGCGTGTACATTATTGGAGGAGCCAAATACGAATACGACCTCGCCAGCAACAGTCAGCGTCGTCAGGCCGAAGATCTTGTAAAACTCATTAAAGGTGCGGTAGGTTATGAAGCAGGCCTGGGACTTCATTTTTATTTCCCCAGTTTTATTTTTAGTCCGGAAGTCAAAATCAGCAATACGTTTAAAAACGTGCACAGCAGGGATCCGAACCTGATTTACTCCAATATCATTGATCGTTTACAGGCACGGATGATTGTATTTTCAATCCACCTGGAAGGATAAAAGGTCCTTAAAAATCGTAATCACGTTGCCATAAATTCAAACGCACGCCTAAACCCAGTAAGGTTTCTGTACGTGCAGGTTCGTTGCCGGACATCCATCTGCGGAGCTGACAACTTGCATCGATAAATAAATTGTGTTTCCACTCATAGCTTAGCTGGAACGAAGCGTTGATTCCCTTGCTTTTTACGCCTCCGGCCAGGGGGAATCCAAATTCGCGGTTGCGTCCGTCTCCATTCAAACGAAAAATATTGGCACCGAAATTTTTACCGGTACTGTCGAGACCCTGTATCCAGTAAAACACTTTACCCGTAAGCTGGACTTTGCCGATGGGCTGATATTGGACAATTGCAATCCATTCATTGAAATTGGCACCAAGCGGATGCGCCAGCGGCTGATTGTAATGTGTGTAGTTGGACACTGCATCGAAATGGGAATAGGTAAACGGACGCACACGGTTCCATTCCACTTGCAGGTCCAGATTTTGAATTTTGGCAACATCGATATAACGCAGCCCAATTTGCGAACCGAATTTATTCCCCCACCATCCGGAGGAATCGGCCTTCAGTTTCGACAAATTAAACTCATCAATCAGTAATTGGCCGTACAGTTGCAAACGATTGAACACATTGGCCTTAAAATCAAGACCCAGCATGGCATTGTCTTTACTGCCCAGATTGCCCTCTACGGCACGATAAAAGATAACCGGGTTCATATAAGAGAATTCAAACCGATCCTTTCTGGCGAAGATGACACTTTCAAACAAGCCCAGATTGAGCCAGGGTAACACATTCATACTCAGATGATGCATGGCCGCATATTTTTTGGGCACCAGTTCGTTGGTGTTGTTGTCCTTTCCGGTAGTATGCAATTCCATGAACAGGTTCTGGTAATTGAACTTGCCGATTCGCGTGTTGATTTTTACAAAGAACTGGTTGGCACCAAAATCACTTAAGAATAAACTCCGGTAGCCGCTTCCGATAAAATTGCGATCATACCCAACCTGAAACTGAATGAATTTGGCAGCCCGAAATGTAAATGACCCTCTGGCATCAATGTAATCAACACCTGTTTTTTTGAATGTTTTATAAAAATTAGCCCCGGGTACAGCTTTCGTGCTATCGATCCACTCCTGTACAAATTCCGGACCTCGTTCCTGAACATCCAAAACCATAGCTGAGAACCCAATTGCCTGATGAATGCCTCCACGTAAAGAAACACCGCGCCGATTGAGAAACAGATTACGACCGGATTTACCTGTTCCAACTAATTGCCGATAGTGAATCAATGGATTGATCACAACAAAATAATCATCCTGATACGTTTCATAGAACGCAGCCGGTGTTTGATACAAACCGCGAACCGGTATCCGTTTGCTTTTCAACAAAGTTCTGTCGCCTTTATACCATTCCTGATTGTCGAGATAGAGTGCTTTTAAATTGTATTGATCCGCTTTGCTCAAACGCAGGGCCGTATCATTTCCAAAAAGTTTCGGTTGCACACGCATCATGGAATCAATTGCAGCTGCAACAACAGAAACCGCATACTGTCGGTCATAGGGTTTTGTAACCGTAAAGTTGAGATTGCCTGTAACACCATTTTTAATTTCCATTCTGTCAATAAAATGCAGATGTCTTGATTGCTGTGGAAGCAACGTACTTTGCGAGAAGACAAAAAATGGTGTTAAAAAGCAGAGGATACCCAAAATGCATTTGCTAAATTGCATGTCTAATCTGTTTAATTCAGTAAAAGTACATTATGCAAAATTATTTGATCCGGAATATATCGGTGGTAAACGAAAACAGCATTCAGGTAAACGATGTGTTGATACGCAACGGAAGAATCGAAAAAATCGCCCCTTCCCTAACGACGAGCATTGCTGTGCTTGAAATTGATGGAACAGGAAAATATTTACTGCCCGGCGTCATTGATGATCAGGTTCATTTCAGAGAACCCGGATTAACCCATAAGGCATCCATTTATACCGAAGCCCGTGCGGCCGTGGCGGGAGGCGTTACCACTTTTATGGAAATGCCCAACACCATTCCCAATGCGCTGAACCTGGAATTGCTGGAAGACAAATACAGCATTGCAGCACAAACATCTTTGGCCAATTACTCATTTTACATGGGAACCAGCAATCAAAGTGCCGATGAAACACTAAAAGCCAACGAACACAAACAGGATATCTGCGGCATTAAAATCTTCATGGGTGCCAGTACCGGAAACATGCTGGTTGACAATTACAATACACTCGATAAAGTATTTCGAGAAAGCGAACTCCTGATCGCCACGCATTGCGAAAGTGAGTCGATCATCAAAACCAATTACGAACGCATCAAGAAAGAAAAAGAAGTACTGACTGCTGCCGACCATCCGCTCATCCGGGATGTGGACGCCTGTTATGAATCCTCCCTGATGGCTATTCAGATCGCCCGTCAATACAACACTCGCTTACACATTTTACACATCAGTACAGCAAAGGAACTGGAACTGTTCGGCAATCTGATGCCGTTGAAAGAAAAACGCATCACCAGTGAGGTGTGTGTGCACCATTTGCATTTTACGTCTGACGACTACGCCACATTGGGCTATAAAATCAAATGCAATCCGGCTATCAAAGCCCCCGAAAATAAAGAAGCCTTGTGGAAGGCGTTACTGGATGACCGCATTGACGTCATTGCTACCGATCATGCTCCGCATACCCTGCAAGAAAAGGAAGGCAGCTACGAACACGCACATGCCGGACTTCCATTGGTACAGCACCCGTTATTGATCATGCTGTATTATCATAAACAAGGTCGAATCTCACTGGAAAAAATCGCCGAGAAAATGAGTCATGCCGTAGCCGATTGTTTTCAAATTCGTGAACGCGGATACATCCGCGAAGGATACCACGCCGATCTGGTGATTGCAGATTTGAATCAATCGCATACCGCTACAAAAGAAAACCTGCTGTACAAATGTGGCTGGAGTCCCTTTGAAGGCTTTGAGTTTCCCGCACGCATCACGCATACATTCGTGAACGGGCATCTGGTTTATGAAAACGGACAGCTTGATGAATCTGTAAAAGGACAACGACTCAAATTTGACCGTTAACCGTCACTCGGTTGCGATCCACATATGGAGATCGACAAACATACATACGAAGAACTGTCTATTCTTACACACGAAGAACAAGACAGTCTTTTTCATCGGTTGAACTATTGTGCAACCATTGGCGGATCTAAAGCCCTACGAAAGCGGTTTCTGCACCCATTCAGTGATCGGGAGCAGATCCGGAATACACAAGAAGCGTTGAAAGCACTCCTGCAAGTTGAAGCGCAATGGCCCACCGAGATCACCAATGGCACACTCATGGTCATTGAAAAATTCTACGAATATCAATATGGCAAAATCCCCGAAAGTCGTTCGCCTGTTCCGGCCCTGTTGTATCAGGCATTGAACAAACCGGAATACGCCCTGCTTCGTTTTTCCGTAACCCATTTTATCGATCTGGTCATTGGAATGGACCGGTTGTCTCAACTCTTTGCCATATCCCAACAATCTGTATTGTTACAGGAAGCAGCCGCTGATATTCGCAAATGCCTGAAACATCCTGAAATTGAAACCCTGCTCCGATCCAAACAACCAAAAACACGAAGCAAAGCAGCAGCGCTTCGTTTGGGATCCTTTTTTTATTTACGCTTTCGTCGGGATGCCGAAGCGCTGATTTCCCTGTTTCATCAACTCGATGCGTTACACAGCATGTCGAAAGCCGTAAAACAAATGCAGCTTTCGTTTCCTGAATTCATAAACGGCGAAGACCCTTTGATTCAAATCAGGGGATTGTTTCACCCCATGCTTTCCAATGCCGTATCCTACGATGTGCAGTTTGATACACAAACCAACTTCATGTTTTTAACGGGAGCCAACATGTCGGGGAAAAGTACCTTCATCAAGGCCGTTGGCATCGCAGTTTATCTGGCCCATCTGGGAATGGGTGTTCCGGCACAAACCATGCAACTGAGTTTGTTTGAAGGCATGCTAACCAACATTCAGGTACAAGATGATCTTGCAAAAGGCGAAAGTTATTTTTTTAATGAAGTGCAACGCATCAAGAATACAATTTTGAAAATTTCAGACAACAGAAAATGGCTGATCCTGATCGATGAGCTTTTCAAGGGAACCAACATACAAGATGCCATGCAATGCAGCACCGCTGTAATCAACGGACTGTTGAAATTCAGAAAATGTGTTTTCATTTTATCCACGCACCTGTATGAAATTGGACCTGCGTTTACACAGAACAGCCATATCTGTTTCCGGCATTTCGAAACCACCGCATCAGATGACGAAATCCGTTTCAGTTATCAATTAAAAGAAGGCATCAGTAACGAACGAATTGGCTATCTTATTTTAAAGCGTGAAAAAGTAATAGAATTGCTGGACCGGCTGCATCCATAAACGACGGCACACAGACAAGTGTTTGACGCACACCGATTCGAAAAAACTTCCTACCTTGAAGCCGCTAACCGAAACATCTCATATTTTATGCTGGTAAAAACTTACGGCAGTGCCGTATATGGCGTTAATGCCCTCACGATTACGATTGAAGTGAATGTAACAGGCGGACAAAAATTCTACATGGTAGGATTGCCCGACAGTGCTGTAAAAGAAAGCGAACAACGTATTGAAAGTGCCTTAAAAACAACAGGGCATTATTTTCCAAGAACCAAAGTGATCGTCAATTTAGCACCTGCCGACATTCGTAAAACAGGCACTGCTTTTGATTTACCTATAGCCATCAGCATTTTAGCCGCAACGGAACAAATGGAGCAACCCGACCGGATTGCCGAATATGTCATCATGGGAGAATTGGGACTCGACGGAAGCATACATCCCATCAAAGGAGCGTTGCCTATCGCCATTCAGGCACGAAAAGAACAATTTAAAGGACTCATCGTGCCGCTTCAAAATGCACGGGAAGCGGGCATGGTTAACAACCTGAATGTTTACGGTGTATCACACCTTTCAGATGTGATCCGTTTTTTCAAAGATGAAAACACATTACAACCCGTAGAAGTAAATACGCGTGAAGAATTTTTACATGCACAAACCACATTCGACAACGACTTTAACGATGTAAAAGGCCAAATCAACATCAAACGCGCGTTGGAAATTGCTGCTGCAGGAAGTCATAATGCGATTTTGATCGGACCGCCGGGAGCCGGCAAAACCATGTTGGCCAAACGATTACCGAGCATACTTCCCCCTTTGAGTTTGCAGGAAGCCCTTGAAACAACAAAAATCCACAGCGTAGCGGGTAAACTACCACAAAATGCAACCTTGATCTCCAAGCGACCGTTTCGATCGCCTCATCACACCATCAGTGATGCGGCGCTTGTGGGAGGCGGCACCCATCCACAACCCGGTGAAATTTCTCTTGCCCATAACGGTGTTTTATTTTTGGATGAACTGCCCGAATTCAAACGTACGGTTCTGGAAGTCATGCGTCAACCCATGGAAGAAAGGCATGTAATGATTTCCAGAGCCAAAATCGCTATTGACTTTCCGGCATCTTTCATGCTCATCGCATCCATGAATCCTTGTCCTTGTGGCTTTTATAATCATCCCGATAAAGAGTGTACTTGTCCGCCGGGAGCTGTTCAAAAATACCTCAACAAAATTTCGGGTCCGTTACTGGACCGGATTGACTTGCATGTAGAAGTAACCCCAGTTCCTTTCAGTGAACTTTCAAAGGCTTCCCCCAGTGAATCAAGTGCGGCCATTCGCGAACGTGTAATACTGGCACGCGACATTCAATCCGAACGTTACAAAGAAATCGAAGGTATTTATGCCAATGCGCAAATGAACAGCAAGCTTCTGAAAGAAATTTGCGTGATTTCACAGGCCGGACAAACGCTTTTAAAAGCCGCGATGGACAAATTAAATTTATCGGCACGGGCTTATGACCGCATATTGAAAGTTAGTCGCACCATTGCAGACTTAGATCGTAGTCCGGATATCAAAGTTGAACATTTGGCAGAAGCCATTCAGTACCGGAGCCTGGACCGGGAAGGCTGGGCGGGTTAATCGAAAAAAGAACATCATTACAACAATCGAAGCATGATCAAACAATTGTGCTAATTCTTGTTATGAAGATTTCATGCTATCTTGTCTGATTTTGAATCGTGGCTCATCGTTTGATTGTCACAAGACTTTGAATTTATATGAAACTCTTACTCAAATACCTCTCCCCCTACAAAGGGCTGATTGTTTTAACCATGTCGCTGGCAGCCATCAATATCGGTTTTTCGCTGATTGACCCCATTCTGTTTGGGAAGCTGATCAATCTTGCCAACCGGCATCAGGGAATCGAACAATCGGCACAGCACAATTTTAACTGGAATCGATTTTTCACTTCGTTTACCTGGAAAGAACCCGGCGTCTTCCTGGTACTGCTTACATCCATAACGGTTGCCATGATCAGCCGTATTGCAAAAGCGTTTCAGGATTATTTTCAAAATTTAACCACTCAAAAATTCGGCGCCAAAGTGTTCACGGACGGATTGCAACATGCCATGAAACTGCCATATCAGGAATTTGAAGATCAACGCAGTGGTGAAACATTATCGATACTCACCAAAGTAAGAACCGACACCGAAAAATTTGTTTCGGCCTTTATCAATATTTTGTTCCCTGTCATCATTGGCATCGTCATTGTATCGGTCTATGCCTCATCCATCCACTGGACCCTCCCACTGATCTACTTTGGCGGTATTTTTCTGCTCATCATCATATCCAATGCCTTGAGCAAAAAAGTAAAACAAGTTCAAAAAACAATAGTAGCACAAACGACACAGCTGGCCGGAGCCACAACAGAATCGCTTCGCAACATTGAACTGGTAAAGAGTCTGGGTCTTACAGAACAGGAAGTTACTCGTTTGAACAAAAACACATTTAAAATTCTGGGATTGGAACTCACAAAGGTGAAGCGTATACGCAGCATCAGTTTTGTGCAGGGCACTTTTGTAAACACATTGCGGCAATTGATTCTCTTCATGCTCATGTGGGTCATTTATGAAGGGAAGATGGATGCCGGTCAACTCGTAACCATGCAAATTTTTTCCTTCTTTGTGTTTGGACCTTTGCAGGAAATCGGGAACATCCTTCTCTCCTACAGGGAAGCCGAAGCTTCCATAACCAATTTTCACAAACTGATGGAAAAACAACCGGAAGCCACTCCCTCAAAGCCTTCTACTCTGGGATCTATCGAAAAACTTCAATTTAACAACGTAACATTCAAGCATCAAACAGCCGGACAAAATGCCATTACCAATATCCATTTTGAAGTAAAAACAGGTGAGACCATTGCTTTTGTTGGCCCGTCCGGTTCCGGAAAAACAACACTCATGAAATTGCTCGTGGGACTTTATCGTCCGCTCAGCGGATCAATCCTGTACAATGGAATGGATGAAAACACGATCAATTTTGAAGACCTCCGCAACCAGATTGGATTTGTAACTCAGGATACACAGTTGTTCAGCGGAACCATTCGTGAAAACCTTTTGTTTGTGAATCCATTGGCTGATGAAGCGATGCTGAAAGAAGCATTAACGAAAGCGAGTTGCGACCGTCTTCTGGCACGTGCCGAAAAAGGTTTGGACACCATGATTGGCGAGGGTGGATTGAAACTCAGCGGAGGCGAAAAGCAACGCTTATCCATCGCCAGGGCTTTGTTGCGTCATCCGCGTCTGTTGATATTTGACGAAGCCACATCTGCACTGGATTCCATCACCGAAGAAGAGATTACCACAACAATAAGAGAATTGTCTTCAAAACAGAATCAAATTACCATACTGATTGCCCATCGTTTATCAACCATCATGCATGCGGATCGCATCTATGTTTTGGAAGGAGGCGACGTTGTGGAAACAGGCAACCATCAAAACCTGCTACAGGAAAAGGGCTTATATTATGCGATGTGGAGACAACAAATAGGTGAACGAAAAAAACTTACAGATGTGAATGTGCCAACTGCGTGACATCAAGCACAGTCCGGCTAGTACGAATCAAATACCTTTGTGCCGTAAATCAGAAGTCATATGTCGAAACCGGTTGAGCGCCCCAACTATTTCCTGAGTATTTTGAACATGAAATGTCCGAGATGCAGAAAGGGCGATTTGTTCAAACCCTACAGTGCGTATAACTTCAAGCATACGTTTGATATGCATGAGCAATGCGAACACTGTTCGCAAGAATACAACATGGAGCCCGGATTTTGGTATGGAACGGGCTATGTAAGTTATGCCCTTGCCATTGCATTTTCGGTTGCAACCTTTGTCGCCTGGTGGGTTTTAATTGGCGTTTCCATAAACGACAACCGTGTATTTTGGTGGCTGGGGATCAATGCCATATTACTGCTCCTGTTACAACCCTGGCTGATGCGCCTGAGCCGGACAATCTATTTATATTTCTTTGTCCGTTATGATGCCTATCATCAGGAAACGGAGCCGCAAAAATTTGATTATTGAATCAACCGCTGTGCTTACCGGTATCATCGAGGATCGTGCGAATCAGGTTTTGATTTTCGAGTTCCATATCGCTCAGTTCAAGATCAATGGCATTGGTACTCTTCCAGATTTCAATTAAAGAAAATATCAACGACAGCAACAAGCTCAGTAAACTCGCGCCAAAAACCCAATGTGAGGCAATCTGTCTTCCCGAAAAAATCAGATACATACACACTACGCAAAGCAAAAAGCTTAAAACGCCCAAAGCTTGCATGTTACGTATCAGGCGCAAACGAACATGAAGACTACGAATCTGCCCCCGAATTGTTTTACTTTCTTTTTTAAGGTAATCGTCATGCAGTTTTCGAACCAGACTTGCCAGCGCCAGAAAGCGATTGGTATAGGCCAGCATGAGTAAAGTGATGGCAGGAAATAAAAGTGCGGGAGTATTGATTGATAGTTCCATAAAAAAAGGCCCTGTAGAAACAGGACCCTTAAAATTACTAACTACTTATTTCTTTTTTGCTTTTCCTAAAAAATAACCGACAGAAATACCCAATGTATTATTGCGCCACTGACTTACTGTATTCGTCCAATTGGTAATGCCACGAGTGTAATTGGCACTGATGAGCAAACCATTACTCAACTCATAGCCTGCCAATACATTAAAACCAACATCGGCTCTTTTGATTTGTCCGGCTTTTGAGCCAAATTCAAAATCAAAATTTTCGGAAGGATCATCAGAAGCTTTCAGATTGCCGCTTAGATTAACTCCAAGGCTGGGTCCACCGCCAATAAAAAAAGTTCCTGATTTACAAGCTGATTTATAGAGGAGATTCACCGGTAATTCGATTGAATGGAAGGTGAAAATATCCTTATGATCTCCGTGATCTGCTTTAGCGCCACGTCCGCTGTAATACAATTGTGGCTGAAGGCTGAGCGATGAATTGAGAGAGATGTCTGTAATAATCCCAGCATGGAAAGCAGGACGGATTCCGATTTCCTTATTCTCTTCTTTTTCATCGGTTCTCACCTCCGACAAATTCAGACCTCCTTTAAAACCGATTCTTACTTGTGCAGTTCCTGCCTGATACGATACGGCCATCACGAATAATGCCATTAGAATTCTTTTCATAAATGCTTCGTTTTTTTATGGTTTAATTGATAATTTACACAGGTTGAATGTTACTGAATTTCGACCGGAAAATCGATCGATAAGTCCGAGTGCCCTTTAGAAGGATCATCGGTGGGACCTTTAATCCGTGGTTTGTGCATGAGTTTTAGCTTGATGGTACCGGTCGCTTTGGGAATTCCAACCACCCAATTACTCATGAAACCTAAAGGAAAACCATAGGCATCCTTGTCTGTTTTTTTTACTTCGAGATTAACGCCTGATGGGATAAAATAAAACTCATGCTCTTCTCCTTGTTGACGGATTACATCTGAAATATCTTTGGATGTACCACTAACAATGTTTCTTAAAACAACTTCAACTGTATAGGACGCTCCTTCTTTTAAGAGAATTTTATCTACACGCGATGGACTTTCGCCCCCATCGCCATCCGGATCTTCAGCTGTAAATGTTGCTACCAAGACACCCTCCTGAAAAAACTTTAAATCGACTGCATTAACTGCTTCATGCTCTGTTTCATTGTTGGGATTATTGGCCTTTTTACAAGCGAACGCACCGAGCAATACTATAAACAATACAAACCGACTTAGACCTCTCATTAAAATGGAATTTTTAGTCGTACAACAATGTTTCTGCCCGCCTCATCATTGAAATACCGAAAACGATTCATATAGTCCCGGTATCGCGTGTTCCACACATTGTAAATACTGACTGCAAAGTTAAGGTGTTTCTCTTTAATATGCAACAATGTTGCATATTCAAAATTTGTTAAAAAATATCCTTTAGGCGGAGGTAAATAATCGAGCGATTCTTTAGGGATAAAAGTTTGTCGGCCTACCCACAACAAATTAACGGTTGCAAAGGTTTGCTTGGGATGCCCGCTTTGAAAATACCAGGTAAAGTCGGTGGTAACACGTTGAGCAGGCATTTGTAAAAGCCAGGTTTGGGCCTTCACATCACGTGGCAGCAAAAAAGATGCTTTTGCCGACCAATGAAAGGCTCGCGACAGTTCTTTTTCCATACTCAAATCCAATCCCGTTAGCCAGGCATTGGTTTGAATATATCGAAACGTTGGATAAGCGCCCCGTAAGGTGAGTGTAGGAGGAAGAGCAGGCACCAAATTGATGAACCCTTGAATGTAGTTGGAATAAACAGAAACGTCGACATGAAACGAACTGTCTTTCTCATATTTTAATTGAGAAGTGAAGTTGTACCCGATTTCACTATTCAAATCAGGATTACCAATTTCAAAATTGGCCGTACCATGATGCAAGCCGTTTACGTACAACTCATTGACGGAAGGAGGGCGCCACGACAATGAAAAGTTTGTTACCCACTTTAAAGACTTGTGCAACTCGCGTATAAAAGCCAGTGAACCGGAAAGGTTGTTAAACGATCGCTGAACACTTGTAATGACATTGTTTTGATTACGAAATACACGTTGGGTGCGATAGTCGTATCGAATACCAACTTCAAGAACAGATCGCTGCAACTTCCAACGCTCAATCGCATACAAACCACTCATCCATGAAGTGAAATTGGGAATGAAGAAGCGACTGCCGTCCCAAACATGATCTTGTCGTTGTATCATGAAACCGGTAACACCTGATAGTCCGTTTCGCTTGTTCCGCTCATAGGAACAGTCCAGTGTTGATGTACCGAGATTCAAATTCAATTCGGGCCGGTTGGTAATCAAAGCTCGATCAAACTCTTTCCGGAAATTTTCCTGATGTGCAAACAGAAACTGGAGCTTAGCCGATGTTTTGGTTTCCACAACCCACTTTGCCTTAATCAGGTAATGCGAAACTTCTTGCCGGGGGCGTGAAATTTGATAGGAAAAACTATCAATATTGAGAACGGGCTTGGGGGCACGAATGGCCGTTTCAAGATCGGTCAGATTCCCCACATGCGAACCCCAGAAAATTCCAATTTTTGTATTGAATACACTCATGAAAAGATCAGCCTGCACTTTTTTCTTTTTGTATCCGATGTTGAGTGATCCGTTCAGTTCTTCTACACCTGTATTGTACAACCAGTAGTCCGGCGTTCGGGTATTTCCTCCGCGTTTATAAGTTCCCTGCAGCCTCCAACTCCATTGTGGAAAACGTTTCAGGTTTTGTTCGATCATGGCATTGAATACGCCCATACGGTTGTTGGAGAAAAAGACCGTATTCACTTCGCCTCCTAAAGTTTGTTGTTGCGGCAAGGCTTTTGGTTCAACCAGTATAGCACCACCTATGGCATCGGCTCCGTATCGCAAAGCGCCTGCACCTTTTAATACAATCAACCGATCGGCGATGAACGGATCCAATTCCGGAGCGTGCTCCGCTCCCCATTGCTGACCTTCCAACCGAACGCCGTTATTCAAAATCAAAACTCGCTGACTGTGCAAACCATGAATCACCGGCTTAAATACGGTGCTTCCGGTTTGCAAGACGGTTACTCCTGTAATTTTTCGTAACGTCTCGCCCAAGGTTAAACCACGTGTTTGACGAAGTTCTGTGCGACTGATCTCAGACTTGATGGAATTGGGCAGCAGGTCAAGAGGTCCTTGCAGAATGATTTCCTGCAACTGATTGTAATTGTGGGGCATTACAAAGTTTCGAACCAGATGATTTTCAATTCGGATTTTCCATTCAATTGACACACAATTGACATGCGATACTACAATGGTCCAGGTTCCCGGACATACTTGATTGAACCGATAGATTCCATGGTCATCGGTAACAACAGACTGATTTAGTTCCTTGATCAACAAGGTAGCACGATCCAGCGGCTGCTTTGTATCCAGATCCGAAACGGTTCCACTCAGTTGCAACGTGCAAGGTTGCCCGCAAACCCACATGGATATCATTAATGCAAGAGTCGATAAAATCGTTTTCACGAAGCAAAAGTAGAGTTTATTCTTTGTCGGCTTTCCGAAAACAAAAGAGCCCCCCAAACCGAATCATATCGGGAAAGGATCTTTGAACTTCAATCCGGCTTCCATATCCCGGATTTCGGATTCTGTACACAAACAGTCCGACAACTCATAAATAATGTCTTGTTTATTGAGGTCCTGACCAATGATGACCAACTCATTCAAGCGGTCGCCAAATCGCTTGTCCCACTTTGCTTCAATTTCCTTTTGATTTTCAACAAAAGACGGGTACTGTATCCTATTGGCGAACGGCATACTACTCCACCAAACACCGGCTTTATCAGCCCTTAAACTACCCCCCGCCTGACTCCAGTTCAATGCTTCGTTCTTGCGACTGGCAATCCAAAATAAACCTTTGCTGCGTATGATATTGCTGTGCCAGTCACGATTCAGATAATTCCAGAAACGCTCTGGATGAAATGGGCGTTTGTCGCGAAAAACAAAAGACGAAATACCGTACTCCTCTGTCTCCGGTACATGTTCCTTATTCAGCTCCTCGATCCATCCTGCACTCTGAGAAGTTTTATCAAAATCAAACAAACCTGTATTTAGTATTTCATGCAGATCAATTTTTCCGAAGGAAGATTCAAGAATACGAGCATCGGCATTGAGTTTCCGAATCATGGCCTTGATCATTCCAACTTGTTCTGCAGTTACCAAATCGGTTTTATTGAGCAGAATTACGTTGGCAAATTCAATTTGATCGGTCAAGAGATTCACGATCGAACGGGTGTCCCCTTCCAAATCACTCACTTTCCGCTCACGCAGTGAATCCAGTGATGAATAATCCTGAATAAAATTGAAACAATCGACCACGGTTACTAATGTATCCAGTTTCGAAATCTTGCTCAGGTCAATGTCATTGGCTTCATCCTGATAGGTAAATGTTTGGGCTACCGGCAGCGGTTCACTGATACCGGTACTTTCGATCAACAAGTAATCGAAACGACTTTCTGATGCCAGTCGCTCCACCTCTTTCAATAAATCTTCACGTAGTGTACAACAGATACATCCATTGCTCATTTCCACAAGCTTCTCTTCGGTTCTGCTTAAGGTTTCTTCACGTTGAACCAAACCCGCATCCACATTAATTTCACTCATGTCATTTACGATGACTGCGACTTTAAGGTTTTGCTTGTTGTGCAATACATGATTGAGGAGCGTTGTCTTTCCTGCACCCAGAAATCCGCTGAGTACTGTTACCGGAAGTTTAGTAGGCATTTGTTCTAATTTTTGCAATAATGTTGCAAATATATAAAAAATGAAACGAATCCCCCTGAAATCCGTAAAATCAAAAACGAGAAAAAAAGGGCTTAACGTACTTTAAGCATGGGCTTTACTTGTTGCAGGATTCCGTTTTGAAAGCGAACATAGTACACACCGGGTGGTAAGTTCCCCGATTGAAATACAATTTGATAGTTACCTGATGCATAGACACGATCCACCGGAGTACTGATAACACGCCCCATCGCATCCATAATCTGAATCAAGGTATGTCCGCCTGAAGTTGTAAAGGAAACGGTTGTAGAAGACGTAAACGGATTGGGGTAATTAGAAACATACACAGTCCCCGAGGTATTCACCGGCCTTACAGCGGTTGTCCTGCAATTCCCGTTTACACAAAGAGACAAAGATTGATAATTCCGGAGCATGATGGTTTGCAAAGCGGTTGCATCTACACAAAACCAGGTTTCGAGTATGGATGCATAAATACTTCTGAAATCGTATTGCATCGGTAGATTATCATTAACTCCGGCAGTAGCGGGAAGTACAGGATTGTTGCCTGTAATGCCGGAAACAATATTCTTACCGAACAACATCATTGGGGCAGCAGCTCCATGATCGGTTCCATTACTGGCATTGGACTTGATGCGTCTTCCAAATTCGGAAAAGGTCATTCCAATCACACGATCGGCAACCCCCAGACCCTGCAAATCATCCTGAAAAGCTTTTACCGCCTCACTCAACCGCTGCAACAATACAGTATGGCTCCCGGTGAGCGGATCTCCGTTATTGGTTTGAAGGGCGTGTGTATCAAAACCGCCAATGCTGGCCATATAAACCCGTGTTTTCAAGCCCCCTTTGATAAGACGGGCAATGATTTTCAACTGATCGGCCAAATTGTTTCGGGTGGGATAAGCTCCCTGTACCGGAACCTTATTAGCGGCATCCACAATGCGGGCCGAATAGGCATTGGACTGACGGGCAACCAAACGCACGTATTCCAGAGCTTCACCGGCATGTGTTGGTGGAACGGGGTCTTGTACACCGTTGATTAAGTTGTAAAAATTCGTTGCACTGGAAATGCTGATTCCCATGCTCGCAGAGGGACCCTGAAACGCAAGGGAAGTCATGGAACCAATTTGAATACCCAACGGATCGGGCATGGAGCTATTGGGGTAACCGGTTGGAAAATTGACATATTGATCGGCCAGGTAACGACCTGCCCATCCGGTTGTGAGCACTTGATCGCTGTCGGACGCACTCATCCAGATATCGGTTGACCTAAAATGTGAAAAATTGGGATTGGGATATCCAACCGAATGGACAAAATGCACTTTCCCTTCATTAAACATGGTTTGAATTCCCTGCATGGAAGGATGCAAACCGGTTTGCGGATAACCATTTAATTTCAATACCGCATTCTCCGGAATGGCAATATTGCTGCGCGCATTATAGTACTTGGAATATTGATCTACCGGCACCAGCATATTCAACCCGTCGTTCCCGCCGTTGAGTTGAATGATGACCAATACATGATCGGTTTCGTTGTAGGCATTCATGAGTGCAGCCAGTAAGGGTGAGTCGCCCAAAACACGCATGGAAAACCCATCCAAAACCGATGGAAGTACTGCTGCCGGTATAGCTCGTGTTAAAAATTGTCTGCGCTTCATAATTGCTTCATCAATTAACAGAAAGAACAGTTACATCAACTGATACTCTGCCAGATTCATAAAATATTTATACAACCCTACTAATCGAACATAAACGATGTTGTAATTGGAGGTATTGGACGGATCGGACAGATACGTATTCCAGGCACTCGTCCAGTAATAATCCTGTTCCTGTCCACTCAACAAAAAATCTTTTTTCAATTGATCTTTCGACTGCTGCGAGAGCGCGATGCTGAAAATACGGTCGAGTACCTCATTCATCAAAGCGTTGGGATCTGACGGATTTTTCAAGGTTTTGGTGTAACCCACCGGATCCATGATCAACAATTTGTTATTATAAGCATAGCCCACAGCTGTAATTCCATCGGTGAACTGATTGCGTTTAGGTAACGTATCGGTATTAACCCACAATTCATAATACTGGGGAATCTGATAATAGGCCGGCCAACCAGCAACGCTGGGCGGATCACCAATATTTTGTTGTCCCAAAACCCCCATCGTCAAAATCAGATTCCACATTCCGTAAGCATCTGCATAATTCGCAGACACATCCGGAAAAACCAGATTCCACTCACGACAATACCCAATTACATGATCTAATGGCGTCTTGATTTGTGCTCCACGGTTGATAACATCATAAAAATGTTCGCTTTTGAATAACAACGCAAGAGCCGGTTTGATCTCCCAGTTAGAAGAACGGAGTTGCAACGCAAGCGGCTCGATGACATTGGTTTCGGCAGCGGCATCTATTTCGGAATACACAAAAAAACGATAGAGTTTTCTTGCCATGAAACGCGACACTTCCAATTGCTTGGAAAAAATCATGTTCAACAAATCATTCAGTTCCAGCTCACCGGCGGTAGATCCCGTTCGGCCAACAATGACTGTATTATTAAAAAAGGAAGAAAATTGCTTATTGGCGGTATCGTGCCGAGTTAGGTTAAATACAGACGGAAAGGTATTATTCGTAGCATCTATCTGCCAACCCGTCAAGACCCTGGCCGCAGCCTGTACATCGGCTTCTGTATAATTGGGATTGTTTTCTTTTCCCAGCGTAAACAGCTCCATCAATTCACGGGCATAGTTTTCATCGGGAGCAGCTTTCCGGTTTTGTACGCCATTCAGATAGATGAGCATGGCCGGGTCAAGCGTTACATCTTTCACCATTTGTTTAAAATTTCCCAGAGCATCGGTTCTTAAAAGATTTACATGCTTGTAGGAAAGGTTTCCAAAAGCAACCTCTGTCATTTGAGTCGCAAAATGATTATGCCAGAACAAAGTCATCTTTTCACGTATACTGCGATCCTGATTGAGAAGCACTCCATTCCACCAACGCTTTAAAGAGAGGATGCGTCCAACCTGAATATTGCCATCGTAATTGATACTTTGAATCCAGGTAGTTCCCGGTGCTACATCCAGGTCGGGTGTTGCGGCATCGGTAGTTGCATAATCTTTCACAGGAGGAGCAGGAAAAGATGCTGTAGGATTGAGCAGTTCATCAACTGCCTGATTCATTGTTTTTGTAAGGAAGTAGGAAATATCGACCGGTCGTGCTCCAAACATGGTACGCTTCAGCAAATGAACGACCTCTGCCTGCGACCATGTACCGGTGTAAGGACTTAGTCCGGAAGATGTCCGGAAGGTACTTGATTTTTTAACCTGTAACGGTTCAGCACTCCTCCCCTTCACCGATGTCAAAAATGCTCTGCGATCCATTCCAAATTATTTAAACTGAAAAAATTGAACTGTTCTGATGAAATTTCAGGCCGAAGGTTTAATCCATCCGCTCAATAATACCGGCAATGCCTTGCCCCCCACCCACACAAGCCGAAACCATGCCATATTTTTTATTCAGCCGTATTAAGTCCTGTACAACTTGAATCGTGAGTTTACAACCGGTACAGCCAAGCGGATGTCCCAAGGCAATCGCACCTCCGTTGATATTTACTTTTTCAGGATTCAAATCCAATGTACGGATGACCGCCAGGGCCTGAGAAGCAAAGGCTTCATTAAGTTCCAGCAGATCTATATCGCTCATTTTTAACCCCGCCTGTTTCAAGGCTTTTGGAATCGCTTCAACCGGACCAATGCCCATGATACGGGGATGAACGCCTGCAACGGCACTGCTAACCAAACGCGCCATGGGTTTCAAGCCCAATTGCGTGACCAGTTTTTCACTCATCACCAGTACAAATGCTGCACCATCACTGGTTTGAGAAGCATTGCCTGCGGTTACTGTTCCCTGAGCGGCAAAAGCGGGTTTTAATTTTGATAATCCCTCAACGGTCGTGTCTTTACGAACACCTTCATCGGTATCTACCGTAAAACTCCGGGTTTGTCTTTTCCCCTTTTCATTGACATATACCTCCTCGACCGTAACCGGCAAAATGCCCGATTTGAAATACCCGTTCTCAATTGCATGGATCGCTTTTTGATGAGAATGAAACGAAAACAAGTCCTGATCTTCTCTGCTGATGTTGTATTCTTTGGCTACGGCCTCTGCCGTCAAACCCATACTTAAATAATAATCGGGATCGTCCTTGGCAATGGCATAGGAAGGAACTGTTTTCCATCCTGCTGTTGGAACCATGCTCATGCTTTCCGTTCCGCCGGCAATGATACATTCTGCCATGCCGCTTCGAATTTTTGCAGTAGCCAATGCAATTGTTTCCAGTCCGCTGGCACAATAACGATTGACCGTCATACCGGGCGCATGGATTCCAATCGCTTTGGCCGCAATGATGCGTCCAACCTGTAAACCTTGCTCGGCCTCCGGTACGGCATTACCAACAATCACATCATCAATCAATAAAGGATCAAGCTGTGGAACCGAAGCCAGGAGTCCTTGTATTACGGTAATGGCTAAATCATCGGGTCTTGTAAAACGGAATGACCCTTTTTTGGCTTTGGCAACTGCTGTTCTGAAACCCGCGACAATGTAAGCATCCTGCATGGCATAAGAATTAAGATATCAAGGAATAAATATTGAAAACAACACCAATAGTTGTTTATGCAACCGTCTATTCCAAAGTTAAGAAGTTCGCATCATTTGTATTGAAAATGAATCCCGAAAAAAATAGCGTTATATCTTCGCTGCTATGTGGTACAAAATCATACGCTCGGTCTTCTTTTTATTTGATGCGGAGAAGGTGCACTATTTTGCCATGAACGCATTGAAGTACATGTGCAACATTCCTTTTTTGCGAACCTTTTTGTCCGGATGCTTTGCAGCTCCAGCCGGCACAAGGCCCGTTCAAATCTGGAATCTCCGTTTTCCCAACCCGGTAGGTTTGGCTGCCGGATTCGATAAAAATGCGCTGTATCTGCGCGAACTGGAAACGCTGGGATTTGGTTTTGTTGAAATTGGAACAGTAACACCTCAGCCACAAGACGGCAATGAGAAGCCACGTTTGTTTCGTTTACCCCAAGACAAAGCCATCATCAATCGGATGGGCTTTAATAACGATGGAGTCAAAGTAATAAAAGAGCGACTAAAAAAATGGACGACGCTCCGGGAGCAGACAGCCAACCGACTTGTGAACGGATCTGCAGAAAAAGGACGCCTGATCATTGGTGGAAATATTGGAAAAAACAAAGTGACACCCAACGAAGATGCATGGAAAGATTATGAAATCTGCTTTTCGGAATTGTATGATTACGTTGATTATTTTGTCGTAAACGTAAGCAGTCCCAATACGCCGGGATTGAGAGCTTTACAGGAAAAAGAATCGCTTCGAAAAATTTTGTCGCATTTGTTACTGCTTCGCAATCATTACCCCGTGCAGAAACCTGTATTACTTAAAATAGCTCCGGACCTCACAATCGAACAAATCGATGATGTAATTGATCTGGCACGAGAGATTCAATTAGACGGATTGGTTGCCACCAATACAACCATCAGCAGAGAAGGGTTGAGTAAGCAATCGGAGGCAACAGCCCGTGAAGCAGGCGGACTCAGCGGATTGCCGGTAAAGAAAAAAAGCACGGAGATTGTTCAATACATTCATGAAAAAACAAAGGGGAGTTTACCGGTCATTGCAAGCGGCGGAATTTTTAACGCAGCAGATGCAAATGAAAAACTGCAAGCAGGAGCTTCCCTTATCCAGATATGGACCGGCTTCATTTATGAGGGCCCTTCCATTGCCCGTACAATTGTAAAAGGACTAAAACAAACGACCACGTAAATTTTAAATTAACTTCGCAACTCAATTTTCCCTTTATGGATTTTTCAGTTTTACTAACCAGTGAATCGCTTATCAGTCTGGTCATCTTAATTGTACTAGAAGTTGTGCTGGGTATCGACAATGTCATCTTTGTGAGCATTATCATGAACCGCATGAATGAAAAAGATGAAAAAAAAGCACGTACCTTCTGGATTGCTATGGGAATGAGTTTACGCATCCTCTTGCTCATCGGGCTATCCTGGTTGTTAGCACAAAAAGGGAAAGCCTTATTCACGATACCCTATCTTGAAAAAGGAATTGACCTGGCCAGTCTGGTCATGCTCGTGGGAGGTTTGTTTTTGATTTACAAAACGGTCAAAGAAATTCATCACAAATTGGAAGGTGAAACGGAAATCCAAAGTTCAGGTGCAAAAAAGCTTTCTTTTGCAGCCGGATTGAGTCAGATTATTTTGATTGACATGATCTTCAGTTTCGACAGCATCATCACAGCCGGCGGAACGGCGAAACACATTGAAGTCATGGTAATTGCTGTGGTATTTGCGATGATGATTATGTTTTTCTTCAGTCCCAATATTTCATCCTTCATCCACAAACATCCCACATTAAAAATGCTGGCGCTTTCATTTCTTGTGATGATCGGTTTCGTACTGCTGGTTGAAGGCTGGTCGGGTGAAGCGGCTCATGAATTACACCTCAAAAACTATGTTTACTTTGCGATGGCCTTTTCTGTTGGGGTAGAAGCCTTAAATATGGCGATGCGAAGAAAAGCGAGCAAACGTGTACATATTGAACTCAACGAGCCTGTATTGCCGAAAGAAAAAGAATACAACGATCAGGCACGCTAAGAAAATTGAACGAATTAGAATAGCGTAATCGTATTCGTTCCACCACCCGGATTTTTACCCAAATGTTCATAGGCCTTCGAGGTAACTTCACGGCCGCGTGGTGTGCGTTGCAAGAACCCTTCCTGAATGAGAAACGGCTCATACACTTCTTCCAGCGTACCCGCTTCTTCACCCACAGCAGTTGCAATGGTAGTAATACCTACCGGCCCTCCTTTGAACTTTTCTATGATGGTGCTTAATATTTTATTGTCCATTTCGTCCAACCCATAAGCATCCACATTAAGTGCCTTCAATCCATGTTCAGTGACACCCAGATCAATCACACCATTTCCAAGTACCTGAGCAAAATCGCGCATCCGGCGCAAAAGACCATTGGCAATACGGGGCGTTGCCCTGCTTCGACCTGCAATTTCCCTTGCCGCATCACTCGTGATTTTCACCTGTAAGATGGCGGCTGCACGCACAATAATATTTTGCAACGTGTCGGCTGTATAATACTGCAAGCGCGACTTGATGGCAAAACGGGAAAGTAAGGGCGCCGTAAGCAATCCGCTTCGGGTTGTAGCACCTATCAAGGTAAAGGGGTTGAGATTGATTTGAATGCTGCGGGCATTGGGTCCGCTGTCAATCATGATGTCAATACGGTAATCCTCCATGGCTGCATAAAGGTATTCTTCCACCACCGTGCTGAGTCGATGAATCTCATCGATAAACAACACATCGTTGGATTCCAAACCGGTTAGCAATCCCGCAAGATCACCCGGTTTTTCGATGACAGGACCACTGGTTTCACGAATATTGACACCCAATTCGTTGGCAACGATGCGACTCAATGTGGTCTTTCCCAAACCGGGCGGACCGTGAAACAGAACATGATCCAATGCTTCTCCCCTGAGTTTTGCAGCCTGTATGAATACCTTGAGATTATCAATGATTTGCTTTTGACCCGAAAACTCTTCGATACGCGACGGACGAATATTGTTCTCAAATTCCTTTTCGGCAGCACTCAGAAATTCTTTATTGCTATTTAGATTGGGATTTGCCATGAAGCATGTAACTTAATGTAAAACTAAACAATTAAACCCATCGTATGAAAATAGGTATTCTGGGCTCAGGTGTTGTAGGCTTTACCATCGCCAATGCAGTTCTCGCAAAAGGACATGATGTGATGATTGGAAGCCGAACACCTAATCATGAAAAAACGACTGCATGGAGCCGGGAACAAGGTGCACATGCATTACACGGTACGTTTAAAGAAACGGCACTATGGAGCGAATTGCTGTTCCTGTGTGTAAATGGTTCCGTTGTAAAATCGGTAATTGAATTAACCGAAGCCGGTTCCTGTAAAGACAAAGTGTTGATTGATTTAACCAATCCGCTTGACTTTTCAAAAGGAATGCCCCCTTCTCTATTACCGGAATACAGCAATCATTACTCACTCGGGGAATTTGTACAAGAACAACTGCCCGAAACAAAGGTGGTCAAAGCTTTGAACACGGTCAATTGCAAATTAATGGTTGATGCCAATCTTGTAAACAACGGGATGCATCATTTATTTTTATGCGGCAACGACCCGGAAGCCAAAAACACCGTAAAGCATTTTCTGGCTGATAATTTTAACTGGAAGCCGGAGTGTTTACTTGATTTCGGGAA
>JBMLSG010000074.1:2647-19339 GCA_049240625.1 Lacibacter sp. | reverse complement strand
ACAGGCTTCATATCATCACCAAAAATTACCTTGGTCATGTTCAGTATCCCGACAATATTTGTTTTGTCGCCTAACAGTGAAATGAGATTCGACAGAAAGCGGGTGCCTGCAGCTACTTTCGACATATTGTAAACCCCTTGCGTATTTTCCTTTCGAATTCCTTTTGAGATGAGTCGCAATAATACAATAGAGGAGATGCCGGTTAAAGCTTTTCGGGTGGTGGTGGTGTTTTCTTGTACCTTCTGCGCTGCTTCACCGACCAATTGATCGGTTAACAGTTCGCCCAAGGCCTGGTTAAAATTAAAATTCATGTTACGAAAGTTGTAGGCCAATCAGAGGAATCAACAACAATTGTCGGAACAATTTGTTTAAAGAAACCTGATGATTGTGTCGTAATCAAAGTTTTAGAATAGTAACAAATTGCAACAAAGTTACACTTCACTTTAATAATTTATCATTATTATAGTGTTTATTTTTTAAATACCGTTGTTCTACGTAAAGCCAGAATTGTTGATTTACGAAACCATCCGTATTTATACTAATAAATATTTAGGACCTTGTAAATACTGTATTAATCGTAACAGTCATTATGCAAAAAAACAAATGTTCATTTGCTGTAAAAATAAATAGTCGCATCTTTCGTTTCTATAAGTGATTATATTCCGCCAATGCAATACCGCTTTTACTTGTTATTGTTGCTTTCAACCTTAGCGCATCCGTTTTTTTCATACGGACAAATGATTACGGGAAACTGGAAAGGTAAAATTGGCACCGGCCCCCGTGCAATCAAAGTTGAATTGAAACTCATTCAAAAAGGCGACAGTTTAGTTGGCACTTCCTATTATTACCGCAGCAGCACCCATTTTACCCGTTATCAGGTTAAAGGCTATTTCAACGCAAGAACCAATATGGTTGTATGGTGGGATGAAGAACGGATCGAAGAAAAGCCCACTCGGAACTCAGTCTTGGCCAGCGGAGAAATCCCTTTGTTATTGGAAGCCGATTTTAATTGTCCGGGCGGCGGAAAGATGATGCTCGATGGCAATGCTCAAACAAAAGAAGAGGCGAAAGAAAAAGGCCCCTTACATCTGGAAAAAACAGAACAGTCCGGGTTCAATGATGAATGGAACTTTGTCATTGAAAATTACACTGTGGGCGCCAACGACCCGACAATCATTGACAGTGTTGCGCAGATTCATAACAACCCTCCTCCTGTTGCAAGCACAATGAGCAATCCGGACGTCGAACCCAAACAAGATCACAACAAGCCGCATCCGTTACCTGAACCACCGGTTGCCCAACAAAATCAAAAAGCACCTGTAATCAATGATCCTAAACCGGCAACAACTCCGGTTGTTCCGAAAGATCAACCCGAAACAACAACACAACAACCAGTCCCTCAAAATGAGCCTTCTCCAAAAATTGAAAAAGTTACGATTCCTGAAATCATAAAAAACAATCCCAATCCCTCTGTACAACAATCTCCGCCGGTTTTGCCACCGCAACCTGAAAACAAAATGCAGGAACATTTTACCGAACGCAAGAAAGTTCTTACGACAGAATTGCCGTTGGAAGGCGACACGATTGAAATTCATTTTTATGATAATGCCGAAATTGATGGCGATTCCATTTCGCTTTTCATGAACAACCGAATGGTATTTACGCATGTGCGGCTAAGCGACCAGCCTTATATTGTAAAATTTGCCGTGAACGAGTTGTTAGACGCCAACGAGTTGGTTATGGTGGCAGAAAATCTGGGAAGTATACCACCCAACACATCCTACATGATTGCATACATCAACCGGCAACGTTATGCCGCCAATTTGGAAAGCACGGAGAACAGCAGTGCGATGATTCGGTTTGTACGAAAGAAACAACCGTAGCGAAACAATGCGTTTATAGGATTATTTCTGAACCTGATACTCTTTTAAGTGACGGTAGACCAACCGCTCGTTATCCACCTCAATCAAACGCAACTCTTTAAACACACTGTCGGCATCATAAAAGCCGATAATACAAGAGAACGGCTTGGGTCCTTTCTTCAGTCCCGGCTTGGGCATAAAGCCGAAATTGGGATACGTAAATATTTTTTCGCCCTGAATCTCTTTGTACTGAAACCGCACCTGATAATTAAGGGATTGTTTTTGTTCGTACAAATCCACTTTAAACTTCCAGTCGGGATTGAGCGTATCGCCTACCGTTTCGGAATATTCTAAAACCGGTGTTGATTGAACAACGGCACGTTCCTCGGTAAAAGGAATCTGCGATGAATTGGACGTTTCTGAACAGGAAAGCAATAGAAGAAGAACGAATGCTAAACAACTGCGCATGGGATGCTGATTTGTGGAGATCCGGTGGGCCACCCTGTTGCTGCCGGAAAGAGAGCCCTCGCTCTATTTCGGGTGACCCACCGCCAACTCCTCTATTTATACTACGACGTTAATCATTTTATTCTTGACGTAAATGATTTTTTTCGGTTGTTTTCCTTCCAGCCATTTTTGAACCGTTGCATCGGCAAGAATGATCGCCTCCACTTCTTGTTGTGTTACTTCAAGTGACAGGGTCATTTCGAGGCGTGTCTTACCATTGATGGCAACGGGATAAGCCTTAGAAGACTCCCTAAGGTATTCGGATTCAAATTTAGGGAAAGCAGCATCAAGAATACTGGTTTTGTTTCCCATTTGAGCCCACAGCTCCTCCGAAATATGCGGAGCATAAGGCGTAAGCAGAATCAACAATTGCTCCAGAATGTCCTTTTTTGTACACTTCAGCTCACTAAGCTCATTCACACAAATCATGAACGTACTGACCGCTGTATTAAAACTAAAACGCTCTGTATCTTCTTCAATCTTTTTTATGGCTTTGTGCAAGACTTTCAACTCGGCATCGGTTGCCTTTTCAGTTGTCCAAACCTGACCTTTCAATTCGTCGTAAAACAATCGCCATAATTTTTTCAGGAATCGGTGAACACCTTCAATGCCCTTGGTATCCCAAGGCTTACTCAGTTCAACAGGACCTAAAAACATTTCATACATACGGAATGTATCAGCACCATATTTCTCAACAAGGTCATCGGGATTCACGGTATTGAATTTGGATTTACTCATTTTTTCCACTTCACTTCCGCAAACATATTTCCCATCTTCTAAAACAAATTCGGCCTGTACAAATTCGCCATTACGCCATTGTTTAAACGCATCCAGATCCAGCTCATACCCATCCACAAAATTGACGTCTACATGTATCTTATCAACTTTATGTTCAACCGCTTCGGCATCCAGATAAGTTTCATTGGGTGTTAAAAGTCCTTTTGACACAAAGCGATTGGTGCCGTTGATTCGATATACAAATCGGGAACTGCCTTGTATCATGCCCTGGTTGAGCAGTTTTTTGAAGGGTTCATCAAAGCTCAGATGCCCCAGATCAAATAAGACTTTGGTCCACATACGACTGTACAACAAATGTCCAACTGCATGTTCCGTACCTCCAATGTACAGATCCACTTGTCCCCAGTAATCACTGGCTTTGCGATCACAAAACACCTCCGTATTGTGTGGATCCATGTAACGCAAAAAGTACCAGGAAGATCCTGCGTAGCCCGGCATTGTATTCGTTTCCAGTTCTTTTGCAACCCACCCGGGAATATTTGCCAACGGTCCTTCGCCTTCAGGTCCGGGTTGATACGACTCAACATATGGCAATTCCAAAGGCAAATCGGACGCGTCCAATGCATAAGCAGTTCCTTCTTTCCATTGAACAGGAAATGGCTCGCCCCAATAACGCTGACGACTAAAAGCGGCATCCCGCATTTTATAATTGACTTTACGAATGCCAATACCTTCGTCTTCCAGTTTTTGAATGGCAACCTCCATCGCGTCCTTCATCACCATCCCGTTCAAAAAACCACTGTTCTCCAGAATGGCTTCTTTTGTAGGATTGGCTTCTTGGCCATTGAAGTGTTTGCCGATGATATTTGTAATAGGAATCTTAAAATGTTCAGCAAATTTGAAATCCCGCTCATCTCCGCAAGGTACAGCCATGATGGCGCCGGTTCCATATCCTGCAAGCACATATTCTGAAATCCAGATCGGTATCTCTCGTCCGTCAAACGGATTGACAGCGTAGGCGCCGGTAAAACAACCGGTAATTTTTTTCTCTGCCATGCGCTCACGCTCACTCCTGCTTTGAACATACGCGATGTATTCGTCTACGGCCTTTGACTGATCGGCAGATTTGACCTGATTAATCCAATCCAACTCCGGTGCCACAACCATAAAATCGACACCAAAAATGGTATCGGGCCTCGTCGTGTAAACGCGTAATTTTTGATCATGACCCTTGATCTGAAAATCGATTTCGGCACCACTGGATTTTCCGATCCAATTGGATTGCATTTCCTTCATGCTGTCGCTGAATTCAATTCGATTGAGCCCTTCCAGCAAACGATCGGCATACTCCGTAATGCGCAAATACCATTGCCGCAATTTCTTTTTAACAACAGGATGTCCGCCACGCTCACTCACACCATTCACCACTTCATCGTTTGCAAGAACAGTTCCAAGAGCTTCACACCAATTCACTTCTCCGTATCCACAATAAGCGAGACGGTATTCCATTAAAATCTTTTGTTGGTCTGCTTCCGAAAAAGCCTTCCAATCTTCGGCACTAAACACAAACGGCTTCCGTTGTTGCTGTGCATGCAATTGAAACGAACTGTTTGGGACCGGATTTTTGGCATTCCCCTCCCGTTCGAAAGCGGTAATCAACTCCGTTATGGGACTCGCTTTTTGCGTTTGGCGATTGTAAAAACTTTGAAAGAGTTGCAGAAAGATCCACTGCGTCCATTTATAATACCCGGGATCGCAGGTTCGTACTTCGCGGTCCCAATCGTAACAAAATCCGATATTATCAAGTTGTTTGCGAAAGTTCCGGATGTTTTGATCGGTACTTACCGCAGGATGCACGCCGTGCTCCAATGCATATTGTTCTGCCGGCAAACCAAAAGCGTCATACCCCATGGGATGTAACACATTGTATCCTTTTAATCGCTTAAAACGACTGAAGATATCGCTTGCGATGTATCCCAACGGATGCCCTACATGCAACCCGGCGCCACTGGGATAAGGGAACATATCCAATACATAATATTTGGGCTTATCGCTCTCATTGGAGACTTTGTACGCATTCGTTTCGGCCCACTTGAATTGCCATTTTTTTTCGATTGATCTAAAGTTGTATTCCATGCCCGTATTTCAATTCTATCATTTGTGCAAACTCACTTCCTGCTCCAATACCCAACCGGTGATTTTAAGACCTGACTTCTTCACGCTTTGATCAAACCGGCCGAGTCGGCCGATTGTGAATGAAGACTTAAAAAACGGCAACATGATTCCATTGCCGGGGGGTTGAAAAATAGAAGCTGATTCTATTCGTTAAGAAAGGAACAAATTTAAGGGTTACAGAACGAAATCGTTTATTTTTGCCGGCAACGATTGCAGAATCCTGTAATTGGTTGGATCAAAAAATTACACCATGGCTCAACAACACGGAAAAGCTTCCATGAAGCGGTCGAAACCTTCCTACCTCTACTCCATCATTGGTGTAGCGCTGGTACTGTTCATTCTGGGTGTCCTCGGCTGGATCTTTTTGAATTTTCACAAGGTGGGCACTACGTTGCGTGAAAACATTCAAATTCATGCCTGGCTCAACACGTCCAATAAAAAATCCATCGACAGTGTGCAGGCTTTTATCGGAGCACAGCCTTATGTAAAAAGTATGGAATATGTTACCAAGGAAAAAGCCCGTGAAATCTACAATAAGGACGGAAACGAAAGCTGGGAAAAAATCTTAACCGAAAACCCTTTGCCTGAAAGTATTGATTTTTTTGCAAAGGCCGAATATGTAAACAAAGACAGTCTGGAAATGATTTCACAATCCCTTGCTGCTCGTTTCCCAACTGCTATCAGCGAAATTCAATACCCCAAAGATCTGGTTGTTACCATAACCGATCGTGCACGTAAAATTGGTATCGCGTTGCTCATCATTGCCATCTTACTCAGTACCGTTGTGATGGTTTCAATTGACAGTACCATTCGTTTAGCTATGTTCAGCAATCGTTTTCTGATTAAAACCATGCAAATGGTGGGAGCTACCCGTGGGTTTATAGCACGACCGATGAATCTTCGTGCTATTATCAACGGACTGATCAGTTCCGCTATTGCAATTGCAGCCATTTGGGCTGTCATCATTTGGCTGGAAACGTACATACCGGATATGGTTGCATTGCGAGATACACAGAATTACCTCATTCTTTTTGGTTCTATCATTCTCATAGGCGTAGGAATTTCGGTGTACAGCACACACCGGAGTGTGATGAAGTACCTCAAAATGAAACTCGACGAACTGTATTAATCCAGGCTCCCAGGTCCTGAACCCCTGGATGAAAGTGCCTGTCATAAACGATTTTAACTATCTTGCATTCTTCAAATTTTATATATGAGCGAAAAGAAAATTGTCAGCATATTTGATCAACGCAATTTCCTGTGGATGATCGTTGGAGGTGTAGCCATTATCCTCGGCTTTATATTAATGATTGGAGGGAAAAGCCCCGACCCCAATGTGTTTCAGAAAGAAGAAGTCTACAGTTTCAGACGCATAACACTGGCCCCCATTTTAATTGTTGGCGGATTGATCGTTGAAATCTTTGCCATCATGAAAAAGCCCAAAGACTGATGCATCACTATCCGTGATGTGCCGATTTGAATGTCTACTAAAACGCAGATACTCAAATCGGTTTTTTTATTACACAAACCATAAGAAGCAACTCGTTGTATGAATACTTTTGATGCTATTATCATTGCCATTGTAGAAGGAATCACCGAATATCTTCCCATTTCATCAACCGGCCACATGATTCTTGCCGAACGATTTTTGGGTGTTGAACCCAACAACTTCACCAAGCTGTTTACCGTAGCCATTCAATTGGGAGCCATTCTAAGCGTACTGGTTCTGTACTGGAAAAAATTCACCGCGCCGCTCTCGAATGGCGAACGCAATTTTCACTTTTATCTGAAACTGATTGCGGCCGTACTACCTGCAATAGTTCTCGGTAAATTCTTCAACGAAAAAATTGACGCTCTTCTCGAAAGCCCTTTAACTGTTACGATAACCATGCTGGCAGGCGGTGTGGTACTCTTGTTTATTGACGCAGTTTTCCAAAAACCGGCGATCGAAAAGGAAGAACAGATCACTTATAAAAAAGCAATCATCATTGGAATCTGGCAATGTGTTGCCATGATTCCCGGAGTAAGCAGAAGTGCCGCTTCCATCATCGGTGGTATGCAGCAAAAACTGACACGTTCGCTGGCAGCAGAATTTTCTTTTTTTCTGGCCGTTCCTACTATGGCGGCAGCCACCGGTTACTCGCTCTTTTTAAAAGACTGGACCGAAAATGGAATCGAACAAAAAGGTTATCAATTACTACTCTCGTCCAATCAATATTTGCAGGCTTTTGTCATTGGCAATGTGGTAGCCTTTATCGTTGCCTTGCTGGCCATCAAATTTTTTATCGGATTTCTCCAAAAACATGGATTTCGTTTATTTGGCTGGTACAGAATCATTGCCGGACTTATTTTATTGACTTTGCTTTACACCGGCTACCTGAAATAATTGTTATACCAAATTGCAAATGGGCTACTTTTCCGAAAATGCGGAATGTGGAAATGAATGCTTAATTTTTCAGAGCCAAAATCAACTGTATGCAAACTGCGTCTAAAAAAGTTGTGAATGCCTGGGCCATGTACGACTGGGCCAACAGCGTTTACAACCTGGTGATTACATCTACCATGTTCCCCTCGTACTACGAAGAAATCACCAAAGGAAACGATGGAAAAGGAATGGTTGAATTCATGGGGCGGACTTTTGTTAATACCTCCTTATATGATTATGCACTCGGATTTGCCTTTTTACTCGTAGCCCTCATATCTCCGATTCTTTCATCCATTGCCGACTATAAAGGGAACAAGAAGAATTTCATGCGTTTTTTTGCGACACTTGGAAGTGTAGCCTGCAGCTTACTTTACTTTTTCGATGCTTCTAATCTCGAATACGGCATTGTATTAATGGTGCTCGCCTGCATCGGCTACTGGAGCAGTTTGGTTTTTTATAATTCCTTTCTGCCCGAAATTGCCGCCGAAGAAGACCGGGACCGAATCAGTGCACGTGGCTTCAGTATGGGATACATTGGAAGTGTGTTATTACAAATCATCTGCTTTGTACTCTTGTTTCAAAAAGAATGGTTCGGATTATCAACAACAGGAGCGTTGCAGCTTTCTTTTTTACTTGTTGGCATCTGGTGGCTGAGCTTTGCACAAATACCATTAAACATTCTGCCCATCAGTCCAAAAACAGTACGACAATCCAGGCATCATGTATTGGTTAACGGATTCATGGAGCTGAAAATCGTTTGGCAAAAACTGACACATATGCCGGTTTTGAAACGGTATCTGTTTGCGTTCTTCTTTTACAATATGGGGGTACAAACCGTCATGCTGGCCGCTACATTGTACGGCAAAAGCGAATTGAACATCCCCGTCAACAATCTGGTCATCGCCATTTTATTGATCCAGCTGATCGCAATTCCCGGGTCGCTGCTCATCTCACGACTGAGTGGAATAATCGGCAATCTGAAGACACTCATGATTCTTGTAGTCATCTGGATGTTTTTGTGCTACGGCGGCTATTTGATTCCCAAAGAAGGCATTCAGGAGTTTTACATCCTGGCTTCGCTTGTTGGATTTGTAATGGGCGGCATTCAATCACTTAGTCGGTCTACCTATTCCAAACTGATGCCGGAAACAAAAGACACAACTTCTTTTTTCAGTTTCTACGACGTGACCGAAAAAGTGGCCATCGTAATTGGCATGTTCAGCTTTGCCTACATCACCGAAATCTTTAATGGGTCGCAAAGAAACTCGGTCTTAGCGTTGATCGTTTTTTTCTTCATTGGGCTCTTACTCTTATTCTATACCTTGCAAGCAGCAAAACAAGAATCAAAAAAACAGCTTAACACAACAACATGAAACTTCACACGATCAATACCGGTTTTTTTAAGTTGGACGGTGGTGCCATGTTTGGAGTCGTTCCTAAAGTCATCTGGAATAAACTCAACCCGGCAGACGAAAACAATTTGTGCAGCTGGGCCATGCGTTGTTTGCTGATTGAAGACGGCAACCGTTTGATGCTTATCGATAATGGTATCGGTGACAAGCAGGATGAAAAATTCATGAAACACTATTATCTGCATGGAGATGATTCATTGGAATCCTCACTGGCAGCAAAAGGATTTCACAAAAACGACATAACCGATGTTATTCTAACCCATTTGCACTTTGATCATTGTGGCGGATCGATTGTTCGTGCGGGCGACAAACTGATACCTGCATTTAAAAACGCAACCTACTGGAGCAATGCCAACCACTGGAACTGGGCCGTTCATCCCAACGACCGGGAAAAAGCCTCGTTTCTGAAAGAAAATATTTTGCCTATTCAAGAAAGTGGACAACTCCAATTTATAGAAACTGCTCAAACAGCTGAATCACGTTTATCAGAAGCTCGATTTAACGATACCGTTTCCATGCGTTTTGTAAACGGGCATACCGATGCCATGATGTTGCCACAAATACGCTACAAAGACAAAACCATCGTTTTTATGGCCGATCTTTTGCCGGCCGTAGCGCATTTACCTATCCCTTATGTAATGGCTTACGATATGTTTCCTTTAACGACCTTACATGAAAAGAAAGTCTTTTTAAATGAAGCACTACAGGAAGACTACATTTTATTTTTTGAACACGACCCGTTGATTGAATGTTGTACACTGCAAATGACAGAAAAAGGAATTCGGCAGAAGGAAACATTTGCTATAAGCGAATTGTAAAAATCACCGTTGACGGATGAGGGAAGAGAGTGGGTTACGTAATGCGCGATGACCCATTAAATCAACTTTAATACTTCCGACCGAAATGGCACTTTCAATCCGAACGGGAATCCTGTTGGCGTCATCACTTGCCCATACAGTCATCGTTTCTCCCCCTTTGAATATTTCACCTTTCAATAACAAAGGCCTGAATTTAATGGCACGAAACTTCCCGTATTTGGTCTTTACAATCTCTTTTCCCAGATAACGAATGTAAATATTGAAGACCTCATCATCAATGAACATACTGAATGGAATTTTATCACCCGTCTTGTACTTATTAAAATCAATATTGCGAGCATAATAAACAGAACTGATCACATCCTGCACACACTGAGGAACTTTAAACGTCCCTTTTTGACTTGTTGCCGTATTCTCGGCAGGATTGAAGGTAACCACTTCGTTTTTCTTAAAACTACCTTCCTGTATACTTCTGAAAAACCGAAGCGGTTGCATGGAAATTGTATCAATATAAGATTCATACCGATCACGCACTTTAAAAAAACCATCGAAGAAGCTATTCGTTTTCCCTTCAGCAATGATATGGTGAACGATCTGTCCGTTTAACTTAACGGTAGTTACATTAAAGTTGGCTTCGCCTCCAAAAACAAAAAATCCTGCAAGTGTATAGTATACGTGATAATTTGCCGACTCTCCGTTTTGATAGGCCGTATTCTTGAGCCCACAAAACTCCGTTTCAGGTAATTCGGCAGGTTGTACCATAGACAAACACAACATAAAGCAAAGCAGAACAATGCGCATCATGGATTATCTTTAAAGATTCTGATTGTTAATAAAAACAAACTGCCAATCAATGCAGGGAATACCAAATTAAGCATCCAAATCAATAACGTTCCGGCCAGCAAAGCTATTATCTGTGTAGTAAACAAACTTGCAACGGCAATGGTAACCTTCCCCCTGATGCCCAGTTCGGCAATCGCAATACTTGGGATGATTGCCATGAACAGATATACTAATGCAATACAGCCAAACGCATCAATCCATTCCATTTGAATTTGCAGTGCCTGCCAGATCAGGATCGTTTGAAACGCAAAAACCAGAAACCGCAGCAACGACAACAGCAACAACTTCCAAAGTGCCGTTTGTTGCATATGTGATGGAACGAATACACCCGTTTTTTTTGTTTTCAAAAACGGCAGCCATTTAAAAAAACGGCTCCACCAACGCACATTGAAATAAAACAATCCCGTCACAAGAACGAATCCAGCGATTAAATATTTAAATAAGGCAGGGAACGAATAAACACCCTGACTATTTGACTGTAGAAACTGTTGTATTTGATCGTCGAGAATAAAAAGCGCAATTCCTCCAAAAAACAAGGTTACAAGCACCTGAGCCCAACTGCTCAAGACTGATAAAAAAAAACCCTGGACTCTATTTTCCGGTTGTAGCAACAAAACCCGTCCGCCGAACTCTCCAATTCGGTTGGGCGTATAAACACCCAGGGACAAAGCACTCAACACAGACTCCAATGATTTAAAAAAGGTAATAGGCTGCAAACGCTGCACCAACAATTTCCATTTCATTGCTTCCAGTCCCCAATTCAAAGGCATCAAACAAACTGCAATCCAGAATTTTAAAGCTCCGGATCCAACAAAAGTCTCCTGCATCATCTTTAATGAACCCGGCAAATCGGGATGATACCGAACGTCGTTGTACAACGACCATCCGATTCCTATAAATAATACAGGACCCAAAAAGTAATTGACGAAGAGTTTGACTTTCTTGTTCAGTTTAAGTTTATTTGTTCAAAATTAACAGGCAGATTGCAAACTTCATCTAAAATCATTTTGGGAATTGACCCGGGCACCGTGATCATGGGCTACGGGATTATTGCAGTACATAAAAATGAAATCGAATTGTTGGCAACTGATGTATTAAAACTCGCTAAATACAAAGACATCTACGAACGCCTGCACCATATTCATGTAAAAGTGAAAGAAATCATTGAAACGTATCATCCCGGTGATTTTGCCATTGAAGCACCTTTCTTCGGTAAAAACGTACAAAGTATGCTCAAACTGGGGCGGGCACAAGGTGTTGCCATTGCAACGGCCATGAGCGCAGGATTGCAGGTCACGGAATATTCGCCTAAAAAAGTAAAACAAGCTGTTACTGGAAATGGGAATGCCGATAAAGATCAGGTTTGGAAAATGTTGCAACACCATCTTCACTTCAAGGCGAAACCCAAATACTACGACGCCACAGATGCTTTGGCTGTAGCATTATGCCATCACTTTCAAACAAGTAAAGCAAAGGTATCAGGAAATAAAAAACAGATGAAAGGATGGGAAGATTTCATTCAAAATCATCCGGAACGGATTCGTTAATCACCTGATCAAATCCTTTATTCAGTTCTTCGCATTTTTGGCAACATCATGATAAATATTGCCGCCGGAATGAACCCTAACAAGTACCACCCGTTAAAATGACCAAACATCAGGTCAAAAAGAATTTTCAAGCCAACAACAATCGGGAACGTAACCGAACCCCATTTTTCCATATTCCAGACTCCGCTCACGGCAACAAAACTAAACACAATCATCAGCGCATTGGCAGCAGGATACAGCGTACCAAATCCCTGATAAATACCGATATAACTTGATATAAGACTCCAAAATCCGAATGCGATAATGATCAAACAAAGCATGGTGATCAATAAAGGACGATTTGTTTTTTTCCGAACCCTTTTCTTGTAACCATATTCATCTTTTACATACATAGCCTTTTATTTTAAATGGGAAAGAATGGCTTGTTGTGCGTTTTGCAATTGAGCTTCAGTTACTTTCATTTTAGGTCTTGTAAAATTAAGATCATTGCTGTGGTTGATTGGCACCAAATGGAGGTGCGCGTGCGGCACTTCAAGACCAATAGCCGCTATACCAACCCGATTGCAAGGAAACGAAGCTTCAATGGCCTTTGCAATTGGCTTTGCAAACACCAAGATTTCAGATAACAGATCCTCCGGCAAATCAAAGAATTGATCAATTTCCTGTTTGGGCACCACAAGGGTATGCCCTTCCACTAAAGGAAACACATCCAAAAAAGCGTAAAACAATTCATTCTCGGCAATTTTGTAAGAAGGAATTTCTCCACGAATGATTTTTGAAAAAATGCTCATAACCTGTACTTGAAAAAATGGTTTTGGTTCGTAAAAATAAAGTAAAAAAGATGAGCGGATGGCCCATCTTTGAAAACTTTCGTAAACCCATTCGTGCCGGACTCCCGATTAAACAGTAATTTCTTCGACACGGAATTTAACCACACCTGCAGGAACAACAACCTCTGCTGTGTCTCCGGGATATTTACCCAGCAAACCCTTCCCAATTGGAGAGGTTACTGAAATTTTGCCCAATTTCAAATCAGCCTCTTGTTCACTTACGATCTGGTACGTCATCTTTTTTCCGGTCGCAATATTGGTAACGGTCACTTTTGTAAGAATAGCAACACGACTTGTATCAATCGTAGTTTCATCAACAATACGTGCCGATGCGATGACACCTTCCAATTGTTTGATCTTAGCTTCCAGAATTCCCTGAGCTTCTTTGGCGGCATCATATTCCGCATTTTCCTTCAAATCTCCTTTTTCGCGTGCTTCAGCAATTGCACGGGCTGCAGCAGGACGATCAACGGACCTCATTTGCTGAAGTTCGGCCTGCATTCTTTCCAGTGTTTCTTTAGTTACATACTGAATACTCATACAATTTCACTTTCGTTTGATTACAGAAAAAAAATAACAACGCCTCAGATTGTGAAACTGAAGCGTTGCCATAATAGAAGACAAAAATATTAAAAAAATACGAACAGTCGTCATCTGTACCGAAAATATCCCTCTCCTGTTGTTGAAACCTATAACTTATTGACGACGGTGGACTTGCATTAGTTGGGTTCTATTTCAAGATCTTGTTCACAAGGATTTGACTCATCTTGTAAAAAGCCTCGTGACTGTACCCGGCGATATGTGGCGTAATCAACACATTGGGCTGTTTGAGAAGCCATTGCAATTGCTCCTGTTCTGCACTAGTATAGGAAGGCAATCGTTCATTCTCCAAGACATCCAGACCTGCACCGGATATCCTACCCCCCTGTATTGCATCAATTAAAGCAGCCGTATCGTGCACCTGCCCCCTACATGTATTCAAAAAGAAAGGTGCTTTTTGCACTTGTTGAAAAAAGGAGCGACCGGCATAGTGATGGGTTTCTTCCGTAAGCGGCAGGTGTAAACTTAAGACATCACTTTCGGCCAAAACCTGTTCAAGCGACGCTTCAATTACCGATTCCGAAGAAAATCCTGAACGGTATTTATCATGTGCCAGAATCCTGACATCAAACCCTTTCAGTTTACGGGCAAAGGCACGACCTGTATGACCGAAACCAATAATACCGACGGTTTTTCCACCTAATTCAATCCCTCTGTTCTCATCCCGCAACCATTTCCCTTCCCGAATTTCGGAACTGCTAACAGTGATCCGATTCATCAGATTCAGCAACAAAGCCAACGCATGCTCACCTACTGCATCACAATTTCCCTCGGGACTGCTTAGTACCCGAACCCCTCTTGACTGTGCAAATGGAACATCAATCAATTCCAGTCCGCTACCCAAACGACCAATCCATTGCAAACAGACCGCTTTTTCCAACACAACCGTATCAATTTTCAATCGTGTTGAAACAATCAATCCGGTTGCTTCCGGAATCAAATCAAGTAGCGTTTCACGGTCGATCTCCGGCAGATGCAACACGTCATACCCTGCTTTGCTTAATTCCTCTTTTAATATATGGTGACAGTTGGCGGTTATTAGAACTTTCATGCCAATACGCAATTCATTGTTTAAAATTATTGAGTTTATAAGATCAGACCCTGTGCATCCGAAACGTTAGTTTAGCAAAATCGTCGACTGAAAGTTGTTCGGCACGTTTTTGGAACAACTCATCATTCAATGTTTCTGCATCAAAAAGCCCCTTAACTGCATTACGGAGCATCTTCCGCCGTTGATTGAATGCGGTTTTAACCAAACTCAAAAACAGTTGTTCTGATTTCATGTCAGGAAACGTTGTTCGTTTCTTTAACAAGATGACCCCACTTTTCACCTTGGGTGGCGGATTAAAGGCCTGCTCGTGAACATCAAACAAATAGTCAACTTCATAAAAAGCCTGAATCAAAACGCTTAAAATACCATAATCCTTCCCCCCTTCTTTGGCAGCAATACGCTTAGCAACTTCCTTTTGAAACATCCCAACTACATGGGTCACCTGTTCTTTCCATTCCAGAATTTTAAATAAAATCTGAGACGAGATGTTATACGGAAAATTCCCAACAACCATAAACAGTCCTTCAAAAGGAATTGTTGCATCCAGGATGCTTTCATGAATGATTTTACCCTTTATCGCCGGAAATTGTTTTTGCAGATATTCTACCTTTTCAAGATCGAGTTCAATGGCTTTGAAATCCATTGATTGTTCTTCTAAAAAATAACGGGTAATGGCACCGGCTCCGGGACCTACTTCCAGTAATTGTACCGGTTGACACTGAAGAACCGCATCGACAATGGCACGACAAACAGATTCATCCTTTAAAAAATGTTGTCCGAGCGATTTTTTGAGTGTGTACATACGTACAAATGTAACACCCTTTCCTCATTGAGTTTCTTTAGAAAAGGTTGGGATAGGCACTTTGTATCAACTTCGCCTTCCGGTCAAATGAACACTACTACTATTGAGCACCTTATTTGTTCAGCTTCAGGAACTGTTGAGTCAATACTTCATCATTAATATTGATCGCAATTCGATACAAGCCCTCACCCAGATAACCGATATCGTTCATTTCAACTATTGTTTCGCCAGACTTTAATCTTAAATGAACCGAAGAAACCGTTCTACCCTGCTGATCGTAGATAAACAACATTGCCCTCTGTTGATTAGGACTGTTCAGCTTAATTTTTAATGTTTGCACAACCGGATTGGGCAAAACCTGAACAGATGCTTTCACACTTTCCTTTAATCTTATTTGGCTAACATGTGAATAGGTCACTTTTCCATTTTTCATAACAATTCTTAATCGGTAATACAAAACACCTTGCAGTTTGCTTATTGTTGTATCCATGTAAGAATAATCGACACTTTGCAGAAGCAACGGATTTGCCTCAACTGTTGCAAGTTTTCCGAATAACACCTGATCAAAACTCCTTTCAATTTCAAAATAAGCGACTTCCGTTCTACAAACAGCACTCCATGAAAGCTGAGCCGTTTCTTGTTTCAACAAAGCTTGAAAAGAAAGAATTTCACATTCCAAAAGGAAAGAATGACATCTCCAATCACGTTCAAAATTGCAACCAAACATAGGAATGGTTCGTTGCACCGTTGTATGAGAGCCGGGGGTCGCATCCCCGGTAAAACTACCACTGCCTCCCATTCGAGATGAGGTTCCTTTACTGTTTGTATTGTTTGCATCAAAACGATCATCCAGTCCGTCACCATCCGTGTCAACTCCTGTAAGAGATACCTCATCATCAACGAGTCCGTTCAAATTAAAATCATTCCCTTCTATACGATCGATTAATCCGTCTGAATCTGTATCCAAATCCCGGTAATCCGGAATACCATCGTTATCCTGATCATTGGGTGCAATTCCATTTCCACCAAATCCCGCAAAATTGTCATAACTGTTATCGAGCCCGTCTCCATCTGTATCGATG
>JBMLSG010000074.1:0-2547 GCA_049240625.1 Lacibacter sp. | reverse complement strand
GGATTGGGCTTACTGTCGGCATCCATATTTTTAAAAGGCCAACTATCGCACCGGCCATCATTGTTTAAGTCGGCCCCGGTACGAAGCAATGCATTTGAAGCATTTTCCGCTACACCATCATTCCCCACATCACCATCTATCGCATCCGCCATTCCGTCACCATCAGCATCCACGTAAACATCAACCATCCCATTATGGTTATTGTCAGTGCCATACACCTCTACCAGATCCGGAATGCCGTCGTTGTCACTATCCAGGTCCAAATAATTGGGGACTCCATCACCATCCGTGTCTAAGGGACCTAATCCCAAACCGGATTGATGAACACCTGTGTTATTGGCGTCGACATTTTGTGACAAACCATCATTGTCGGTCTCAGTATAGTTATCGATACGGCCATCGCCATTGGCATCCACACCAAAACTTTCAACGGTATCCGGAATACCATCATTGTCACTATCCAGATCGAGATGATTGGGAATTCCATCTAAGTCTTGATCCATTTGATCGTTCACTCCATCCCCATTTGAATCCGTAAAGCCGGAAAATTGAGGATCGCTGAAATTAGGAATACCATCATTGTCCGAGTCGGCACTGGGATCAAAATTATCATTGAATCCATCTGTATTATTATCAATAAAACCGGGATACTGTGCATCATTCCAATTTAATACACCATCATTGTCATGATCTGCCCACGACAGTGGATTGTTTAATTCAACATAATCAGGGATTCCATCATCATCGTCATCGATATCAGGACAAGCAGTTACAAATACATTGATTTGTACTGTATCATCACATGATCCCGGACCATCATAATATGCATAAAGAACCCGATTGAAATTAATAGCTGTAGCCGGATTAAAAGCTGTAGCGGCATGGAATGGGAACCCTGAGTAAAACCGGTATCCGGTAAAACTTGTTACGGGTAATGTAACTGTGGTAGCAGGACAAATGTTCGCAATGGTCGTGTCTTTTATGCTCCTGCAACTACCGGTAACAATATTTTCAACCATGCCATCTAAGAAACATCCGGAGACACTTTGCTTACTATCTTCCAAAAATGTAATTCCCGATGTTGGTCCTGTATAACGCACCCAGGCTTTGTTGCGAATGGTACTGTTACATGTACGCAAGAAACAGGAGTTTGCTGTAAAAACGGAGAACCAAACGGATCCCGAAGCCCCAATTGCCAGCGTACCCCCACTAACACCACTGGCACCGGTACCCACTCTGAATATGACCCGGTTGTTCACATGATCATACTCAGCCTCATCGTCGCCAATGGCGTCTGTTTTTGCAACGCCATTAATGAATAAACTGTTCGGCTTATAACTGGTTCCTACCGGAATTGTATCATAAAGCACTGTGTAAGTGCTAAGATCATTGCCATTATTGATATAGGAGAGATCGTATCGTAATTCCTCACCACCCAAAAGAGACCCGCCATTTACATCCGTTGAACTCTTAAGCAACCGTACAAACGGATCCATGATACTGATGGAGGCCGTAACGACCTGTAAAATAAAATTTTCGCTTGGAGATGCAATACGAATGGTTGCAGATGTTTGGTTGTTTCCCAAATTTACATTCCCCGCATTGGGCAGATCAATGATATCTGCATCATAACCTAATGTATTTTGAAAAGCAGGATTGCGTGTTGTGACAACAGCGCCCTTGTAGGATATAGTGCTGTTCCACATATCATTCAAATTGCTGGTAGCATTTGGGGTAAGGTTAATGAATGCCGGAGCACCAGCCTGACGGAATGCAAAAGAATCGGTTGCACTTCTGTCACCATCGTAACATACAGCCCCTAACTCACAGGTTACGGGCCCGGCCAATGGTGTATTAAACCCATTAAGCACCACATCTACAGGCGGCTGTCCCTGATCAACGATAGCATTACCATCAAACACATTCAGTTCACGAATGATGTCATTTAAATTTTCGTATGCTACCACTATTGTCCAACCCCCATAGCCATTATTGATACCAATAGGCCCTACTACATCCGCTACGGTATAGGTCCCATTTGGACTGGATGCATTCAATAAAGAAGTAATATCTCTAAAACACTTGTACCCGGTATGCGGCAATCCAGGAACCAATGCTGCATTATGGTAATCGGTTTGTGTAGATGTTATTGTTGTGTAGGTTGAAGAACCGGGCACTTTTAATTTGCAGGTTGTTTCGCCTGTGATCCAGCTTGTTGTTGTGCCATCAGTTCCTTGTCCGGCACCCCAGTACAATCCTGCCCATAAAATTGAAGAACAGGAAGGAAGTGATAAATCGGCCGTGCTGGAATTGAAAGCAGACGAGCCTGTCAAACTTAAATTAAATGAAACATCCGAACTGGATGCTGCTGCCTGATGAATTTCGACTGCAATCATATTATTTCCTGCTACAAAATTGGTATTTGGTATGGAAAACGTAATAACAGCATCTTCAACAGCAGAAGAGGCCAAGGTTGCCCACGTTACTGCTCCTGCAGGCATGTTGTTACGTGCAACCTCCACTCCATTTACATAAACCACATAACCA
>JBMLSG010000073.1:0-46480 GCA_049240625.1 Lacibacter sp. | reverse complement strand
TTTTCATATGGCAAGCAATCGTTAACGGCCGTTCCATTCTTGGAATGGCTTTTTTTATTCAGTTCCGGTAATTTTCTGTTTTTTCCGGATTTTTTTTGCGGTTTCCCTTGTTAATTACGTCCTCTATTCTATATTTGAACTTCATATGATGACATTCAAAGGATTCCGTTGGTTTTATTTTAGCTTCTTTTATTTTAAAATGAAGCCGGGAATGCTTTTGTTGAAATCCAAATAATAAATAGTATCAACATAAAGAATCCCGGCCAGAAGGTCGGGATTCTTATTTTAAACCCTCCCTGAAAACCAGAGAGGAAAAAAATAAAAGTATGGCAACAAAAGTTTCGATTCAGGGTTACGAGGGCAGTTTTCATCAGGTAGCGGCCCGTAAATTTTTTGGAAAGGATGTTGAAGTAATCACGTGCTCTAATTTCAGGGATGTTGTAAAAATAGCATCTAATAAAAAAGAAAGTGATGGTGGTGTGATGGCTATTGAGAATTCGATTGCCGGAAGCATTCTGCCCAACTACAATTTATTGCAAAAAAGCAATTTGACGATTGTTGGAGAGGTCTATCTCCAGATCAAACAAAATCTTATGGCTTTACCCGGAGTCAAATTGGAAGATATCAAAGAGGTCCATTCGCATACAATGGCCTTGCAGCAATGCTATGCATTTCTGGATAAGTACAAATGGAAACTGGTTGAAAGTGAAGATACGGCCTATAGTGCCAAACAAATCCGACAACACAAAAGCAAACATATTGCCGCTATCGCCAGTAAACTGGCTGCAGAATTGTACGATCTTGAAATTCTGGCTCCATCCATTCAAACCATGAAGAACAACTATACTCGTTTTTTGATTCTTCAAAAAGAGGAGTATGCCATCCAACCTCCTGTTGTGGATAAAGCGTCCGTTCATTTTGTGACCGATCATTCCAAGGGGAGTCTTTCAAAAGTCTTAACAAAGATTGCAGACGGTGGAATTAACCTGAGCAAACTTCAGAGTTTTCCAATACCGGGCAGCGATTTCAAATACAGTTTTCATGCCGACATGGAATTTGAAGACCTCAATGGTTTTCATAAAGTGATTGAGAAAATGAAAAGCTCAACAGTAGAATTGAAAATTTACGGGATTTACAAAAATGGAAAACTTTAATTCTAATCAGTTTAAGGATAGCATGGAAACCACTCTCACGATACCCACTTCTCGCAGACTGGAAGGCATAGGAGAATATTATTTTTCGATGAAGCTTCGGGAGATTGATGCTTTGAACAAGCAAGGTAAAAACATCATCAATCTTGGAATCGGTAGTCCGGATTTACCGCCACATCCTGAGGTGATTCGTGTTTTGCAGGAGGAAAGCGCAAAGCCCAATGTTCATGCTTATCAATCGTACAAAGGATCTGCTGTTTTGCGCACTGCCATCAGCAATTGGTACCGGCAATGGTATCATGTTGAACTGAATCCGGAAACGGAAATTCTGCCCTTGATCGGAAGTAAGGAAGGGATTATGCACATCTGTATGACCTACCTGAATGATGGCGATGAGGTATTGGTCCCCAATCCCGGTTATCCAACTTACACCAGTGCGGTGAAACTGGCCGGAGGTGTCATACGCAGCTATGACTTGAACGAAACCCAAGAATGGGAACCCGATTTTGACGCTCTTGCCCAATCGGATTTATCCAAAGTGAAACTCATGTTTGTGAATTACCCGCAAATGCCTACGGGTAAACTACCTCGTGTTGCGTTGTTTGAAAAATTGGTTGATTTTGCGCTGACGAATAACATTTTGCTTGTACACGATAACCCATACAGTTTTTTATTGCCTCATTGGGAAACCGGTGATAGGCCCATGAGTTTACTTTCCATCCCTCAGTCCGGCAATTGTGTTTTGGAGTTGAATTCACTCAGCAAAAGTCTGAATATGGCGGGCTGGCGTATTGGTATGTTGTGCGGAGCACAGGAGCGTATTGATGAAGTTTTGCGTTTCAAAAGCAATATGGATAGTGGGATGTTTTTGCCCCTGCAACTGGCTGCGGCTAAGGCATTGAGTTTGGAACAGGATTGGTACGATCAACTGAATCGTATTTATCGTTCCAGAAGAAAAATAGCTTTTCGAATACTGGAAGCATTGGGTTGTCGCTTTTCGGAAGATCAGGCCGGGATGTTTGCCTGGGCGCAGATTCCGGATGGTTTTTCAAACAGTTATGAATTGAGTGACTTTGTACTGACACAAAGCAATGTCTTTATAACGCCCGGTGGTATTTTTGGATCGGCCGGTACGAATTATGTACGGATTAGTTTGTGCAGTTCTGAAGAAAAAATGGAAGAAGCCTTACAGCGGATTGTAAAGAAAGGATGATATGGAACGAAAAAAAGTTTGCATCATTGGAACGGGATTAATGGGAGGGTCACTGGCCTTGCAGTTGCATGAGAAAAAAATCGCTTCTCAACTGGTTGGTGTTGATTCCGATCCCGTGCATGCACAAGAAGCTTTGGATCGCGAATTAGTGGATCAGATTTTGCCCCTAAACGAGGCTATAAACATATCGGATGTTGTAGTTCTTGCCATTCCTGTTGATCGGATGTTAGATTTACTGCCTCGCATCTTAGATATTGTTCAGCATCAAATTGTCCTGGATCTGGGATCGACCAAAGCACAACTGGTAGAAGTTGTGGCACATCATCCGCGTAGAGGCCGATACGTTGCAACGCATCCCATGTGGGGTACGGAATACAGCGGACCATCGGCAGCAGTGAAACAGGCTTACGAAAACAAAGCGGTGATTCTTTGCAACGGTACCGAATCTGACACGGATGCCCTTGAATGGGTAAGAGCCATGTACAGGAAAATAGGAATGCATTTGATGGAAATGGATGCAGTTGCTCACGATCTGCATGCCGCCTACATCAGTCATATTTCTCACATTACGTCCTTTGCACTTGCCAATACGGTTCTGGAAAAAGAAAAAGAGGAAAATGCAATTTTTGAACTCGCCAGTGCCGGTTTTGAAAGTACGGTGCGGTTAGCAAAAAGTAATCCCTCTATGTGGGTGCCCATTTTCATGCAAAATCGTACCCATATTCTGGATGTACTTGATGAACACATTGCTCAATTGAGCAAATTCAGAGCCGGAATAGCGGAGGGGAATACCGAGATATTAAAAAGTCTGATTGAAGAGGCCAACAAGATCAGGCGGATTCTTAAATAATCAAAACAAAGTCTCTGCGTTTAAAAACGGGGACCTAATTTTACAACCATGCAAACAGTAGAAGCAAACATGAAACAAAAAGTTCAGGAATTATGGAGTAAGCGCCCTTTGATCATTAGTGGTCCTTGCAGCGCAGAAACGGAAGAACAACTGGTGCAAACCGCACAACAATTAGCTGCAACAGGTAAGGTTGATATGTTGCGTGCAGGTATCTGGAAACCACGCACCAAGCCCGGCTTATTCGAGGGAATTGGAGCAAAGGGATTACCCTGGTTGCAACATGCAAAAAAGCTGACCGGTTTACCGACAGCCGTAGAAGTTGCAACAGCCAAACAAGTGGAAGACGCATTGACATTTGATGTAGATGTATTATGGGTGGGGGCCCGAACAACGGTTAATCCGTTTAGTGTACAGGAGGTTGCAGATGCCCTTCGTGGAGTTGATATACCGGTTTTAATTAAAAATCCCATCAATCCTGATCTGGAATTATGGACCGGTGCTGTTGAACGCATTGCACGTGCCGGAATACAACGTATTGGTTTGATTCATCGCGGATTTTCTTCTTACGGCAACTCCGAATACCGGAATGCTCCGATGTGGCATCTCGCTATTGAAATGAAACGTCGTAACCCTAATATGATTATTATCAACGATCCCAGTCACATTTGCGGTAAACGCGACAATTTACTGGAAACGGCACAGCGGGCCATTGATCTTGATTTTGACGGATTGATGATTGAAAGTCATATCGATCCGGATCAGGCTTGGAGTGATGCCAAACAACAGGTAACACCTGCTCGTTTGAAAGAAATGCTGGATGCCATTATCTGGAGAAAAGAAGATGTTGCGTCAGAAGCCTATCATGAAGCGTTGGAAAAACTGCGGCAGCAAATCAACCATTTAGATGATGAGTTGATGCAAATACTCAGTCATCGTATGAAAGTGGCAGAACGCATTGGTCAGTACAAGAAGGACAACAACATTACCATTTTACAAACCAATCGCTGGAATGAAATTCTGGATCGTGTGGTCAAGCAAGGAGAGAATCTTGGATTGAGCAATGAATTTATTACCAAATATTTTGACGCGGTACACATGGAAAGTATCAATCATCAAAAGAAAGTGCTCGATTCATAAATTCATTTTTAATACCGGTTTCTAAAACAGAGATCGGGTCAGTTTAGTAGTATGCAGAAACGATCGTATCAATTTTCAAACTCCGGTGTTGATTATTTTTTCAATGCTTCGTTTTCGGATCTCAAGCAAATTACAGATCCGCGTTATACCTTCATCATCACCGATGAAAATGTATTCCAGGCTCATACAAAGCGATTTAAAAACTGGAATACGATTGTGCTGAAGCCGGGTGAAGCGTACAAGGTCCAGGCAACCGTTGATACCATCATTCAACAATTGATTGCGATGGGAGCCGACCGCACTTCAACATTGGTTGGAGTTGGTGGGGGCGTTGTAACTGATCTTACCGGATATGTAGCGTCAATATATATGCGTGGAATCCGATTTGGTTTTATTCCAACTTCCGTACTTGCGATGGTGGATGCGAGTATTGGAGGAAAAAACGGAATAGATATCGGAGTTTATAAAAACATGGTTGGTGTGATCCGTCAACCTTCATTTCTTCTTTATGATCTAGCCATGCTTCAGTCGTTGCCGCAAGCCGAATGGGAAAATGGTTTTGCGGAAATTATCAAACACGCCTGTATCAAGGACGCCTCAATGTTTCGGCAACTCGAAGAAGCGACCTTCCGAACTTATCGATCGAAGAAACTATTACTGGGCGATTTGATCAGGCGAAATGCTTTGTTGAAAACGAAAGTGGTCCGGTTGGATGAGTTTGAAAAAGGGGATCGAAAATTGCTCAATTTCGGACATACACTGGGACATGCGATTGAGAACACGTATGAGTTGGCACACGGACATGCCATTTCAATTGGAATGACCTATGCTTGTCATATTTCGGAATCTCTTGCCGGATTCAAGCATACGGCACGTGTAACCTCACTTCTGGATCAATACGGATTACCGACCTATGCTTCATTTGACCGGAAACAGGCTTTTGAGAATTTGCTGAAAGACAAGAAAAAAGTAAGAAACGAAATTGGATACGTCTTATTGGAACGGATCGGTAAAGCTGTTGTGCACTCAATTGGAATAGAGGAGTTGCGATCCATCATTACTAACATCGAAATCCGTTCGTTAACATGAGTAACTTATCTGTAATCATAAATCCTTCAACGTTGTCGGGCAGCATTCAGGCCGCAGCTTCTAAAAGCAGTATGCAACGTGCCTGTGCTGCTGCATTGGTTGCCCGTGGAAAAAGTATCATTCATAATCCGGGATACAGCAATGATGACCGGGCTGCAATGGATATTATCAAACGGTTAGGTGCTCAGCTTTCTTTTGAAGAGGGGGCGCTTGTGATTGAGTCGCAGGGAGTAGATCCGGTTGCTCCGGAAATTGACTGTGGTGAATCCGGTTTGAGTATTCGCATGTTTACACCATTGGTGGCATTGAGTAAAGAACCAATTTCAATTACCGGAAGCGGAAGTTTGCAAACTCGTCCTATGGACTTTTTTGATTCCGTTTTTCCATTACTGGGAGTGAAGGTGAAGAGCAATCAGGGGAAACTTCCTTTGCAGGTACAGGGCCCTGTTATTCCCGGTAATATTGAAATTGACGGTTCTCTGAGTTCTCAGTTTTTAACCGGGTTGTTATTGGCATTTGCCGCTTCGGATGCAAAAAATGTTTCTATACATGTAAACAACTTGAAGAGCAAGCCCTATATAGATCTTACGTTGAACGTGATGGAAGCATTTGGCTTAAAGTTGCCGGAAAATCGGAATTATGAATCCTTCTATTTTTCGAATCTTTCGCATCAGCCTTCCGATAGCGTACATTCCTATACCGTTGAAGGAGATTGGAGTGGGGCCGCATTTTTATTGGTTGCAGGAGCAACGGCAGGTCCCATTACCGTTAAAGGTTTGGACGTGTTTTCAACACAAGCCGATAAGGCCATTCTACAGGCACTTACAGATTGTGGATGTGTTCTTTCTATTCAGCCCGAACAGATTGAGATTGGTCCGGCTACTTTGAAGCCCTTTCATTTCAATGCAACCGAATGTCCTGATCTTTTTCCTCCGCTCGTGGCACTGGCGGCCCAATGCAACGGTCAATCTGTAATCGAAGGCACTTCCCGTTTAACACATAAGGAAAGCAATCGGGCTCTTACATTGCAAGAAGAATTTTCGAAACTTGGAATTCGGGTCGATCTGCAGGATGATTTAATGATCGTTCACGGAGGAACCGGAATCCATGGCGGAAAGGTTCATTCGAGACACGATCACCGAATTGCTATGGCGTGTGCGGTTGCAGCACTGAAAGCAAACGAACCTGTAGAAATCGAAGAAGCGGATGCCATTAATAAATCGTATCCCGATTTTTACAAACATTTATCCAGGTTGGGAGCGCTAATAACGTATCCTGAATCAGTCATTAACCATAAATAACGAAACATTGAACGCATTTGGAACATTATTTCGGGTTTCTATATTTGGCGAATCACATGGCCCATGTGTGGGGATCACGATTGACGGTTGCCCCGCCGGTCTATCTTTAACGGAAGCCGATTTATTACCCGATTTGGAACGCAGAAAAGGTGGTACTCAAAAGGGTACGACACCGCGACAGGAAGCGGATTATCCAATTTTCAAGAGTGGTCTTTTTCAGGAAAAAACGACCGGGTTTCCCATTACAATCTTTTTTGAAAACAATAATACCAGAAGCGAGGACTATCAAAAACAACGAAGCTTTCCGCGTCCGGGGCATGCCGATATGACGGCTCATCAAAAATTTGGCGGGAATGAAGATTACAGAGGCGGAGGACATTTCAGTGCACGTTTAACGACCGGACTGGTGGCTGCAGGCGCTATTGCCAAAAAACTTATGCCTGCCGTTTCAATTGTTGCCACCATCACCGAAATTGCAGGTGAACAGGATCTCGAAAAAGGATTGCAAAAAGCAATCGACGCGAAAGATTCGGTAGGTGGCATCGTGGAATGTCGTGTTAAAGGACTGCCTGCCGGACTAGGCGAACCATATTTTCAGTCTGTTGAATCGGTTTTAGCTCAAATCATCTTTGCTGTTCCTGCCGTTAGAGGCATTGAATTTGGTACCGGATTTGCTGCAGCCCGCATGTTTGGAAGCGAACACAACGATGCCATCATGGATGACCGGGGAACTACTAAAACCAACCATGCCGGAGGTGTAGTAGGAGGGATTACCAACGGAAATGAATTGGTGTTTCGATTGGCAATCAAGCCAACATCTTCTACACCTAAGGAACAAGTAAGTTTGAATTGGGATACCGGAAAAGCAGAAGCGTTTTCTATCAAAGGTCGACACGATTTATGTGTGGCATTAAGAGCTCCGGTCATTATTGAAGCTGTTACCGCGATTGTACTGGCTGATTTTATGTTGCGGGAACAAAAAATTAAACGTGTTTTAGACTGATGCCGATCATCTATCATATAACTTCAATCGCTGATTGGAATACCGCTTTGAAAAAGGAAATGTATGAATCCCCTTCGTTAGCAGAAGAAGGCTTCATCCACTGTTCACAGAAAGAACAGGTTGACGGCGTTTTAAAGCGCTATTTTTCGGGTAAAAGCGGACTCGTCAAACTGGTAATCGATACGGATCGGCTTAAAAGTCGTTACGTATTTGAATGGTCTCCAACTACACAAGATACGTTTCCTCATATATACGGACCGTTGAATCTCGATGCAGTGTTGGAAGTTGTTCCGGTTGAACATGTAAATCTTTGATACAATTCAATTCGGTTTTTGAATACATCCATCTAGCTTGTTGAGAAAAAGCACGGTTCTTTGCTTCAAAAGTGCAACACTTTTCTTAAATTAACTGTCGAAAGAAACTTCTTCCAAAGGGAGTTAGAAGTTTCTTTTTAAGATCAATGAATACAACGCGACAGCACGTTACAATCTTATTTTATTTCTTCATTGGAACAATTGTTTTAGGTTCATGTTCCGGTCCGGATACCAAGACCGATAAGGAATGGGTTTCTGAACCTGAAAAAATGGATTTAGTTGTTACCAAAACAATAAAAGGATTACTGCAAGATGCGGCCGATTTGGATGGGAAAGTAGATGATTCCATTACATTGACAGCAATCAATCGTGTTTCAAAATTTTACAACCTAAATGATTACGGGAATATCTGGAGTTCAGGTGAACAATGGCACCGCATTGCAGACTCAATGATTCATTTTATTCAGTATGTCCATCAATACGGCTTATTCCCCGAATCGTATCATTACAAACAGATCTGTGCTATAGCAGAACGGTTCAACTCCGATACACTTTCGAAAGGAGATCGTATAGATGCCTTGTTGTGGAGTAAAGTTGATCTGATGTTAACTGATGCTTTTTTTTCGATTGCAAAACATGTACACAGGGGCCGTTTGAATCCAGACAGTATTTATAAACATCAAGATGCTTTTTCTGACTCGATGTATATTGATGCATTACAGAAAGTACGTAACGGCGCCTCCTTGTCGTCAGTTTTTCGTACACTGGAGCCTCGTCACAGAGGTTATCATGCTTTGAAAGAGGCGATGCGAACTTTTCTGGATACCGCTCATTTGAAACTGGAATATACACATCTCGTTTATCCGTATAAAGATTCTGTTTTGTTTATACAGCAATTGACCAAGCGACTGAAAGAGGAAGGTTTGGTTAAATGGCAGCAACAGCAGATCGATACCGTTCAACTGACAACCGTTTTGCGTTTGTATCAACAGAAAAAAGGATTGAAGCAGGATGGGAGAGTGGGTCCACGAGTTGTGGAATTACTTAATCAGACCGATCCCGAGAAGTTTCGACGAATAGCCATTAATCTAGATCGTTATCGAATGATGTCAGAGTCAATGCCCGATCGTTACATTTGGGTGAATTTGCCCGGCTATTACTTGCAGATTTGGGATCGGGATACGCTTCGTTTAGAGTCAAAAGTCATTGTAGGTAAACCGCAAACCCGTACACCGCTTCTAACCAGCAGAATCAGTGACCTGGTAACCTATCCGCAGTGGACCATTCCCAACAGCATCATCGTTAAGGAAATACTTCCAGCTTTAAAAAAGAATCCCGGATATCTTGCACGTAAAGGTTACAGTTTGATGAAATATTCAGGCGAAATTGTAGATCCTTATTCGGTAAACTGGTCCAGATATTCCAAAGGTATACCGTATCGTGTTGTGCAGGGAAGCGGAGACGACAATGCATTGGGTGTTCTTAAATTCAATTTTCCGAACCCTTATTCGGTTTACATGCACGATACCAATCAGCGGTATTTGTTTCGAAACGAAAATCGATCCATGAGTCACGGTTGTGTTCGGGTTCAGGAATGGGAGAAGATGGCTTATTACATTTCGGCCCTTGATAGCTCCGGCTTTGCATCAGACACAACCCGTATTCCGTCCGATTCCATCCGTATATGGTTGCAACGAAAAGAAAAGCATATCATTCCCGTAAAGTCGGAATTGCCCGTTTATTTTCGCTATTTTACAACAGATGTAAGAAACGGCAAGTTGCAGTTCTATGTTGATATTTATGGAGAAGACAAGCGCATCTTAGAGTCCGGTATAATATTTTAAATATTGAGCGTATGAAAAAACTGTACAGCAAATGCATAGTACCCATATTATTGGCCGTACTTTCTTTTGTATTGATCATACCATCTGTTTTTGGGCAGGATTCGGTCGAAGTAAAGACAGATAAACTACGGGTTCAATATGGGACTGCGAGTTTTTATCACGATAAATTTGTAGGACGAAAAACGGCAACGGGAGAGCTCTTTCGGCAGGATCGACTTACTGCGGCACACAATACACTTCCCTTAGGGACCTATATTCGCGTGACCAATATGCGCAATCGAAAATCAGTAGTTGTACGTATCAACGATCGGTTGCATTATCGAAATCCCCGCCTTGTGGATTTGTCCAAGGCAGCTGCGCACAAACTGGGATATGTCAATTCAGGCTTAACCAGAGTTAAGGTGGAAGTTTTGGGGAAAAAGCCTGTTTCGGATTAAATCCCCAACGGCGCTTACAGAATGTGTGTAAATAATTTCCAGAATAACGGGGCTAATTTTACATTTGTTACATTCAAAATAAACTGATTATGAAAAAATTGCTTGTTTGCATTTTAATGGTCACATCTTTAAAGGCATCTTTTGCCCAAAAGAAGGACTATAAAAAATTACCTTCTCTGGGCTTTCACATTGCGGGGATTGACTTTAAAACAGCTCAGGATTTAAGAAATAAATCGGTAGAGTCGGTACTGAAAGACAAACAATGGTATCGCTTCGATCGTATGAACCCTGCATTAACACTCAGTTATTTGCAGGGATTGACCAACCACATTGATTTTATGGGTCGTCTAACCGGTTCGTTTTTGGAGTATCCGGCATTAAACCCCGTATTGCTGAATCCTGCAAGTACATTGTATTCTGAAGCCGAAGCAAACGTAAACATCAAGCCTTTGACCGATCGGTATATTCTTGTTCCCTATCTGCAGGCAGGTATCGGTGCTTCTTTGGATAAGCGCTCCTTTATGGCGTACATTCCTTTGGGTGCAGGTTTGCAGTTCAACTTATGGGATGATGCTTTTTTTCATATGAATACCTCCTATCGTATTCCTGTAAGCCCTCGTGCCAATTACAGTCTGTATCATAGTATTGGTGTTTCATTCTCGATTAAAGAAAAGAAGGTTCTTCTTCCTCCACCGGCTCCGGAGCCTGTTAAAGACCGTGATGGTGATGGCGTTTTGGATGAAAATGATAATTGTCCGGATGTGGCCGGTCTGGCTGCATTTAAGGGCTGTCCGGATTCCGATAAAGACGGTATTGCAGATCAGGAAGATAAATGTCCGCAGGAATCAGGTTTGGCTAAATACCAGGGCTGTCCGATTCCTGATAGCGACAAAGACGGAATTAATGATGAATCAGATAAATGTCCAACTGTTCCCGGCGTTGCCCGTTATGAAGGTTGTCCCATTCCGGATGGCGATGGCGATGGTGTCAATGATGAAGATGACAAATGTCCCGCAGTTTCTGGTACTGCTGCCAATGCAGGTTGTCCTCCAATAAAAGAAGAAGTCAAACAAAAAGTTGAAATGGCTTCCAAAAATGTGTTCTTCAAAATTTCAAGTTCTGTCCTTCAAAAGCAATCATATGCTGCTTTGGATGAAGTGGTTTCCGTTTTGAAAAGCGATATGAGTTTGCAGTTGTTGGTTGAAGGTCATTCAGATAATACCGGCAATGCTGACAACAATTTGATTTTGTCCGAAGAAAGAGCCAATTCTGTAAAAGCTTACATTGTTTCCAAAGGAATTGAAGCCGGAAGAATTGTTACATCCGGATATGGTCAGGAAAGACCCTTGGCAGACAACAGTACTGAAAAAGGGCGCACACAAAACCGCAGGGTAGAATTGAAACTTAAAAATTAATTGAAGATTGATTATAAAAAAACTCCCTCAAGAAGGGAGTTTTTTTATGTCGTTTATTCAGCGCAATAACGGAAGTTGCTTTGATTGGACTTGAAGTTGATCTGAGATCAGGGTTTCTTTTTGTCGTTGCTCTTTTTTTCCTGTTCATTGATGCGTGCAGGAGTTTTATTTTCTTTGGGTAGATCCGGTTTTTTCTCTTGTGGGAGCGGACCCTTTTTTGCCTCCTGCATCACTTTTTGCTCTTCAGTGTTCCATTCAGATTCCGGAGACGGGGTGTTCGTTTCAGGTACTACTTCGCCATAATCTTCCGCTGTACCGTTACCGGCATCGGTATTTTCTGCATCCGGTTCGTTCTTGTATTTTTCGGCAAAATTTTCATAGTCCATGAAGGTTTCCACCTTCATACTTTCCGGTTGAACGAACTTGGCATCTTTAGAAATGCCCAAAGATGCATCGTTCAGTACACGGTCGTAAAAATAACCCCAGATAGGCAAGGCGGTACGGTTACCTTCACCAACCATTTTTAAAAAAGGATCATCGCATCCAACCCAACCTCCGGCCAGTAACTGTGGTGTATAACCGATGAACCAGGTGTCTGTGTTGTTATTGGTCGTTCCGGTTTTGCCTGCAATTTCAGCCGTAAGTCCCATGCCGCGCAATCTTTTTCCGGTTCCAAAATCCACCACGCCTTTCATCATTTTACACATCGTATAAGCGCCGGCTTCACTCATCACCACTTTTTGTTGCGGTGCATAGGTTTGAAGGATGTTGCCATTACGGTCTTCAATGCGTGTAATGTAGATAGGTTCTGTATTCATACCATTGGCAGGGAACATGGTATAGCTTTGCAACATTTCAAAAACACTGATATCGGCACTGCCAAGAGCAATGGAGGGATAGGGGGGTAATGTACTTTTAATGCCGACATTTTGAGCAAATGTGATGACGCTTTTCACGCCAAATTGATTCATCAGATATGCGGCCCCCGGGTTCTTGGAATAGGCCAAACAATAAGCCATTGGACCGCCACTGCCGGTAATGATTTTGCCTCCTAAATTGATAGGACCGCCGGGTAACGATGTTTCCGGACTGTATCCGTTTTCAACCGCATAGGCATACAAAATGGGTTTGAAGGTTGAACCTACTTGTCGCTTGGTGTTGATATTGACATGGTCGAATTTAAAGGTCTTGAAATTTACTCCGCCAACCCAGGCTTTCACTTCTCCAGTGAACGGATCCATAACCATAAAACCGGTTTGGATGATCATTTTCATGTAACGTATGGAATCGTATGGAGTCATGACCGTGTCGGTTTCTCTTTTGGCATTCCATGCAAAAACCTTCATTTTGGTTTTAGTCTTAAAGGCTTTCTGCATCTCCTCTTCACTCCATCCGTCATCTTCCATATGTTTCCAGCGATCGCTTTCTTTCATGGCTCGTTCCAGTATTTTTTCGTGTTTGTTCCAAATACTGTTGTCTTTTACCCAGGGGAGTGTCCAGTAATTCTTTTGTAGAGCACTGAGATGTTTGGCAACCGCTTCTTCTGCATACAATTGCATTCGGGGATTGATGGTTGTATAGATTTTCAATCCATCCTGATATAGGTTATAGGGATCGCCATTCGCCTTTTTATGTTCCTTGCACCACTTTTTCATTTGATCCCTTAACACGTCTCTGAAGTAGGGTGCGATACCAGCACTTTCATCCATTTTTTTATAGTTCAAAGGAATCGGCTGCGTTTTAATTTTTTCGGCTTCAGACGGGTCCAGGAATTTATTTTTAACCATCTGGTCGATCACCACATTTCTCCGCATTTGCGATCTTCTGGGATCCCTTCTTGGATTGTAGATGGTATTTCCTTTGAGCATACCAACCAATACGGCCGCTTCATTGATCGTTACAACAGCCGGTTCTTTTTGAAAAAAAGTTCTTGAAGCATTACGAATGCCGTATACATTATCACCAAAAGGAACTGTATTCAAATAGAGAGCTATGATTTCATCTTTTGTGAAGTTGCGTTCCAGTTTTACCGCAATAATCCATTCCTTAATCTTTTGAAGAACCCTTAAGGGCGCAAAACTGGAGTAATTGGTAAACAGATTTTTGGCTAATTGTTGTGTGATGGTACTGCCTCCACCATCTCTTCCTAAACGTGAAACAGCTCGTGCAAGTGCAATACCATCGATTCCGGAATGGTCAAAAAAACGTTCGTCTTCTGTTGAGATGAGTGCCTGTATTATGTTCTTGGAGATGTCTTTGAATTCCACGTTGCTGCGGTCCTGCAAGTAATATTTTCCCATGGTTGTTCCATCGGAGGCGATCACTTCACTGGCAAGTGAAGCGGAGGGGTTTTCGAGATCTTGTAAAGAAGGCATCTTGCCAAACACTCCAAAGTTGGCCAGGAGAATAACGAGCAGTAACACACCAAACCCGATGAAAAATAGTCTCCAGATAAAACGAACTGAATTTTGCATAGCAATTAAATGAATAAAACAGGTAAGTCCTGCAGGTTGAGTCAGACAAATCTAAAACAATTCAACGAGTGCTTACGCAGTAGAATTCTTAAAATTTGTCTTTATAGTGTTCTTTGAGAAATTGCTGATATTCTTCCAGATTTTTTCTGCTTTTGAGTGTTGCCCAATTTTTTTGAGATACAAACAAGAATTTATATTTATCCGGTGTCAGCCAGGGTATAATTTGTTGAGCATTTTGTTTGAGTTCTTCCAAATAGGCAAATGTGGCAGTGCTATTGGGTAGTATTCCAATTTCAACTCCAATGAATTGGGGACTTTCTTCAAATACTTCGGCCTGCAACGACATGTTGCTATGGTTGGAACTATTGTATCGGTGAAATGCATTTCTGGACTCAGATACGTAAATCGGATCTACCTGATCAAACCAGATGAGTACATAATGCGGCTGATCCGGCTCGGGTTTGTAAACAGCATTGTTTTCTATTGGAGTTGGAACTGCCGGTTGTGTTTTGACGGTATCAGTCACCGGTTTTGTTTGCGCTACGATGTTGGGCGTAACAGCAACCGGTGGTTTTGCTTTCTTTACTATTGCATTTTTTTCAGGCCGGGTGGTTTTCTTTTCAATTTTTTGACCCACTTTGGGGAGGTCCACCGGAGGTTTTGATACAATTGTATCTCTAACAACAGGAACCTGAACGGTTGGTACAACAGGTTGTTGAACAACCGGAGCCGTAATTCGAATACTGTCTTCCTGTCTTCTGACAATGGTAGTGTTTGTTAGATAAGTTTCTATTTCGTCACGACGACTCAGCACGTCCTTCATCACAGCAGCTTTTTCGGCCATTGGTGTACCTGAGAACTGAGTTTCCAGATTCGTAAGTGTTTGTAGAGCCAAACTGTCATTTCTTTGACGGATATAATACAACGCTTCGATGTAAAGCAATTGGGGTGTCCAGTATGAATTTTGATATACTGAATCCGCTTTTCGTTTTTCATGGACCGCTTCCGTAAAACGCCCTTGAATGAACAAATCGTAAATGTTTGCATAGACAACTGTAGCCGTATCTTTTGCAGGAATTGTTTTTCCGGAAGGTTTTGTTTTTTGAATCAGGTTTCCTTCAGGGTATTTTTGATTCAATTGAGAACGGTAGTAAGCAGACTTTGAGGTGTTCCCGGTTTTAGAATAACAGTAAAACAGTTCAAATAAAACCTCTTCATCCAAATCGCTAACGGGGAAGCGTTTGAGCAACTCTTCAAAAGTGCGAATTGCCATTTCATAGTCTTCAATCTGGTTTTTATAGATTTGACCTTGTGTTAATAAGGCCTCACGTATATTTTTGTTAGATTGCTCCAATTGTTCAGCTGTTAAAGGTAATTGTCCGGTCAATCCTTCCACGCTCAGCTCCGTATTCTCATTTGTTACAGGAGGTGTTACTTGCTGGGGTGCTGGATGGTCCGGATCGTTGGACATTGCAAACGGGTCGTTATTTTGCTGCATCGTGGCGTCGATAACAGCTTGTCTTCTCCATTGATCCACATTGGGTCGTTTTCCCCATTTGGCATTGAATTCAGCAGCTCCTTTTGAGCGTTGTCCCGGGTTGTTAAAATACCATTTATCAGCCGTCGCATTGGTTGTAAAAAGTTCACTTGACTGGTTGGGATTTAAAACGGGCACATAGTTGGCCTCTTCTTCTTTAAGCCCTCTTTGTTTTCGGAGTTTACGAACCAATGCTTTAATATATGCTTCACGCTCTTTCTCGGGCATAGCAGCAATCCGTTGCAGACTGTCTTCTTTATGTACCAGTTTGATGTTGCGGATCAGTTCTTTCAGAATTTGTTGTCTTGCCTGAAGCTGAACACTTTCTGCTCCGAGGTAAGGATCTTGATAATCAATACTGTCATATCCAGATGCAGCCAATTCATAGTCTCGTTGGTGATAGGCCAATTCGGCTAATTTGATAAAGGACTTATTTCGTAAAGCAACATTCTCAGAACTGAATTGAATACTTTTATTCAGCAAGATTCTTGCTTCGGCAGTGTCTGGAATTTGTAAGGCGATATCGGAAGCTGCGTAGTATAAAATGGATTCAAAACCATCAAATCGTTCTTTTTTTGAAAGCGTTTTGAGGTCCTCAAGTGTTGTTCTCAAACTGTTTGTACCTCCACTTTTAACCAGTTGTGCTTCATATATACGGGCATGTATGTAGAGAACCGGGTCGGCAGTATGTTTTTTGGCTTTGTTGTAGTAAATGGAAGCAAGATCATTTTTCCTGACTCTGCTGTACATCTGGGCAATCAGATATTCCCATCTTGCTTGTTCCGATTTGTCGGTTGCATTAACCAATGCCTTTTCCAGATAATATGCGGAACTGTCCCACATTTGTTGTCGGTAAAAAACATAAGCCTGGGTTTCATCCAGATGGGAGTAGAGTCGTTTTGGAAATAAAGGATCTCTCCGTAGTAAATTGACTAAGCTGTAGGCTTCGGCAAGCAAACTGTCGGCAGCATAAGTTTTTGCAAGCCAGAGCAAAGCATCATTACGACTTGGCGCTTTAGAAAAGGCTTTCTGAATCAAACCTTTATTTTCTTTGGTTCCAAAATTCAAAGTGCCATTGGTGGCAGTAGTATTAGATCCTACAACAATAAAATATTCATCCTTTGCTTTGGGATAAAAATTATAATTGATGAATTGAAAAATGCGATAGGCCGAGTCAAACTTCTGCCAATAGAAAAAGGATTTACCGATCAACAGGTAAAGATTGTCGATGTAACTGTTCCTTAAATCGTGCAAGACAATTCCTGCTGTTGCTTTGTAAATAACCGAATCCAGTTCCAGTGAATCGGCCGCTGTTACAGCGGTTGAAAAATTATAAAAAGGAAGTAATTCCGTATAGTTATCCTGATGGGCCAGTTTTGCTTTTTGCAATACGGTATTCAACTTGGTATGGGCGTTGTAATAATAGTTATAATGCGTAAATAGCCCTTGTGATAATCTTCGGGGTAACGTAAATTTTTTCTCGTCGGATTTTTCGGAAACCAGAACCTTTGATTTGTATTTTTCGGGTTTTTCAAGGGGCAATACAAAATCAGGCTGCGCAGCAACAGACAAGCAGAACAGAAAGAACAAAGGTATCAGCCGTAATCGTTTCGTCATGTATTCGTACTGCCTAAAACAGTAAGTAATTTTTTTTATTAAACTCAGCCGCTTCAAAAATATTTTAATTCAGGCTAAAATCCTTAAAGAATTTACTTTTGAGCCATCTTAAACAGTATTTTTAGTTACAGATCTCTTTATGGCACGCTTATTTGATGCAAATAGTACGCTCAAGCGGTTGCGAAACCGTTATCGGCTGGTGATTATGAATGACGACACTTTTGAAGAAGTCGTTACATTTAAATTGTCCCGCTTAAGTGTGTATATTATGTTCAGTACTGTATTTGTTTTATTGGTAGGACTTACCGTAGCTTTAATTACTTTTACGAACCTTAAATACTATTTGCCGGGCTATGGAACGCAAACGCAACGGAGGGAATTGATCTATTACAAGACGCGGATTGATTCACTGGAGCGTTCGATGATACACAAAGACCAATACCTCGAAAACCTCAAAAAAGTACTCTCGGGCAATCTGAAGACAACTGCTCTGGATACTATAACCCTTGAAATTCAGGAACCGGAAATCAGCACACATTAAAAACGAGGTCTATGTTCAATAAACAAACCATTACAACCGGAAAAGAAACAACTACAGGTCTTGCAACCATCATTGCGGCAGGAACCGAAATTCACGGAAACATCGAAAGTAAAGGTGATTTGCGTGTGGATGGGTTGCTGGTTGGAAATCTCAAAACAGCATCACGCGTGATTGTGGGTCCGGCCGGACAAATTCGTGGTGATGTGGAAGCGCAACACGCCGAAGTTTTGGGTAAAATTAACGGCAGCATCCGGATTGCGGAACTATTGAGCTTGAAAGGGAATTGTGAAATCAATGGCAATATTTATACCGGTCAGTTACAAGTAGATGCTACGGCTTCTTTTAATGGAGAATGCCATATGGGCTCATCGGGTGCTCAGGTTGTTACAATTGGCAATGAAACCAATCATGCAGCAGCAGGAGTACAATAAAAAGAAAGGACGCAGCAATGCTTCCTATCTCATGCAATATGCAGGTCTTGGTATGCAATTGTTGGTTTCTTTAGGCCTTTCTGTTTTTCTGGGTTTGAAAACAGATCAATGGCTGCAACTTTCCTTCCCATTAACCGTAATTTTGTTTCCGTTGGTAGTATTGACTGCCATTATGATCAAAATATTTAAAGACACTTCCAGACGCAATGAACAAAACCGATAGAACATTATTTATTCCTTTAACAGTTCTTTTTATTGCAATGAGTTGTATAGTCCTCTTGTTAAAAAGTTGGTTGACAGGAAACGGCGTAGATCATGCTTTAATTTTATCGGGCAACTTTCTTATTTTTCTTGTTACAGCAATTGCGTTGTTATTTCACATTCAGGGATTTTATCACAAAAACCCCAATGTTTTTCTCCGCAGTGTTTATGCCTCATTGTTGGTAAAAATGTTTGTTTTTGCAGGAGCTGTATTGTTGTATGCATTGCTATCGGATGGGGCTTATAACAAAGCCGGACTTTTTATTTGTATGGCCTTGTATTTTGTTTATACCTTTTTGGAAGTAAAAATCGTATTTCGGATTTTGAAACAAGATAAGTCGGCTTGATGCATTCTGTACCGGAAATCATTTGTACATGAGCAAGAAAGAAGTGCCCCTGCATGCTTTGTCAGACTATTTGCCGGAAGGCGCCCTAAATCCTGTATTGGAATATTTACACCATTATCGTATTCACCTCACCATTACCCGTTCCAGATCATCCATTTTGGGTGATTACAGAAATGCGGTTGATCAAAAAAATCATCGTATCAGTGTCAACGGAAATTTGAATCAGTTTTCGTTTTTGGTCACCTTGTTACATGAAATGGCACATTTACTGGCATTTGAACAGTTTGGTCACAGGATTGCTGCACACGGAAAAGAATGGAAGCACGAATACGGCAAAATCCTTGCACAGTTTCTGGACAAAAAAATATTTCCTCCCGATATTGAAACAGCTTTGCTTAAAACACTGCAAAACCCATCTGCCACAAGTTGCGGAGAAGAGCATTTGATGCGTGTGTTACGGAACTATGATCAGCGCAAGTCGGGTGTGAAACTGGTAGAAGAAATTCAGGTAGGAGGCTTATTCAAACTTCGGGACGGGCGTGTCTTTTGCAAAGGTGAAAAATTAAGGAAGCGTCATAAAGCAACGGATGTATTGACAAAGCAAGTGTACCTCTTTAGTGGTGTTTACGAAGTGGAAGAAGTGGTTCCCTAAAACCCAATTATCGCTTCAGCTCTTTTGTAAAGGTCCGTTCACATTCCAAAGGCATGTTGTTATTCTTCCTCTGACATGCGAGGACCGCCGCCAATTATAAATCCGATTTTTAAACCCAGATAATTGTTGTTGATGTTCCCGGTTTTCCCGATAAAATTGTACTCAATTGCAGCTCGTAGATGCCAGATTTCAACTCCGCCCCGTAACAAGAATCCAAACTTGGTGACCGATGGTATTTGAATGGTTGTTGTATTTCCTGCATTTACTTCGGCACTTACCAGATTGTACACGCCGGCACCTGTTCCTAAAAAAGGACGGGCTAATGTTTGTGTGAAATAATAGTCAACTGTTGGCACAAACGATAAATTGAGTCCTGCTTCACCATTGAAACGAACTCCGGTAACATCAATATAACCACGGGCCATTGCTGCTCCTTCAATTCGAAGTCCGGTTGAAATTTGATCTGTTAGATTGTATTTGGGTTCGATATTCAATAAGAAACCTGTTTTGGTTCCCGCACCTTGTGGCCGGGCATAACCAATCATTCCATCGACTTTCCATTTGCGGTAAACAGAAGATTCATATTCTTCATACTGTGCTTTCAGGGAAAGCGAAGAACTCACGAACAGGAACATAAAGAGGAGTGGGCGATGCAGTAATTTCATATGCTTGTTTTTTCTCTCTATTCAAGAGCCGTGCCGAAGCGGCTTTATGGCAGTTTTATCTTTGTAACGAAATCATAATATTAAAAAAGCCATACAAAGATTCGTATGGCTTTTTTAAATTGGTGCGTTGTAATCAGGCGAGTGCTGTTTTAACGAGATCTGCAGCTTCGCTCAACTGAATGGCACTTTGTACTTTGAGACCACTTTCGTCAATTAATTTTTTAGCTTCTTCGGCATTTGTTCCTTGTAAGCGAACAATGATGGGAACTGTAATGTCACCAATGGATTTGTACGCTTCAATAACACCGGCTGCAACACGGTCGCAACGTACGATACCGCCGAAAATATTGATCAAAATTGCTTTTACGCTGGGGTCTTTTAAAATGATTTTAAAACCGGCTTCTACCGTTTGTGCATTGGCGGTACCTCCCACGTCCAGGAAGTTGGCCGGCATACCACCACTCAATTGAATCATGTCCATGGTTGCCATTGCCAATCCGGCTCCGTTTACCATACAACCCACGTTGCCGTCCAGTTTGATGAAGTTCAGATTGTGTTTTCCGGCTTCTACCTCTGTAGGATCTTCCTCGGAAATATCGCGCATGGCTTCAATATCAGGATGACGCATCAGTGAATTATCATCAATGTTCATTTTGCAGTCAACTGCAATGATCTTATCGTCGGATGCTTTAAATAGTGGATTGATTTCGAGCATACTGCAGTCAAGACCTACGTAAGCGTTGTAAAGGTTGGTTACAAATTTGACGCAGTTTTTAAATGCATTTCCGCTGAGTCCCAGGTTAAAGGCAATTTTTCTTGCCTGAAAGGGCTGAAGCGGACCCGCCGGATTGACCCACTCTTTAAAGATTTTTTCGGGTGTGTCGTGAGCCACATCTTCAATGTTCATACCGCCTTCGGTGCTATACATGATAACATTTTGCTTAGTGGTACGGTCGAGCAAAATCGAAAGATAGAATTCCTTTCGCTCACTGGGCCCGTCGTAATACATATCCTGAGCAACCAGTACTTTATTTACCAATTTACCGGCCGGACCTGTTTGGATGGTTACCAACGTGCCTCCAAGAATTCCTTTTGCATAGTTGCTGATATCTTCCAGGCTTTTACCTACTTTAACGCCATTGATGCCCGTTTCCTTTACCGTTCCTTTACCACGACCACCCGCATGTATTTGGGCTTTTACAACAGCAAAACTGCTGCCGTAATGAGTCTTGATTTGACGGTAAGCTTCTTCGGCTTCGTGTACAGTTCCGCAGGCAAATCCTTCCTGCACGGGTACATTGTATTTTTTCAGTAATTCCTTTGCTTGGTATTCGTGGAGATTCATATCGCAAAAATTTCGGCGAAGATAAGTGAAAGGTATTTAAAGTGCTACTTTAAACCGCATATTTACCGCTGTTTGGTAGCCCTATGATCGGAATTCTGAATGCCGGAACAGGAGGGGTGCCGCTTCCAGCTTTTTTACTTTTTATAATTCATGTATCTTCAAAGGAACTGATGCGAACTATGATTAAAAACGGGTTCCATTTCGTACCGTTGCTATTCACACTGCTTTTCCTGCAGTGCCGGACTTTTAGATATTGTCCGTTTCATTCATCTAAAAAAGAGCATATGCAATTTGACTTGCAAGGGCACAGGGGATGCAGGGGGCTGCTGCCGGAAAATACCTGGCCGGCAATGGAAAAGGCATTGGATCTGGGTGTAACCACCCTGGAGCTGGATGTCGTTATTTCCGCCGACAATCAGGTTGTGGTTTCACATGAACCGTGGATGAGTCACGAGATAGCAACGCATCCTAACGGCCAACCCGTATCAGAAGCCGAAGAAAAATCGCTCAACTTATATCGAATGACCTATCATGAAATACAGTCCTATGATGTAGGTATGCGTTTCCATCCGCGGTTTCCGTACCAGCAAAAAATACCTGTTCAAAAGCCATTGCTCTCTGATTTGTTTGATCGTGTCGAAAACTATATGAAAACACATTCGAGGACTTTGCCTTATTTCAATATTGAGACGAAATGTCTTCCTGTTGGGGATGGTCTTTATCATCCAAAACCCGAGCACTTTGTAGAATTATTGATGGAAGTCATTCATTCCAAAAAAATGGGGAAAAGAGTGGTCATTCAATCCTTTGATTTTCGCACGTTGAGATACCTCCATCAGAAAGATCCTTCCATTCAAACTTCTGTCTTAGTAGATGAAGGAGAGAGTCGAAACATCGACATGATTGTTTCGCTGCTCGGATTTATACCTTCTGTATACAGCCCACATTATAGTCTGGTAAATGACGATTTGATCCGGGAATGCCATCAAAAAAAGATGCGAATCATACCCTGGACCGTTAACAGTAAGAAAGAGATGGAACGGTTCAAACGAATGGGTGTAGACGGAATTATTACAGACTACCCGGATTTGTATCGTGATCTTTGAACAAAACCTACAGCGTTTCGAGTTGCTGATCTTTCATTCCCAGCCATTGCAGTGCATTTTTATACAAAAGCAATTCTTTGGTTTCAAGATTCAATGGCATTTCCTCAATCATTTTTCCGGGGTGATGTTCGCCCAATGGGAAGGGGTAATCACTACCCAAACAGATCTGACTCTGCCCCATAACATCCATTAAATAATCCAGCGTTTTAGGGTCATGTACCAAACTGTCAATCCAGAATTTACCGATGTAAGAACGTGGCGATTTTGGGTTGTCTACAGCAACTAAATCGGGCCGAACATCAAATCCGTGTTCTATTCGTCCAATTGTAAACGGGAAGGAACCTCCTCCATGAGCAAATGCTACCCTCAGGTTGGGAAATGATTCAAAAACTCCGCCGAAAATTAGAGAGCAGATTGCTCTTGCTGTTTCTGCAGGCATTCCAACCAGCCATGGCAACCAATATTTTTGCATTTGATTTTCACCCATCATTTCCCAAGGATGGATAAACAGGGAACAACCCAGCTTTTCGGCAGCTTCCCAAAAAGGGTAAAAATCAGAGTCGGATAGATTTTTCCCATTGATATTGCTTCCTATTTGCAAACCGGGCATGTTGAGTTCGGTTACACATCGTTCCATTTCTTTAATGGATCTGTCGATATCCTGTAATGGTACCGTTCCTATTCCAATAAAACGTTTGGGTTCACGGGAAACGGTTTCAGCAATGTGGTCATTGAAAAACCGGGAGGTTTCATGTCCGTCCACAGGGCGAGCCCAATAATTAAACAATACAGGTATAGTTGATAAAACTTGAATCGTTACATTGGTGGCATCCATATCCTTTATACGGACTTCTTCTTTAAAACAGTTGTCTTCTACCTCACGAAACAACTTGTCGCCCTTCATCATACAAGCCTTACAATTGCAGTATTCCAGATGAATGAATTCGCCATACCCAAACTTCTGAGTCCAGTTGGGCATTTTCTCGGGCATAATATGGGTATGGATGTCAATTTTAGGAATCATAGACAAATGAATCAATCAAATGAATGTAAATCAATTATTTCTTTACAGGTGGTTGCATGACTGAACCACATTTAGAGCAGGTTCGTTTCATTTCGGAAGAATAAAAACCTTCCATAACGGGAGGTAACTGAGTTACGATGTCGCTCACATGTAATTTTTCTTCGTACAACATATTGCCGCATTTTTCACAAAACCACATGAACCCGTCGTCTTCGTTTTTACGCACTTTTTCGATGACCAATCCTACCGTATTAGGACCTCTTTGTGGTGAATGCGGTGTGCGAGGGGGCAATAAAAACATTTCGCCTTCGCATATGTGTATGTCTTTTGGAACTCCGTCGTCAACTATTTTTACAACGATGTCGCCTTCTAGTTGATAAAAAAGTTCTTCGGTTTCGTTGTAATGATAATCCTTTCGTGAATTAGGGCCGCCTACCACCATGACAATAAAATCCTCAGCATTTTTGTAAATACATTGATTTCCAACAGGAGGTTTCAGTAAATCGCGATGTTCATCAATCCATTTTTTCAGATTGAAAGGAGGAGTTACGGCCATACAGCAAGCTTTATTGTTAATGATTGAGGGCGAAAAATTACAACTTTTTGCCGTAGGTTTGACTTTATGAATCGAACGCTTATCGGAAAAAACGCAATTATTTGCGGAAGTACTCAGGGAATTGGTCTGGCTATTGCCCGGGAATTGGCTTTGGGTGGCGCATCTTGTACATTGTTGGCAAGAAATGAAGCGGCTTTAAAAAACGTGTTGTCCGAACTGGATACCACGCAGGGTCAAAAACACGAATATCTTGTAGCTGATTTTTCCAATCCCGAAGCACTAAAGACCATCATAACGGAATACGTGCAAAGTCATACGGTGCAAATACTGGTAAACAACAGCGGCGGACCGGCTGCCGGTCCGATCATTGACGCAAGCGAAGAAGCTTTTTTGAATACATTTAATCAGCATCTTATTTGCAATCACATCTTAACTAAAGCGGTTGTTCCTTCCATGAAGATATCCGGTTATGGAAGAATTGTAAATATCATATCAACATCAGTTAAGATCCCACTCAAAAATTTAGGAGTTTCAAATACCATCAGAGGTGCGGTTGCAAGTTGGGCAAAAACAATGGCCAATGAATTGGGGGCTTTCAATATTACCGTCAATAATGTTTTACCGGGTGCAACCCGAACCGGACGGCTTACTACATTAATAGCCAATACGGCACAAAAGAATCAGGTTACTGTTGAATCGGTAGAGCAACATATGCTTGAAGAAGTTCCGATGAAACGATTTGCGGAACCATCGGAGATTGCTGCTGTAGCCGCATTTTTGGTTTCGCCCGCTGCTTCTTATGTTAATGGTGTAAGTATTCCTGTTGACGGCGGAAGAACCGGAAGTATTTAAATTGGATTTTCGACCCTTGTTGTTTGAATTGTCATAAGAATTGCTTGTAAAATATGAAACTGGATCTTCCATACCATCTGGAAAATTATATCGACGGTTACCTGATTGCTCCTTTAAGCGGAACATTTTCTCCCAATTACAATCCTGCAACCGGAGAGGTTTACAGTCAAACTCCTGAATCCAACCAAAGCGATGTGGAGTTGGCGATAGCTGCTGCAAAGAAAGCCTTTCCTGCCTGGAGTACTACTTCTTCCGAAGTGCGTTTTAGAATTTTGAATCGTATTGCGGAACTAATTGAAGAACATCTTGAATTTTTGGCCATTGCTGAAACAAATGATAACGGAAAGCCCTTATGGCTCAGTAAGCAGGTAGATATTCCAAGATCCTCTTCAAACTTCCGCTTTTTTGCTACCGGCATTCTTCATTTTGCATCCGAAAGTCATGCGATGGAAGATCGTGCCATTAATTACACTTTGCGACAACCCATAGGCGTTGTTGGTTGTATATCCCCCTGGAATCTGCCGCTCTACCTTTTTACCTGGAAAATTGCTCCTGCTTTGGCGGCCGGAAATTGTGTGGTGGCCAAGCCGTCGGAGGTAACACCGGCAACGGCCTATCTGTTATCGAAAATTTGCATGGAAGCCGGATTGCCTTCCGGTGTTTTAAATATTGTTCACGGAAGCGGTCCTGTTGTAGGTGAAGCAATTGTAACACATCCTGATGTTAAAGCCATTTCGTTTACCGGAAGTACAACTGCCGGAGCGCGCATTGCAATGCTTGCGGCACCGAAGTTTAAGAAGTTGTCACTTGAATTGGGAGGAAAGAATCCTGCTTTGATTTTTGCAGATTGTGACTGGGAGAAAACAATAGATGAAGTGGTACGACTTTCTTTTAGCAATCAGGGTGAAATCTGTTTATGCGGCTCTCGTATTTTGATTGAAGCATCTGTTTATTCAAAATTCAAGCAAGCATTTCTGGAGAAAGTCCGGCAACTCACTGTTGGGGATCCACTGATGCAGGAATCCAGACAAGGTGCGATTGTAAGTAAAATGCATTACGAAAAAATTCTCCGTTGTATTGAAACGGCACGTAAAGAAGGAGCTACTGTTTTGTGCGGAGGTCATAGTATAGAACAGACGGGGCGTTGTGAAAACGGATATTTCATTCAGCCTACAGTACTGGAAGGGTTGGGGCCTCAATGTCAAACAAATCAGGAAGAAATCTTTGGCCCTGTTGTAACATTGCAACCTTTTGAAACGGAATCCGAAGCACTTGCTTTGGCGAATGCGTCCTCTTATGGTTTGGCAGCAACAGTTTGGACTTCTGATTTGACAAGGGCACACAGATTGGCCGGTAAACTGGAAACCGGAATTGTTTGGGTGAATTGCTGGTTACAGCGGGATTTACGTACTCCCTTTGGCGGAGTGAAAAATAGCGGAGTAGGACGTGAAGGCGGTTGGGAGGCTCTCCGATTTTTTACAGAACCTAAAAATGTTTGTATCCAAATTGGATAAGAATACAATTGAAATCAGTACTTCGAGATCGTTGAAGTTCTGTTCATAACTATCGAAAAGAAATCAAAATTATGAGCGAAAAAATCATTCATACTTCCGGTGCAGCAAAACCTTTGGGTGCTTACCCGCATGCACGTCGTGTTGGAAATCTATTGTTCTTGTCCGGAATTGGTCCGCGCAATGCTGTTGATAATTCGATTCCCGGTCTTGTGTTGGACGAGCAGGGGGCGATAGTAAGTTATGACATTGAAGCTGAATGTCATGCCGTATTTGCCAATGTAAAAGCAGTTTTGGAAGCAAGTGGGAGCAGTTGGAGTCAAATCGTAGACGTAACGGTTTTTCTAACCAATATGAAAAAAGATTTTCCGGTCTACAACAAAATTTACGCACACTATTTCTCCGACGTACAGGCCTGCAGGACAACCGTAGAAGTGAAAAGTCTGCCAACTCCCATCTCAATTGAATTGAAAGTGATTGCTACCGTTGAATAATATACGGCAGCAAAATGTTGAATACATAACTTAGAATACCATGAATTTCCAAGATACGTTATCCTTTGCGCAAACGCTCGACCAGCAGGATCCGTTGCGTACGTTTAGAAGCGCTTTTTACATTCCGCAGCAAGAGGGAAAAGATGTGATTTATTTTACGGGCAATTCATTGGGTTTACAGCCCAAACGAACGGCTCAATATGTACAGCAAGAGCTCGAAGATTGGGCACGACTTGGAGTTGAAGGACATTTTCATGCCCGAAATCCCTGGATGCCTTATCATGAAATTTTAACGAATCAAATTGCTTCGGTTGTTGGTGGTAAAATATCGGAAGTCGTTGCCATGAATCAACTGACAGTCAATTTGCATTTACTCATGGTAACGTTTTACCGTCCAACCACAGAGCGATATAAAATTATTTGTGAAGCAAAAGCATTCCCTTCCGATCAATATGCATTGGAGTCACAGGTTCGATATCACGGATTTACACCTGAAGAAGCGATCATTGAAATAGGGCCGAGGGTTGGAGAATCTACAATTCGAGAGGAGGATATTTTTGCAGCTATTGAACAACATAAGGATCAACTTGCTCTGGTACTGATTGGTGGCGTCAATTATTATACCGGGCAGGTATTCGATATGCCCGCGATTACGAAGGCCGGACACCTTGCCGGGGCCATTGTAGGGTTTGATTTGGCTCATGCTGTTGGAAATATTGAATTGCATTTACATGACTGGGGTGTTGATTTTGCAACCTGGTGTTCCTATAAATATTTAAACAGCGGACCCGGAGGTGTATCAGGAATCTACATTCATGAAAGTCATGCAACGAATACAAGTCTGCCTCGATTTGCCGGCTGGTGGGGGTATGAAAAAGATACGCGTTTCAAGATGGACAAGGGGTTTAAGGCAATTCCTACAGCTGAGGGATGGCAATTAAGCAACGCGCCGATTTTGTCAATGGCGGCACACAAAGCTTCACTCGATGTTTTTGAAGAAGCAGGCTGGGATCAAATTCATATTAAACGGAAATTGCTTTCGGGCTATACCCATTTTTTGATGCAGCAAATTAATGCTTTGCAACCGGAGCCGCTCATTCAAATATTAACTCCTGCCAACGAAGCGCGAAGAGGTTGTCAAGTTTCTTTACTAATGCTCAAAAATGGGAAGGCGGTATTTGAAGCACTTACGAAACAAGGCGTTATTGCCGACTGGCGTGAGCCGAACGTGATTCGGATTGCACCTGTTCCGCTTTACAATTCATATGAAGATGTTTGGCGATTTACTGAAATCATTAAGCGTACTTTAACCAACGTATAACTGTTTATCATTATGAAGAAAGAAGTTGTCATTATTGGAGCCGGACTGGTGGGTTCATTGTTGTCGATATATCTGTCAAAGCGTGGTTATTCTGTTCGTATATATGAACGTAGGGGTGATATGCGCAAAGAATCCATGAGTGCCGGTCGTTCCATCAATCTGGCAATGAGTGATCGTGGATTGCTTGCATTGGAAAAAATTGGATTGGCGGATGCAATACGGGAAATTTCAATTCCCATGTTACAACGTACCATCCATCATGTTGACGGAACGCTTTCCTATCAGCCCTATGGAAAAGAAGGACAGTACATCAATTCGGTTTCCAGAGGAACACTAAACATGAAACTCATGGATCTTGCGGAAGAACACGGGGTGGAAATTTTCTTCAATCATCGTTGTGAACAAGTGAACTGGAATGCCAGAGAAATCACGTTCTACAATACCGAATTATCTGAAACCATCCATACCGCCGCTCCTTTAATTTTTGGATCCGACGGTGCGTTTTCGGCTGCCAGACTGCAACACATGCTGAGTCAGGATCGGTTTAATTATCAACAGTTTTATATTGACTGCGGATACAAAGAACTTACCATTCAGCCTACTGCAAATGATGAATTTGCAATGGATGTCAATGCCCTGCATATATGGCCACGTAAAGATTATATGTTGATTGCTTTACCCAATCTTGATAAAACTTTCACGTGCACATTGTTTTTCCCGTTCGAAGGACCTACATCTTTTGCTCATTTGGACACTACAGAAAAAGTACAAGCGTTTTTTGAAGCAACTTTTCCGGATGCCGTTCCATTGATGAAAGACTATTTGCATGAGTTTTTTCACAATCCTACTTCTTCACTTGTTACAGTCAAATGTTTTCCCTGGATACGGGAAGATTATTTTGCATTAATCGGAGATGCTGCTCATGCCATCGTGCCATTTTTTGGACAGGGTATGAACTGTGGATTTGAAGATTGCCGGATACTTGATCAGCTAATTGAGCAATATGACGAAGACTGGACTGTAATTCTTGAACAATATCAGTTATTACGAAAACCTGATGGCGACGCTATTGCAGACCTTGCAATCAATAATTTTACTGAGATGCGTGACAAAACAGCGGATCCAATGTTTCTCTTGCAAAAAAAGATCGAAGCCCGCTTGCATGAGAAATTTCCCGACCGTTGGGTGCCGGCTTATTCATTGGTAACGTTCAGTCCGGAAGTACGTTACAGTGAAGCGTTACGCAGGGGATTGGAGCAAGAGTCCATCATGCAGGAATACATGCAAGATCCGGCGATTGAACAACGTTGGGATGATGATGTCCTGCATCGGCAAATCATTGCTCATTTGAAATAATAAGTCCGTCATTCGTTCAATTCAATCAAACTGTATTTTTGTTTCATGACACGTTCCGAACTGGTAGCACAAATTTTTGAAAAGAAAACTTATCTCTGTGTAGGATTAGATACAGATCTTACAAAAATACCTCAACACTTATTGTCGGAGCCGGATCCGGTTTTTGCATTCAATAAGGCTATCATTGATGCAACACTTGATTATTGTGTAAGCTATAAAATCAACACAGCCTTTTATGAAGCAATGGGTGTGAAGGGTTGGGAATCGTTGGAAAAAACGATTCGCTACATTCCCTCTTCGCATTTTACAATTGCCGATGCCAAACGAGGAGATATTGGAAATACCTCTGATCAATACGCCCGTGCTTTTTTTGAGACACTGCCGTTTGATTCCGTTACTGTTGCACCTTACATGGGAGAGGATAGTGTGAAACCTTTTTTGCAGCATGGGGGTAAATGGGCCATTGTTTTAGGATTAACTTCCAATAAAGGCGCTTCAGATTTTGAATTGAAACCTCTGCAATCTTTACACACGGTAGAAACAACTGTTTCAGAGTTGTTATACGAACGAGTTTTGAGAACGGTTTCCGGATGGGGCACAACTGAAAATCTGATGTTTGTTGTAGGTGCAACACAAGCTGAGGCTTTTGTCAATATCCGTTCAATTGTACCCAATCATTTTCTGTTAGTACCGGGTGTAGGTGCACAGGGTGGGAGTTTAAAAGAAATATCGGAGAAAGCATTAAATAAAGACTGTGGATTGCTGGTCAACGCCAGCAGAGCCATTTTGTATGCTTCATCCAATGCTGATTTTGCCTCCGCTGCCGCAGCAGTTGCAAGGGAATATGCTGCAGAAATGAAAGGGTATCTTACTTCGTTAAAATAGTTTCGATTTTAGCCGCTACTTTCTCTGCCCAGCGACAATAATCTTTGGCTGATGGATGCAGTCCGTCTTTTGCCAGTAAAGTAAGGTCTTTAGATGCTTCCCTTGTTAAGGGCGTGATATTGATATAGTGTGTGCCGTAACTTCTTGCAATGGTTTTGTTCGCGGCATTGAATGCATTGATTTCTTTTGCAATTTTGGAACGATTCCTGCCCTTCGCAAAGGGGGTAACTCCCCAATCCGGAATACTCAAAACGATCACATGACCGGCATTACCTCCGGCATAAGCAATGGCTTGCTCCAGTAATTGTGTGAATTGCGGTTTGTAATCTTCAACAGTTCGCCCACGATATTGGTTGTTCACACCTATCAAAAGGGTAACAATGTTGAAGGGAACTGCTAGACGTACTTTTGTTAATGCCTCTTGAAGTTCATCCGTAGTCCATCCGGTTGTAGCAACAATGGCCGGGTCGTTGAAACGGATTTTCTTTTTTTTCAGCAATCGAATCGTTTGATTAGGAAAATTTTGTTTTAGTGGAACTTTTTCTCCAATTGTGTAGGAGTCACCTAGTGCAAGGTAGTTGTATGTGATTTTGTTCATGTGGCAAGAGTTGCTAATAAGTGATGCAGGTATAAAAATAAGTTCTTTCCATTGATGAGCGTACCGGGATTTTTTAAGATTTTAGAGCATATCCTTGTTGGTTCGTACATTTGTTTCATTAAAATAGCCATATGTCTGTAAAGCAAGATCTCTTTCAAAGTCCGGATTATTTTTTCGTGGATGATTTGTTAACGGATGAACATAAACTGATTCGTGATACGGTTCGTACGTATGTAAAAAAGGAAATCAGTCCTATCATTGAAGACTATGCACAACGGGCAGAATTCCCGATTCAAATCGTGAAGCAAATGGGAGAATTGGGCTGCTTTGGTCCAACAGTTCCATCAGAATATGGTGGCGGTGGACTCGATTACATCAGCTATGGTTTAATGATGCAGGAATTGGAACGGGGCGATAGTGGGGTTCGATCCACTGCATCTGTTCAGGGTTCGTTGGTTATGTATCCGATTTATGAGTTCGGAAGTGAAGAACAACGGAAGCGATTTCTGCCCAAATTGGCAAGTGGCGAGTGGCTTGGTTGTTTTGGTCTTACAGAACCAAACCATGGTAGTGACCCGGGAAGTATGTTAACAACCATCAAAGATGCCGGGGATCATGTGATTTTAAATGGTTCTAAAATGTGGATCAGTAATGCACCGTTTGCACAAATTGCAGTTGTTTGGGCAAAAGATGAGGAAGGTATTGTACGTGGCTTGATCGTTGAAAGAGGAATGGAAGGGTTTACTACACCCACAACTCATGGCAAGTGGAGTTTGCGTGCCAGTGCAACAGGAGAGCTTGTTTTTGACCAGGTTAAAGTTCCAAAATCAAATATTTTACCCAATGTAAAAGGATTGAAAGGTCCGTTGAGTTGCCTCACAAAAGCACGTTACGGAATTGCATGGGGGGCTGTTGGTGCTGCAATGGATTGTTATGATACCGCTTTACGTTACAGTCGGCAACGAATTCAGTTTGATAAACCCATCGGAGCCTTTCAATTGCAGCAAAAGAAACTTGCAGAAATGGTCACCGAAATCACCAAAGCGCAGTTGCTCAATTGGCGGATGGGAGTTCTAATGAATGAAGGCAGGGTGACACCGCAACAGGTGAGTATGGCAAAACGCAACAGTTGTGAAATTGCAACTTCCATTTGCAGGGATGCCCGTCAAATGCTCGGCGGTATGGGTATCACCGGCGAATATCCTGTTATGCGTCATATGATGAATCTTGAAAGTGTCATCACATATGAAGGAACGCATGATATTCATTTGCTGATTACCGGCATGGATGTTACGGGATTCAATGCGTTTAAATAAACCCTTTCAGTGCTATTGCATACGGTTTAAATGTTCGATTTTGAAGGAATGCAGATTTTCTAAAATAAGATCGGCCGCATTCCATTTCAATGCATGATAGTCGGAAGGGGTGGGGATGACAATACATTTCATACGGGCAGCCTTTGCTGCAATCATCCCGAAGAATGAATCTTCAAAGGCAACACATTCAATCGGTTTTGCGTTCAATGCCTCTGCACAGTTGAGATAGACCTGCGGATGCGGTTTCCCGAAGGGTAGTTTTTCTGCTGAAGTAAGGGCATCCAATGGTTGATTCAGGTTCAGTTTTTCCAGTACTACGTTTACTAAGTCCAGAGGAGAGGATGTTGCAAGTCCCGTTTTAAATCCATGTTCCTGAAATGTTTGAATGATGGTTGTTGCACCATCAAAAGGTTGGCCTTTTTGTCCGATTTTTTCGATGGCTTTTTGTATAATTTTTTTGGTGGCTTCCGGAGCTTTGCTTTTATCCAGCTGAAAATAATTAAACCAGAAATCGATCCATTCTTCCGTTCTCAGTCCTGTTGTGCGTTGATACTGGTCTTCGGTGAGGGATGCTCCATAGTACTCCAGTGTTTCCTTGCCTGCTTCCTGCCAAAAGGGCTCACTGTCAATTAATAAGCCGTCCATATCGAAGATGACTGTGTTGATTTGCATCCGGCAAAAGTAAATAGCTTCTATGATAAACCTCTTCCGGAGACCTGTGCTTCAAGCAAATTTTATTATTATCTTGCGACCACTATTTGAACAGCAGGTGCCATATGTCAAAAGCAATTGAGCGTATTAAGAATTTAAATCTCACACGACGGATCATTTACGGAGTTGTAGGTGCTGCGACCTATCCGGGTATCGCTCTCATCAACAAACTGAAAGTAACCGGTGCAGAAAAGTTGAAAGAATTACCCGACCGCAATGTGTTGTTCGTGAGCAATCATCAAACTTATTTTGCAGATGTTATTACCTTTCTGCATATTTTCTTTGCTGCCAAGTGGGGCAAGTACAAAGGGTTAGGGGTTCCATACTATTTACTGAACCCTATCACAAGGATTTATTATGTAGCGGCTGCCGAAACCATGCGCGATAACTGGCTGACGAAGTTGTTTGCAAAAGCAGGAGCCATAACCGTGAAACGTACATGGCGTACCGAAGGAAAAGAAACACAACGAGGCTTAGATCCCGGTGATACCCGAAAAATTGCGCGTGCATTAAATACAAGTTGGGTCATCACTTTCCCTCAGGGAACAACGAAGCCTTTTGCACCGGGTAGAAAAGGAACGGCTTACATTATCAAGCAAAACCAACCCATCGTTGTTCCAATTGTGATCAGTGGTTTTTGGCGGGCGTTTAATAAAAAGGGTTTGAAATTTAAAAAGAAAGGAACCGTGCTGTCGGTAACCATTAAAGATCCTCTTGAAATTGATTACAATGCACCTGTGGAGGAAATTTTAAATCAGGTAATGGATGCCATCGAGCAAAGTAAACAATATATGTTAAAAGGCCGGCATCACCGGATTGTATCAGACTCAACCATTAAGTCCTGACGGCTTGTTATCCAACAAGTTTCTTACTACAAACCTGGCACAGTAACCGATAGATTTAACCGGTTTCGCATAATGTAATTAGAATAGGAAGTGGTTATTCTTTTATGAATAACGCTTTCAATTCATTCGCATCATCGGGCTTCATTTTACCACCCAGAATTAAACGAATTTGACGACGGCGGAGCGCACTGTCGAATAGTTTCTGTTCTTCCTCTGTTTCGGGAACCAATTCAGGAACCGGACGTGGTTTTCCGTTTGGATCCAAAGCTACAAATGTAAAATAGGCTTCGTTGCTTTTGTAACGGTATTGTTGTGTAACATCTTCACCCCATACATTCATATGGACTTCCATTGATGAATTGAAAGCTCTTGTAACTTTTGCTTCAATGTGTACCGTGTTGCCCAGTTTAATGGGGTTTTCAAAAGAAATGTTATCAACCGAAGCGGTAACTACAGGAGCGTTGCAGTGTTTGCTGGCTGCAAGTGCAGATGCAATGTCCATCCAGTACATTAAACGTCCCCCCATCAGATTGCCAAACGTATTGGTGTCATTGGGTAAAACAAGTTCCGTCATTACAATAAACGATTCCTTGGCTGTTTTTTTAGTGATCCGGTTCATAACGATGGTATAAAAAAATCAGCAACGGTTTTTGATCTTCAACCAATGGAATGGATCAGAAAAACAGTTGCTGAACTTGTTAAAAAATCAGATTACAAGTAGGGCATCTCCATAACTGAAGAAACGATACTTGTCTTTAATCGCTTTTTTATAGGCTTCCATGACCAATTCATAACCGGCAAATGCACAGGTCATGATCAACAGGCTGGTTTTGGGTAAATGGAAATTGGTGATCAACGAATCTGCAATATTAAAATCATAAGGAGGATGAATGAATGTATTGGTCCATCCTTCGGAGGGTTTCAACAATTTTTGAGCAGTGAAAGAAGTTTCCAGTCCACGCATCGTTGTTGTGCCTACAGAACAGATACGATGACCGCCTTCTTTTGCTTTGTTTACCACTTTGCATGCAAATTCATCGATGTTGTAATATTCGGCATCCATCTTGTGCTTGCTGAGATCTTCTACTTCGATCGGGCGAAAAGTTCCCAATCCGGTATGAAGCGTGATTTCAGCAAATCGAATTCCTTTGATTTCAAGACGCTTGATCAGTTCACGACTAAAATGCAATCCGGCTGTAGGAGCAGCTACGGCACCTTCGTGTTTAGCGAAAACGGTTTGGTAACGCTCACGGTCTTCTTCATCCGGTTTTCTCTTAATGTATTTGGGTAAAGGCGTTTCACCCATTGCATATAACACTTTGCGGAATTCTTCATCGCTTCCATCAAAAAGGAAGCGAATCGTACGACCGCGCGATGTGGTGTTGTCGATGACTTCGGCAACCAGATCTTCGGTGTCGCCAAAATACAGTTTATTGCCAACACGAATTTTACGTGCGGGGTCTACAATTACATCCCACAAACGATTTTGTTTGTTCAGTTCACGAAGGAGAAAAACTTCAATTTTTGCACCGGTCTTTTCTTTGCGTCCGTACATACGTGCAGGAAATACTTTGGTGTTGTTCACTACAAATACATCTTTATCGTCGAAGTATTCCATTACATCACGGAAAACTCTGTTTTCAATTTGTCCGGTTTTACGGTGAATCACCATTAAACGGCTGTCTTCCCTTTGTTTGGTTGGATTTTGTGCAATTAAATTCAGTGGTAGATCAAATGTGAACTGTGATAATTTCATACTGCGTTTGTGATTTTGAGCAAAAGATTACAAACGCGGGAGCTGTAATGCATTGAAGTCAAGTTCAAACCTGGTCTTACGGCACCGGGCTTGCACCTTTTGCTTTTCTAAAAGTCGCAAAGGTAGGGAAAAGGCAGTTGTTTTTTTAAAATTTTAGCGTTGGAAGACCCTTTTTACCGGGTATGGCATCGATCAGCTTTTGGGTATATGCATTTTGAGGATGATGATAAACGTCATCGGCAGTGCCGCTTTCAACTATTTGACCTTCTTTCATTACGAGAATCCGGTCACTGATATAGCGAACAACCGACAGGTCATGGGAGATGAATAAGGAAGAAAAGCCCATTTCTTTTTTTAACTCATTGAGCAAATTCAGAATTTGAGCTTGAACACTAACGTCCAGTGCGGAAACTGATTCATCCCAAACGATTAATGATGGTTGCAATGCCAGGGCCCTAGCGATAACAATACGCTGTCTTTGACCACCACTGAATTCATGAGGATAACGAAAAATAGAATCAGCGTTTAGATGAACTTTTTCGAGTAAGCTCACCACGGCTTCCCGGGCTCGTTTTCGGGTGTTATAAATACGGTGTACCAGAAGCGGCTCCATTAAAATCTCTCCAATTTTCATTCGTGGGTTGAGGGAAGCGTAGGGGTCTTGAAAAACGATTTGTACTTTTTTTCGGAAGTTTTTCAAGGATTCTTCAGGCAGTTCAAGCAGGTTGTTTCCCTCAAAAAAAACGGATCCTGCAGATGGAAGGGTCAGTCCAACCAGACATCGGCCAATAGTTGTTTTCCCTGATCCGCTTTCGCCCACAAGACCAACAGTTTCTCCTTTTTTGATTTCAAACGATACATTCTTTACGGCATAAAAATCATCGGCAGATTTTTCAAAAATGTGTTTGGTGCCCGGAAATCGGACCGTTAAATTTTGCACGGCAGCAAAAGGTTCTGTTTCATTCCGGATGTTTGTAGGCGTAGGAGTATCTATAACAGATGGCGAATCAATTTTAGACCTATCGGGGTTTAGAAAATCACGAACCAGTGCAAGGCGTTGCCCTTTGGAATAAAGAACGGGTCGGCAAGCAAGCAAGGCTTTTGTATAGGGATGCTTGGGTTGCTGAAAAACATCGTTTACGTTTCCTTGTTCTACAAGGGCTCCTTTATAGAGAACAATGACCTTGTTGGCAATTTCCTGTACAATACCGAGGTCGTGTGTAATGAACAAAAGTCCCATGCCATATTCCTGCTGAAGTTGTTTCATCAGCTTGAGTATGGATTGCTGAACGGTAACGTCTAAAGCCGTTGTGGGCTCATCTGCAATCAACAAAGAGGGGCTGCTACACATCGCCATTGCAATCATGACTCTTTGTTTTTGTCCTCCACTCAATTGATGCGGATAGCGGTTCATGATTTTCTCCGGATCAGGCAGTTCCATTTTAGCAAATAGTTCGATTGTTTTACTTCTTGCTTCTTTTATTGTGATTGGTTGATGTATGCGCAGAGCCTCTTGTACTTGTGATCCACAGGTTAAAACAGGATTGAGTGAAGACATAGGTTCTTGAAAAATCATGCCAATTTCATTACCCCGAATGCGTTCCAGTTGTGAAGTTGTACATTTTAAAAGGTCAACCGAGCGACCATCTTTTTTTTGAAACGTAAGCGTTCCATCGCTGTAATGGGCATTGGGGGCTAACAATTGCATGATGGACAGTGCCGTTACAGATTTTCCGGAACCCGATTCCCCCACAAGGGCAACCGTTTCACCACGATCGACCGAGAAGTTTAAATCGGTCACCGCCGGGATATCATCTTTGCCTACATTAAACGAGATGCTCAGTTGCCGGATGTTTAAAAGCGTAGTCGTCATTCCTCAAACCGAAGGTGTTTTACTGTGTGACCGTTATTGATCAATTGCTTTAAAGAGTCAATTCCGATTTTCAAATGCTTTTCCACAAAATTTTCGTTGACAAGTTTATCGCTCATCTCGGTTTTTACGCCCTCCGGCGTCATGGGGTTATCGCTTACCAGTAACAAAGCGCCGGTTGGAATATGATTGTAAAAGCCAACGGTGAAGATGGTGGCTGTTTCCATATCAATTCCCATGACGCGTATTTTTTCAAGGTATGATTTGAATTCCTCATCATGTTCCCAAACGCGGCGGTTGGTGGTATAAATAGTTCCGGTCCAGTAATCGCTTTCGTAATCACGAATGGTTGTAGAAACGGCTTTTTGCAATGCAAAAGAGGGAAGTGCCGGTACTTCGGAAGGGAAATAGTCGATACTTGTTCCTTCACCACGAACTGCTGCTATAGGTAAGATGAGATCGCCAATTTTATTTTTGAGTTTTAATCCGCCGCATTTTCCAAGAAACAATACGGCCTTTGGACGGATGGCACTTAATAAATCCATGACCGTTGCAGCGGTAGCACTACCCATCCCAAAATTAATGATGGTGATTCTGTTTGCAGTTGCACATTGCATGGGTTTGTCTTCTCCAATGACAGGTACGTTGTTCCATAAGGCGAACATTTTAATATACTGCGAAAAATTGGTCAGTAAAATGTAATCGCCAAATTCGTTGAGTTGCTGTCCGGTATATCGGGGAAGCCAGTTTTTTACAATTTCATCTTTTGTTTTCATATCATGGTTTAAGCAAACAGAAATCCGGTTGGTTGTCAATAAATATACTTGATTTTCATCTGCCTCAGAGCTATTTTTCGAGAATTGTTGCAGGTTCTTTATGCTTTGTACAAATTGCATGAAGCTTCAATTTGAGTGTGACGTTGTCATCTTTCTTACATTTGAAATATGTTAGAAGTGTCTTTTCCTTCAAATACATTCCGGATTCGGGAAGACAAGGGTAAAGAATACATATTTGATGGTATTCGTAAACGCTGGGTACGTTTGACGCCCGAAGAGTGGGTACGACAGAATGTGATTCAGTTTCTGGTCCTGGTAAAGCATATTCCTGCTGCTCTTATAAGTGTGGAGAAGGAGATTCTTTTGAACGGGGTTAAAAAACGGTTTGATATTTTGATTTTTGATGAAGACCATCAGCCCAAGATACTTGTTGAATGCAAATCCATGGAGGTTGATTTACAAGCGAACGTGCTGGAACAAGTGCTGCGTTATCATGTTTCTGTTCCGGTGCCGTATTTGCTTCTAACCAATGGGTCGTATACTTACGGATGGGAAAAAAAGGAACATCAATTTGTGCCACTCAACGACTGGCAATTTTTATCTAAAGAGTCAGGAGAAACTGCATGATGTCAACTCCGTCGGCATAATCTGTAAGTTGTGGTTTTTGGGCCTGTCCAAAGGGAATGCGCTTTTTATTGACAATCGCTTGTATCCGTTCATCACTTGAAAGAGCACTAAGGACATCTTCTTCAGATTGATAATAAGAATAATGTAAGGTTCCGATCGGCGAAAAAGGGCTGTTGTTCTCGATCAGTACAATACAATCATTGGTCATGTAATATTGATTGTTCATCAGATAGATGGCCAATTGATAATCGTAGTTATTGCGGTATTTATGATGGTCAAAAAAAGACTTGTATTTTCTCAAGGCATTTAAAAGTGGAACAAAGTCGTAGTTTTCAGGAACGAAAATTTGAGAAACGTTTCTGCAACCAAGTCCAAAATATTGCATGATGTCATCGGCTAGTAATTCCAGGTCCTGTTCGTTTTCGGTGCCGTCCAGTACCGCTACCGATGTTCTGTTTTTTCGGATAACAGATGGGTAGCGTCCAAAATAATAATCAAAATAACGGGAAGTATGATCGCTGCCGGTGGCAATATATGCATCACAGTCTTTCAACATTTCGGCCAATTGAACTTGTTCCCGAACCGCAGGATTCCATTGTGTCATTTGGTGGATTAAATGCTCCAGTAAAACCTGGTCTTTGGAAGAGCATTTACAACGTTGTTTGTGACCGGATATGAAAACAGACAGGAAGTCATGAAAACCAACAAGCGGTATGTTCCCTGCCATTACAATTCCAACGGTACGGGGCGTGATTTGATCATCAAGAAAGTAATGCCGGGCCCACTTGGTCAGATTTTCTTCAGTTAAAAATTGGGTTGCGATATTCGTAGCAGATAAATCCACAAATGCTTCTGTAAACCACGGATTTTTTTGATACGCAACTTGCTTGGCTGTTTGCCATGCAGGGTCATTGGATAAAATGTATTTTCCGAGCTCCGTTAAAATTTTTATGCGTTCCTGAAGATTCATTCAATGCTTTGATTTACATTTGAACTGCAAAAGTAATTGATTCAGACCCCTAAAATTCTAAAATTATGGCTATAAAAATCACAGACGAATGTATCAATTGCGGGGCTTGCGAACCCGAATGTCCAAACAATGCAATTTATGAAGGTGGTGTAGAATGGGCGATTGCCGATGGAACCTCCGTAAAAGGATCGTATACGCTGATGGACGGTACGGTTGTTGATGCTGATGTGAAAAACGCACCTGTCAGCATGGATACCTACTACATTACAGCGAATAAATGTACCGAGTGTCAAGGTTTTCACGAAGAGCCTCAATGCGCCGCTGTTTGTCCGGTTGACTGCTGTGTTCCGGATGAAGCGTATAAAGAAACAGTAGAAGAATTGTTGGCTAAAAAAGACAAATTACACATTTAATAAGATTTCGATTCTATTCATAATCTTATAAATACTGCTTATGAAAAGGTGAGGGATTGATTTCCTTCACCTTTCTTTTTTTATCTTGCACGACTATGATGCGCATTTCATTTTTGATTCTTATTCTTTCCTGCACCATAGCTTGCAAAGAGGATAACGATCAACAATCAAAGGAGCAACCTGACTTAAGGGATCAGGCTTTACAGGCTCTGATTCAAACCGATCGTGCATTTTCCGATTCCTGTAAGAAATTGGGAATGAAAAAAGGCTATTTCCATTTTCTGGCCGATGAAGCAGTTTTGCTCCGACCCGGTTATGCACCCATTCTGGATGGAGATGTGATTAAGTTTTTATCGGCGCAGGAAGACACTTCTTTTCAACTGTCCTGGAACGTTACGGGCGGTGAAATTGCGGCTTCCTCTGATTTGGGCTACACCTATGGGTTGTATCAGGTAGCAACCGGAGATACAGTACTGAGAGGAACCTACTTATCGGTTTGGAAACAGCAAAAAGGTCAATGGAAATTAGTGGCAGATTCCGGAAATCAGGGTATCGGAGAAACCGATTTAATTGAGTAATTTCTATTTTGCAATTGAAAATTCCAAAAGGATATTGCCGAACACCATTTCGATTTTCGATGAGAAGTGGTCCTCAGGCTCTAACATCTGACATAAAATAATTAATACATGAAAAAACGAATTGCATTAATCACAGGCGGTTATTCGGGCGAAGCAGAAATTTCTTATAAAAGTGCAATTACAATACAAAAACATTTAGACACAACAAAGTATGATGTTTATGTAATTGATATACGTCAGGATGGGTGGTATTACAAGGGAGAAAACGGGTCTTTGGTTGAAGTTGATCGCAACGATTTTACGATTACGCTTCAAGGTCAAAAGATTCATTTTGATGCAGTTTTCATCGGATTGCACGGTACGCCGGGTGAAGATGGAAAACTACAGGGATATTTCGATATGCTGGGCATGCCGTACACATCATGTAACGCAGCCACATCGGCAATTACATTTAATAAACGCTATACCGTTGCAGTAGCTGCTTTTTCCGGTATAGCAGTTGCGAAAAGTGTTCATTTGTTCAAAAACGCAGAATGGAATGCGACAGCAGTGGCTTCTCAATTGAAAATGCCGGTTTTTGTAAAGCCCAACAATGGGGGCAGCAGTATTGGTATGAGTAAGGTTACAGATCCGGCTCACCTTCAGGACGCCATTGAAAAAGCGTTTGGAGTCGATGAGCAGGTCTTGGTTGAGGAGATGATTCTGGGAAGAGAATTTACGATTGGCGTGTTCAAAAGCAAAGGAGAAATCATTACGTTACCCATGACGGAAGTCAAAGCTCATGAAGGCCAGGAGTTTTTTGATTTTGAAGCAAAGTACAGTGGTAAAAGCGATGAAATTACACCCGCTCAGGCAACAGATGATATCTATCGGAACGTAAGTGAAGCGGCAAAAAAAATCTATCAGATTTTTAATTGCAGCGGTATCATTCGAATTGATTTTATCTACAATGAAACGTTGCAGAAGCCGTTTATGCTTGAAATCAATACGGTGCCCGGACAAAGCGCTGCAAGCATTGTTCCGCAACAAGTGCGTGCAAAAGGGTGGGATTTAACGTATTTTTATTCCCTGCTGCTCGATGAGATTCTCTAATTTCAAATCATCTTTTATTCCGATATTCGGCAAATAATCAGAATCGTGTTTAAGTTTATCACACATCGTTCCATTTGGGTCAACCTGCTGGTCATCCTCTTGATCTCCTTTTCGGTCATGTTCTTGTTTTTTCAATTCCTGGATAACATTACACTGCACGGTAAGTATCAAAAGGTTCCTGCTGTAAAAGGTCGTTCTGTTGAAGAAGCTAAAAAAATTCTTGAATCACAGGGTTTTGAGGTAGAGGTACAGGACAGCGTTTTTTATGATAGTTTACCTCGTCTCTCGATTGTAAGGCAAGTTCCGGAGCCGGGAGAATTGGTCAAATACAGTCGCACTATTTATCTAACGGTCAACAGGGCTTTACCTCCTCAGTTACCCATGCCTAATTTTGTTGGACAAACATTCAGAAGTGTGGAGTTGCAACTGAAAACGTTAGGGTTGAAACTCGGTGATACTGTTTACAAACCCGATTTTGCGGTTGGGTCTATTTTAGAACAGCAATGGAACGGGAAAAAGATTGAGCCGGGAACACCCATACCGATGGGAAGTCGTATTAGTTTGGTCATTGGAGCCGGTGTTCAGAATGTGGAGATTCCTGTACCGGATCTGGAGGGACTAACCTATCGTGAAGCGAAGTTGTTATTGGATTCGAGCGGGTTACTTACCGGAGCAATTGTATTGATTGGGCCTGTAAAGGATACCGCTTCTGCTTTTATTATCAAACAAAGTCCACCGGCAAAAGATGAAGAAGGATTGGGTATTCGCATACGTGCCGGTCAGTTGATGGACCTTTGGCTCAGTACCGATCTCACAAAAATTGATTCCATAAAAAATGCTCAGAAACCTGATCAGGTTGAACAGGAATTACCAAACCAGTCTTTAAACAATAAAAAGCCATAGCACAGTTATGAATACAATCACACCGGAAGAATTAAAAGCACGAATGGATGCCGGAGAAACACTTCACATCATTGATGTACGTGAACCTGGTGAACATGCTGAATTTAATATTGGAGGCGTTTTGCATCCTTTAGGAAATATTATGGCAGGCGACTTAGATGATTTTGAAGAACTGAAAGACCAGGAAGTGATTTTTTATTGCCGTAGTGGAAACCGAAGCGGACAAGCTTGTATGATGGCGGAGAATTTAGGATTTACTCATGCGGTTAATTTGGTGGGAGGGATGCTTGCGTGGCGACAATTGTTTGATCGTTGATACAGAAATGAATGAATAAAAGAACGGCGACGCCATGGCGTCGCCGTTCTTTATTTAGAACTCTTTATTTAGAGCTTAATGTTGATACCTGCCATGAAGTTCCTGCCTGCCATGGGGTATAAATAATTTTCTGTAATTCTTTGGTTACCGTAAATATAACCGAATGTATAACCATTTGTTTCGTACATACGGTTCAGAACATTGTTTAGTTGAAAGGTGAAGTTTACTTCTTTGATGTGTTTAAAACGTATCAGATAACTGAATCGAACATCGTTTGTCAGAAATGGATTGATGCTTCTTGCTTGATTTCCGGTATTATCCAGATACTGGCGTGATACGTATTTATTAAGCAAACTGATTTCGCAATTCTTAACAGGTATAAAGTTGATCGTCATCGCAGAAACCAGGCTGGGAGAGAAGGAAAGTGGGGTGGATCTGAACTTATTTTCTATCTGTCCGCCATTATCATAGTCGTCAACAAATTCTGTAAAGTTGAGGATGCGGTTGCTGCTAAGACTTAAGTTGCCGGTTGCATGAAACCAATTAATTGGTTTTATACTTCCCTGCAATTCTGCACCTGCCCTGTAGCTACGGTCAACATTGGTACGATTGTAAGCACCAACATCGTTGACCTTGCCGGTTAATACCAATTGATTTTTATAAAACATGTAGTAGCCCGTAAGGCTCCAGTTGTAGTTGCTTTTGCGTTGTTCAATGTTTATTTCAAAGTCGTACAATGTTTCATGCTTAGGTTGTTGTTCAATACCGGCTTCAAAATCATCTCTGTTGGGTTCTTTGTTGCCAATACTAAACGATGCAAACCCCAGCCAGCCATTGGTATTTGCATACGAAATGCCCAGCTTCGGATTAATAAAGGAGAAGTTGTTGCCTGAAAGCAGTGTTGGGTTTTTACGGAAACCATTGATTGTATGATTTACGTTTCGGTATTGTACATCGGCAAATGCTTCCCATTGGTTGTTTAAACGTCGCTGGTATTTTGTATAAAAATTAAAGTCCGTTTTGAACGCATTTAGATTGTACCATTTGTAATCTTTTTGAACGGGCTCTTCACTCCATATGATTTTCCCATAATGTTTCCCATCATAACGTGTGAATGCTCCGCCAAAAGTTAACTGATCTTTGTTCCGTTTGTATTGTGCAGAAAAAGTAGTGCCGTAAAAATAATTGTCTAACCAAAGTTGACGGATAATATCAGAGGTGTTGTCATTTAACCCATAATCTTTCAGCGATTCATCCCGTTTGTATTCTTCATAATAGCCCAATCCGCGTGTTAAGAAAAAGGCGGTATTGATATTCCAGTTTTTGTTGAGTTCATGATTAAAAAAAAGTTGATAGTGGTCCTGGCGATAATTATCTGTTTGATTATCGTAACGAAAATAATTATACGTTCGGTTGTTATTGGGGTTAAACAGGTTTGCAGAGTCTTCCGGAGTATTGTACAAATAATTATTATTTATATAATGCTCTTTTAATTTCGCTTCATCACCTTTTAATTTCGCTTCAGGAATACCATTCCAGGACTGATACGTTTTTTCTTTTCCTGTGAACGCATTGAAGCGTATGGATGTTTTTTTATTGATGTAGGCAGCAGAAATATAAGCTGAGCGAAGGTCGGACGATCCTCTATCAATGAATCCATTGCTGCCGATATATGAAATTCGACCATCAATTGTAAAATGCTTTCCAATTAAACCCGATCCGGCTTTAAGGGTATGACGATGACTGCTGAAGCTTCCAAAACCATTGTTTAACTCGACATAGGGTTGTTCATTAAATTCGTTTGTGCTGAGGTTTAATGTCGCTCCAAAAGCACCCGCTCCATTTGACGAAGTCCCCACGCCACGTTGGATTTGGATGGAGTTCACAGATGAAGCAAAATCGGGAAGGTTCACAAAAAATAATCCCTGGCTTTCGGCATCATTGTAGGGAATGCCATTTAACGTCATGTTTATTCTCGTGGCATCGGTTCCTCGAATTCGAATCCCGGTATAACCAATGCCATTGCCCGCATCTGAAGTGGCCACAACTGAGGGCGTTTGGTTAAGGATGAAGGGGAGATCCTGCCCTGTATTCATCTTACTGATTTCTTCTTTGTTAAGATTGGTCTTGGCAAACGGCATACGATCGCCCGCACGAATAGCTGTAATTTCAACCGGCTTTAGGAACAGGGGCTGAGTTTCCAGCAGCATATTCAGTTTGGTTTCTTTTTCGGTTATTCTAACTGTTTGTTCAATTACTTTATAACCAATTGTACTAATGCGGAGGGTGTACGTTCCTTTTTGTCGCAGGTTGATGCTGAATGCACCATTTTTGTTGGTTTGCGTACTGCCATTGCCTGCTACTTCAACCGTTGCACCGGCAACAACGTTTTGTAAATTGTTTTTTTCTGTAAGAATACCACTCAGATTGTACTGAGCCATTGCGAATTGTTGTGAAAGAATCACCAACATTCCCAGCATCAATTTTTTCATTTAATTTTTTTTTAAAATTTGAAATTGAAACGGAAATGCTGCGTAACGAAAAGAGGAATACAGAAAGAGGCCTCCTTCCCTGCGCAGGCATTACCCTGATCAGGTTCTACGGGTTTAATCTCAGCTAGCCATCAATGATGGTTTTGCACCCCGGGGAATCTGTGTCACTGTTCTTGTGACGCCGCAAAATTATAGACAAGAATCACATACTTTAAAATTTTGTTCAGGATTTTAGTTACAGAATATGATATGGTAAAACATTTTTTATTTTTTTCTGCATCAAATTGCTACTACAGCTGATCTTTCTGAACCTCTACACAATGATGAGGAAATGAATAAAAGAAGTTGATTCTTAATAACCGGAGTCAAAATCTTCAAGCTTAGAATCTTTCGTTTGGAAGCAATAGATGAAAGCCTTACCTTTGCACTCCACATCGCGAAGTAGAGCAGCGGTAGCTCGTCGGGCTCATAACCCGAAGGTCGGGAGT